>NZ_JADOVJ010000001.1:2233750-2925000 GCF_015752315.1 Nocardioides luteus
CCAGAAGGTCTGGCGCGGAGAGCGCCCGCAGGAGGGCCGCTTCCGCGAGTTCGCGCAGGCCGACATCGACATCGTCGGGCGCGACACGCTGCCGTTCCACCACGACGTCGAGGTCGCCCGGGTCATGCTCGAGGCGCTCGGCAAGCTGACCTTCCTGCCCGGCTTCACGCTCCAGGTCAACAACCGCAAGCTGATCCAGGGCTTCTACGCCGGTCTCGGCGCCCCCGACGTCGAGGAGACCATGCGGCTCATCGACAAGCTCGACAAGATGCCCGCCGAGGAGGTCGGCAAGCTGCTGGTCTCCGAGGCCGGGCTGAGCGACGAGCAGGCCGCCAAGTGCCTCGAGCTCGCCACGATCACCGCCACCGACGACTCCTTCGTGGAGAAGGTGCGTGGCCTCGGTGTCGAGAGCGAGCTGCTCGACGAGGGCCTCTCCGAGCTGGCCACGCTGATCAACGCCACGGCCCCGCTGAACACCGAGTCCGTACGCGTCGTGGCCGACCTGAGCATCGCCCGTGGCCTGGACTACTACACCGGCACCGTCTTCGAGACCCGCTTGGACGGCTACGAGAGCCTGGGCAGCATCTGCTCCGGTGGGCGTTACGACGCGCTCGCCAGCGACGGCAGGACGACCTACCCGGGCGTCGGGATCTCGCTCGGCGTCAGCCGCGTCCTGGTGCCGCTGGTGCAGAAGGGCGTGCTCGACGGGGACCGCAAGGTCCCGAGCACCGTGCTGGTCGCGGTCGCCGACGAGGAGAGCCGTGCGAGCGCCGATGAGGCGGCCCAGGCGCTGCGCGCCCACAATGTTGCCTGCGAGGTCTCGCCCAACGCCGCCAAGTTCGGCAAGCAGATCCGCTTCGCGGAGCGCCGCGGCATCCCGTACGTCCTCTTCGCCACCGAAGGCGGCTACGAGATCAAGGACATCCGCACCGGCGACCAGGTCCCGGCCGACCCGGCGACCTGGACGCCCCAGAACGAGAGCGACCTGAAGCCCCAGGTCGTCGCGAACACCGAGGAGAAGAAGTGATCCGCACCCACGACGCCGGCACCCTGCGTGCCGAGCACGTCGGCCAGACCGTGACCCTCGCCGGCTGGGTAGGCCGCCGACGCGATCACGGCGGGGTCGCGTTCCTCGATCTGCGTGAGGCCAGCGGCGTGGTCCAGGTCGTCGTCCGCGACGAGGAGATCGCCCACGCCCTCCGCAACGAATACTGCATCAAGGTCACCGGCGAGGTCGTCGCGCGCACCGAGGAGAACCGCAACCCCAACCTCGCCACCGGCGAGATCGAGGTCGTCGCCAAGGACCTCGAGGTCCTCTCCGCCGCCGCACCTCTCCCGTTCCCGATCGACGACCACGTCGAGGTCGGCGAGGACGTCCGCTACAAGCACCGCTACCTCGACCTGCGCCGCACCGCGCCGGGCAACGCCATCCGCCTGCGCTCGAAGGCCAACAAGGCTGCCCGCGACGTGCTCGCTGCCCACGACTTCGTCGAGATCGAGACCCCGACGCTGACCCGCAGCACCCCCGAGGGCGCTCGTGACTTCCTCGTCCCGGCGCGTCTGCAGCCGGGCTCGTGGTACGCGCTGCCGCAGTCCCCGCAGCTGTTCAAGCAGCTGCTCATGGTCGGCGGCATGGAGCGCTACTACCAGCTCGCCCGTGCCTACCGCGACGAGGACTTCCGCGCCGACCGCCAGCCGGAGTTCACCCAGCTCGACATCGAGATGAGCTTCGTCGAGCAGGACGACGTGATCGCGCTCGGCGAGGAGATCGTCGCCGCGCTGTGGAAGCTGATCGGCTACGACGTGCCGCTCCCGCTGCCGCGGATGACCTACGCCGACGCGATGGCGAAGTACGGCTCCGACAAGCCCGACCTGCGCTTCGGCATCGAGATCACCGAGTGCACCGACTACTTCTCCGAGACGACGTTCCGCGTCTTCCAGGCGCCCTACGTCGGTGCCGTGGTGATGCCGGGTGGCGCGAGCCAGCCGCGACGCCAGCTCGACGGTTGGCAGGACTGGGCCAAGCAGCGCGGGGCCAAGGGCCTGGCGTACGTCCTGGTCCAGGAGGACGGCTCGCTGACCGGCCCCGTCGCCAAGAACCTCTCCGAGACCGAGGCCGCCGGCCTGGCCGCTCACGTCGGTGCCAACCCCGGCGACTGCATCTTCTTCGCCGCCGGCGCCCCCAAGTCGAGCCGCTCGCTGCTCGGTGCCGCCCGCCTGGAGATCGGCAACCGCCTCGACCTCCGCAAGGACGGCGAGTGGAGCTTCCTGTGGGTCGTCGACGCGCCGCTGCTCGAGCCCGCCTCCGAGGCGGTCGAGTCCGGTGACGTCGCGGTCGGCGCGGGGGAGTGGACCGCGGTCCACCACGCGTTCACCAGCCCGCAGGACGTCGAAAGCTTCGACAAGGACCCGGGCAACGCCATCGCCTGGGCCTACGACATCGTCTGCAACGGCAACGAGATCGGCGGTGGGTCGATCCGTATCCACCGCGAGGACGTCCAGAAGCGGGTCTTCGACCTGATGGGGATCGGCGAGGAGGCGGCCGAGGAGAAGTTCGGCTTCCTGCTCGAGGCCTTCAAGTTCGGCGCCCCGCCCCACGGCGGCATCGCGTTCGGCTGGGACCGCGTCGTCGCCCTGCTGGCCGGCACCGACTCGATCCGCGACGTCATCGCCTTCCCGAAGACGGGTGCCGGTTACGACCCGCTCACCGCCGCCCCGGCGCCGATCACCCCGGAGCAGCGCAAGGAGGCCGGTGTCGACGCGAAGCCTGCGGCTCCGGCCGCCGCCGAGGGCGAATCGGCGAACTGAGGCCACCTCAGGCAAATCCAACAGAGTCTCCGGGACCGATCCGTCGGTCCCGGAGACTCTTGCTGTTCGGTGGGGATTGGCGAGAAGGCGTCCCGATCTGGCGTATCACTGGATGAAATCGGATCGTTACCGGTCAGGGGTCCATCCGGGCAAAGGGATCACATAGAGTTCCATCCGGCGGCCGCGAGGCCCCCATGTTGTACGCGCGGTTCTCGGCCCGCTTCCTGACGACTAGACAGAGGAACCATGACCGAATCGTCCACCGCATTCGAAGGCGAGCAGCTCTCGGGTGGATCGGCCCCCTCGGTAGCACCCGCAGAGGCCAAGGCGATCGCGGGCAAGTCGCCGATGAAGCTGGCGATGATGCGGCTTCGCAAGGACAAGCTGACCATGGTCTCGCTCGTCATCGTCGTGCTTGTCGTCCTGGCCGCGATCGCTGCCCCGATCCTGGTCAAGGTCGGGGTCCTGGACCCCTTCGGCTTCAACCAGGACCTCCTCGACGAGAACACGCTCCCGGTCGGCGGCTGGAGCGGCGCCAGCCTGGACCACCCGCTGGGCGTCGAGCCGGGCACCGGCCGCGACGCGCTCTCCCGGTTCTGGTACGGCGTGACGTTCTCGCTCGTGATCGCGCTGACCGCGTCGATCCTGTCGGTGATCATCGGCGCCGTCGTCGGCATCATCTCCGGGTTCAGCGGTGGCTGGGTCGACGCCGTCCTGGGCCGGATCACCGACCTCACCCTCTCCTTCCCCTCTACCCTGATGCTGCTGGCACTGTCCTCGCTCGGTCTGGTGATCGTGCAGAACGTGACCGGGCTGCCGAACGGTCCCACCGTCCAGGCGATCTACTGCATCGTCGTGCTGGCGTTGTTCGGCTGGACCGGCACCGCCCGTGTGGTCAGGGGACAGGTGCTCTCGATCAAGCAGCGTGAGTTCGTGGAGGCCGCGATCGTGCTCGGTGCGGGCAGGATGCGGATCTACTTCAAGGAGATCCTGCCGAACCTGTGGGCGCCGCTGCTGGTGCTGGCGACGCTGATGATGCCCGCCTACATCTCGGCCGAGGCGGCCCTCAGCTACCTGCAGGTGAGCGTGAAGCCGCCGACGCCGACGCTCGGGAACGTGTTGGCGGACTCGTTGAAGTACGCGCAGACGGATTTCTTCTACTTCTTCGCGCCGGCGTTCTTGATCGCACTGATCGTGGTCTCGTTCAACCTTCTCGGTGACGGGTTGCGCGACGCCCTCGACCCCAAGGGAAACCGGTGAGCCTCGGGGCTCCGTAACACAAGCTGGTGTGCCTCGATGGCCACCGATATCAGCGCCACGTCGTGGCGGTGACAACACCAAGGAGAAACGAATGCTCAACAAGCGAGCAAAGTACGTGGCAGTCAGCGCTGCCGGCGTGCTGGGTCTCTCGCTGGGCCTTGCCGCCTGCGGCGGCGAGGACGGCGGGGGATCGAGTAGCAAGGCGCTGGTGATGGTCAGCGAAGACGCCATCGAGCACCTCGACCCTCAGCGCATCTACGTCGGCGCTGACATCGCCAGCACGACGCGTCTGGTCTACCGGCAGCTGTTGGCCTTCCCGTCCTCGACGGACCCGAAGGTGTCCGGCACCCCGACCCCGGACCTCGCGACCGACACCGGCACCTCGACCGAGGGTGGCAAGGTCTGGTCGTTCACCATCAAGGACGGCGTGAAGTGGCAGGACGGCTCCGAGATCACGTGTGAGGACTTCGCCTACGGCGCCTCGCGCAACTTCGCTGCCGACGAGCTCACCGGTGGTCCGGGCTTCTACCTGACCGCGAAGCTGGCCCTCAAGGGTGAGTACCCGGGCCCGTACACCGCGACGCCGGAGCAGCAGGCCGACTTCGACCAGGCCGTCACCTGCGACGACAAGACGATCACCTACAAGTTCAAGTCCCCGTGGCCTGACTTCCCGCTGGCGATCGCGTCCCTGCACATGATGGACCCCTACAAGAAGTCCTTCGACAAGGGCGCGAAGAACGACGACGTCATCTTCTCGAACGGCCCGTACAAGGTCGACAAGTGGAGCGCCACCAAGGGCGGCACGCTGGTCCGCAACCCGGAGTACGACCCCGAGACCGACGACAAGTCGCTGCGCGAGGCCCTGCCGGAGAAGATCGAGTTCAGGTACGGCGAGAAGGCCGAGACCCTCTACGAGAAGCTGTTCTCCGACAGCCCTGACTCGCAGTACATCGTTCCCAAGCAGAGCCGGGTACCACCGGAGTTCTACTCCCGTCTCACCGAGCCCGGCGTGAAGGACCGCTACGTCCAGGTCAAGTCGCCCTACGTCGACTACCTGGTCCCCAACCAGAACCAGATGAAGGACCCGAAGGTCCGTCGCGCGCTGGCGCTTGCGACCAACGTCGAGGCGTGGATCGCCGCCGGCGGTGGCGAGAAGGCCTACACCCCGGCCGACTCGATCGTGAACCCGGCCGTCGGTGGCTACGTCCCGAACCCGTCGTTCAAGGACCGCAACCTGGCCGGTGACGTCGAGGGCGCCAAGAAGCTCCTCGCCGAGGCCGGCGTCAAGACGCCTTACCCGATCACCTTCACCTACCCGCAGAGCGACACCGCTGACAAGCAGGCCGCTGCGCTGGTGGAGACCTGGGAGGCTGCCGGGTTCAAGGTCACCCTCGACCCGCTGGGCGACGTGTACTACACCGAGATCCAGAAGCCGTCCAACGAGGCCGACGTGATGTGGGGCGGTTGGGGTGCCGACTGGCCCTCCGCGATGACCGTCACCGCGGCGCTGTTCGACAGCCGTCAGATCGAGAAGTCGACCAACGGCCAGAACTACGGCAACTACAAGAACCCGGAGGTCGACGCTCTGTTCGACAAGGCCGGCTCTGCGGCCACGATCGAGGAGCAGAACAAGTTCCTCCAGGAGGCCGACGCCATCATGGGTGAGGACACCGCGTACGTCCCGCTCGAGATCGCGACCTTCAACTGGGTCTACGGCTCGAAGGTGAAGAACTTCACCACGACGACTGCGTCGAGCTCGTTCGTCGAGCTGGGCAGCATCGACATCGAGGACTGATTCCTCGACACTCCGAATTACCCGTCGGAGCGTCGCGAACAACGCGCGGCGCTCCGACTCTCGGAGGCGGGGTTCCCTGGTGAGCCCCGCCTCTGTCCTATGAATGTCTCAAGATTCCCCGGACGGCGTCAGTGATGGCGCGTGTGCGGGCCGATCCAACGAAGGTGAGACCTCCTGATGGTCGCCTACATCATCCGCCGCGTCATGGTCGGCGTTCTCATGCTTGTCGCGATGAGCGCCGTCGTCATCGGGCTCTTCTTCGCGAGCCCTGTCGATGCCGCGAAGTTCGCCTGCGGGAGGAACTGCCCGCCCGAGCGTATCGCCGAGACGCGCGAGGCTCTGGGATATCCGGATCCTTCTCTTCCCCCGATCGACAAGGCCGCCGCGACGATCAAGGTGTGGGGCGGCTTCCTGGAGGGTGTCGCAGTCGGTCGTGAGTACCCGGCGAACGAGGAGCTGCGTAAGGCGGCTCCGGAGCTGGTGACCGAGTGCCCCGCTCCGTGCCTGGGCTACTCGCAGAACAACCAGACCACCGTCAACGCCGAGATCGCCGAAGCGGCACCGATCTCGATCTCGATCGCCATGGTGGCGATCGTCATCTGGATGGTGTTCGGCATCCTCTTCGGTGTCTTGGCCGCGGTCACCAAGGGCAGCCTGGTCGACCGCGGCGTCGTCGGAGCGACCCTGATCCTGTATGCGTTCCCGACCTTCTTCATCGGTGCGTTGCTGCTCAACTACGTGGCGATCAAGTTCGGGTTGTTCCCGGCGCCGGGATACGTCCCGATCGCGGAGGGCGGCGTCGGCCAGTGGCTGGTGCAGCTCATTCTTCCCGGCTTCACGCTCGCGGTCGTCTACATGGCCGGCTACGTACGCATGACGCGCGCCTTCGTGCTGGAGTCGCTGAGCGAGGACTACATCCGCACAGCGCGGTCGAAGGGGCTCAAGGGTCCCAAGGTGCTCTTCAAGCACGCGCTGCGGGCCGCCCTGACGCCGCTGGTCACGATGGCTGGTCTCGACTTCGCCAGCGTCCTGGGCGGAGCGATCATCACCGAGAGCGTCTTCAACTACTACGGGCTCGGCAAGCTGGCTGTCACCGCGAACCGTGACTTCGACCTGCCCACCGTGATCGGGCTGGTCCTCCTCCTCGGAGCGCTGGTGATCGTCGCGAACATCATCGTCGACATCCTGTACGCCTTCATCGACCCGCGCGTGCGCGTCGCCTGACCCCGGAGCTGATTCATGACTGACCTCTCCAACACGCCCGGGACGACGCCGGCCAAGGACGGCGCGTTCCTCTCGGTGCGGGACCTGAAGGTCCACTTCACCACCTCCGACGGCATCGTCAAGGCGACCGACGGTCTCTCCTTCGACCTCGAGCGCGGCAAGACGCTCGGCATCGTGGGTGAGTCCGGCTCCGGCAAGTCGGTGTCCAGCTCGGCGATCATGGGGCTGCACCGTGGCACCAACGCCAAGCTGAGCGGCGAGATCCTGCTCGACGGGGTGGACCTGCTCAAGGTGAGCAACGAGGACATGCGCAAGCGCCGCGGCCGCGACGTGGCGATGATCTTCCAGGACCCGCTCTCCGCGATGCACCCCTACTACACGGTGGGCAACCAGATCATGGAGGCCTACCAGGTCCACAACGACGTGACCAAGCGGGAGGCGCGCAAGCGCGCCATCGAGATGCTCGACCGCGTCGGCATCCCGCAGCCCGACCGTCGTGTGGACGACTACCCGCACCAGTTCTCCGGCGGCATGCGCCAGCGCGCGATGATCGCGATGGGGCTGATCAACAACCCCAGCCTGCTCATCGCCGACGAGCCGACCACCGCTCTCGACGTGACCGTCCAGGCGCAGATCCTCGACCTGCTCCAGGACCTGCAGCGCGACTTCGACGCGGCGATCATCATCATCACCCACGACCTCGGCGTCGTGGCGGAGATGGCTGACGACGTACTCGTGATGTACGCCGGCCGCGCGGTCGAGTACGGGCCGGGCAAGGAGATCCTCACGAACCCGGAGATGCCCTACACCTGGGGTCTGCTCTCAAGCGTGCCGGACCTGACCGCGTCGACCGAGGCGAAGCTGATCCCGATCCGGGGCAACCCGCCCTCGCTGCTCAACCCGCCGCCGGGATGCGCGTTCGAGCCGCGCTGTGACCACGTGGCGAAGGTGGGCGGTGACCTGTGCCGGACGACCCTGCCCGCACTCACCCCCGCCAGCACTGGTGGCAACCACGTCAAGCGTTGCCACATCAAGAACGCCGACGAGGTCTACGAGGCAGAGATCCTGCCCGAGATCGCCCCTGACCTGGTGGAGGACTGATGAGCGACACCACGACTGCCACCGCGGCCTCGGTCGCGCCGGCGAGCACCGAGACGGTGCTCTCGGTCGAGAACCTGAAGATGCACTTCCCGGTCAAGGGCAGCGGCGTGATCCGGCGTACGGTCGGCCACGTCAAGGCCGTGGACGGGGTCTCCTTCGAGGTCGCCAAGGGCACCGCCCTCGGCCTCGTCGGTGAGTCGGGCTGTGGCAAGTCCACCACCGGTCGGATGGTCACGCGGCTCTACAAGCCCACCGAAGGCAAGATCGACTTCGAGGGCACCGACATCGCCAACTACTCGGGTCGGCAGCTGCACCCGATGCGGCGCGAGATCCAGATGATCTTCCAGGACCCGTCGACGTCGCTGAACCCGCGTCACACGGTCGGCTCGATCATCGGCGCGCCGCTGCGGATCCACAAGATGGTGCCGAAGGACAAGGTGCTCGGCCGGGTCCAGGAGCTGCTCGAGATCGTCGGTCTCAACCCGGAGCACTACAACCGCTACCCGCACGAGTTCTCCGGCGGCCAGCGTCAGCGCATCGGCATCGCCCGGGCGCTGACCCTGCAGCCGAAGCTGCTCGTCGCCGACGAGCCGGTCTCCGCGCTCGACGTGTCGATCCAGGCCCAGGTGATCAACCTTCTGCAGGACCTGCAGAGGGAGTTCGACATCTCCTTCCTGTTCATCGCGCACGACCTCGCCATCGTTCGCCACTTCTGCCCCGAGGTCGCGGTGATGTACCTCGGCAAGATCGTGGAGATCGGCGACCGCGAGTCGATCTACGAGCGGGCCCACCACCCCTACACGCAGGCGCTGCTCTCCGCCGTGCCTGACGTGAAGCAGGCCGCGATCGGCGGCCGCCGCGAGCGGATCCGGCTGGAGGGCGACGTACCTTCGCCGATCAACCCGCCCTCGGGCTGCCACTTCCGCACTCGCTGCGCCATCGCCAAGGACATCTGCTCCGTGGTCGAGCCGCCGCTGCTGCAGATCGGCAAGAAGCACAAGGTGGCCTGCCACTTCCCGGGTGAGATCCACCAGCACCCGGAGAAGCCGATCACGGCGCCGCTGCTGGGCGTCGACGAGTTCGGCGCGCCGGACCCGGGCGCCAGCCCTGCCGAGGTCCCGGGCGACGGTCCGGGCTACGCCGACACGTGGTACGACCTGGCGAACAACTCGCGGGGACGTGCCTGAGGATCTCCTGCGTCTCAGCAAGATTACGAAAGACGGTCCGCAGCCATCGGCTGCGGGCCGTCTTTGTTACGGATGTGTCACACGTCACGTCGGTATCGAACCGTTATCTGTAGGGGCGTCCCAAACGCCGGATCTTGGCATAACTTGAGCCAGCGCTGGCCCGGGACTGCGTGACGTGATCCCGGTCTTGGGCGAGCCGAGAGCGAAGGCATTCGAACGGAGATCCGAGCGTATGACTGTGTCCGAAGTGTTGATCCAGGGCGGGCCTGATCCCGAGATCGATCCGGAGCCGAGCTCCGGCGAGGTCGCCGGCCGCTCGCCGATGCGGATCGCCATGGACCGGCTGCTCTCGGACCGGGTCGCGATGATCTGTGCCGGGATCGTGCTGGTCTTCGTCCTGATCGCGATCTTCGCGCCACTGCTGTGCAAGCTGTTCGGTGTAGAGGTGCGTGCCGGCGACCCGGTCGCCGACACCGACTCGTTCAACTACCCCGTGATCGGGCCTCCCAACTACGGGTTCACCTGGGAGGCGCCGCTCGGGCTGGAGCCCAACTCGGGCAACGACCTGCTCGCCGAGTGGTTCTACGGCGCGCGTACGTCCCTGCTGGTCGCCACGGTCGCCACCATCGTCTCGACCGTCGTCGGGGTGGTCCTCGGCCTGATCGCGGGCTACAGCCGCGGCTGGGGAGACCGGGTGGTCACCTTCGTGACCGACCTGTTCCTGACGCTGCCGTTCCTGCTCGTCGCGATCGCCGTCTCGCCGATGCTCGTGGAGCGTTGGAAGGAGAACCCGGCGATGCTCGACAACGCCTCCCTGATCGCGCTGATCGTGATCCTCTCGGTGTTCGGATGGATGGGCCTGGCCCGGCTGATCCGCGGTGAGGTGGTCTCGCTGCGCGAGCGGGAGTTCATCGAGGCGGCGCGCGTGCTCGGGATGCCGACCCACCGGATCCTGTTCCGGGAGCTGCTGCCCAACCTGGTGGCCCCGATCGTCGTCTCGTTCTCGCTGAGCCTGCCGGCCACGATCGCCGCGGAGGCGACGCTGGCCTACCTCGGCGTCGGCGTCACCGGGCGCCCGTCGTGGGGTCAGACGATCCTGCGGGCCCAGAACTGGTTCGACGAGTACCCCTTGTTCCTCTACGCGCCGATCGTCGGGATCGTGGTCCTGGTTTTCGCGCTCAACCTGCTCGGAGACGCCATCCGCGACGCCTTCGACCCCAAGTCTTTCCGGTGAGCAGGTCGTCGGAGAGAGGCATCAACCATGGAAGGTGGAGACCTACGATGCGATTGAAGAGAACAGTGATCGCCGCCAGCGCGATCGCTGCGCTGACGCTCACCGCTGCGTGTGGCGGCGGGAGCGGGAGCGGCGAGGACTCGACCGGCGAGTTCAAGGCCGGCGGCGGCGCCGGTGCCGGTAAGGACGCCACGGCGGAGGGCCCGCTGGCGATCCCGGACGACGCCAAGAAGGGTGGCACCATCACGGTGCTGTCGAACAACGCACCGCACACCCTCGACCCGACCCGGACCTACTACACCGACTCCGGTGCGATCATGTCCGGCCTGGTGACCCGGTCGCTGACGCAGTACGTCTACGACGAGAAGAGTGGTGACTCGATCCTCGTCCCCGACCTCGCCACCGACCTCGGCCAGGTCTCCGAGGACGGCCTGACCTGGACCTTCGAACTCAAGGACGGGCTCAAGTACGAGGACGGCACCGACGTCACCGCCGAGGACGTCGTCTACGGCATCAAGCGCTCCTTCGCCGTCGACACCCTGACCGACGGTCCGACGTACCAGCTGACCTTCTTCAAGGACGGCGACAAGTACAAGGGCCCGTTCGCGGACACCGACGCCGAGCTGAAGAAGCTCCCCGACTACGACGCCGGCGCGGGCTGGTACGGCGGTGAGGACTACGACGGCGTCGAGGCCGACGGCAACAAGGTGATCATCCACCTCGCGCAGCCGTTCCCCGAGCTCGACTACTACGCCTCGTTCCCCGTCTTCTCGCCGATCCCGAAGGCCAAGGACAAGGACCCGCTGGCCTACGAGAGCCACCCGATGGCGACCGGCCCCTACAAGTTCGAGTCCTACAAGCCCGGCGTCTCGCTGAAGCTGGTCAAGAACGACCAGTGGGACGCCGACTCCGACCCCGGCCGCTTCCAGGCCGCCGACGCCTTCGACTTCCGGTTCGCTCAGGACACCGCGAAGCTCGAGAACCAGATCCTCGGCGACAAGGGCGCGGCGCAGACGATGATGACGTACGACGACGTCACGCCTCCGACCTACAAGTCGATCAAGGAGAGCGCGCCGGACAACCTCATCGAGGGCACCTCGCCGTGCACCTACATGTACCGCCCGGACCAGACCAAGATCAAGGACAAGAAGATCCGCGAGGCCATCAGCTGGGCCTACCCCTACCAGGCTGCCTGGAAGGCCTCCGGCGAGATCGTCGGCGTCACCATCCAGCCCGGCACCTCGCTCCTGCCTCCGGGCACCGCGGGCCGTGTCGAGTACCAGTACCCGAAGGGCCAGGACGGTCAGACCACCGACCCGGAGAAGGCCAAGGCGCTCCTGGAGGAGGCCGGTGCTGTCGGCTTCGAGCTGAAGTGGCACTACCAGCGTGACGACGAGAACTCGGTGGCCAAGAAGGACCAGATGGTCAAGGGCTTCGAGGCGGCCGGCTTCAAGGCGACCCCGGTGGCCTCGACCGACGAGACCTACCGCGACGACGAGAGCAACCTGGACGCCCCGGTCAACCTCCGCTACGGCGGCTGGTGCTCCGACTGGCCCTCGGGTGGCTCGTGGTTCCCGGCGCAGTGGATCGGCTCCAACGCCAACAAGGCGGGTATGCCGAACCCGACCAACTTCAAGGAGGCCGACGCCGACGCGAAGCAGGCGGAGATCCTGAAGATGGACGCCGACGAGGTGCCCGCTGCCTGGGGCGAGTTCGACAAGTGGATGCAGGAGACCTACATGGTCGAGATCAACGCCGGCTACGACGCGAACGCCTTCATCAAGGGCTCGCAGGTCGGCGGGGTCGTCAACGACCCGGTCAAGGGCATGCCGAGCTTCTCCATCATGTACCTCAAGTGAGGTGAGCCGGCCGGCGTGGGCGATCCCCACGCCGGCCGGCCCCCGGAATTCGGAAACACCGGGCCAGCGCCCGCGCACATCTTCTAGGAAGCGAGACCTCCGTCCCATGATCGGTTTTGTCGTACGCCGGCTGATCTCGGCACTTCTGGTGCTGTTCGTCATCTCGGTGGCGGTGGTCGCGCTCTTCACCTATGGCCCGAGCGACCCGGCGGACGCGATGTGCCCCGAGCCCAAGTGCACCGCCGAGCGCCAGGACGCGATCCGGGAGGCGCTCAACCTGGAGGCGCCGATCTACGTCCAGTACGGCGAGTACATGTCCGGGATCGTCAACGGCCGCCAGATCGCGTTCGGCTCCGAGGCGTACGACTGCGAAGCGCCGTGCTTCGGGGTCAGCTTCATCTACCGCGTCAACGTCTGGGACGACATCAAGGACCGGATCGGGCCGACCGTCTCGGTCGCGGTCGGAGCCGGTGCCACGATCCTGCTCATCGGGGTGCCGATCGGGATGTTCGCGGCCAGACGCCGCGGGACCTCGGCCGACAAGGCCGTCATCGGCGCGACCCTCGTGATCGAGTCGATTCCCTACTATCTGTTCGTCCTGCTCGCCTTCCTCTATCTGGCGGTCGGGGCCGGGATCTTCCCGCAGGACGGCTACCACCCGCTGACCGACTCGCCCCTGAAGTGGGCCTGGGCACTGCTGCTGCCCTGGCTCGCGCTCGGGCTGGTGAACTCCTCCAAGTACGCCCGGTTCACCCGTGGCTCGATGATCGAGGCGTTCAACGAGGACTACGTCCGCACCGCGAGGTCCAAGGGTCTGCCCGAGCGGACGATCGTCAACAAGCACGCGCTGCGCGCGGCGGTCGTGCCGATCGTGACCATCTTCGGTCTCGACTTCGGCGCCCTGCTGACCGGCACGATCTTCACCGAGAAGATCTTCGGCATCAACGGCCTCGGCCTCCGCGCCCTCGACGCCGTCGGGCAGAGCGACCTCCCGGTCATCGAGGCGACCACCCTGATCTCCGCCGCCATCATCGTGCTCACCAACCTCGTGGTGGACATGTTCTACAGCGTGCTCGACCCCCGCGTACGCCTCACCTGAGCGTTGTCGGTGCCGGCCACTAGGGTTGGCGTGTGGATGGGTTGTTCGAGATGGGCGCTGCCGGCGCCTCACGTGGCGGGTCGCTGAGCCACAGCGACCATGCGGCCGCGCCGCTGGCGGTGCGGATGCGGCCGCGTACGCTCGAGGAGCTGGTGGGGCAGAGCTCGCTGCGCGCGGCCGGGTCGCCGCTGCACCAGGTCGTCGAGGGCGGGCAGTCGCTCTCGCTGCTGCTGTGGGGACCGCCGGGGACGGGGAAGACCACCATCGCCTCCATCGTGAGCCGCTCCACCGACCGGCGCTTCGTCGAGATCTCCGCGGTCTCGGCCGGGGTCAAGGAGGTCCGGGCCGCGATCGACTCCGCCCGGGCCGAGCTGGTCGCGACCGGCAAGGAGACGGTGCTCTTCGTCGACGAGGTGCACCGGTTCAGCAAGGCGCAGCAGGACGCGCTGCTGCCGGGCGTGGAGAACCGCTGGGTCACGCTGGTCGCCGCCACCACGGAGAACCCCTTCTTCTCGGTGATCTCGCCGCTGCTGTCCCGCTCGCTGCTGCTGCGGCTGGAGTCGCTGACCGACGACGACATCCGTGGCGTACTCCTGCGGGCGTTGGAGGACGAGCGCGGCCTGGGTGGCTCGGTGACGATCTCCGACGAGGCGCTGGACCATCTCGTCCGCCTCGCCGGTGGCGACGCGCGACGGTCGCTGACCTATCTGGAGGCGGCCGCGGGCGCCGCGTCCGAGGGGGAGATCACCCTGGAGGCCGCCGAGCGCGCGGTGGACCAGGCCGCGGTGCGCTACGACCGCCAGGGCGACCAGCACTACGACGTGGTCAGCGCCTTCATCAAGTCGGTGCGCGGCTCGGACGCAGACGCGGCGCTGCACTACCTGGCCCGGATGATCGAGGCGGGGGAGGACCCCCGGTTCATCGCCCGCCGGCTGATGATCCTCGCCTCCGAGGACATCGGCCTGGCCGACTCGACGGCCCTGCAGACGGCGGTCGCCGCCGCCCAGACGGTGCAGCTGATCGGGATGCCCGAGGCCCAGCTCACCCTCGCGCACGCGACGATCGCGCTCGCGGTGGCGCCCAAGTCCAACGCGGTGACCAACGCCATCTTCGCCGCCCGCGCCGATGTCGCCGCCGGGAAGATCGGCAACGTCCCGCCGCACCTGCGCGATGCCCACTACGAGGGTGCGAAGAAGATCGGGCACGGCGAGGCCTACAAGTACGCTCACGACGAGCCGTTCGGGATCGCGACCCAGCAGTACGCGCCGGAGGCGGTGGCCGATGCGGAGTACTACCGGCCGACGACCCACGGAGCCGAGGCCGGAGTGAAGGAACGTTGGGAGCGTGTCCGGAAAATCGTGCGCGGACAGGATGGATAGGGTAGGTCCACCATGACGATCTCGAGCATGCCCGGCTGGGCGCTGGCGGCGGCACTGGCCGCGGTGGGGGTTCTGGTCCTCATCTCGCTGGTGGCCGTGCTGCTCGCGCTCGGGGCACGGCGCCGCGCTCGGCTGAGGCTCGAGGCGGCCGAGGCCAGCGAGGCCGAGCTGCGTGAGCGGCTCGAGGCGCTGGAGAAGCGGCTGGCGCAGCCCGAGGTCAGGCGACGAGGCCGGGACGAGAAGGAGTACGTCATCACCTCCCTGGGGGAGGACGGCGAGCCTGCCGAGGTGGAGCAGGTGGTGCAGCGTACGTTGACCGCACCGGCCTTCGCGGACGCCGTCTTCCGGGAGACGATGGTGCACAGCGCCGCGCTGGTCCACGGGGTGCGCCGGGCGCTCTCGCCCGAGGTGCGGTTCAAGATCCGCTACGAGATGCACCGCGAGGTCAAGCGGGCACGCAAGGACCGGAAGAGCGAGATGCGCGAGGCGCTGCGGGAGTACCGAGCGCGCCAGCGCGAGGCAGTTGACGAGGACGTACGTATGGAGGACACCCGATGAGGGGCGCGATCTGGTTCGTGGTCGGTGCGGGCGCGGGCGTGTACGCGATGGTCAAGGGACGCCGCGCCGCCGAGGCGTTCACCGCCGACGGGCTGCGTGACCGGGCCCAGGCGATCGGGGTCGGCGCGCGGATCTTCCGCGAGGAGCTGGCCCAGGGCAAGGCGGAGAAGGAGCTCGAGCTGCGCGAGTGGATCGAGGCGAAGACCGCAGGTCCGAAACAGATTGGCGCCACGGGCGCCGAGCAGCAGAGACTTGGACTGAACGGGCCAACCGAGGACCCGAGGAAGAACACGGAAGGTAGTACCCCCTGATGGAGTGGTTGAGCACGGCGGAGATCCGCCGCCGTTTCACGGCGCATTTCGCCGAGAACACCGAGATCGGCGAGCACACGGTGGTGCCGTCGGCATCGCTCCTGCTCGACGACCCCAACCTGCTCTTCGTCAACGCAGGCATGGTGCCCTTCAAGCCGTTCTTCCTCGGTCAGGCGACCCCTCCCTACCCGCGGGCGACGTCGGTGCAGAAGTGCATCCGTACGCCCGACATCGAGGAGGTCGGCAAGACCACCCGGCACGGCACCTTCTTCGAGATGTGCGGCAACTTCTCCTTCGGTGACTACTTCAAGGAGGGCGCCATCACGCTCGCCTGGGAGCTGGTCACCAAGTCGGTCGCCGACGGTGGTTTCGGCTTCGACGAGTCGGTCCTCTACCCCTCGGTGCTCAACGGTGACGAGGAGGCGGTCGCGCTCTGGAAGAAGGTCTCCGGCCTGCCCGACGACCGCATCGTCCGGCTGCCCCCGAGCGAGAACTACTGGTCGATGGGCGTGCCCGGCCCGGGCGGCCCGTGCTCGGAGATCCTGATCGACCGCGGTCCCGAGTTCGGCGCCGACCGCGACTGGGACGCCGGCGACCGCTACCTGGAGTTCTGGAACCTCGTCTTCATGCAGGACAACGTCGTCGCGGCGCGGTCCAAGTACGACGTCGACATCGACGGCCCGCTCGCCCAGACCGGCATCGACACCGGCCTCGGGCTCGAGCGCGTCGCCTACCTCATGCAGGGCAAGTCCAACATGTATGAGACCGACGTCGTCTTCCCGGTCATCGAGAAGGCGATGGAGCTGACCGGGAAGAAGTACGGCGCGGCCTACGAGGACGACGTCCGCTTCCGCGTGGTCGCCGACCACGTGCGCTCCTCCCTGATGCTCATCGGCGACGGTGTCACCCCGGGCAACGAGGGCCGCGGCTACGTGCTGCGCCGGCTGATGCGCCGCGCGATCCGCAACATGCGGCTGCTCGGCTACGAGGACCCGGCGATGCCCGAGCTGCTGCCGATCTCCCGCGACAAGATGGGGGAGACCTACACCGACCTCCACACCGAGTGGGACCGGATCAAGCGCGTCGCCGACGCCGAGGAGGAGGCCTTCCGCAAGACCCTCGCGGCCGGCACCCAGATCTTCGACCTGGCCGCGACCGAGGTGAAGTCGAGCGGATCCACCACGTTCACCGGTGACAAGGCGTTCCAGCTCCACGACACGTACGGCTTCCCGATCGACCTCACCCTCGAGATGGCCGCCGAGGCGGGCCTCGAGGTCGACGAGGCCGGCTTCCGCGGTCTGATGACCGAGCAGCGCGAGCGGGCCAAGGCCGACGCGCGCGCCAAGAAGGGCCAGCACGCCGACCTGACGGTCTACCGCGGCATCCTGGACACCAACGGGCCGACCGACTGGCAGGCCTACACGACCCTCGACACCGAGTCGAAGCCGGTGGCGCTCCTGCGGGAGGGCAAGCCGGTCGACGTGCTCGGGCCCGAGGAGATCGGCGAGATCGTCCTCGACCGCACCCCGTTCTACGCCGAGTCCGGTGGCCAGTCCGCCGACGCGGGCATCATCGAGTTCGACGGTGGCCGGCTCGAGGTCGTCGACGTGCAGCGGCCGGTCAAGGGCCTCGTGGTGCACCAGGTCCGCGTCGTCGACGGCGAGTTCCACGGCGGCGAGTCGCTCGTGCACGCGAAGGTCGACCCGGAGTGGCGTCTCGGCGCCCGCCAGGCCCACTCCGGCACCCACGTGGTGCACGCGGCGCTGCGCGAGGTGCTCGGTCCGACCGCGCTGCAGTCTGGCTCGTTCAACCGCCCCGGCTACCTGCGTCTCGACTACGGCTGGACCAAGGGCCTGACCCCGGAGCAGATGCACGAGATCGAGGAGGTCTCCAACAACGCGCTGCGTGCCGACCTGCCGGTCTCCTGGGACTACATGACTCTCCCGCAGGCCAAGGAGTGGGGAGCGATCGCGCTCTTCGGCGAGACCTACGACGACTCCAAGGTGCGCGTCGTCGAGATCGGCGGCCCCTGGTCGCGCGAGCTGTGCGGTGGCACCCACGTCGACCACTCCGCCCAGATCGGCACCATCGTGGTCACCTCGGAGGCCTCGGTCGGCTCCGGCAACCGCCGTATCGAGGCCTACACGGGCGTGGAGGGCTTCAAGTACCTCGCCCGCGAGCGCGACGTGGTCTCCGAGCTCAACTTGCTGCTCAAGACGAAGTCCGACGACGTCGTCGGCCGGGTCTCCGACCTCATGGAGCGGCTCAAGGCCGCCGAGAAGGAGATCGCCCGGGCGCGTACGGCGCAGCTGCTCGCCTCCGGCGGCTCGATCGCGGCCTCCGCGGTCGACGTCAACGGCGTCCAGGTCGTCGCCCAGCGGGTCCCGGGCGTGGGCGGCGGCGACGCGCGTACGCTCGCGCAGGACGTACGCTCCCGGCTCGGTGACGCGCCGGCGGCCGTCGTGCTCTTCGGCGACGCCGACGACAAGGTCGCCGTCGTGGCCGCGGTCAACCCGGCCGGCATCGCCAAGGGCGTCAAGGCCGGCGACCTGATCAAGGAGCTGGCGCCGGTCGTCGGTGGGCGCGGTGGCGGCAAGCCCGACTTCGCCCAGGGCGGTGGCACCGAGGTCGGCAGGATCGACGAGGCGGTCGCCAAGGTCAAGAGCCTGGTGGCCGGAGCCTGATGCGTCACGGCGTACGCCTCGGTCTCGATCCTGGCGACGCCCGGATCGGCGTCGCCAGGAGTGACCCCACGGGGTTCCTGGCGACGCCGCTCGAGACGGTCAAGAAGGGCCGCGGGGATCTCGCGCGGCTGCAGGCGATCGTCGCCGAGATCGGCGAGGAGTCGACGATGCTCGAGGTGGTCGTCGGGCTGCCCCGCTCCCTCAAGGGAGGCGAGAATCCGGCGACTGCTAAGGTCCGGGACTTCGCCGCGTCGTTGGCGCGGCGAGTGGCCCCGGTCCCGGTTCGTCTCGTCGACGAGCGGCTCACCACTGTTTCTGCGGAGGCTATGCTCCGAGACCGAGGTCGCAAGGGTCAGGACCGTCGAGCAGTTGTCGACATGGCCGCGGCGGTTGTGATCCTGCAACACGCATTGGACAGTGAGCGCGCTTCGGGGGCCGCGCCTGGAGAGATCGTTGAGGTCGGTCATTGAGTGAGCGCTACTACCCCCCGGACCCGCGCGACCCGCGTCGCCCTGGTCAGGGGTCATATGGTCGCGATCCGCGCGGTGGCTACCCGCCGCGCCAGCAGCCGCCGCAGGATCCCCGCGACCCGCGCCGGATGCCGCCGCAGATGCCCGGGCAGATGCCCGGTCAGCTGCCTCCTCAACATCAGGGGCAGCCTCGTCCGGGCCAGCAGGCTCGTCCGGGCCAGCAGGCTCGTCCGGGCCAGCCGGCTCAGCCGGGCCAGCCGGGGCGACGGCAGGGGCCGCGTCCGGTGCCCGGCGCCGGCACACCCCCGCCGGGCTACGGTCACCAGGAGCCCCCGCAGCGGCCCGGTGGCTACGGTGGGCCGACCTACCAGCAGCACCCGAGCTTCTTCGAGGCCGGTCCCGGCGAGCACGATCCCTACTTCGACGAGGAGCCACCCAAGCGCAAGCGGCGCTTCGGTGGCTGCCTGGCCGTGCTGGTGGCCATGGCCGTCGTGCTCGGTGGGTTCTACGTCGTGGGTGACCGCGCCATCGACTACGTGAAAGACATGGTCGCGCCGCCCGCGGACTACCCTGGACCCGGCACGGACCCGGTCTCCTTCGAGGTGCACGAGGGAGACTCGGTCTCAGCCGTCGGCCGCAATCTCAAGGATGTCGGCGTGGTGGAGTCCGTCGATGCCTTCATCGATGCGGCCAACGCCGAGGGGCTGACCGTCCAGGTCGGCTTCTACCCGCTGAAGAAGCAGATGAAGGCCGCCGACGTCGTCGAGATCCTCGCCAACCCGGACAACATCGACACGATCAACGTCACCATCACCGAGGGATCGCGCGCCAAGGCGATCTACAAGGTGCTCGCCGAGAAGACCAAGACGAAGCCGGCCGACTTCAAGAAGGCCGCCGAGGACACCGAGGCGATCGGGCTGCCCGACTACGCCAAGGGCAACGTCGAGGGTTACCTCTTCCCCGCGACGTACGCCTTCCCGCCCGACGCCACGCCGACCGAGATGCTGGCGATGATGGTCGACCGCTGGGAGCAGGCGCTGGGCGACAACGACATCGAGGCGCGCGCCAAGCAGCTGAAGTGCGGTGGCGGCAAGGCCTGCACGCCCGAGCAGATCATGACCGTGGCCTCGCTGGTCGAGGCCGAAGGTCGCGGCGACGACATGGCCAAGATCGCCCGGGTGATCTACAACCGGGTCGAGAATCCCGGCACGGCCGGTCAGGCGGGATTCCTGCAGATCGACGCGACGGTCAACTACGCGCTCGGGAAGTCCGGCAGCACCGAGCTCGGCGGTGTGAACGTGCAGTCCGTGGACTCGCCCTACAACACCTACACCAACAAGGGGCTGCCGCCGGGGCCGATCGGCGCGCCGGGTGACGGCGCGATCCAGGCTGCGCTCAACCCGGCAGAAGGTGACTGGTACTACTACGTGACCGTCAACCTGAAGACCGGCGAGACCAAGTTCGCCAAGAACTACGACCAGTTCCTGAAGTTCAAGGCCGAGTACAAGAACTACTGCGAGACCGAGTCGAAGAGCTGTTGAGGAGGAGACCTGAGTGAAGTGTGCTGTCCTGGGTGACCCGATCGGTCACTCGCTCTCGCCGGCTCTCCACCAGGCGGCGTACGCCGAGCTGGAGATGTCGGACTGGTCCTACACCTCCACCCGGGTGCAGGCCGGCGGCCTGGCGAAGTACGTGGCCGACCTCGGTGGCGACTGGCCGCCGAGCAAGTGGCGCGGGCTGTCGGTGACGATGCCGCTCAAGCGGGAGGCCTTCGAGCTGGCGCGGTCGGTCTCGCCGCGGGCGCGGCTCGTGGGGGCGGTCAACACACTGGTGCGCTCTTCGCACGGCTGGGTGGGGGACAACACCGACCTGCCCGGTGCGGTCGCGGCGGTCCGGGAGCGAGCCGGCGACGGCTTCTCCTGCTCCCACGGTGCGGTCCTGGGCGCCGGCGCCACGGCCGCCTCGACCGGCCTCGCACTCGCCGAGCTGGGCGCTTCCCGGATCACGCTGCTGGCTCGCAACCCGGGTGCGGCGGGGGAGACGATCGAGATGATCTCCCGTCACCGGAGCAAGCCCGTGGTCTCGGTGTTGCCGCTGGACTCCGCCGTCGACGGTGTCGACGCGGTCGTCTCCACCGTCCCTGCGAAGGCACTGACCCCCGAGCTCATCGACCGCTGGGCGCCGACGCCGGTCGTCTTCGACGTCGTCTACGACCCGTGGCCCTCGCCGCTGCTCTCCGTCGCACCAGGTGTGGCGGTCAGCGGCCTGGACCTGCTCGTGCACCAGGCGGTGCTGCAGTTCGAGCTCTTCACCAGCCGTCCCGCTCCGCTCGAAGCCATGCGGGCGGCGGGGGAGAAGGCGCTGGGGATCGCGGAGCTGTCACCGGCATGAGTCCTGGGGCGGTCGTGCTGGTGAGTGCGGCCGTCGCCGGTCTGCTCGCTCTCGGCATGCCGGCACTTCTTTGCCGGCTCCCCGAACCTGTCGACGACCCGCCCGGGGTCTCGTACGCATCCCTCGCAGGCTGGGCACCGTTCCGGCCTCTCGCGGTGGCCGTCTCCGCCGCGGTCGCAGGGCTGCTCGCCTGGCAGGTCGATCCGTCGCGGCTGATGGTGGCGCTGGCGCCGCTCACACCGATCTGCGTGCTGCTCGCCTACGTCGACTGGCGCGTCCAGCGGCTGCCGAAGGTGCCGATCCTGGTGGCCACCGCGGTCGGGATCGCGCTGCTCGGCGCCGAGTGGCTCTGGACACGCGACACCGCAACAGCCCTCGGCGCCCTCGCCGGGCTGGTGGTCGCCCGCTCGGCGTTCTGGCTGCTGTGGCGGCTCCTGCCGCACGCGATGGGCTTCGGCGACGTACGGCTCGCGGCGCTGGTCGGCCTGGTCCTCGGTCGCCTCGGCTGGGACCAGCTGGCGATCGGGCTCTGGGCCGGGCTGGCGATCTTCGGTCTCTGGGGCATCGGACGTGCGGTCGCGCGACGTTCGCGCACGGCGATGCGGGAGCCGCTGGCGTACGGGCCGTTCATGATCTGGGGCATGCTCGTCGGGGTCTTCGCCGTCTCGCTTTGAGCCCGGGTGCACGGGGTTGCGTGGCGGGGATGAAAGACTGGCGTCATGTTGCGTTGGCTCACTGCGGGCGAGTCCCATGGTCCGTCCCTGACGGCCGTGATGGAGGGTCTGCCCGCCCACGTCCGGATCACCTCTGACGACATCGCTGATGCGCTGGCCCGGCGCCGGCTCGGCTATGGCCGCGGTGCCCGGATGAAGTTCGAGAAGGACCAGGTGCGGATCACCGGCGGCGTACGCCACGGGGAGTCGCAGGGCGGTCCGGTCGCGATCGAGGTCGGCAACACCGAGTGGCCCAAGTGGGAGACCGTGATGGCCGCCGACCCGGTCGATCCCGACGTGCTCGCCGGACAGGCGCGCAACGCCCCGCTGACCCGGCCGCGGCCCGGTCACGCCGACCTGGTCGGGATGCAGAAGTACGACTTCGACGACGCCCGCCCGATCCTGGAGCGTGCCTCGGCCCGCGAGACCGCGGCCCGGGTCGCCCTCGGCGCGGTGGCCTCGGCCTTCCTCGAGCAGGCGCTCGGCGTCCGTCTGGTGTCCCACGTCCTGGAGATCGGCGGCGTCCGTACGCCGGGCCGCGACGTCCCCTCGCCCGAGGATGTCTCCCGGCTCGACGAGGACCCGGTGCGGGTGCTCGACCCGGACGGCTCCAAGCAGATGGTCGCCCGGATCGACGAGGCCCACAAGGACGGCGACACCCTCGGCGGCGTTGTCGAGGTCGTCGTCCACGGGCTGCCGCCGGGTCTCGGCTCCCACGTGCACTGGGACCGCCGCCTCGACGCCCGCCTGGCCGGTGCGCTGATGGGCATCCAGGCGATCAAGGGCGTCGAGGTCGGTGACGGCTTCGAGCTCGCCGCGACTCCGGGCTCCAAGGCCCACGACGAGATCGTTCCCTCCGCCGACGGCATCCGCCGCGCCTCCGGGCGCTCCGGCGGCACCGAGGGCGGGATGTCGACCGGCGAGATCCTGCGGGTCCGTGCGGCGATGAAGCCGATCGCGACGGTGCCGCGGGCGCTGCGTACCGTCGACGTTGCCACCGGCGAGGAGGCCGTCGCCCACCACCAGCGCTCCGACGTCTGTGCGGTGCCCGCCGCCGGTGTCGTCGCCGAGGCGATGGTCGCGCTCGTGCTGGCCGAGGCGGCGCTGGAGAAGTTCGGTGGCGACTCGGTCGCCGAGACCGCCCGCAACGCGAAGGCCTACCTCGAGAACCTGAGGTACTCCTGATGCCGGCTGTCGTGCTCGTCGGCCCGATGGGCGCGGGCAAGTCGACGGTCGGAGCGCTGCTCGCGGCCCGTCTCGGTGTCACGCTGCGCGACACCGACGAGGACATCGCGGCAGCCGCCGGCAAGAGCGTGCAGGACATCTTCGTCGACGAGGGTGAGGCCCACTTCCGCGCGGTCGAGGCCGAGGCCGTCGCGGCGGCGCTCGCCGAGCACGACGGCGTGGTCTCCCTCGGCGGCGGCTCCGTCCTGGCCGAGCAGACCCAGATCCTGCTCAAGGAGCACACCGTCGTCTACCTGCGGGTCGGCGTCGCCGACGCGGTCAAGCGGGTCGGTCTCGGCTCGGGCCGTCCGCTGCTGCTCGGCAACGTACGCGGCCGCATCAAGGCGCTCCTGGAGGAGCGCGCACCGATCTACGAGTCGGTCGCCACGATCGTCGTCGACACCGACGGCCGCTCGGCCGACGACGTCGCGACCGAGCTCGCCACCGCCCTGACCGCGCTGAACACCACGGAGTAGAAGTGACCGGAACCGTCATCAGGGTCGAGAGCGCCGCGGCGTACGACGTCGTCATCGGCTCCGGCCTCGCCGGCCGGCTCCAAGGGCTGCTGGGGGAGAGCGTCGAGCGGGTGGCGTTCCTCTACGCCGCCGAGCTGGCCGAGTACGCCGAGCCGGTGCTCGAGGAGCTGCTCAAGCACTACGACGTGCTCGGCCTCGGCCTGCCCAGCGGTGAGGACCAGAAGACCGTCGCGGTCGCGAACGACTGCTGGGAGGCGCTGGGGGAGCGGGGCTTCACCCGCTCCGACGCGGTCGTCACCTTCGGTGGCGGGGCGACCACCGACCTCGGCGGCTGGGTCGCGGCCGGGTGGCTGCGCGGCGTACGCGTCGTGCACATGCCGACCACCGTCCTCGCCATGGTCGACGCCGCGGTCGGCGGGAAGACCGGCGTCAACACCGCCGCCGGGAAGAACCTCGTCGGCGCGTTCCACGAGCCGGCCGGGGTGCTGTGCGACCTCGCGCTGCTCGCCACCCTGCCGGAAGAAGACCTGATCGCCGGCCTCGGCGAGGTCGTCAAGTGCGGCTTCATCGCCGACCCGGAGATCCTGCGGCTGGTCGAGGAGACGGACGAGATCACCGCTTCCTCGCCCGTTCTCGCCGAGCTGGTCGAGCGCGCTATCCGGGTCAAGGCGGAGGTCGTCGCCGCCGACCTGAAGGAGACCGGCGGCGCCGACGGCCACCCCGGCCGCGAGACCCTCAACTACGGCCACACCCTCGCCCACGCGCTCGAGAAGCACTCAGGCTTCTCGATCCGCCACGGTGACGCGGTCGCCGTCGGCTGCGTCTACGCCGCCGAGCTCGCCCGTCTCGCCGGCGTCCTCCCCGACGAGGTCGCCGCCCGGCACGCGCCGACGTTCGCGAAGGTCGGCCTCCCGACCACCGTCAAGGAGCTCGGCGTCGAGGCCGGCTTCGACGACCTCATCGGCGCCATGCGGGTCGACAAGAAGGCCCGCGGCTCCGTCCTCCGCTTCCTCGTCCTCCACGACATCGCCGACCCCCGCATCCTCACCGGGCCGACCGAGGAGCAGCTGCGCGAGGCGTACGCGGTCGTCGGGGGCTGACGTCCGGGGCGCCGGTTCAGGCGCCGGACCAGCGGGCGATGTCCTCGTCGGTGACCTCGACGGGACCCTCGACGCGCTGCGTGGCGCGGATGTGGTTGCCGAAGGGGTCGCGGAAGGCGCAGTCGATACCGTAGGGCTGCTTGGTCGGCTTGTCGGTGAACTCGACGCCCTTCGCGGAGAGCTCCTCGTAGAGCTTCTCGCAGTCGTCGGTGTTGAAGATGACCACGGCACCCATCGCGCCCTTGGTGACCAGGTCACGCAGTTGGGCCGCCGTCTCGGCGCTGTGGGCGGGGGAGCGGCCCGGCACCTCGAGCAGGAGCTGGTGGTCCGGGTCGCCGGGGAGGTGGACTGTGAGCCAGCGCATGAAGCCCATGTCGACGTCGCTCCCGACCTCGAGGCCGAGCTTGCCGACGTAGAAGTCGAGCGCCTCGTCCTGGTCGAGAACGTAGATTCCGGTGATGTTGATGTTGGTCAGCATGCGACCAGTCTGCGACGCGTTCGACGCCGGGCGCTTCTCCGAAACTGCTCAGCTCGCCGGCCGCATCCAGGCGCGGGCGACGCACCCGGGCACGGCGGGGCTGTGGGCCCTGGCCCGGTAGCCGCTCGGGGAGGTGCCGACGATGTCGCGGAACGTACGGCTGAAGGTGCCGAGGCTGGTGAAGCCGACCGTGAGCGCGACCTCGGTGACCGGAGTCGGGGTGTCGCGCAGCAACGCCATCGAGCGCTCGATCCGGCGCCGCTGGAGATAGCGGTGGGGCGTCTCCCCGAAGACGGCCTTGAACCGGCGGCTGAAGTGCGCGGGGGAGACATGCGCGACCCGGGCCACCGCGGCGACGTCGAGCCGCTCGGCGTAGTGCCGGTCCATCACGTCCCGCGCCCGCAGCAGGCGGCGGTTCTCGTCCTCGCGAGGCGTCATGCTCCGAGGGTACGCCGTCACAGAACCCGAACGGCCGAGGCAAAATCGTACCGAATAAGGTACGCTTTTGCCCGGAGGTGTCACTCATGAGCTATCGCAGCGTCCTACGCGAGCTGGCATTCGACACCCACGGAGTGGTCACGCTCGCGGAAGCCGGGTCCTGCGGTGTGCCCGCGGTCGAGGTGCGCAAGCTGGCGTCCCGAGGAGCGCTGGTCCGACTGGGTCAGGGCGTGTATCGGATGGCCGAGGTCGCGCCTGGACCGCTGGACGAGTTCGCGGCCGCGGTGGCACTTGTCGGGGCGGACGCTGTCCTGGCAGACGAATCCGTGCTGGCTGCGTACGACCTCGGGCAGATCAACGTGCGCCGGATCAAGGTCGCCACGACGGCGCGAATCCGCAAGCGGCTGCCGCCGACGGTCGAGATCGTCCGGAAGCAGGTGCCAACGCACCTCCGGTCCGATATCGAGGGAATCCCCTCGATGCGTGTCGGTGCCGCTGCCCTCGCCTGTCATGGCAAGGTGATGGAGACACGACTGGTCGATGCAATGAATTCAGCTTCGGCCCGGGGCCTGATCGACCACGGCGAGGCGCAGCGGATCATCTCGGAACTGGAGGCGGCGGATGGGTGGAGCAATGCCGAGGAGGGTCGGTGACCTGATCCGGTCGACGACGCTCCTGGCCGCAGAGCGCGGCATCTCCCAGAAGCGGCTGGTGGCATTGGTCGCGAATGTCGTCTTGGCGCAGATGCTGCCCGACTCGGCGGTCAAGGGCGGCACCGGACTGAAGCTCCGCTTCGGCGAGCGGCTGACCCGCGAGACCCCCGACGTCGATGCCGCCTATCGAGGTGACCTCGACACCTTCCGCGATGAGCTCGCCGGTCGTCTCGGCGTGGGCTGGCATGGGTTCACGGGCGAGGTGACGATGGGCGAACGGCGTGCGCCGGAGTCGGTTCCGGCCGCGTACGTCATGCAGCCGTTCCGGGTGCGGCTCAAGTTCGCCCGCAAGACGTTCAAGGCGATCGACCTCGAGATCGGGTACGACGAGCTGGAGTCGACGACGAACGAACCGCCGGAGCTGGTGATGTCGTCGGAGGTTCTGGAGATCTTCGAGGCACTCGGCCTCCCGGAGCCGGCCGCGGTACGGGTCCAGCCGCTACATCACCAGATCGCTCAGAAGATCCATGCCTGCACGGCTCCGCAGAGCCAACGAGCCCACGACCTCGTCGACCTTCAGCTGATCGTTCCTACGACCGATCCGAGGCTGGTTGCGAAGGTGACCGAGCGGCTCTTCGCATTTCGTCGGGAGCACGACTGGCCGCCGCTGCTGTCGGCTGGCGCGCGTTGGGAGTCGCTGTACGAGGAGGCGGCCGAGGGGCTCGACGTACTGGACTCGGTCTCCGAGGCGGTCGCCTGGCTCAACGACTACATCGCCGAGCTGGGACGGGCAGAGGAGCACATGCGGGCTGGAGCCTCGGAGAAGCCCCAGCCCGCCTGATGCTCATCTCACAGACCCATGTCCTTGGCGATGATGAGCTTCATGACCTCGGAGGTGCCGCCGTAGATGCGGTTGACGCGGTTGTCGGCGTAGAGGCGGGCGATGGGGTACTCGTTCATGTAGCCGTAGCCGCCGTGGAGCTGGAGGCAGCGGTCGATGACGCGGTGGGCGACCTCGGTGCAGAACAGCTTGGCCGAGGCGGCCTCGGCGGCGGTCAGCGTGCCGGCGTCCTCGGCCTCGATGGCCCGGTCGACCACGGCCTCGGCGGCGTCGACCTCGGCCTTGCACGCGGCCAGCTCGAACTTGGTGTTCTGGAAGGAGGCGACGGCGGTGCCGAAGACCTTGCGGTCGTGGACGTACGCCTTGGCGAACTCGACGGCGGCAGCTGCCTGGGCGTAGGCGCCGACGGCGATGCCGAGGCGCTCGACCGGGAGGTTCTGGCCGAGGTAGGAGAAGCCCTTGCCGACCTCGCCGAGGACGTCCTCGACCGGGACCTGCACGTCGGTGAAGGAGAGCTCGGCGGTGTCGGAGACCTTGAGGCCGAGCTTGTCGAGCTTGCGGCCGACCTCGTAGCCGGGCAGCTTGGTGTCGACGGCGAGGAGCGTGATCCCGCCGCGGCGGTCCTCGGGGGTGGCCGGCGCGGTGCGGGCGCAGACGATCACCCGGTCGGCGTTGACGCCGCCGGTGATGAAGGTCTTGGCGCCGTTGAGGACGTAGTGCTTGCCGTCCTCGGTGAGCTTGGCGTTGGTGGTCATGCCGGCCAGGTCCGAGCCGGTGCCCGGCTCGGTCATCGCGATCGCCCACATCTCCTCACCGGAGACGAAGCCGGGCATCCAGCGCTCCATCTGCTCCTTCGTGCCGAGCTTGAGGAGGTAGGGCAGGCAGAGGCCGACGTGGGTGCTGGAGCCACCGAAGGAGACACCGGCGCGGGCGAGCTCCTCGGTGATGACGGCGGAGTACTTGAACGACTCGATCCCGGCGCCGCCGTACTCCTCGGGCACCTGGATGCCCCACACGCCGAGCTCGCCGAGCTTGAGGTAGAAGTCGTGGGGGACGATCCCGGCCGCGTACCACTCGTCGTAGACGGGGGTGACCTCCTTCTCGATGAACGAGCGGATGGTCTCGCGGAAGGACTGGTGGTCCTCGGTGTAGATGGTGCGGCGCATACGGTGCTTACTCCTCGGGGTGCATTCTTCTCGGGGGCGAAACGGACGTTCAGGGGCGGGCGCCGACGGCGCGCAGCGCCAGATCGGCGTAGAAGTCGGCGAGGGCCTCGGGCGTCCAGGAGCCGTCGTCGCGGTACCAGCGGGCCAGGTCGATGCCGAGCGAGAGCAGGGCGGTGGCGGCCTTGGCCGGGTCGGGGGTGTCGAAGTCGCCGCTGCGTACGCCTTCCTCGACGACCTCGCGCATGACGGTGTCGATGGCGCGGCGCAGCCCGGCGATCTCCTTGAAGTGCTCCTCGGTCAGCGCCGCGAGCTCGTAGTTGATGACCCGGGCCATCGTGTGCGAGCGGGCGTGGAAGAGGACGTAGGTGCGTACGGCGGCGGCGACCCGCTCGGCGGGTGTGGCGTCGGCACGGGTCGCGTCGGTGACCGCCTCGAGGATGACCTCGTGGCCGCGTACCGCGATGGCGTGCAGGAGCTCCTCCTTGGAGCGGTGGTGGACATAGACCGCTGCCGGGCTCAGGCCGGCTGCGGTAGCGATGTCGCGGGTGCTGGTGCCGTGGAACCCCTTCGCGGAGAAGGCCTGGACCGCCGCGTCGAGCAGACGGGCGCGGCTGCGGTCGCCGCGTGCCTGGGTGCTGGTGCGGAGCTCGCTCATGCCATCAGTCTGACATAAAGGTAAGTGAGCGCTTAGATTCGGCTCGAGAAAACAGTGCAAAGATGTTGCTCGTGAGCAATGCGTTGAATCAAGTCCTGGTCCTCAACGGCCCCAACCTCGGACGTCTCGGGAAGCGTCAGCCCGAGATCTACGGGCACACCACCCACGACGAGCTCGCCGCGATGTGCGTCGACTGGGGCCACGCGCTCGGCTTCGCCGTGGACGTACGTCAGACCAACCATGAGGGCGCCATGGTCGACTGGCTCAACGCCGCCGCCGACAAGGACATCCCGGTCGTGCTCAACGCCGCCGCCTGGACCCATTACTCCTACGCCATCTACGACGCCTGTGCGCAGCTGACCGCACCCCTGATCGAGGTGCACATCTCCGAGCCTCTGGAGCGGCCCGAGGTCTTCCGGCACACCAGCGTCGTCACCCCCCATGCGACCGCGGTCGTGGCGGGCAAGGGCATCGACGGCTACCGCGAGGCGCTCGAGGTCATCGCCGGGAAGCTCGGCGAAGCCTGACCCATATTGGCGATCGGCGCAGCGGGATCGTTGCGCGGGCGCGTCCCGGAGTCACCGTGAGGTCATGCGTCAGCTCCTCGACGGTCCCGCGCGGGTCCTCGCCGTGCTGCTCGCCGGTGGGATCCTCGGCGCCCTGATCGGCGGAGTCGGCGGACGGGTCGTGATGTACCTGCTGATCCGGCTCAGCCCCGCGGCCGACGGCGTGACCAGCGACGACGGGTTCGAGATGGGGCGGTTCACCCTGAGCGGCTCGCTGAACCTCGTCGGCGTGGGCATGGCCCTCGGGCTCGTCGGGGCGGTGCTCTACCTGCTCGTCCGCTGGCTGCTGTTCGGGCCGTGGTGGTTCCGCGTCCTCAGCGTCACCCTCGCATCGGGGGTGGGGGTGGGCAACATCATCGTCCACACCGACGGTGTCGACTTCAGCCTGCTCCAGCCGGCCCTGGTCTCGGTGCTGGCGTTCGTGGCCGTCCCTGCGGCCTATGGAGCCGCCCTGACGGTGGTCGCCGAGCGGCGGATCCTGGCCGCCTGGCCGGTCCCACCCTCGACGGGAGCGGTGGCGAGCGCCACGCTGTGGGTGCTGCGCGCGGTGGCGCTGGCCGTCGGCGTACTGTCGCTCGTGGATCTGGTCGGGAAGACCGCGGTCGTTGCTTGATTCGGCCGTGTGCGGACTCGCGGATAGGATTCTCCGAGGCCCTTCGGGCCCCAGGACATTGACAACGAAAGCCTGCATCGGTGCAGGTCGAAGAGACGAAGGCTGACGGACGGTTATGGCGACGACGAACGACCTCAAGAACGGCATGGTGCTGAAGATCGAGGGCCAGCTCTGGCAGGTGGTCGAGTTCCAGCACGTGAAGCCCGGCAAGGGTCCGGCCTTCGTCCGCACCAAGCTGAAGAACGTCGAGTCGGGCAAGAACGTCGACAAGACCTTCAACGCCGGCACCAAGGTCGAGACCGCGACGGTCGACCGCCGCACGTTCCAGTACCTCTACAACGACGGCTCCAACTTCGTCTTCATGGACGTCGCCGACTTCGACCAGGTCGAGGTCGGCCCGGAGATCGTCGGTGACGGTGCCGGCTTCCTCCTGGAGAACCAGGAGGTCATCCTGGCCACCAACGAGGGTCGCGTGCTCTTCGTCGAGCTCCCGCCGTCGGTCGAGCTCGTGATCTCCTACACCGAGCCCGGCGTGATGGGTGACTCGGCCACCGGCCGCACCAAGCCCGCCACCCTCGAGACCGGCGCCGAGATCCAGGTGCCGCTCTTCATCGAGCAGGGCGAGAAGATCAAGGTCGACACCCGCGAGGGCGGTTCCTACCTCTCCCGCGTCAAGGGCTGACCTGTGGCTCACGTCGCCACCGCCCGCACCAAGGCCCGCAAGCGCGCTCTCGACCTGCTCTTCGCCGCCGAGGCCCGCGGCCTCTCCGCCGGTGATCTGCTCGACCAGCAGATCAGGGAGGGCGAGGTGCCCAACAACCCGTTCACGGTCAAGATCGTCCGTGGCGTGGTCGCCGAGGCCGAGCGGATCGACGCCCTGATCGGCGCGTTCGCCAAGGACTGGACGCTTGCCCGGATGCCCGCGGTCGACCGCAACGTCCTCCGCATCGGCGTCTGGGAGCTCCTCGACGGCGACGTCGCCTCCGAGGTCGCGATCAGCGAGGCGACCGCCCTGGTGACCGAGCTGTCGACCGACGACTCGCCGTCGTTCGTCAACGGAGTGCTCGCCGCGGTCGCGAAGGATCTCGCCAAGGCCTGATCAGCACACGACGTACGCCTGCCCTGGACCTTTCCGGGCAGGCGTCGCGTCATTTCGGGGTGCGGCGCGAAGCGTGTGTTTTCCGGTTATCGACGATTGCTTCGGTCGGGACCGTATGTTTGGACCCAAGGCTGATGGAGGCCGTAAACCAGCACCCGTATTCGGAGAGCGCATGACGCAGGAGAACAACCCCTACGACGAGCCGGACTCGCGCACCCGGCCGGCCGGAACACCCTCGCACTGGGTGACGCCGCCTCCGCCGAACTCGGCGGGCCGGCCGCCGACGCCCCCCGTACAGCCCCATCCCGACCCGAGTCAGGAGGCGACTCGCATCACCAACCCACAGGTCACCACGACACCCGCTCCGCCCCCGCCGGCGGTGGCGGTGACGCCGCCACCGCCCGGCGGCCACGGGCTGGAGGTACCCAGCGCGACCGACTTCCTCGACCGGCGCGCCGAGACGGCCGGGTTCGGTCCCGCGACCTGGGGCTGGCGAGGCGCGATCCGCAAGATGTCCGGCGGACTGATCAGCCCGAAGATGGGGCCTGCTGAGGTCGCCTACGAGCAGGACCGGGCGATGATCCAGCGCGACTTCGACGGTCCGCGCACCATCGTCTTCATCAACCCGAAGGGCGGCGCCGCTAAGACCACCGGCGTGCTCGCCGCGGGCTACACCTTCGGCACCGTACGCGGCGGGGGAATCGTGGCCTGGGACAACAACGAGACCCGCGGCACCCTCGGCATCCGCGGCATGCGGAGCACCCACCGCAACACCACCCGTGAGCTGCTCGACAACCTGGCCGCGTTCAACAACGTCTACCAGTCCCGCATCGGCGACCTCGGTGCCTTCGTACGCTCCCAGGGCGACGCCCACTTCGACGTGCTCGCCTCCGACGAGCGCCCGGATGTGACCGGCCAGATCCACGCCGACGACTTCGCGCAGGTCCACCAGCTGCTGGAGCGGTTCTACAAGGTCATCCTGGTCGACACCGGCAACAACATGCGGGCCGAGAACTGGCTGGCCGCCGCCGACACCGCCGACCTGCTGGTGGTGACCTCGACGGTCCGCGAGGACACCGGCTACAGCGGTCTGTGGATGCTCGACGCGCTCCAGGAGTCCGGCTACGCCGACCTCAAGCTGAAGACGATCACCGTGCTCTCCGACCCGTCCCCGAAGGTCGACAACAACCTGGCCCGCGACCTCACCGAGGTCTACCAGCAGCGCACCCGCGGGGTCTACCGGGTCCCGTTCGACCCGGTTCTCGTGGCGGGGTCCACGGTGCAGTACTCCCAGCTCTCGGAGGACACCAAGATGTCCTGGCTCAAGGCCTGTGCTGGGATGGCGCACGCGCTCTAGCCGGCGGCCGCTAACGTCGGAGTCATGCGCGCTGTCGTCTACTCCGAGAACGGTCCCTCCTCCGCCATGCGTCTGACCGAGCGGCCGGTGCCGAAGCCCGGCCCCGGTGAGGTCCTGGTCAGGCTGGTGCGAGCGGGCGTGAATCCCACCGACTGGAAGGTACGCGCCGGCGTGAGCGCGACGCTCACGACTCCGGAGGCCACCCCGGGCCAGGACGGCGCCGGCGTGATCGAGGAGATCGGCGAGGGCGTCGGCAACCACATCGTCGGTCAGCAGGTCTGGCTCTACATGGTCCAGCACGGCCAGGCCTGGGGGACCGCGGCGGAGTACGTCACCGTCCCGGCCCACAAGGCCGTCGAACTCCCCGCCGGAGCCTCCTACGACCTCGGCGCCTCGCTCGGGGTCCCGGCGATGACCGCCCACCGGGCGCTCACCTGCGGAGCGGTGGAGCGGGTGGCCCCGGGCTCGTTCGACGGTCTCACGATCCTCGTCCACGGTGGCGCGGGAGCGGTCGGCAACGCCGCCATCCAGCTGGCCGTGTGGGCGGGGGCGACGGTGATCACCACGGTCAGCTCCCCGGAGAAGGCGGCGCTGGCGAAGGCCGCCGGCGCCCATCACATCGTCAACTACCGCGAGGGCGACCCGGCCGCGGAGATCCGCGAGATCGCGCCCGACGGCGTCGATCAGATCGTCGAGGTCGCACCGGCCGACAACAACGACCTCGACCGCGCGGTCGTCGCCAAGCGCGGCACCATCGCCATCTACGCCAACAACGGTGGTGACGAGCTCACCCTGCCCGTGAGGGCCACCTTCTCGCTCAACCTGCGCTACCAGTTCATCCAGCTCTACGGCATCGAGGACGCGCAGCTCCAGGCCGCGGCCGAGGACGTCACCGCCGCCGTGGCGGCGGGGGCGCTGCGTGTGGGCCCGGAGCACGGCGTACCCCTGCACCACTACCGGCTCGAGGAGACGGCAGCCGCCCACGACGCGGTCGAGGCCGGCGCGATCGGGAAAGTGCTCATCGACCTGGAGTGAGGATAAGGTTGGCCCGATCCTTTAACGAGCCGTCCCGTGAGGCGGAGAAGGAGACCACAACCTTGTCTGATGCCGTCCCCATGCCCGCGACCGATGGTCGCGTCGTGCTCGACTCCCGTGACATCTCCCGGGCGCTGACCCGGATCTCCCACGAGATCCTGGAGCGCAACCGCGACGCCGAGGACCTGGTGCTGCTGGGTCTGCACACCCGCGGGGTGCCGCTGGCCAAGCGGATCGCCACGCGGATCGAGGCTGCCGAGGGCCATCCGGTGGCTCACGGCGCGCTCGACGTGACGATGTACCGCGACGATCTGCGCACCCACCCGACCCGGGCGCCGCACCACACCGAGATCCCGCCCGGCGGCATCGACGGGAAGACCGTCGTGCTGGTCGACGACGTGCTCTTCTCGGGCCGCACGGTCCGGGCCGCGCTCGACGCGCTGGCCGACTACGGCCGACCCGCCGTCGTACGCCTGGCCGTGCTCGTCGACCGCGGCCATCGGCAGCTGCCGATCCGAGCCGACCACGTCGGCAAGAACCTCCCGACGGCACGCTCCGAGCGGGTCGGGCTGCGGCTGGAGGAGACCGACGGCATCGACGAGGTACGCATCGTGGAGCTGGAAGGGGTGCCCGCATGACGCGCCATCTGCTGTCCATCGACGACGTGAGCGCCGAGGAGATCCAGCAGCTCTTCGCGACCGCCGCCGAGATGCACGACGTCCAGAAGCGCGAGGTCAAGAAGCTCCCTGCGCTGCGCGGACGCACCGTGATCAACCTCTTCTTCGAGGACTCGACCCGCACCCGGTCCTCCTTCGAGATCGCCGGGAAGTGGCTCTCGGCCGACGTCATCAACCTGTCGGCGAAGGGCTCGTCGGCCTCGAAGGGCGAGTCGCTGCGTGACACCGTGCTGACGGTGACCGCGATGGGCGTCGACGGCCTGGTGATGCGTCACTCGGCCTCCGGCGCGGCCCACCAGGTCGCCGGCTGGCTCGACATCCCCGTGATCAACGCCGGCGACGGCATGCACGAGCACCCGACCCAGGCCCTGCTCGACGGCTACACACTGCAGCGCCAGCTCGGTGGGCCGGGCTCGCTGGAGGGCAAGCGGATCGCGATCGTCGGCGACCTGACCCACTCGCGGGTGTTCCGGTCCAACGTGAAGTCGCTGAGCAAGCTCGGCGCCTCGGTCGTCGCGGTCGCGCCGCCCACGCTGATGCCCTCGGGTGTCGCCGAGTGGGCCAAGGCCGACGGCTTCGCCACCTCCTACACGCTGGACGACGTGCTGCCCGAGGTCGACGCGGTGATGATGCTGCGCGTCCAGCGGGAGCGGATGAGCGGCGGCTACTTCCCGACATCGCGCGAATACACCGTGGGCTACGGGCTCACCCGTCAGCGGCTCGCGCTGCTGCGTGAGGGCGTGCCGATCCTGCACCCCGGCCCGATGAACCGTGGCCTGGAGATCTCTCCCGAGGCCGCCGACGCCGCCTCCTCCCGGATCCTCGACCAGGTCTCGGCCGGCGTCGCGATCCGGATGTCCGTCCTCTACCACCTGCTTGCCGGCGAGGAGTCCGCATGAGCCTGTTGATCAAGGGTGCCTCCGTCCTCGGGGCAGAGCCGACCGATGTGTACGTCGACGGGGGAGTGATCCGGGAGATCGGCACGGTCTCCGCCACCGCGGACGAGGTCGTCGCCGCCTCAGGCCTGGTCCTCCTCCCGGGCCTGGTCGACCTGCACACCCACCTGCGCCAGCCGGGCCGCGAGGACGCCGAGACGGTCGCCTCCGGTGCCGCCGCGGCCGCTGCGGGCGGCTACACCGCCGTGCTCGCGATGGCCAACACCTCGCCGGTCACCGACACCGCCGAAGCCGCGGTCTCGGTGTGGGAGCTCGGCCGCGAGGCCGGTTTGGCCGATGTGTTCCCGGTGGGCGCGGTGACCAAGGGGCTGGCCGGCGAGGAGCTCGCCGAGCTCGCGTTGATGAACCGGTCGCGCGCCGGTGTCACGGTCTTCTCCGACGACGGTCGCTGCGTCTCGGACCCGCGGGTGATGCGGCGGGCGCTGGAGTACGTCAAGGCGTTCGGCGGCGTGATCTCCCAGCACTCCCAGGATCCGTCGCTGGCTCCCTACGGCTCGGCCTGCTGCCACGAGGGCGAGCTCTCCGGACGGCTCGGTCTGCCCGGCTGGCCGGGCGTCGCCGAGGAGGTCATCGTCGCCCGCGACGTGATGCTCGCCCGCCACACCGGCTCGCGCGTCCACGTCGCCCACGCCTCCACCGCGGGCACCGTCGAGGTGCTGCGCTGGGCGAAGGCCCAGGCCGAGAAGGACGGCAGCTGGGCGGTGACCGCCGAGGTCACCCCGCACCACCTGCTGCTGACCACCGACCTGCTCGCCGGCTACGACCCGACCTTCAAGGTCAACCCGCCGCTGCGCCCCGCCGAGGACGTCGAGGCGCTGCGCGCCGCGCTGGCCGACGGCACCATCGACGCCGTCGCCACCGACCACGCCCCGCACGCGCGCCAGGACAAGGAGCACGCCTTCGTCGACGCCGCCTTCGGGATGCTCGGGCTCGAGGAGGCGCTCTCGGTGGTCTCGACCGTCATGGTCTCCTCGGGGCTGCTCGACTGGGCCGGCGTCGCCCGCGTCATGTCCACGACCCCGGCCCGGATCGCCGGTCTCGAGGGCCACGGCCGCCCGGTCGCCGTCGGCGAGCCGGCCAACCTGGCCCTGGTCGACCCGGCCGCGACCTACGTCGTCGACCGCGACCGCTCGCTCTCGCTCTCCCGCAACAACCCCTGGCACGACCGCAAGCTCACCGGTCGTGTCGTCTCCACCTACCTGCGAGGGAAGCAGACCTACGCCGGTTAGGCTCCACCGCCGTGACCGACGTCTTCTCTGACAAGCTCGCGCAGTGGCGGGCGTACACCGCGACCCCGTGGGGCCGGATCCGCTACACGGTGGTCGAGGAGGTCCTGCGTCGCCAGTGCGCCGAGCTGGGGGCCGGTCTGCGGATCCTCGACGTCGGTGGGGGCGACGGGATGGACGCGATGCCGCTGGCGCTGGCCGGGCACGACGTCACGATCGTCGACCCGTCCGAGGCCTGGCTGGCCGAGGCGAAGCGGCGGGCGGCCGAGGCGGGTGTCTCGCTGACCACGCTCGTCGGTGGCGTCGAGGAGCTGCCCGAGGGGGAATGGGATCTCGTGCTGTGTCATTTCGTGCTGCACTATCGGCCCGCTGACGCCGGAGACGTACGACGCCTCGCAGCCGCCGTCCGCCCCGGCGGGCGGCTCTCGGTGATGGTCCCCAACCCGGCGAGCATGGTCCTGCGCCAGCTGGTCACGGGCGGTCCCGAAGCCGCGCTCACCGAGCTGCGCGCGGACACCAAGCGTGCCGTGACCTTCGACCATGACGTACGCAAGGTGTCGATGGGCGACCTCGAGGCCGAGCTCGCCGCCGCGGGCCTGCGGCTGAACGGCCGCTTCGGCACCAGGATCGCCAACGACCTCCTCACCGACGACGCCGCCAAGCACGACCCCGCCTACTTCGACCGTCTCCTCGAGCTCGAGCGCGAGCTGTGCGACCAGGAGCCGTTCGTACGTATCGCCGGGATGTACCAGCTCGTCGCCGAACGACCCGCCTGAGCCGAATCACGGGTGCGCCGACCGAGCGCCTGCGGCTATCCTGCGTCGGCAGAACCCGTACGTCGATGGCCCGGCGCCGCCGCTGAAAGGCGCCTTTGATCATGATCATGTCGGGAGCCTCCACCGTGCGCCGATGAGCGGCGCCAAGACCAAGCCCCGCGAAATCCGGGCTATGCGGCGATCCGGCCGCCACTCCTGCTGGGACCACCTCGTCGTCGCGCCGCTGTGGGTGGCGTACGAAGCCAACCTCGGCACCCTGCTGCGCACGTGTGACGCGATTGGGGCGTGCCTGGCGGTGCCGCGCACCAAGCACTATCTCGATGCGCTCCAGATCGGTGACACGCTGCGTGGCAGACGTCCGTGCATCCACTGGGTGACGCCCAGCAAGGAGGGGTGGATCGCGGCGCAGCGGGAGGCCGGCAAGCGGATCGTCGCCGTCGAGCTTGCCGACGGCGCGACCCCGTTGACCCGGCTGGCGCCGGCACGGGAGCCGACGGTGCTGTTGCTCGGCCATGAGCACCAGGGAGTGCCGGATGACGTACTCGCGGAGGTCGAGGAGTGCGTCGAGATCCCGATGGTCGGGTGGGGTGCGAGCCTGAACGTCGCGGTGGCCGGAAGCCTGGTGGCCTACCGGCTGGCCGGTCTGTCGTGACACCGGCGAGGCCGGGTTAGGCTCGCGAGCGTGGATAACCTCGCGCGCGTCTACAAGATGCCCTTCGGCTCCGTCTACCCGCACTACGTGACGAAGGTCGAGAAGAAGGGCCGCACCAAGGCCGAGCTGCACCAGGTGATCACCTGGCTGACCGGCTTCGACGACGAGGCGATCGCCAAGCACATCGAGGCGGAGACCAGCTTCGCGGAGTTCTTCGCCGCCGCCGACCTCAACCCGGCCTCGGAGCTCATCACCGGCGTCGTCTGCGGGGTGCGGGTCCAGGACATCGAGGACCCGGTCATGCGTCAGGTGCGCTACCTCGACAAGCTGGTCGACGAGCTGGCCAAGGGCAAGGCGATGGAGAAGATCCTGCGCGGTTAGCCGTGTTCGGTTAATCGGTTGGACGGCGCAGGCGTCCGCCGCGTACGCTTTTGCCATCATGAAGATCTCGCGCTGACCTCCGACCCGCGCCCGAGGCATCTGCCCGGCGGGTCGTCCTCGAACCCGAAGGCCAGCGCTCTCATGCCTATGAATCCCATCGTCGTCCGCGACCTCTCCGTCTCCTTCCGCAGCGGCTCCGTTCTCACCGGGATCGACCTCACCGTCTCCCCGGGCGAGCGGATCGCGCTCGTGGGGGAGAACGGCGCCGGCAAGTCCACGCTGCTCCGCGCTATCGCACGCAGGCTTCCCGCCAGCGCCCAACGCACCGGCACCCTCGAGGCGCCCGACGACCTCGTCTGGCTGCCCCAGGAGCCGCCGTTCCGCGACGAGGCGAGCATCGAGGACGTGCTCGCCACCACTCTGCGTCCGCTGCGTGAGGCCGTCGCGACGGTCGAGACGCTCGCCGACCGGCTCGACGACCCCGAGGTCGCCGAGACGTATGCACGTGCCCTCGACTTCGCCGTCGCCCACGACGCGTGGGACGCCGACCGGCGGGCCATCCTGGCCGCCGAGCGGCTCGGCCTCAGCGGGCTCGACCGGGAGCGGCCGATCAGCACGCTCTCCGGCGGTCAGCGGACTCGGCTTGCGCTCGCGACGGCGATCACGCGACGGCCCGACGCGCTGCTGCTCGACGAGCCGACCAACCACCTCGACGACGAGGCGGTCACGGTGCTGGGGGAGTTCCTGCGCGATCTGCCCGGCGTCGTCCTGATGGCCTCCCACGACCGGGTCTTCCTCGACGAGGTCGCCACCGGGCTCTTCGACCTCGACCCGACGGCCTTCGGCACCGACGGTGCCGGTGGCCGGCTCTTCGGCGGTGGCTGGAGCGCCTACGAGGAGTCCCGGAAGGCCGCGCGCGAGCGGTGGGAGCAGACCTACGCCGAGCAGCAGGAGGAGCTCAAGCGCCTGCGTACCGCGACCAGGATCGGCAACGACGCGATCGCCCACAACCGAGGCCCGACCGACAACGACAAGTTCATCTACAAGTTCAAGGGCAGCAACGTCGAGCGCACCGTCGCCCGCCGCAAGAAGGACGCCAACCGGCGGCTGGAGGAGGCCGAGGAGGCACAGGTACGCAAGCCGCCTCCGCCGTTGCGCCTCAACGCCGCGCTGTCGGCTGCGGGGGCGAGCGGACGGATGGTCGTCGTGCGCGACCTGGTGGTCGAGGAGCGGCTCAGCCTGCCGGTCCTCGACATCACGGCGGGGGAGCACCTGCTGATCACCGGGCCCAACGGCAGCGGCAAGTCCACGCTGCTCGGGGTGATCTCGGGCCGGGTGAAGCCCACCTCGGGAGACGTCCAGGTCAGTGCTCGGCACGTCGAGGAGCTCACCCAGGACCCGCAGTTCGGAGACCTGCGCCGCAAGGTCGCCGACGTCTACCGCGAGTCCGTGGGGGAGGTGCTGGCGACGGAGGTGCCGCTGCGCGAGCTGGGCCTGGTCCACCCGCGCGACCTCAACCGGCCCGTCGGTGCCTTGAGCGTCGGGCAGCGTCGCCGGCTGGACCTGGCGATCGCGATCGCGACCGGTCCGGACCTCTTGCTCCTCGACGAGCCGACCAACCACATCTCGCTCACCCTGGCAGGCGAGCTGGAGGAAGCGATCGATGTCACCGCGGGCACCATCGTCGTCGCCTCCCACGACCGTTGGCTGCGCCGACGCTGGGCCGGTCCGGAGCACCGCCTCGTGCCCTGAACGGGGTCCTGAAAGGGGCGCTGACGGGCCACTTACGAGCGAAGCCCTGTGGATGAGCAGCGTTATCCACAGGGCTTCGGATCGTCGTTGTCCTCGCCGGCAGGCCATGGTGGCCTACACCCATGACCGACAAGACCCCGTACGCCCCAGTCCTCCGCACCCAGGCCGACGTCGAGGCCGCCTGGCGACATCTGATCAACCCGCTCGGCTGGCCGGAGCCACGGCTGTGGTTCATGTTGGTCGATCCCGACGGGGTCCCGTTCCCGCAGCTGTGCCAGATCGAAGGGCTGCCGGTGGAGATCGCCGATGACGGTGCGGCCAACCTCGCCACGATGCTGCACGACCTGGTCGAAGCGCACGGCTTCGACCGGGTCGAGCTTCTGCTGTGCCGGCCGGGCGGTGGCCCACCGAACCGCTCGGACCGGAAGAACGCAGCCGAGCTCTATGGCGCGTGCGTCGTCGCCGGAGTGCCGCTCGATGTCGTCCATCTCGCGACCGACCACGACTTCTGGCCGATCCCGCTGGACGCGCTCGGTGAGATCAGAACTCCAGCGTGACCTTCGTGTCGCCCAGCTCGCGCTCGACGATGCGGTCGAACTCCGCGGAGGCGGCCTCGCGCTCGACCAGGTCACGCAGCGCGTGGTCGATCGCAGCCTGGTTGGTCGTCGTGCCGGCGATCTTCCTCGCCTCGGCCAACAGCTCCTTGTCGATGCTGATCGACGTCTCGGTCATTGCGTACCCCCGCACGTAATCGTGATGAAACATCGAAACGCTAGCGGCGCACACCATGCAACGCAATGACCTGCGACAACCGTCACATCGTGTCGCACTCAACTGGTTCCAGGTGGAGTCGCGGTGTCGGTGGTCGCCTCTAGGGTGCTCGACCATGAGCCCGGAGGACCGACTGTTGACCGACATCGCGATCATGGTGGACTCGATCGAGCCGATGGACACCGCGGAGAGCGGCCACATCGCCGACGCATCGGCGTGGTTGTGCACGACCGACGACGTCTTCCGGCGCAGCACCGCCCCTACCGAGCCGGCCAAGCACCTGGTCTCCTACTTCCTGCTCGTCGACCCCGTCAGCGGTCACGTGCTGCTGGGCGACCACCGTAAGTCCGGCCTCTGGCTGCCCTCCGGCGGCCACGTCGAGCCCGGTGAGAACCCCGCCGAGACCGTCCGCCGCGAGTGCGTCGAGGAGCTCGGTGTCGAGGCGCAGTTTCATCCCGCCCTCGGCCCGCGCCCGCTCCTCGTCAGCGTCACCAACACCCGACCGGACCGGCCCGACGTGCACACCGACGTCAGCCTCTGGTTCGTCCTCGCCCATGACCGTCACCAGCCGCTGCGGCCCGACGAGCGGGAGTACGCCGCAGTGCGCTGGTGGACGCCCTCGGAGATCCGCGCCGCCGACCCCGCGTCGTTCGACCCGCACATGGGTCGGATGCTCGACAAGCTGGAGACGCTCGGAGCCTGAGCCTCACTCCGGGCCTTATCCCTGTGGGTTGCCGTCAGATGGCTGAACGCCAGGGTGCTCGAAGAGGGCTCTCGCGGCGATGGTGCAAGCAGTGCTTGCACAAATGCCGGCGGCTGATCCAGAGACCGGCCGGTCAGCGCACCGACCGGGCGAGTCGGTCGACAAGTCGCAGGGCCTCGGGGAGGCGGGCTGAGCCCGACATGGTGCGAACGAGGTCGGCGGCATCGGTTCGCGACACGCCTGCGGCTGTGACGTACAACGGTCTGGTCGACGTTCCCCGGAGGACGGGCTCGGCGTGGGTGGCGCCGCGAAACGCGGTCTTGGCGACGCCGATGACCACCGGAGCGAGGCCGGCCTTCCAGACGTGCCACCCCAGACCGGGCGTTCCGTCCGGGTTGAGGTCGACGTACCCGTCGACGATGAGCACGTCGAGCGGATCGACGTCGGTGAGGAGGGTGGTCAGCGCGGGCAGCTCGCGTTCGTAGAACCTGCCCGGGGTGTAGGGGGCGACCTCGTCGAGCCAGGCCGTACGTTGCTCGACGATCTCGCCCAGCGCGGGCTCCTCGCTCACCACGAGTGCGGCATGCCCCCCACCGGATAGCGGGTAATGGACATCGGCCGCGCCGAACCGGGTCACCACGGTCACAGATTAGGGCGAGCGTGTGGAACACCGGTGAGTCGCGCATCAGGCACATGCCAGGATGGAGTCGAGAAGGACCGATGTGGGTCCGTGAACGCAAGGGTTAGAGATGACGGACGCAGCGTGGTACCCGGACCCGACCGGACAGGCCGAGCTTCGCTACTACGACGGGAGCCAGTGGACCGAGCACGTCTCCACGGGCGGGCAGCAGTCGACGGCGCCCCTGACGCCGCCGCAGGCCACCGTGGAGCAGGAGGCTCCGACGCAGGTCGGCTCGGCGCAGGCCGCGCAGGCGGCGTACGGCGACCACGCGCACGCGCAGCAGGCCCAGTACGGGCAGCAGCCTGCCCAGGCTCAGCCCGCGGGCGACGCGTTCGCGGGGATCTCCGGTGACCTGATCGACGGTCGCTTCTCCGAGATCGAGGGCAACGGCGCGGTGCTGCAGAACAAGAAGCTCCTGCGCGTACGCGTGGGCGAGCCGTTCCAGGCGCGCCAGGGCTCGATGGTGGCCTACCAGGGCAACGTGCAGTTCAAGTACCAGGGCGGCGGCGTCGGGAAGTTCCTCAAGAAGGCCGTGACCGGTGAGGGTCTGAGCCTGATGGGTGTCGAGGGTCAGGGCGACGTCTTCCTGGCCGACGCGGCCAAGGAGGTCCACATCCTCCAGCTGAACAACTCCGGCATCTCGATCAACGGCGACCACGTGCTCGCCTTCTCCAACAGCCTGCAGTGGAACATCGAGCGGGTCCAGGGCGCCGGCATGCTCACCGGCGGCCTCTTCAACACGACCCTGCGCGGCACCGGCTGGGTCGCGGTCACCACCGAGGGCGACCCGGTGGTCCTCAACGCCGCCGAGGCGCCGACCTTCGCCGACACCAACGCGGTCGTCGGCTGGTCGCTCGGCCTCCAGACCAGCCTGCAGAAGTCGTTCACCGCCGGCGCGCTCATCGGCCGCGGCAGCGGCGAGGCGTTCCAGGTCGCCTTCCACGGTGCGGGCTTCGTGATCGTGCAGCCGTCCGAGGGCGCGGTCGTCCCGCCCCACTCGCACAGCTGAGCGCGTTCGACCCGGTGCGACTGCCGCGTACGTCACATGCTGGCGTACGCGGCGGACGCCAACTGCCGTCAACCGGCATCTGCTTGATACTGTCACCAGCAAGTTGACCGACATCCTTTAAGCACCGTCCCGTGAGGCGGAGAAGGAGGTACGGCGTGCCGCTGCATGCCCACAAAGAAGCACTCCTCGTACTCGAGGATGGTCGATCGTTCCGGGGGGAGTCGTTCGGCGCCGAGGGTGAGACCTTCGGCGAGGCGGTCTTCTCCACCGGCATGACGGGCTATCAGGAGACGCTGACCGACCCGAGCTACCACCAGCAGGTGGTCGTGATGACCGCGCCCCACGTCGGCAACACCGGCGTGAACGACGAGGACCCCGAGTCGCGCAGGATCTGGGTCGCCGGCTACGTCGTCCGCGACCCTGCGCGGGTCTCCTCCAACTGGCGCGCCCAGCGCACCCTCGACGACGAGCTCCGCGACCAGTCCGTGGTCGGCATCAGCGGGATCGACACCCGCGCCCTCACCCGTCACCTGCGTGAGCGCGGCGCGATGCGCGTCGGGATCTCCACCATCGAGACCGACCCCGAGGCCCTGCTGAAGAAGGTGCTCGCCTCCGCCGAGATGAGCGGTGCGAACCTCTCCGACGCGGTCAGCACCCAGGAGGCGTACGTCGTCCCCGCACAGGGCGAGAAGCGGTTCACCGTCGCCGCCCTCGACCTGGGCATCAAGGAGATGACCCCCGAGCGGATGGCCGAGCGCGGCATCGAGGTGCACGTGCTCCCGGCGACTGCGACCCTCGAGGACGTCCTCGCGACGAAACCGGACGGGCTCTTCTACTCCAACGGCCCGGGTGACCCGGCCGCGACCACCGGCCAGGTGGAGCTGCTCAAGGCGGCGCTGGCCGAGGACATCCCCTACTTCGGCATCTGCTTCGGCAACCAGCTCTTCGGCCGCGCGCTGGGCTTCGGGACGTACAAGCTCAAGTACGGTCACCGCGGGATCAACCAGCCGGTCATGGACCTCACCACCCGCAAGGTCGAGGTGACGGCCCATAACCACGGCTTCGCCGTGGACGCCCCGATCGGGGAGGAGACGGCGACCGACTACGGCATCGCGACCGTCTCCCACGTCAACCTCAACGACGACTGCGTCGAGGGCCTCGAGCTGAAGGACGCCGAGACCGGGAAGCTCAAGGGCTTCTCCGTCCAGTACCACCCGGAGGCAGCGGCCGGCCCGCACGATGCCGCCTACCTCTTCGACCGGTTCATCTCTCTCATGGCGAAGGAGGTCTGAGCGATGCCCAAGCGCGAAGACATCAAGTCCGTGCTCGTGATCGGCTCCGGCCCGATCGTCATCGGCCAGGCCTGCGAGTTCGACTACTCCGGCACCCAGGCCTGTCGCGTGCTGCGCGAGGAGGGGATCCGGGTCGTCCTGGTCAACTCCAACCCGGCCACGATCATGACCGACCCGGAGTTCGCCGACGCGACCTACGTCGAGCCGATCACCCCGGAGTTCGTCGAGAAGGTCATCGCCAAGGAGCGCCCCGACGCGCTGCTGGCCACCCTCGGCGGCCAGACCGCGCTCAACTGCGCGGTGGCGCTCGACGAGCGCGGCATCCTGGAGAAGTACGACGTCGAGCTGATCGGCGCGACCATCGACGCGATCCAGCGCGGTGAGAACCGCGAGGAGTTCAAGAAGATCGTCGCCGAGCTCGGCGGCGAGAGCGCCAAGTCGGTCATCTGCCACAGCATCGACGACCTGCTCGCCGGCGCCGAGGTGCTCGGCTACCCGCTGGTCATCCGGCCGAGTTTCACCATGGGTGGCTCCGGCTCGGGCTTCGCGTTCGACGAGGCCGACCTGCGCCGCCTGGGCGGCGCCGGCCTGGCCGCCAGCCCGACGACCGAAGTGCTCCTGGAGGAGTCGATCCTCGGCTGGAAGGAGTACGAGCTCGAGGTCATGCGTGACAGCAAGGACAACTCGGTCATCGTCTGCTCCATCGAGAATCTCGACCCGATGGGCGTGCACACCGGCGACTCGATCACCGTCGCGCCCGCGATGACGCTGACCGACCGCGAGTACCAGAAGCTCCGCGACCTCGCGATCGGCATCATCCGCGCGGTCGGCGTGGACACCGGCGGCTGCAACATCCAGTACGCCGTCAACCCGGCCGACGGCCGGATCATCGTCATCGAGATGAACCCCCGCGTCTCCCGCTCGAGCGCGCTGGCCTCGAAGGCGACCGGCTACCCGATCGCCAAGATCGCCGCCAAGGTCGCGATCGGCTACACCCTCGACGAGATCGAGAACGACATCACCGCCGGGCCGAACGGCTCGACCGCCGCATCCTTCGAGCCGACCCTCGACTACGTCGTGGTCAAGGTCCCGCGGTTCGCCTTCGAGAAGTTCCCGGGCGCCGACACCACCCTGACCACCCACATGAAGAGCGTGGGTGAGGCGATGGCGATCGGTCGCAACTTCACCGAGGCGCTCCAGAAGGCCCTGCGGTCGCTGGAGAAGACCGAGGCGGTCTTCGACTGGACCCAGGAGGTCGTCGAGCTCGACAAGCCCGCGCTGCTCGAGGAGATCAAGACCCCGACCGACGGCCGTCTGAAGCGGGTCATGGACGCGATCCGCGCCGGTGCGACACCGGAGGAGATCTTCGAGTCGACCAAGATCGACCCCTGGTTCATCGACCAGCTCTTCCTGATCAACGAGATCGCCCAGGAGATCATCGCGGCGCCCGAGCTGACCGCCGACGTGCTCCGCTACGCCAAGCGCCACGGCTTCTCCGACTACCAGCTCGGCAAGATGCGCGGCATGACCGCCGACGTCGTCCGCGGCGTCCGCCACGCGCTGAACATCCGCCCGGTCTACAAGACCGTCGACACCTGTGCGGCCGAGTTCGCGGCACGTACGCCCTACCACTACTCCTCCTACGATGAGGAGACCGAGGTCGCGCCCCGGGAGAAGGAGGCCGTGATCATCCTCGGCTCCGGTCCCAACCGGATCGGCCAGGGGATCGAGTTCGACTACTCCTGCGTGCACGCCTCCCTCGCGCTGAGCGAGGCCGGCTACGAGACCGTCATGGTCAACTGCAACCCGGAGACGGTGAGCACCGACTACGACACCTCCGACCGGCTCTACTTCGAGCCGCTCACCCTGGAGGACGTGCTCGAGATCGTCCACGCCGAGCAGCAGGCCGGCCCCGTGGTCGGCGTCATCTGCCAGCTCGGTGGCCAGACCCCGCTCGGTCTCGCGCAGGCGCTCAAGGACAACGGCGTGCCGATCGTGGGCACCAGCCCCGAGGCGATCCACCTCGCCGAGGAGCGCGGCGCCTTCGGCCGGGTGCTCCACAAGGCCGGCCTGGTCGCGCCGAAGCACGGCATGGCCACCACCTTCAACGAGGCCCGCGAGATCGCCGCCGAGATCGGCTACCCGGTCCTGGTGCGCCCCTCCTACGTCCTCGGTGGCCGCGGCATGCAGATCGTCTACGACGACGAGGCGCTGCGCTCCTACATCGAGGCCGCGACCGAGGTCACCCCGGACAAGCCGGTGATGGTCGACAAGTTCGTCGACGACGCGGTCGAGATCGACGTCGACGCCCTCTACGACGGCACCGAGCTGTTCCTGGGCGGCGTCATGGAGCACATCGAGGAGGCCGGGATCCACTCCGGTGACTCCTCCTGCGCGCTGCCGCCGATCACCCTCGGCGCCGCCGAGGTCGAGCGGATCCGCACCGCCACCCTGGCGATCGCCGAAGGCGTGGGCGTACGCGGCCTGCTCAACATCCAGTACGCCCTCGGCTCCGACGTGCTCTACGTCATCGAGGCCAACCCGCGTGCCTCCCGCACCGTCCCGTTCGTCTCCAAGGCCACCGCGACCCCGCTGGCCAAGGCCGCGGCGCGGGTGATGCTCGGCGAGTCGATCGCGGAGCTGCGTACGGCCGGGGTGCTGCCGACGACCGGCGACGGGGGAGCACTGCCGCCCAACCAGCCGATCGCGGTCAAGGAAGCGGTCATGCCGTTCAACCGGTTCCGCACGCCGGAGGGCCAGCAGGTCGACACCGTCCTCGGCCCCGAGATGAAGTCGACCGGCGAGGTCATGGGCCTCGACTCCGACTTCGGCCGCGCCTTCGCCAAGAGCCAGGCCGGCGCGTTCGGCCCGTTGCCCACGTCGGGACGGATCTTCGTCTCCATGGCCAATCGCGACAAGCGCACCATGATCTTCCCGATCAAGGTGCTCGCCGACCACGGCTTCGAGATCTTCGCGACCGAGGGCACCGCCGAGGTCCTGCGCCGCAACGGCGTCGCCACGCGGCAGATGCGCAAGCACTCCGAGGGTGTCGGTCCCGACGGTGAGAAGACCACGGTGCAGCGGATCCTCGGTGGCGAGGTCGACCTGGTCATCAACACCCCCAACGGCACCTCCAACGCCAAGTCCGCCCGCATGGACGGCTACGAGATCCGCACCGCCGCGGTGATGGCCAACATCGCCTGCATCACCACGGTCCAGGGCCTCGGCGCCGCCGTGCAGGGCATCGAGGCGCTGCGGCGCGGTGAGATCGACGTACGCAGCCTGCAGGAGTGGCGCGACGTCGTCGGCCACCACGACGGCGGGGTGTCGGCCAAGTGAGGGCCTATCGGACGCTGTTCGACAAGGTCCTGACGAAGACCGATCCGGAGCGGGCCCACCAGCAGGCGTTCGCCGCGATCCGGGCCGCGGGCCCGGCGCTGTCCAGGACGCGTACGCCGGGGACCCCGGTCCACGCCATGGGGCTCACCTTCCCGAACGTGATCGGGCTGGCCGCGGGCTTCGACAAGAACGCCGTCGGGATCGACGCGCTGGGCGGGCTCGGCTTCGGCCACGTCGAGATCGGCACGGTCACCGGCGAGGGTCAGCCGGGCAACCCGGCGCCACGGCTCTTCCGGCTGCCCGCCGACCGCGCCGTGATCAACCGGATGGGCTTCAACAACGAAGGTGCCGAGGCGGTCGCCGCCCGGCTGGCCAGCCGCCTGGAGCGGCGCGGCACGGCCACCGGTGGGCCGATCCTCGGCATCAACATCGGCAAGACCAAGCTCGTCCCCGAGGACGATCAGGCCGCGGTCGAGGCCGACTACGCCAAGTCGGCGCGGCTCCTGGCCCCCTACGCCGACTACCTGGTCGTCAACGTCTCCTCGCCCAACACGCCCGGCCTGCGCAGCCTGCAGTCGGTCGAGAAGCTGCAGCCCCTGCTGGAGCACGTCCGCTCGATCGCCGACCAGGTCACCAAGCACCGGGTCCCGCTGCTGGTCAAGATCGCCCCCGACCTGGCCGACTCCGACGTGGTCGAGGTCGCCGATCTGGCCATGGCGATCGGCCTGGACGGGATCATCGCGACCAACACCACCATCGGCCGCGAGCACCTGGTCTCGGCGCCCACCGAGATCACCGCGGCCGGGGCCGGCGGCCTCTCCGGCGCCCCGCTCAAGTCGCGTGCGCTCGACGTCCTGCGACTGCTCCGCAGCCGGGTCAGCCCCGAGATGACGCTCGTCGGCGTGGGTGGCATCGCCACCGTCGAGGACGCCCGCGAGCGCCTCGCGGCCGGTGCCGACCTGCTCCAGGGCTACACCGGGTTCATCTACGAGGGCCCGCTCTACGCCCGCCGGATCGCGAACGGGATGGCTCGATGACGTTCGGTGCTCGCTACACCGCCGCTCTCGCCGAGCGCGGGCGGCTCTGTGCCGGGATCGATCCGCACGCCTCGCTGCTCCTCGACTGGGGGCTGAACGACGACCTGGCCGGCCTGGAGAGGTTCGCGCTGACCGCGGTCGAGGGCCTGGCGCCCCACGTCCCCGTCGTCAAGCCGCAGAGTGCGTTCTACGAGCGCTTCGGCTCGCGCGGCATCGCGATCCTGGAGCGGGTCATCGCCGAGTCGAAGGCCGCCGGCGCGCTGGTGCTCCTCGACATCAAGCGCGGCGACATCGGCTCCACCAGCCAGGCGTACGCCGACGCCTACCTCGATCCGGCCAGCCCGCTGGGCTCCGACGCGGTGACGGTGAGCCCCTACCTGGGCTTCGGGTCGCTGACGCCGTTCGTCGAGACGGCCACGAAGTTCGACGCCGGGCTGTTCGTGCTCGCCCTGACCTCCAACAAGGAGGGTCCCGAGGTGCAGCACGCGACGGTGGAGGACGGCCGCAGCGTCGGCCGGGTCATGCTCGACCACCTCCGCCGGCTCAACGAGGCCGAGACGCCGCTGGGCTCCTTCGGCGCGGTCGTCGGCGCGACGATCGACGGCGCGGACGGTGCCGGCGTGGCGTACGACTTCGGGTTCAACGGTCCGATCCTGGCGCCGGGCTTCGGTGAGCAGGGCGGCACCCCGGGCGACCTCGCCCGGATCTTCGGTCCCGCCAACGCCCACGTGGTCGCCAGCACCAGCCGCGGGCTGCTGCGGAAGGGTCCGGACGTGGCCGCGCTGCGCGACGAGGCGCTGCGGCTGCGGGACGAGCTCGGCTGACGGCCGCCTGTTCGTCCAGGTATGCAGACGAACCGTCTCTTCCCAAGCGGAGCTCCGCACGGGAAGCGACGGTTTCGCTGCATACCTGGACCAACCGCCCGCCCCCGAGCCTGACAAACTGGCCCGATGACCAGTCTCCGGATGGCCGCCCAGATCCTCGTCCTGCCGATCCTCGCCACGAGCCTGAGCTCGTGCGGTGACCCGATCGAGGGCTACTGCGAATCCCTCGAAGGCCACCAGGAGGAGCTGACGAAGACCCTGGGGGAGGGCGGCACCGGTGGGCTGATCGCCGCCCTGCCGGTCTTCGAGGACCTCGAGAGCAACGCCCCCGACGACATCGAGAAGGACTGGAAGACGCTCACCGGGGCGATCTCGGGTCTCCGCACGGCTCTGGACGACGCCGGCGTCTCGGCCGACGACTTCGAGAACGGCGAGCCGCCCGAGGGCGTCGGCGACGCCGAGGCGAAGAAGATCGCCGACGCGGCCACCAAGGTGAGCAGCACGAAGACCCAGGAGGCGTCCGTACGCGTCCAGCAGCACGCCCGGGACGTCTGTCACACGTCGCTGACCCTGTGAACCATCTTGGGAACCAGATGGACACCAGATAGGCGACCCCGATTGCCGCCCCGGCAACGTAATGGCTAGATTGGCGCGAGCGCTTACTTTCAGCGCTCAGCCGGGGGGCACGATCCCTGTACCGCGCGACCCGGTTGCCCTGTTGACTACACATTTGATCGTGAAAGGGAGTCTTCGTGGCTCTGCCTCCGGACATCACCCCTGAACAGCGCGCTGCCGCGCTGGCGAAAGCCGCGGCCTCGCGCCAGGAGCGGGCTGCTGTCAAGAACAAGGTCCGCACTGGCGGCATGTCCGTCATCGAGGTCATCGAGGAGGGGAAGAAGAACGAGGTCGTCGGCAAGATGAAGGTGATCGACCTGCTGACCTCCCACCCCGGCCTCGGCGAGGTGCGGGCAACCCAGATGATGGAGCGTCTCGGCATCGCGATGAGCCGCCGTGTGCAGGGCCTCGGCCCCAAGCAGGTGGCCGCGTTGGTCGAGGAGTTCGCTCGCCGATGAGTCTGATGGCGGACGAGAAGATCACGACCGACGGCGCGAGCCAGGAGAAGCGACTGGTGGTCCTGGCCGGCCCGACCGCGGTCGGCAAGGGGACCGTCTCCGCGGCGGTCCGCGACGACCACCCCGAGGTCTTCTTGTCCGTCTCGGCGACCACCCGGAAGCCTCGCGAGGGCGAGGTGCACGGGGTGCACTACCTCTTCGTCTCCGACGAGGAGTTCGACGCGATGATCGCCGGCGGTGAGCTGCTGGAGTGGGCCACGGTCCACAACATGGCCCGCTACGGCACCCCGCGCGGCCCCGTCGTCAAGGCGCTGGCCGAGGGCCGCCCGGCGATGCTCGAGATCGACCTGCAGGGCGCCCGACTGGTGCGCGAGACCATGCCCGAGGCGATCTTCGTGTTCCTCGCCCCGCCGAGCTGGGACGAGCTCGTACGTCGCCTGGTCGGCCGGGGCACCGAGACCGAGGCCGAGCGGGAGCGCCGCCTCGAGACTGCGCGGGTCGAGCTGGCGGCCGAGAAGGAGTTCGACGTCACGATCGTGAACCACGAAGTTCATCAGGCAGCCGATGAGTTGGTAACCTTGATGACGCTCGGGCTCCCGAGCAAGAAATCCGACCAAGCCGACAAGTGAGGCTCACGTGGCTGCCCCTCAGATCGACGCCCAGGGCGTGACCAACCCCTCGATCGACGACCTGCTGACGAAGACCGACAGCAAGTACAAGCTGGTTCTCTACAGCGCCCAGCGGGCTCGCCAGATCAACGCCTACTACTCCCAGCTCGGCGAAGGCCTGCTCGAGTACGTCGGCCCCCTGGTCGACACCCACGTCCAGGAGAAGCCCCTCTCGATCGCGCTGCGCGAGATCAACGAGGACCTGCTGACCTGCGAGGACATCGACCCGGCCGAGCTGGCCGCCCAGGCTGCCGCCGCTCAGGCCGCTGCTGCCGAGGCGCCTGCCGCCGACCTCTGATCTAGGCACTTCGCTGTCCACCCACAGCACCACCCCGGCCGCCGCTCTCGACGAGAGGCGGCCGAAAGTGGTCTTAGGGGTCGCCGGCGGCATCGCCGCCTACAAGGCGGCCGAGCTGCTGCGCCGGTTCACCGAGTCCGGCCACGACGTGACCGTGGTCCCCACGGCCTCCGCCCTCGAGTTCGTCGGCGCCCCCACCTGGGCGGCGCTGTCGGGCAAGGAGATCGCCACCGGCGTCTTCGAGAACATCACCGAGGTCCCGCACGTACGCATCGGGCAGCAGGCCGACCTCGTGGTCATCGCGCCTGCGACCGCCAACACGCTCGCCCGCGCGGCCCACGGCCTCGCGGATGATCTGCTCAGCAACGTACTGCTCACCGCGCGCTGCCCGGTCGTCTTCGCCCCGGCGATGCACACCGAGATGTGGGAGCACCCGGCCACCCAGGCCAACGTGGCCACGCTGCGCGAGCGCGGCAACATCGTCATCGAGCCCGCCGAGGGCCGGCTGACCGGCAAGGACACCGGCAAGGGGCGCCTGCCCGAGCCGAGCGAGATCTTCGAGCTGTGCCGCGCGGTGCTCACCCACGGGGCGCGGGCCGACCTGACCGGCCGTCACGTCGTCGTCTCGGCCGGCGGCACCCGGGAGTTCCTGGACCCGGTCCGCTACCTCGGCAACCGTTCCTCGGGGCTGCAGGGCTACGCCATCGCCCGCGCGGCGGCCGCCCGCGGGGCCGAGGTGACACTGGTCGCGGCCAACGTCACCCTGCCCGACCCGGCCGGCCTGAAGGTCGTACGTGTCGGCACCACCGCCGAGCTGCGCGACGCCGTCGTCTCCGCGGCCGAGGGCGCGGACGCGATCGTCATGGCCGCAGCACCGGCCGACTTCCGTCCGACCGGGGTGAGCGAGGCCAAGATCAAGAAGGCATCCGACGGCTCGGCGCCGACGATCGAGCTGATGCAGAACCCCGACATCCTGGCCGAGATCTCCCACCACCGGACCAAGCCCGGTCAGGTCGTGGTGGGCTTCGCGGCCGAGACCGGGGACGCGACCGGCTCAGTGCTCGAGCTGGCCGCCGCCAAGCTGAAGCGGAAGGGCTGCGACCTGCTCGTCGTCAACGACGTCAGCGGTGGCGCGGTCTTCGGCAGCGAGGTCAACAAGGCGGTCATCCTGGATGCCGACGGAGGCCACGTCGACGTGCAGGAAGGCGCGAAATCTGCCCTGGCAGAGGTCATCTGGGACCAGATCGCCTTACGCCTGGATGAACAACGTACGAACTGACGACACGCCACGCGCCACGATGAGGACCAGCGCAGCAGTCCTGGGATTCGGGGTCTATGTTTGTCGACCAGAACGATTGACGATTCTCCACCTGAACACCCACACGAACCTGTGAAACGGAGCTACACGTGACCGGACGTCTCTTCACGTCGGAGTCGGTGACCGAGGGGCACCCGGACAAGATCGCCGACCAGATCAGCGACACCGTGCTCGACTACCTGCTCGAGCACGACCCCAAGAGCCGGGTGGCTGTCGAGACCCTGCTCACCACCGGCCTGGTCGTGGTCGCGGGCGAGGTGACCACCGACGCCTACGCGCCGGTCGCCCAGCTCGTGCGCCAGAAGATCCTCGACATCGGCTACGACTCCTCCCTCAAGGGCTTCGACGGCCACTCCTGCGGCGTCCAGGTCGCCATCGGCGCCCAGAGCCAGGACATCGCCCAGGGCGTCGACACCGCGGAGGAGCACCGCCTCAACTCCTCGGTCGACGAGCTCGACCTGCAGGGTGCCGGCGACCAGGGCCTGATGTTCGGCTACGCCTGCGACGACACTCCCGAGCTGTTCCCGCTGCCCATCAAGATGGCGCAGACGCTGGCCGAGAAGCTGACCGCGGTCCGCAAGGACGGCACGCTCGACTACCTGCGTCCCGACGGCAAGACCCAGGTCACCATCGAGTACGACGACGAGAACAAGGCCGTCCGGGTCGACACCGTCGTCCTCTCGACGCAGCACTCCGAGGAGACCAGCCAGGAGCAGCTGCACGCCGACATCAAGAAGTACGTCATCGAGCCGGTGCTCGAGCAGTTCAAGTCGTCGGTTCCCTTCGACGGCTACAAGCTCCACATCAACCCGACCGGCCGCTTCGTCGTCGGTGGCCCGATGGGCGACGCCGGCCTGACCGGCCGCAAGATCATCGTCGACACCTACGGCGGCATGGCCCGCCACGGCGGCGGCGCCTTCTCGGGCAAGGACCCGTCGAAGGTCGACCGGTCGGCTGCGTACGCCATGCGCTGGGTGGCCAAGAACATCGTCGCCGCGGGCCTGGCCCGTCGCGCCGAGGTCCAGGTCGCCTACGCCATCGGCAAGGCCCAGCCCGTCGGTGTCTTCGTGGAGACCTTCGGCACCCACACGGTGCCCGAGGCCAACATCCAGAAGGCCGTCCTGGAGGTCTTCGACCTCCGCCCGGCCGCGATCCTGCGCGACCTCGACCTGCTCCGCCCGATCTACGCCAAGACCGCTGCGTACGGTCACTTCGGCCGCGAGCTGCCCGAGTTCACCTGGGAGCGCACCGACCGCGCCGACGCGCTCAAGGCTGCTGCCGGCGCCTGATCCACAGCACCACCTGTTGCCGAGTCGGCGCGTCCTGGCGCGCCGACTCGGCTTCGTTTTCGGTCAGGACGCGCCGACTCGGCGTTGTGTCGGCGCAGGCTGATAGGAATGTCGGTTGTGAGCCGGGGACCGCAGGAGGCAGCCGGGGCAGCCGAGCTGGAGCTGCCCGGGCTGGTTCGCGACCGGGTCAAGGAGGGGCGGGCGAAGGCCGCGGCCACGCGTGCGCGCAAGGCTGCCGAGGCGGAGACCGCCGAGATCGATCCGGTCGCCAAGGTCTTGATCGATCTGCCGATGGCCCACCTCGACCGGCCCTTCGACTATGCCGTGCCGGCCTCGATGGCCGAGGAGGCGCAGCCCGGGGTGCGGGTGAAGGTCCGGTTCGGGCCCAAGGACGTCGACGGCTTCGTCGTGGCCCGCGCCGAGGCCTCCGAGCACACCAAGCTGCAGCCGCTCAAGCGGGTCGTCAGCCCCGAGGTGGTGCTCACCCCGCAGGTCGCCGCGCTGAGCGAGGCGGTCGCCCGGCGCTACGCGGGACCCCGGGCCGACGTGCTCCGGCTGGCCGTTCCGCCGAGGCACGCGTCGACCGAGAAGGAGCCGTCGCCACCGGCTCCTGTGGCCCCGCCGTTCGACCCAGCCGCAGCCGCCGCGGCGTGGGCCGGTCACGAGCCCGCGGGCGCGTTCCTGCGGCACCTGGCTTCCGGCGGCGCGCCGCGCGCGGTCTGGCACGCCGCGGCCGGCACCGACCACGCCGACCTGATCGCGCACGCGACCGCGGCGACCCTGGCCTCCGGGCGGGGTGCGCTGGTCGTGGTGCCGGACTGGAGGGACGTCGCCCGCCTCGACACCGCGATGACGAAGGTGCTGGGAGAGGGCCGCCACGCCGTGCTGGCAGCCGATGCCGGGCCGGCGTCTCGCTACCGCGAGTTCCTGCGGGTCTCCCGAGGTGCGGTGAAGGTGGCCATCGGCACCCGTGCCGCAGCGTTCGCGCCGGTGCGCGACCTCGGGCTCGTCGTCGTCTGGGACGACGGCGACGACCTGCTCGCCGAGCAGCGTTCGCCCTACCCGCACGCGCGGGACGTACTGCTGCTGCGGGCCGAGCTGGAGCAGGCGGCCGCGCTCGTGGGCGGCTTCGCCCGCAGCGTGGAGGCCGGGTTCCTGGCCGAGACGGGCTGGGCGCAGGAGATCCGGCCGACGCGTGCCCTGGCTCGGCAGCGGGTGAGCATCGAGATCACCGGCGACACCGACTTCGACCTCGAGAAGGATCCGCTCACCCGAGCCTCGCGCGTGCCCCGAGAGGCCCACGAGGCGATCCGCGCCGCGCTCGCCACCGGACCGGTCCTGCTTCAGACCCCGCGCCGCGGATATGCGGCCTCGCTGGCCTGCGACCGGTGTCGTACGCCGGCCAGGTGCTCGGCCTGTCAGGGGCCGCTGCAGCTCGGCGGGCCGGCCGCGCCGCCGACGTGTGCCTGGTGCGGACACGTCGAGGCGGCGTGGGCGTGCGGTGCCTGCGGAGGGTTCGGCCTGCGGGCGCCGATCATCGGCGAGGCCCGCACGGCCGAGGAGATGGGTCGCTCCTTCGCCGGGGTGCGGGTGGTGACCTCCTCGGCCGGGGCGGTCAAGCAGACCGTGCCGGGGACTCCTGCCATCGTCGTCGCGACGATCGGCGCCGAACCGGTGGTCTCGACAGGCTCGACCACCGGTAGCGGCTATGCCGCGGTGCTGCTGCTCGACACCTGGCTGCTGCTGGGGCGCCCGGACCTGCGTACGGACGAGGAGGCGCTGCGCCGCTGGAGCAACGCCGCCGGTCTGGTCCGGCCCGGCGGGCGGGTGCTGGTCGTCGGCGACCCCGCGCTGCCGGTGCTGCAGGCGCTGGTGCGCTGGGACCAACCGGGTTTCGCCCAACGGGAGGCGTCCGCACGGCAGGAGGCCCACCTCCCGCCGGCCTCGCGGATGGCCACCATCACCGGCACCCCCGGGGCGCTCGACGACGCGCTCACGCTCCTCGCGCTGCCGCCGGGCGCGGAGGTCCTGGGCCCTGTCCCGGCCGAGCCCACCTCCACCGGCGAGCCGCGACTGCGCGCGGTCGTACGCGTCCCGCGGTCCCTCGGCACCAAGCTCACCGAGGCGCTCGGCGAGCTGCAGCGGGTGCGGTCGGCGCGCAAGCTCGACCCGGTGCGGGTCCAGGTCGATCCGCCGACGCTCTGACCGAGGCTCAGCCCACGTATTGTGGACCCGACACGCTCGACCACCTAGGAGAACAGTGGCAGTCCAGCCCATCCGACTCTTCGGCGACCCCGTGCTGCGCAAGCCAGCCATCGAGGTCGTCGACTTCGACAAGGAGCTGCACAAGCTCGTTGCCGACCTGACCGACACCATGCTCGAGGCGCCCGGCGCCGGACTGGCCGCTCCGCAGATCGGCGTGAGCCTGCGGGTCTTCACCTGGTACGTCGACGGCCAGGTGGGTCATCTGGTCAACCCGGACCTGACCCTGTCGGAGGAGACGCAGGACGGGGGAGAGGGCTGCCTCTCGCTGCCCGACATCACCTTCGACTGCCGCCGCGCGCTGTCGGTCGTGGCCAAGGGCTTCGACATGCACGGCGAGCCGGTGACGATCGAGGGCTCCGAGCTGCTCGCCCGCGCCATCCAGCACGAGACCGACCACCTCGACGGCATCCTGTTCATCGACCGGCTCGACGAGGCTGCCCGCAAGGCGGCGATGAAGGAGATCCGGGAGTCGGAGTGGTTCGGCCTGGAGAAGCCGACGGTGAAGATCTCGCCGCACGCGACGAACGGGTTCGGGTTCTGATGAGGGTCGTCTTCGCAGGCACGCCCGAGGTCGCCGTACCCTCCCTGGACGCGATCGCCGCCTCCCGCCACGAGCTGGTCGGTGTCGTCACCCGGCCTGATGCGGCCCAGGGCCGCAGCAAGCGGCTGGTGCCCTCTCCGGTCGCCCAGCGGGCCGAGGAGCTGGGGGTGCCGGTGCTCAAGCCGGAGCACCCCCGCGAGCCCGAGTTCCAGGCTGCGCTGAAGGCCCTGGAGCCCGACTGCTGCCCGGTGGTCGCCTACGGCGCGATGCTGCCGCAGTCGGCGCTGGACATCCCGCCGCACGGCTGGGTCAACCTGCACTTCTCGCTCCTGCCCGCCTACCGTGGCGCGGCTCCGGTACAGCGTGCGGTCTGGGCCGGCGAGGAGATCTCCGGCGCCACCACGTTCCGGATCGTGAAGGCGATGGACGCCGGGCCCGTCTTCGGCACCATGACCCAGGCGCTGGCCCCTGACGAGACCTCCGGGTCGCTCTTCGAGAAGCTCACCGTCGGTGGCGCCACGCTGCTGGTCTCCACCCTCGACGGGATCGAGGACGGCTCCCTGGAGGCGCGCGAGCAGCCCGCCGACGGCGTCTCCTACGCCGACAAGATCACCGTCGAAGACGCCCAGGTCGACTGGACCCAGAACGCGGTCGCCATCGACCGGCAGGTCCGCGCCTGCACCCCGGCACCGGGAGCCTGGACACTGCTCGACGGCGAGCGGTTCAAGGTCGGCCCGGTCACGATGACCGAGGACGAGGCTGCCCCCGGCGAGCTGGTCGTCCGCAAGAACGAGGTGCTCGTCGGCACCGGCACGACGGCCATACGCCTGGGCCGCGTGAAGGCCTTCGGCAAGAAGGAGATGCCGGCGGCCGACTGGGCCCGTGGCGTACGTCTGGAGTCCGGTGTCGCCTTCGAATAGGAGGCGCCCCGGCCGGAGGCCCCAGGGACCGCGGCGACCGGGAGAGCGGGGCGGCACCAGGCCCACGGATCCGGCGCGGCTGGCGGCGTTCGAGGTGCTCAAGGCGGTGCGGGTCGACGAGGCGTATGCCAACCTGGTGCTGCCCCACGTCCTCGGCCGCCTCGGGCTGGAGGGTCGCGACGCGGCCTTCGCCACCGAGCTGGCGTCAGGGACGCTGCGGCAGCAGGGCACCTACGACGCCGTCCTGGCTGCGTGCATCGACCGGCCGCTGGCCAAGGTCGAGGCGAAGGTGCTCGACGTGCTGCGGCTGGGGGCGCACCAGGTGCTCTCCATGCGGGTGCCCGACCATGCCGCGATCTCGACCAGCGTCGACCTGGCCCGCGCCAAGGTCGGCCAGGGGCCGGCGGGCTTCGTCAACGCCGTCCTGCGCAAGGTCACCCGCAACACGCTCGAGGAGTGGGTCGCCGAGGTCGCGCCCGCGCGTGAGAAGGACCACGACGGCTGGGCCACGGTCGCCTTCAGCCATCCGCGCTGGGTCGTGGAGCAGCTGGCCGAGGCCGTCGGCCGCGACCAGATCGATGCGCTGCTCGAGGCGGACAACGTGCCGCCGTCGGTCACGCTCGTCGCCCGTCCCGGGCGCGCCACGGTCGACGAGCTCGGCGGTACGCCGACGTCCTACTCGCCCTTCGGCGTCACCCTCGACTCCGGCTCACCGGCCGGGATCGCCGCGGTCGCGGAGGGGCGCGCGGGCGTGCAGGACGAGGGCTCGCAGCTCGTGGCCATCGCACTGGCCGAGGCCGACGTCGAGCCGGACAAGCCCCGGGCGGAGTCCTGGCTGGACCTGTGTGCCGGGCCCGGCGGCAAGTCGGCCCTGCTGGCGGCCCTGGCCGCGCAGCAGGGTGCCGCGCTGGTCGCCAACGAGCGCCAGCCGCACCGCGCCGGACTCGTGCTGGCCAACCTGACCGACCGCTCGGCCGGATCACACGTCGAGGGGGTCGCGGGCGTCGTCGCCGGCGACGGAACCAGGCCGCCGTTCAAGGACGCCACCTTCGACCGGATCCTCGTCGACGCCCCGTGCACCGGGCTGGGGGCGCTGCGCCGCCGGCCGGAGGCGCGCTGGCGTCGCGGCACGGCCGACCTGGACGTACTCGTCGACCTGCAGCGCTCCCTCCTCGACCGGGCCGTCGACCTGACCCGACCGGGCGGCGTGGTGCTCTACGCCACCTGCTCGCCGGTGCTGGCGGAGACGAGCGGCGTGGTGCAGAGCGTGCTCGCGGACCGATCCGACGTCCGCCTGGAGCCCATCGCCGCCACGGTCGGCGACGTGCCCGACAGCACCGGGCCGATCGAGGGCACCGTGCAGTTGTGGCCGCACCGGCACGGCACCGATGCGATGTTCCTGGCGCTGCTGCGCCGCACCCGGGCGTGAGGTCTCAGTCGAGGATGTGACGCAGGTAGCGGCGCGGGTCGTCGAGGTAGCTGCGCCAGTGGCGTACGAGCTCGAGGTCTTCCCACGTCGTCTCCCGCAGACCCCAGTCGCCGACCTCGAGGAGGGTGGCGCCGGGCATCGCGGCGAGCACCGGGGAGTGGGTGGCACAGAGCACCTGACCGCCGTCTCGCACCACCTCGTCCAGCGTGGCGATCAGCCCCATCGTGGACATGAACGACAGCGCCGCCTCGGGCTCGTCGAGGCAGTAGAAGCCGGGGGTGTCGAAGCGCTGGCGCAGCACCGCGAGGAAGGACTCGCCGTGGCTCATCTCGTGGAACACCGGCTCGCCCGCCGGTGAGTGACCGAGATCCTCCATGTAGGTGTACCAGCCGTGCATCGTCTCCGCGCGGAGGAAGAAGCCCCAGCGTGCCGAGCCCAGGCCGCGCTGGAGGCGGAGGACGTCGCTCAGCGGTGACTCCGACGCCCGCGTCGAGTGGTTGGTGTTGCGCGAGCCGCCCTCGGGATTGAGGCCGTACGCCGCGGCGACGGCCTCCACGATCGTCGACTTTCCCGAGCCGTTCTCACCGACCAGGAACGTCACCCCGGCCGCGAGCTCGAGCCCCTTCTCCACGACCTGGGCGACGGCCGGCACGGTCAGCGGCCACTCGCCCGGCAGCAGCGGCTCACGCGTGGGATCCGCCTCGACGCGTACGACGGGAGGCTGGTCGAAGTCCATGCCCTGAATATAGGAGGGCCGGACGATCGTCCATGTCGCCCGTCCTCGAAGGATCCGTGGCCTACGCTGGCGACCATGACCAAGGCATCGCCGTCGGTGGAGATAGAGGTCGACAACCGCGTCGTCAGGATCTCCAACCCGGACCGGGTCTACTTTCCCGAGACAGGCGCGACGAAGCTCGACGTGGCGCAGTACTACCTCGCCGTCGGCCCGGGGATCGTCAATGCGCTGTGGGAGCGGCCGTGCATGCTGCACAGGTTCCCCAAGGGCCTGGCGGGGCCGAAGGTGCACCAGAAGCGGCTGCCGCAGGGGGCGCCCGACTGGATCGAGACCGTACGCCTCTACTTCCCGCGCTGGGGCCGCACGGCCGACGAGCTGTGCGTGACCGAGCTCGGCGCGGTGATCTGGGCGGTCCAGATGTCGACCGTCGAGTTCCACCCCTGGAACAGCCGCCGCGAGGACACCGAGAAGCCCGACGAGTGGCGCATCGACCTCGACCCCGGTCCCGAGTGCCCGTTCTCGACGGTGCAGACCGTGGCCGGCGTCGTCCGCGAGCTGCTCGACGAGCTCGGCGCGGTGGGCTACCCGAAGACGAGCGGCGGCTCCGGGATGCACGTGTACGTGCGGATCCCCGCGGAGCACGGCTTTCAGGACGTACGCCGCGCTGCGCACGCATTCGCCCGCGAGGTCGAGCGCCGGGCACCGAAGCTGGTCACCACCGCCTGGTGGCGCAAGGATCGCGACCCGGCGCAGCTGTTCGTCGACTTCAACCAGAACACCCGCGACCACACGATCGCGTGCGCCTACTCGATCCGCGGCGTCGCCGACGGCCGGGTCTCCACCCCGATCACCTGGGAGGAGACCAAGGACGTCGACCCGCGCGACTTCACGATGCGTACGGTGCCGGCGCGGTTCGCGGAGATCGGCGACCTGCACGCCGACATCGACGACCACCCGTTCTCGATCGAGCCGTTGCTCGAATGGGCCGACCGCGACGAGCGCGACGGCGCCGAGACGCCTCCCGACGAGGAGTGACCCTCACCAGACCTCGAGCCGTTCGCCCAGCGTGCGGGCGAGCTCCTCGGAGTAGGTCGCGGTGAGGTGATGCCCGTCGCGGTGGGTGATCGTGTCACCGACGACCGTGGTGCAGATGCCGACGCTGTCGCAGAACATGTCGTCGAGGTCGACGGTCTCGACGCGAGCGGCCTTGGCCGCCTGCATCTGCAGGTCGGCGCCGTCCTGCTGACTCTCGAGCGGCTTGTAGGTGCACGGCGAGAGCGTCTTGTTGCTGCTCAGGCAGGTGGCCGGGTCGAACTCGAGCGCCGGTACGTCGCGAAGCCACACGGTGCGCTTGGCGACAGGCTTCACCTGGGCCAGCAGCCGCTCGTAGCCGCGGTAGACGGCGCGGCGTACGTCCTCACGGTCGGTGTGGCGGCCGGATGAGTCGTGGTAGGCGGCGCTGATCGGGCGTGAGGAGATCAGCAGCAGGTCGGGACGGAGCTTCTTGACCGAGGAGAGCATGAAGTCGTGGAAGTCGTCGCACGAGGTCATCGGGTCGGTGCTGTCGATCTTGTCGGGCGTGACCAGCGAGACGGTGCACTGCGGCATCGCCAGGACGTAGCCGCGGTAGCCGGAGCGCTCGGCGATCTCCTCGACCGCGGGCGTCCAGTGGCGGGCGTGGGAGTCGCCGATGATCACCATCGTCTTCTCGGCGTCGACGTCGCCGCGCGGGCACAGCTTGCGTACGTTGGTCGCGTAGTAGTTGCACGCACCGACCGTCTCGACGTCGTCGGAGAGGTTCGTCAGCCCCGGCTCGAGGTTGGTGGGGATGGGCTGGTTCTTGCGGGCCGCGAGCACCGAGGCCTTCACCAGGTCCGGGAGCGGGTCGGGCTCCTGCGCCTTGGCAGCGGGCGGTGCGTCGCTCGATGCCGGCCGATCGGGCTGCTCGGAGTCCTTGGGCTCCTCGGCGGAGCCGGAGGAGTCGGCCTCGGCGAGCGTGATGGCCGGCTGGTAGCCGTCCCGGGCCGCCCCGGTGGCGTAGGAGTTGGCCCCGAAGCAGGTCAACGCGACCAGGGTGATGCTCAGCGGGTAGAGCGCGACCGGACCCAGCGAACCGGCCCGCCTCAGCACCGGGCGGCGCCACAGGACGCCGCGCCGGAACGGCTCCTCGACGAAGCGGTAGGAGAGCCCTGCCAGCACGAACGCCAGCGCCACCAGGAGGATCTGCTCCCACCAGTGCAGCTCACGACCCAGCTGCAGCTCGGCCAGGACCAGCACCGGGAAGTGCCACAGGTAGAGCGAGTAGGACCAGTTGCCGATCACCTGGAGCGGCGGCACCGACAGCAGCCTGCCGACCACGGTCGGGCCGTGCCAGAGCGTGCCGGCCACGATGATGAAGACGCTGCCGAGGACCGGCACGAGCGCCGGTGTGCCCGGGAACGGCGTCGCGTCGTTGAACTGCAGGCAGGCGCACACGATGAAGAACATCCCGAACGCGGAGAGCACCTGCGCGCGCCAGCGCGCGGTGGCGTCCTGCGGCCCGTCGTCACGGAACGCGATCGCCGCGATCGCGCCCAGGCCGAGCTCCCAGGCGCGGGTGAAAGGTGAGAAGTACGCCGCCTCCGGGCTGGTCCGGGTCAGCACCGCCGAGGCGAGCAGCGATGCGACGATGACGACACCGAGCGCGATGACCAGCACGCGCCGGCGGCCGCGGGGGTCGGGCTCGGCGTGCTCGCTGCGCCTCTTCAGCACCCACAGGCACCCCAGGATCACCAGCGGCCAGACCAGATAGAACTGCTCCTCGACGGCGAGCGACCAGAAGTGCTGCAGCGGTGACGGCGGCAGGGCTGCCGAGAAGTAGTCGGTCTCCAGCGCGGCGAACCGGAAGTTGGCGGCGAAGGCCGCCGACCACAGCGCGTCCAGGGCGATCTCGCGGGTGCGTACGAAGCCGAGGAAGAACGCGGCGTAGACCACGGTCGCCAGCAGGACCACGGTCGCCGCGGGCAGGATCCGCCGAGCCCGGCGCGCGTAGAAGCCGAGCAGGCTGACCCGGCCCTCGGTGCGCACCTGCCGCATCAGCTGCTGGGTGATCAGGAAGCCCGAGATCGCGAAGAAGACGTCGACGCCGACGAAGCCGCCGGTCAGCGATCCGAAGCCGACGTGCAGCGCGACGACCGCGAGCACCGCGATCGCGCGCAGTCCCTGGATGTCGAGACGTTGCCGAGACGAGGTCGCGCTCCCGGTGGGCGAGCCTGTCGAGCTCACGGGCAGCCGCACCTCCCTCAGCCAAGCGCATCCGTCACAGTCGTCGCGACGATAACTCTCGTAACCTGCCGATCCTGGTAGACGCGCCTAGGGTCTAGTCGAGATCGAGGTCGTCGCCCGCCGTGACGGGGCCTGGAGTGGGCGGGAGCGGGGGAGGAGTGCCCCCGAAGGCGGGGCACAGCGGCTTGTGGGCGCACCAGCCGCACAGCTTCCCCGGGTTGGGCAGCCACTCCCCGGTCTCCTGGGCGGTGCGGATCGCCCGCCAGATCGCCTCGGCCTTGCGCTCGGTCGCGAGCAGGTCAGCCTCGTCCGGCACGTAGCGCAGGATGTCGCCGGAGCCGAGGTAGATCAGCTGGAGCATGGCCGGCACCACGCCTCGGGTGCGCCAGATCACCAGGGCGTAGAACCTGAGCTGGAACAGCGCCTTCGCCTCGTAGGCCTCGCTCGGGATCCTCGAGGTCTTGTAGTCGACCACGCGGATCCGGCCGTCGGCGGCGATGTCGACCCGGTCGATGAAGCCTCGCAGCAGCAGCTTGGAGTCGAGCAGAGCCTCGACGTAGTGCTCGCGCTCGGCCGGCTCCAGACGCCGCGGGTCCTCCAGGTCGAAGTAGCGGCGCAGCACCTGGCGGCACGACTCCAGCCAGGCCGTCTCCGCCTCATCGGCCGCCGAGGTGAACAGCGTCGCCAGGGCCGGGTCGAGGCTGCGTACGTCCTCCCACGCCTGCTCCACCATCGACCTCGCCTGCCGGGGCGTGCGTTCGGGGGCGGGCAGGTCGAAGAGGTCCTCGAGCACCTTGTGCACCACGGTGCCGCGCGCGGCCGCCTCCGAGGGCGGCTCGGGGAGCTGGTCGATCGTGCGGAACCGGTAGAGCAGCGGGCACGAGGTGAAGTCGCTCGCGCGGCTCGGCGAGAGCGACCCCAGCACGTTGATGCCGTCGACCGGGGTCGACCGCGCGTCGGCTGGTGAGGTGCTCATGGAAGTCGACACTATTCGCAAGCACCGACAACCCGGGTCGACACCTCCCGACTACCTCCGCTCAAGTACGCTCGGAATGTGGCAGACCCTGACCCACGCCCCGGCGGCGACAAGCCGGTCGAAGAGGCGGAGCCCGGCTCGCGAGCCCCGGGCACGATCAAGGTCGGCTCCATCGCCGGCAGCGACGTCCTGGTCACGCCGTCCTGGTTCCTGATCGCGGCGCTGATCGCCTGGCTGATGGCGCCTCGGATCGAGGCCGTCGAGCCAGGACTGGGCTGGTTGACGTACGTCGCCGGCTTCGCGTTCGCGATCGTGCTCTACGCAGCGGTGCTGCTGCACGAGGCGGCGCACGCCATCGTCGCCAAGCGGCTGGGCTATCCGGTGGGCGTGATCATGCTGCACTTCCTCGGCGGGGCGACCTCGGTGGAGAAGGAGGCGAAGCGGCCTCGCGACGAGTTCTGGATCGCCGTGGTCGGGCCACTGGTCTCCCTCGGCGTCGGCATGGCCGCCTACGGCGTCTCCTTCTTCACCCCCGACGGGCTCATCGGGCTGCTCGTCATGGGTCTGTGCGTCACGAACCTCTTCGTCGGCGTACTCAATCTCGTCCCCGGCCTGCCCCTCGACGGCGGCCGGTTGCTGAAGGCCGGCGTCTGGGCCGGGACCGGCAACGTCAACCGCGGCAGCATCGTCGCCGGCTGGGCGGGCCGCGTGCTCGCGGTCCTCGTGCTGCTGTGGCCCTTCACCCAGGGTCAGATCCTCCGCGTGCAGCCGGACCTCACGGACTACATCCTCGCCGTCATCATCGGCGTGTTCCTCTGGAGTGGCGCCTCCGCGGCGATCATGTCGGCGAAGGTACGCCTCCGCCTCCCGCTCCTCGTCGCCCGCGACCTCGCCCGCCGCACCCTGGCGGTGCCCGCCGACCTGCCGCTGGCCGAGGCCGTACGCCGCGCCCAGGAGGCCGAGGCCGGCAGCATCGTCACCGTGACCAGCGGAGGCGAGCCGATCGGTCTGGTGCACGAGGGGGCCCTGCTGGCCACTCCCGAGGACCGCCGCCCGTGGATGGCCACCTCGACGGTGACCCGCCGGCTCGAGGACGGTCTCACCCTCCCGGCCGACATCGACGGGGAGGCCCTGATCCAGGCGATCTCGAAGACGCCGGCGCCCGAATACCTCCTGGTCGAGCCCGACGGCTCGATCTACGGCGTCCTGGTCACCTCCGACGTCGACGCGGCGTTCCGCGCAGGAGCATAAGAGATCGCGGTTTGCCGGGTTCGGCGGGAAAACGGGTAGCCTCGGCGGGTGTCAAGCGCTGATATTCCAGACATTCCGGCCGAGGCCCGAGCAGGTGTGCACCGCGGGCCGCTCCGCGAGGGCGAGTGGGTGCGGCTGACCGACACCAAGGGTCGCCGCCACAACTTCGAGCTCGTCGCGGGCAAGCGCTTCTTCTCCAACAAGGGCCACATCGACCACGACGAGCTGATCGGCCGCGAGGAGGGCTTCACGGTCACCGCCTCCACCGGCGGCGAATACCTGGTCTTCCGCCCGCTCCTGTCGGAGTTCGTCGTCTCCATGCCCCGTGGCGCCGCCGTCGTCTACCCCAAGGACGCCGCCCAGATCGTCGCCATGGCCGACATCTTCCCGGGTGCCTCCGTCGTGGAGGCCGGGGTCGGCTCCGGTGCCCTGACCTGCTCGCTGCTGCGCGCGGTCGGTCCGTTCGGCAAGGTGACGTCCTTCGAGCGCCGCGAGGAGTTCGCCGAGGTCGCCCGCAAGAACGTCGACCAGTTCTTCGGCACTCCGGCGGGGGAGTCCCACCCCAACTGGTCGCTCAACCTCGGCGACCTCCAGGAGGAGCTCCCGCGCCAGCAGATCCGCTGCGACCGGCTGATCCTCGACATGCTCGCCCCGTGGGAGTGCATCGACGCGGCCGCCGAGTCGCTCTACCCCGGCGGCATGGTCTGCGCCTACGTCGCGACCACCACCCAGCTGTCCCGCTTCGTCGAGACGGTCCGTGCCCACGGCGGCTTCACCGAGCCGCAGGCGTGGGAGTCGCTGGTGCGTGACTGGCACGTCGAGGGTCTCGCGGTCCGGCCGGGTCACAAGATGATCGGCCACACCGCCTTCCTGGTGACGGCCAGGAAGCTGGCACCGGGCGAGCGTGCGCCTCGCAAGACGCGGCGACCTGCCCCCGGGGCGTACGGACCTGACTACACGGGTCCGCGCCCGGCCGACATGCCTGCTCCCGAGCCTGTCGCGGACGCCGTTCCCGGCGCCGCGCCGGAGGACGTCGCCGAGCTGGACTGAGTCCGGTCGGTGACAGTCCATGTTTCCGACGTGCCACAGGTCGACACGAACCGGTCGAAGTCGACCGAATAGTGTCCAACACCGGTAAATCCTTCTCCTCTCCTACCCCTCCGCCTTGTAGGGTCGAAGAAGTAGAGGAGGTGTGCTGATGTCGACATCCGATGGATTCCATTCCGAGGGGCGCAGCCCCGAGGAGCTCGAGAGTCATGTCCGTTTCCTCGAAGCTGAGGTGACCGACCTGCGGCACAGACTGACCGAGATGCCCGGATCTTCGCGTGGCCTGGAGGCGCGGCTCGCTGACGCGCAGCGCTCCCTGGCCGCCGTGACGTCGCAGAACGAGCGACTCACCGTGACGCTTCGGGATGCCCGAGACCAGATCATCAAGCTCAAGGAGGAGGTCGACCGGCTGGCACAGCCGCCAGCAGGCTTCGGCACCTTCATCGAGCGCAACGAGGACGACTCGATCGATGTCTTCACCGGTGGGCGCAAGCTCCGGGTGACCGCATCGCCCAATGTCGACCTCGACGAGCTGCGCTATGGCCAGGAGGTCATGCTCAACGAGGCGCTGAACGTCGTGGCCGCGATGGAGTTCGAGAAGGTCGGCGAGGTGGTGATGTTCAAGGAGCTGCTCGCCGACGGTGAGCGCGCCCTGGTGATCGCCAACGCCGACGAGGAGCGCGTGGTGCGGCTCGCCGAGCCGCTCCTCAACGACGCCATCCGCGCCGGTGACTCCCTGCTCCTCGAACCACGCTCGGGTTATGTCTACGAGAAGGTGCCCAAGTCCGAGGTCGAGGAGCTCGTCCTGGAGGAGGTGCCCGACATCTCCTACGAGTCGATCGGTGGCCTCAGCGGCCAGATCGAGCAGATCCAGGACGCGGTCGAGCTGCCCTACCTCTACCCGGAGCTCTTCATCGAGCACCAGCTCAAGCCGCCGAAGGGCGTGCTGCTCTACGGTCCTCCGGGATGTGGCAAGACCCTGATCGCGAAGGCCGTCGCCAACTCGTTGGCGAAGAAGGTCGCCGCGAAGACGGGAGCGGACGGCAAGTCCTACTTCCTCAACATCAAGGGCCCCGAGCTCCTCAACAAGTACGTCGGTGAGACCGAGCGCCACATCCGCCTGGTCTTCCAGCGGGCTCGTGAGAAGGCCGCAGCCGGCACCCCGGTGATCGTCTTCTTCGACGAGATGGACTCGCTGTTCCGTACGCGTGGCACCGGTGTCTCCTCCGACGTGGAGAACACCATCGTCCCGCAGCTGCTCTCCGAGATCGACGGTGTCGAGGCGCTGGAGAACGTGCTGGTCATCGGTGCCTCCAACCGTGAGGACATGATCGACCCGGCGATCCTGCGCCCGGGCCGTCTGGACGTGAAGATCAAGATCGAGCGTCCCGATGCCGAGGGTGCTCGCGACATCTTCTCGAAGTACCTGGTCCCCGAGCTGCCGCTGCACCCGACCGATGTGGGCGAGTTCAACGGCGACAAGCAGGCCACCATCGACGAGCTCATCCGCACCACCGTGGAGCGGATGTACACCGAGTCCGAGGAGAACCGCTTCCTGGAGGTCACCTACGCCAACGGTGACAAGGAGATCCTCTACTTCAAGGACTTCAACTCCGGCGCGATGATCCAGAACATCGTCGACCGGGCCAAGAAGATGGCCATCAAGTCCTTCCTGGACTCCGGTGAGGACGCCGCCCAGAAGGGCCTGCGGGTGCAGCACCTGCTCCAGGCCTGCGTGGACGAGTTCAAGGAGAACGAGGACCTCCCCAACACCACCAACCCCGACGACTGGGCCCGCATCTCCGGCAAGAAGGGCGAGCGGATCGTCTTCATCCGCACGCTCATCACTGGCAAGCAGGGCACCGAGCCCGGCCGTTCCATCGAGCAGGTCTCCAACACCGGTCAGTACCTGTAACCCACTGCACCACCGAGATCGGCCTGCCACCTGCGGAAACGCGGTGGCAGGCCGATTCGCGTCTGCGGGTTGGAAGGCGCGCCGATCGTCGGCCTCACTCCGCAGGCGGGAGAACCAGCATCAACGCCTCGACGACGCATGCCGGCCGCTCCTGGTCCTCGATCTCGATCGTGTAGCGCACCCGGGCGAGGACGCCGGGGCCGGAGTCCTCGGCCGATATCATCGCCGCGCGGGCTCGTACGCGGTCGCCGGGGCGGACAGGGGAGAGGAACCGGACCTTGTCGAGCCCGTAGTTGAGGGCGCGGCCGATGTTGGCGAACGTGAACACGTCGTTGCTCAGGCGCGGGACCAGCGACAACGTCAGGTAGCCGTGCGCGATCGTGCTGCCGAGGTCGCTGCCGGCGGCCCGTTCGGTGTCGACGTGGATCCACTGCCAGTCCTCGGTCACGTCGGCGAAAGACGTGATGCGGGCCTGGTCGATCTCGAACCAGGGCCCGGGGTCGAGGTCGGTGCCGACGGCGGCGCGTACGCCATCGATCCCGTCGAGGGTCAACGTCATGATTCCTCCTGGATTGAATTCGGTTCAGGTATCGTACGACGCGGACAGCCAGTCGTGGTGAACATCCACCGAGTGAACGGAGTGAAGAGATGGGTCGATTCGAGGATCGCGTGGTCGTCGTGACCGGGGCCGCCCGAGGGATCGGGTACGCCTGCGCCCAGCGTTTCGCGGAGGAGGGCGGTCGGGTCGCGGTGCTCGACCTCGACGACACGGCCGCCAAGGACGCGGCCGCGCAGCTTCCCGGCAGCGGCCACCTGGGCATCGGGACGGACGTGTCGGCGTCGGCGAGCGTCGACGAGGCGGTCGGACGCGTGGTCACCGAGCTCGGTGGGCTGCACGTGCTCATGAACAACGCCGGCATCACCCGCGACAACCTGCTCTTCAAGATGTCGGAGGCCGAGTGGGACCAGGTCGTCGACGTGCACCTCAAGGGCGCGTTCCTGATGTCGCAGGCAGCGCAGAAGCACTTCGTGGAGCAGCGCTACGGGAAGATCGTCAACGTCTCCTCGACCTCCGCGCTCGGCAACCGCGGCCAGGCCAACTACTCGGCCGCCAAGATGGGCATCCAGGGCTTCACGCGCACGCTGGCGATCGAGCTCGGGCCGTACGGCGTCAACGTCAACGCCATCGCTCCCGGGTTCATCGCCACCGAGATGACCGACCAGACCGCGGCGCGCCTGGGCCTCGAGCCGGACGAGTTCCGACGGCTCAACGCCGAGGCCAACCCGGTCAGGCGGGTCGGCATGCCGGAGGACATCGCTGCCACCGCCGCCTTCCTGGCGAGCGACGAGGGGTCCTACATCACCGGTCAGACGCTGTACGTCGACGGCGGCGGCAAGCTCTGACCCCGAGCCGAACACGCTGCCCCTGGCGGCCGGGCTGCGACACCCGGCCGCCGGAGGCGGGTCAGCCCACGTACGGCCGGGTCCTCCGCATCTCCAGCCGCGCGACCGTCCGACGATGCACGGCGTCGGGGCCGTCGACGATGCGCAGCACCCGCGCCCAGGCGTAGAAGTACGCCAGCGGGGTGTCGTCGGAGACGCCGGCTCCGCCGAAGACCTCGATCGCGCGGTCGATGACCGCGGTCGCCATCGCCGGCGCCGACACCTTGATCGCGCTGATCTCGCTGCGGGCGGCCTTGGCGCCGTACGTGTCGATCTTCCAGGCCGCTTCGAGGACGTGGAGCCGGGCCTGATCGATCTCGATGCGTGACTGCGCGATGTGGTCCTGCACGTTGGCGTAGTCGGACAGCGGCTGTCCGAACGCGACCCGGCTGCGCGCGCGCTCGACCATGAGGGCGAGGGCGCGCTCAGCCATGCCGATGGCCCGCATCGCGTGATGGATCCGCCCCGGCCCGAGCCTCGCCTGGGAGATGAGGAACCCGTCGCCCTCCTCGGCGAGGAGGTTGGCGACCGGGACGCGTACGTCGCGGAAGACGATCTCCGAGTGTCCGTGCTGGTCCTGGTAGCCGAAGATCGGCAGGTGTCGTTCGATCTCGAGGCCCGGGGCATCCCGAGGCACGAGCACCATCGACTGCTGCCGGTGGGTCTCGGCGTCGGGATCCGTCTTCCCCATGACGATGAAGATCTGGCAGCGCTCGTCGGCGGCGCCGGTGATGAACCACTTGCGGCCGTTGATGACGTAGTCGTCGCCGTCGCGGGTGATGAGGGTGGTGATGTTGGTGGCGTCGGAGGAGGCGACCTCCGGCTCCGTCATCGCGAAGGCCGAGCGGATCTCACCGGCCAGGAGCGGTTCGAGCCACCGCTTGCGCTGCTCGTCGGTGGCGAACAGCTCGAGGGTCTCCATGTTGCCGGTGTCGGGCGCCTGGCAGTTGATCGCCTCGGGCGCGATCACGGGCGACCACCCCGAGATCTCGGCGACCGAGGCGTAGTCGGCGTTGGTCAGGCCGGAGTGCTGGGGAAGGAAGAGGTTCCACAGCCCGCGTCTGCGTGCCTCGTGCTTCAGGTCCTCCATGACCGGCGGATGAGTGTGCTCGCCGTGCTCGCGCAGGTGGGCGTGCCAGACCGGTTCGGCGGGGAAGACATGCGTGCGCATGAAGTCCCACATGTTCTCGCAGGCCTCCTGGGCCTTGGCCGATGGTGCGAAGTCCATCTCGGTGCTCCTTGGGATCAGATCAGGTCGAGGCCGGCGCGGGCGAGCGCGAGGATCTCGTCGTCGAGGTCGCCGAAGTCCTGGCCGCCCATCGCTCCGTCGCGGGACCTGTTGGCGACGCCCTGGGCGATGACGGCGAACTTGAAGTGGGCCAGCGCGACGTGGAAGTCCAGGTCGTCCAGGCTCATCCCGGTCGTACGCGCATAGCGCTCCAGCAGTTGCGAGCGGGTCGGGAAGCCGGGCTGGTCGGTGACGGCCGGCGTCAGCGAGGAGATCGGCGGTTCGCCCGGGTGGCGCCAGAACATCAAGGCATAGCCCAGGTCGGTGAGCGGGTCGCCGAGCGTGGACAGCTCCCAGTCGAGGACCGCGTTGATCGTGCCCGGGTCGTCGAGGTGGAGGACGCAGTTGTCGATGCGGTAGTCGCCATGGACGATCGAGGTGGCCTGCTGGGCGGGTACGCGACCGGCGAGACGGCCGGCGAGCTCGTCGACCTCGGGCACGTCGTGGGTGCGCGAGCTCTCCCACTGCCTGGTCCAGCGGCGCACCTGTCGCTCGGCGTAGCCATCGGGTCGGCCGTAGTCGCCCAGGCCGACCTCGCCCGGGTCGACGGCGTGGAGCGCGGCGAGGGCGTCGATGAAGGCGAAGCCGAGTCGCTGCCGCTCCTCGGCGGTCGCCGCGTACCCGGTGGGGAGGGCCTCGCGGACGATGTGCCCGGGGACCCGCTCCATCACGTAGCAACGGATCCCGATCAGCTCGCCGGCGTCGGCCATCACGATCCGCGCCACCGGCACGGGCGAGCTCGCCAGCGCCGCCTGCACACGGGCCTCGCGGAGCATGTCGTGAGCGCTCGGCAGCAGCTCGCCGGTCGGTGGGCGACGCAGCACGAGCTCGCCGGCGGGGGAGGAGAGCAGGAAGGTCAGGTTCGACTTGCCGCCGCTGATCAGCTCGGCTCGGACCTCGCTCCACCCGGGCTCGCCGGTCGCCTCGACCAGTGCCGGCGCGAGTCGTTCCAGTCCCGCCAGCTCGGCCGCCGACACCGCTGCGATCTCGGTCATCACGCCTCCTGTCGCTCGTGTGGGCGCACACCCTTGTAATTGAAGTGAATTCAAGTAGTGTGATGACACTAGCGGATACCCGGTTCGAGGAGAAGCCCATGACCCAGAGCCTGGCCGTCTGGCCAGAAGCCGCCCCGTCGATCGTCGCGCCGATCGAGGAGCACGAGCAGCTGCGCGACGTGGTCCGTCATCTGCTCGATCGCGACGCCGACCATCAGGCCGTACGCCACGCCGCCGACTCGGCGCGAGGGTGGTCGGACGACCTGTGGCTGAGGCTGAACAAGGAGCTGGACGTCGGCTCGATGATCGTCCCCGAGGAGCGCGGCGGAGCCGGCTTCGGCCTGCGCGACCTCGCCGTCGTGCTGGAGGAGGCGGGTGCGGCGCTGCTTCCCGAGCCCGTCCTCGAGTCGTCGGTGCTGACCGCGCTGACGTTCTCGCTCGCCGACGACACCGAGGCTGTGCGCGAGATGCTGGCCGCCGTCGCCGCGGGTGACCTCGTCGGCACGGTCGCGCTCTCCGCAGCGGTCCGGGTGGTCGACGGCAGGGCCACCGGGACACTGGCCCGGGTCGTCGCCGGTGCCGACATCGACCTCGTCGTCTTCGGCGGTGAGGACGGAGTTTTCGTCGTTCGCCGGACAGACCCCGGCGTCGAGACCCGCCGGCTCGAGGTCCTCGACACGACCCGTCGCCAGGCCGACGTCGTGCTCAGCGGCGCAGAGGTCCTCCGCGTCGTCGGTGCCGAGCGGGCCGAGCAGGTCCTGGCGCGCGTACGCCGGGCCGCCACCGTCGCCGTCGCGGCCGAGCACGTCGGCATCATCCGCCACCAGCTCGATGCCGTGGTCGAGTACGTCGGCCAGCGCGAGCAGTTCGGCCGGCCGATCGGTTCCTTCCAGGCGATCAAGCATCGCCTCGCCGACGGGCTCGTCGACCTGCAGCGTGCACGCTCCGCCGTCGTCTACGCCGCGGCGCTCTACGACGAGAACCCCGATGCGGCCCTGGCCGCCGAGGTCGCCGGGGCCGTGGCCACCGATGCCGTGATCCGTACGGTGCACGAGGCCGTGCAGCTGCACGGTGGCATCGGGTTCACCTGGGAGCATCCGGCCCACTTCTACGTCCGACGCGCCCTGGGCGACGAGGGCATCTTCGGCAGCGCCCGGGAGCATCGCACCCGCATCGCGGACCTCGCCGGGATCTGAGGCCGGGGGCGTGGTGGCGGGCGCCCCCACGCCCCGCTCGGCTCAGAAGGTCAGCTGCCCTCCAGGTGCGTGCGAGCGGCGGTCAGCCCGAACACGATCGCCGCGGCGAGACCGCCGGCGTACGCCCGGTTCCACAGGCCGCCCGTGTCGGACCCGGCCGCCAGGAGGCCAGGGATCGGAGCGCCGTCGACCGCCAGGACCCGCGCCCGCTCGTCGATCAGCACCCCGACGAACGGGAACGTGATCGCGGGCGTGGTCTCGACGACGTAGTACGGCGGCTCGTCGAGCGGTGTGGCGTCGAGCTTCCTGCCCGGCGTCGTCCCCGCGGCGACCTCCGCGTTGAAGCGCTCGATCGCCGAGCGGATGGCAGCCCCGTCGTAGCCCCACTCCTCCGGCAGGTACTCCAGCTCCTCGAGCGACTCCGCCAGGCCCGTGCGTCCGCCCCGCTTCGACGCGAGCGCGAACTTGTCGACGCTCACCGCCCCCTCGACGTACGCCGGCACCATCCAGTCGCGACGGACCCGCGCGTCGGCGATGAGCAGTCCGCGGGCCTCCGGCTGCTCGCTCAGCGCGACCGTGGTGAGGTGGTCGCCGAGCGTCTCGTCGACGAACCGCTCGTTGTCGAGGTTGAAGAGCAGCGCGTGCTCGCTGTAGTAGAGCGAGAGGTCGACGAAGTCGCCGGAGTCCTTGAACGGTACGCCGCTCGGCACCAGGTGGCCGTAGAAGCCGGCGCGCTCGAGGCCCGTCGCGGCCCCTACGGCCGTCGCCAGACGTAGTCCGTCGCCCCTGCTGTTCGGGTTGGACCGCAGGGGCAGTGCGCCGGCACCTGGGCCGAGCAGCTTCTCGCGCATCTCGGGGTCGGCCTGGAAGCCGCCGGTGGCGAGGACCGTGGTACGTGCCCGGATCTCCACGACCTCGTCCGTGGGCAGCCGCAGGCGGGCGCCGGCAACGGCACCGTCGTCGACGAGGAGCTCCTCGGTCGTGGTCGAGAGCAGCACCTGGCCGCCTGACTCCGTGACCATGCGACGGCAGGTGTCGACGTACTGGTTGGTGTCGAAGCCGTGGCCCTGACCGAAGGAGAGGATCCGCTGGGAGGCGCCGGCTTCGACCCCGGTGCTGCGGATCCAGTCCACCGCGGCGTCGAACCGCTCGACGAGGGTCCGCTTGAGGGCCTCGTCGCCGCCGGGATTCTGCTCGTCCATCACCGCATCCGTCGGAGCGGTCCAGATGTAGCCGGCGAACCGTCCGGAGCCACCCACGTCGGAGGAGACCTCAACGACGGTGACGCGCTGTCCGTCACGCGATGCGCGGGCGGCGGCGGTGAGTCCGGCCATGCCGCCGCCGATGACCAGGAGGTCGGGGGAGAGGTCCATGAGCGCCTTTCGTCCTGCCCGGCAGTGCACCCGGGTTCGTGATGATGTTCTCGCGACCGTACCAATCGAACTAACTTCAGTTCAACGATTGACGGAGAGTGACGAACGTCCCATACTGAAGTGAATCCACTTCATATTGCCACCGACCGAAAGGCACCGGCCATGGTTGTCAACACCGACCACGTCGTTCTCGAGAAGGACGGCGGCGTCGCCCGCGTCTGGCTCAACCGTCCGCACAAGAAGAACGCGGTCACCGTCGAGCTGCTCCACCGCCTGGACGAGATCATCAAGGAGGTCGACGAGGACCCCGAGCTGAAGGTGCTGGTGCTCCGCGGCCGCGGCAACACCTTCTGCTCCGGCTTCGACCTCGACGAGCTCCTGGAGAACTACGTCGGCAACACCATGGCCATGGAGGTCGCGGTGCTCTCCGCCCAGGTCTGCGACCGGCTCTACCAGATGAACACGCCGTCCGTCGCCGTCCTCGAGGGGTACGTCACCGCCGGCGGTTTCGAGCTGATGATCTCCTGCGACTTCGCGGTCTCCGCGGACGACGCCAAGATCGGCGACTTCCACATCCGTCGCGCCCTCTTCGGCGGCGCCGGCCCGATCTACCGCCTGCCCCGCATGATCGGTCTGCGCAAGACCAAGGAGCTCATGCTGACCGGCAAGCTCCTCTCCGGCCAGGAGGCCAAGGACTTCGACCTGATCAACGACTCGGCCCCGGCCGAGCAGCTCGACCAGCTCGTCGAGGATTTCGTCGCGCCGATCATCGACAAGAGCCCGTTCGCGATGCGGCTGACCAAGATGGCGATCAACCAGGGCCTCGACGCGGACGTCCGCTCACTGATGGTCATGGAGCACCTCGCCGTCGGCAACGCCCTCCAGTCGGAGGACGCCAAGGAGGGTGTGGAGGCCTTCCTCGGCAAGCGCGAGCCCAAGTGGGTCGGCCGCTGATCCGCAGCTGACCCGACCGACGAGTCATCCTGGTGAGGAGAGCGAAGTGACGGACGTGCAGACCCCTGCCCTCAAGGGGAGCCGGTGTGCCGACTGCGGCAACGTGGCCTTCCCGGAGGCGCGGGGCTGCCAACGCTGTGGTGCGGTGGCGATGGAGCCGGTGGACCTCGGACGGCGTGGCACGGTGTGGGGCTTCACCATCCAGCGGTTTGCGCCGAAGTCGCCGCCGTACGTTCCCCCGGCCGACGGCTTCCGGCCCTTCGCGGTCGGCTACGTCGAGCTGCCCGAAGGAGTGAAGGTCGAGGCGGTCCTGGACTGCGCGGACTTCGCCGACCTCGAGGAGCAGGCGCCGGTCGAGCTGGTCGCCACCACGCCGGTGCCGCGGTTCGCCGCGACCGGCGCCGGCTCCGCGACGGAGGAGAGCTGATGTCGAACGTCTCCATCATCGGCGCCGGACTCTCGAAGTTCGGTCGCCAGAACGGGGTGACGGGCCGGGAGATGGCGGTGACGGCGATCCATGCCGCGCTCGCCGACGCCCAGCTCGAGTGGCCGGACATCCAGGTCGCCTTCGGTGGCAGCGACGGTGCCGGCCTCGCCGACACCCTCGTCGCCGACCTCGGCCTCACCGGGATCCCGTTCACCAACGTCAAGAACGGCTGCGCCACCGGCGGCAGCGCCCTGGTCTCCGCCGTCAACGCGATCCGCTCGGGACAGGCCGAGGTGGCTCTCGCGGTCGGCTTCGACAAGCACCCGCGGGGCGCCTTCGACCCGCGCCCGGAGGACTGGGGTCTCGACCTCGGCTACGGCGAGGCCGGGCTGATGGTCACCACGCAGTTCTTCGGCATCAAGATCGCCCGCTACATGCGGGAGTACGGGATCACCGACGCCACGCTCGGCCGGGTCGCCGCCAAGGCCTATCGCAACGGCTCCCTCAACCCGAACGCCTGGCGGCGCGACCCGATCAGCGAGGAGGAGATCCTCTCCGCCGACATGGTCAACGACCCGCTGACCCGGCTCATGTTCTGCTCGCCGGGCGAGGGCGGTGCGGCGATCATCGTCGCCAGCGAGGCCGCTGCTCGGAAGGCGGGCCTACGGCCCGTACAGCTGCTGTCGGTGGCCGCGCGCACCCGGAAGTTCGGCTCCTTCGAGGTCTTCAGCCCCGCCGTCCAGGGGCACGGTCGTCCCTCGAGCGTGAGCGCGGACGCGGCGGCGGCAGCGTTCGCCATGGCAGGGGTCACCCCCGACCAGATCGATGTAGCGCAGCTCCAGGACACCGAGAGCGGGGCCGAGGTGATGCACCTGGCCGAGTGCGGTTTCTGCAAGGACGGTGAGCAGGAGGACCTCATCGCCTCCGGCGCCACCGAGATCGGAGGTCAGCTGCCGGTCAACACCGACGGTGGCTGCATCGCCAACGGGGAGCCGATCGGTGCCTCCGGTCTGCGGCAGGTGCACGAGATCGTCACCCAGCTGCGCGGCGAGGCCGGCGACCGGCAGGTTCCCGGCAGCCCGAAGCTCGGCTTCACCCACGTCTACGGCGCACCCGGCATCAGCGCGTGCACCGTCCTGGGGGTGTGAGCATGATCGGGCTGGAGGAGTTCCTGGCCGAGGGCCGCTCCTGGCTGGCCTCCGTCGCCGACGTACGCACCACCCACGCTTGGGGCGAGGGCTCGGACTCCGTCGCGGTCTTCGAGAACTGGACCGCCGCGCAGGAGCGTGCCGAGACCGATCGCATCCGGGCGTACGAGCAGGCCAAGTTCGACGCCGGGTTCGGTGCGATCACCTGGTCGGCGGAGTACGGAGGCCGTGGCCTGCCGGTCGCGTACCTGCTCGCCTTCCGGCGCCTCGAGGCCGAGTACGACGTGCCTCGGCGCACCGAGATGTTCCCGGTCACCCAGCAGCTCATCGCGCCGACCATCGCGCAGTGGGGGACCGAGGAGCAGCGGGCGACCTACGTGCGCGCCATGCTGCGTACGGATCTGATCGCCTGCCAGCTCTTCTCCGAGACCGAGGCCGGCTCCGACCTCGCGGCGGTACGCACCAGGGCGACCCGCCTGGACGACGGCCGGTGGCGGCTCGACGGGCACAAGGTCTGGACCTCGGGTGCCCGGGTCGCTGACTACGGGGTCGCGGTCACCCGCACCGATCCCTCGGCCGCCAAGCACGCCGGTCTCACGGTCTTCATCGTGCCGATGGATGCCGAGGGCGTGACCGTACGCCCGATCCGGCAGATGACGGGCGGGACGTCGTTCAACGAGGTCTACCTCGACGGGGTCGTCCTCGACGACGCCCTGCGGCTCGGCCCCGAGGGCCAGGGCTGGAAGGTCGCCCTCACCGTGCTCGCCTCCGAGCGGCTCGACTCCGGGTCCCTCGGTCTGGAGAACGCCGACCAGGCCGTCGAGCTCGCCCGCAACCTCGGCCGTCCGCTCGACGCGCTCGAGCGCGACCAGGTCGCCGACCTGATCACCCGCAGCTACGTGCAACGGCTCACCGGGATGCGCGTCGCCGCGGCCGTGGTCTCGGGTCAGGACCCGGGCCCCGAGGCGTCGGTCGGCAAGCTCCTCGCCACCGACACCATGGCGCGCACCTCGGAGGTCGTGCGTGCCCTGCTCGGTGCCGAGCTCAGCGCGAGCTCCGAGCGATGGGGCACCTGGGCGTGGACCGAGCACGTCCTGGGCGCTCCCGGCTACCGGATCGCGGGCGGCACCGACGAGATCCAGCACAACATCATCGCCGAGCGGGTGCTCGGCCTGCCCCGGGAGCCACGCCCATGACCGAGCAGCCCTACGAGCTCGAGCTCGGCCCCCGCATCGCCGACGTCCTGCGGGACCGGACGGGCCTGACCGGGATCGGCGAGCTCGCCGTCCTCCCCGGTGGCCACTCCGGCCTCACCTACCGGCTTCCGGTGGGGGAGGGCCGCGACCTCGTGGTCAAGGCCGTCCCTCGCGGTCAGCGGTCCATCGGCCGCCACGACATGCTCAAGCAGGCGCGGATCATGAGCGCGCTGGCCGAGACCGACGTACCGGTGCCACCGGTGCGCGCCGTCGACGAGACCGAGCCGGCCTGGTTCGCCGTCGACTTCATCCACGGGGAGTCGATCGAGCCGACTCTCGACGACCCGGCGATCGCCCCCGATGTCGCCGCCGCCCGGATGCTGCGGGCCGCGGAGATCCTGCCGCGGCTCCACCGGGTCCCGGTCGCGAGCCTGCCGGCCGGCGGGGATCCGCTGACCCCGCAGGAGGAGCTCGCCCGATGGTCCAAGACGATGGGCGCGGTCCCCGCCGAGCTCGTCCCGGGTGCGGCCGACCTCGAGGAGCGGCTCGCCCGCCGCGTACCGGATGCGCTGGACGTCACGCTCGTGCACGGTGACTACCGGCTCGGCAACATCATCTGCGTCGGCAACGAGCCCGCCGCGATCATCGACTGGGAGATCTGGAGCCTCGGCGACCCCCGCGTCGAGCTCGGCTGGTTCCTCGTCTTCGCCGACGGCTCGAACTTCCCCGGGGTCGGTCGCGAGGTGCCTGGCCTGCCCAGTGAGGAGGCACTGCTCGAGGCGTACGCAGCAGGCGGCCGTGCCCCCGAGGCGATGGCCTGGTTCAACGCTCTGGGCCGCTTCAAGATGGCCGCGATCATGGGCCACAACCTGCGGCGGCACCGCGAGGGCAGGCACCACGACCCGGACCAGGAGCGCCTGCCCGACACCATCGTCCGGCTCATCAGCAGCGGACTCGAGCGGCTCGGCTGAGCCGCGCCAGGAGGATCACCATGGACTTCGCACTCTCGCCGCGGACCGAGGAGCTCAAGGTCGAGCTCGAACGGTTCATGAGCGAGCACGTCTACCCGGCCGAGCCGGTCTACGACGCGCAGATCGCCGAGAACGACAACCCCCACGAGCAGCCGCAGATCATGCGCGACCTGCAGAAGATCGCTCGCGACCGCGGGCTCTGGAACCTCTTCATGACCCATGGCGACCGTGGCGCCGGGCTCACCAACCTGGAGTACGCCCCGCTGGCCGAGATCGTCGGCCGCTCCATCATCGGCAACGAGGCGATCAACTGCTCCGCCCCGGACACCGGCAACATGGAGATCCTGGCGATGTACGCCACCCCGGAGCAGCAGCGGCAGTGGCTCGACCCGCTGCTCGCCTGTGAGATCCGGTCCGCCTTCGCGATGACCGAGCCGGAGGTGGCCAGCTCGGACGCCACCAACATCACCTCGACGATCACCCGCGACGGGGACGAGTACGTCCTCAACGGCCGCAAGTGGTACACCTCCGGCATCCTCGATCCGGACTGCAAGCTCGTGATCTTCATGGGCAAGTCGGATCCGGACGGCCCGACGTACCGGCAGCAGAGCATGATCCTGGTGCCGGCGGACGCTCCCGGCATCGAGGTGCTGCGCGACCTGCCGATGTTCGGCTACCGCGACCGGCTCGGCCACGGCGAGGTGCAGTTCACCGACGTACGGGTGCCGGCGGCCAACATGCTCGGCGAGGAGGGCGACGGCTTCAAGATCGCCCAGGGACGGCTCGGTCCGGGCCGGATGCACTACGCGATGCGGGCCATCGGCTTCGCCGAGCGGGCGCTCGACCTGATGTGCCGGCGGGCGCTCTCCCGGGTCGCCTTCAAGGAGCCGCTGGCCGAGCGCGGGGTCGTCCGCGAGTGGATCGCGCGGAGCCGGATGGAGATCGACCAGATCCGGCTGCTCACCTTCCGCGCCGCCTGGCTGATGGACACCCAGGGCAACAAGTCCGCCCGCTCCGACGTGGCGGCGATCAAGGTCGCCGCGATGGAGACCGCGCACCGGGTCGTCGACCGCGCCGTACAGGTCCATGGCGCCGCCGGGGTCAGCGACGACACCGTCCTCGCTCGTCTCTACGCGATCACCCGTGCCCTCCAGATCGCCGACGGTCCCAACGAGGTACACCTGCGCACCATGGCCCGCCTGGAGCTGAAGAAGCACGAGGCCGGCGCATGAGCGGGGAGCTGGCCGGCAAGGTCGCCCTGGTGACCGGTGCGACCCGTGGCCTCGGTCTCGCGATCGCGCAGGCGCTCGCGGCCGAGGGGGCCGCGGTCGTCGTGTCGAGCCGCAAGGAGGACGCCTGCCGCGAGGTCGCCGAGAAGATCGCTGCGACGTACGGCGTCGAGGCGCTCGCCCTGCCGCTGCACGTCGGTCACTGGGACGAGATCGAGCCGGCCGTCGCGACGGTGGTCGAACGCCTCGGGCACCTCGACATCCTGGTCAACAACGCCGGGATCGCGCCGCTCGCACCGTCGTTGCTCGAGGTCACCGAGGCGCTCCTGGAGAAGACGATGGAGATCAATCTCAAGGGTCCGTTCCGGCTGATGGCCGTCGCCGGCGCCCACATGCGTGAGCGCGGAGCCGGCTCGATCATCAACATCTCCAGCATCGGTGCCGTACGTCCGAGCCCGGCCGAGGCGATGTACGCCGCCGCCAAGAACGGCCTCAACGCGCTCACCCAGGCCTTCGCCCAGGAGTACGCCCCGCACGTGCGGGTCAACTGCGTGCTGCCCGGTGCGTTCGAGACCGACATGGCCGCCGGCTGGGACGAGGAGTTCCTCGACCTCGTCACCCGCAACCTGCCGGCCGGCCGGCTCGGCAGGCCCGAGGAGGTCGCGAGCATGGTCGTCCATCTCGCCGGCGACCGCTCGGGCTACACCACCGGCTCCCTCATCGCCGTCGACGGCGGCCGTACCGCCGTCTACTGACCCACCCCTCATCAGATCTCCCTGGAAGGACACCATGGACCTGCCACACGCCTTTGACCTGAGCGGTCGCGTCGCCATCGTGAGCGGCGCCTCGTCCGGGCTGGGGGAGGGCTTCGCGCGGTCGCTCGCGGCCGCCGGCGCGACGGTGTTCGCGGCCGCGCGCCGGGTCGAGCGTCTGGAGCAGCTCGCGGCCGAGGTGGCGAACGTGGTCCCGGTCCGTTGCGACGTCACCGACGACGAGGACCGCCGGGCCCTCGTCGCCGCCGCGTCCGCCCACGGGCCGATCGACCTCCTGGTCAACAACGCCGGCCGAGCCGGTGGCCCCGACGCGCTGGCGGAGACGGTGCCGGAGTTCGAGAGCCTGCTGCAGCTCAACGTCGTCGCCGGCTTCGCCCTCTCCGCCGAGGTCGTCAGGTCGCTGCCTCCCGAGCACCCCTCCTCGATCATCAACATCTCCTCCGTCGTCGGCCTCGGCTCCACGGCCCCCATCGGCGGAGCCGGGTACGCCGCGTCCAAGGCCGCGGTGATCGGGATGACCCGCGAGCTCGCCGGACAGTGGGGCCGTCGCGGGATCCGGGTCAACGCGGTGGTGCCGGGATGGTTCGATACCGAGATGACCGATGGGCTGTTCACGAACGACAAGTCGGCGACGTGGGTACGCCGCGGCACCATGCTCAACCGTGGTGGCCGCGACGGCGAGGTCGACGGAGCCGTCCTCTTCCTCGCCTCGGACGCCGCCTCGTACGTCACGGGGCAGGTCCTCGTCGTCGACGGCGGATGGACCGCGAAATGACCGAGACGATGCTCGCGGTACGTTTCGAGGCCTGGGGCGAACGCGCCCGCCTGCGCAAGGTCCCGATCCCCGAGCCCGGCCCCGACGGCGTGCTCCTCCAGGTGACGGCCGCCGGGATCTGCCACTCCGACCTGCACGTCGAGGACTCGCCACCCGGCCGGCTGCCGTTCTCGCTCCCGTTCACGCTCGGGCACGAGGTCGCCGGCACCGTCGTCGCCGTCGGTGACGACGCCGACCCGGGCTGGATCGGCCGTGCCGTGGTCGTCCACGGCGTCTGGGGCTGCGGCACCTGCCGCCGGTGCCGCGCCGGCCGGGAGAACTACTGCCTCGAGCGACCGCCCGCGATCGGCAACGGTCTCGGGTACGACGGCGGCCTGGCGGAGTTCATGGTGGTCCCGTCCACCCGGTATCTGGTGCCGGCCGACGGCCTCGACCCGGTGCAGGCGGCTCCGCTCACGGATGCGGCACTCACGGCGTACCACGCTCTCAAGCCCTTCCTGCCCGAGCTCGACGCGGAGTCACGCGCGCTCGTCGTCGGAGCCGGCGGCCTCGGCCACTTCGCGGTCCAGCTCCTCGCCCAGACGGCGGCCAGGATCGTCGTGGTCGACCCGAAGCAGGCGGCCCGCGAGCTGGCCTCCGAGCTCGGCGCCCACGAGACGCTGCCCGACCTGGAGGCGGCGGCCCCCACGGCCGCGACGCCGACAACCCGGTTCGACGCGGTCTTCGACTTCGTTGCGGCCGAGTCGACCATGGCCGCCGCGGTCTCGCTCCTCGCCCCCGGCGGCTCGGTCCGGGTCGTCGGCGGCGCCGGTGGTGTCCTGCCGGTCGGCAAGGATCTCGGCTTCCCGCAGGGCTGGTCGGTCTCGGCGCCCTTCTGGGGACCCAAGCCCGATCTGGCGGCTGTCGTCGAGCTCGCCCGTGCCGGACGGCTGCACGCCCACACCGAGACGTTCCCGCTCACCGGCGCGATCGAGGCCTACGACCGGCTCCGATCCGGCGAGATCCGTGGCCGCGCCGTCGTGATCCCCGCCACAATGACCTCGCGCACGTGACTCGGGACCAGGTGGCAAACCATGAATCAAGTGCACCCCAGGAGATGATCTGATGCGGATGTTGGCCGAGGAGTTCGCCGGTCGAGTGGCCACGGAACCGGACCGCGTGGTGGTGATCGACGCCGATGGCGAGCACACCACCGCCGAGGTGTGGCACGCGGCAGAGGCGCTCGCCGCGACCATCGCGGGCCTGGTGGAGGGTGCCCCCACGATCCTCGTCCAGGCCGACAACTCGTGGCGCACTTTGGTCACCGTGCTGGCCACCGGTCACCTCGGCGGCTTCGTCGCCGTGTTCAGCAGCCACGCGACCGCCGACGAGTTCGACCTCGCGCTGGAGGACGTACGCCCCGACGTGGTCGTCGCCTCCGACGGCTGCGTCGCGACCTGGGACGTCGCCCGCAAGGGCTTCGACGGGGAGGCCTCCGACCTCGACGGCTGGGCCGTACGCGCCGTTCCCGGGCCGACACGGGGGACCGAGCGGTGGAACGGTGGCGTCGCGGTCGCGATGACCTCGGGTTCGACCGGCCGGCCGAAGTGCGTCGTCCAGTCCGAGGAAGCCCTGCGTTTCGCCGGCCGGGCGACGATCGACGCCGTCGGGCTGCAGGGCGGCGACCGGGTCGGTGCCTTCGTACCGCTCTCGTCGGTCGCGGCCCTCTGCTTCGGTCTCTATCTGCCCGCCATGCTCGGCGGCACGATGGTATGCCTGCCGAAGTGGAATCCTGCGGACGCGCTCGACCTGATCCGCGAGGAGCAGGTGCGCTGGACGATGCTGGTGCCCACGATGGCGCTCCAGTTCGCCATGGTCGACGGTGCGGCCGGCGGCCTCTCCTCGCTGGCGGCGATGACCGTCGGCGGTGGTCCGATGGATGCCGGCGCGCTCGGTCGTGCCGAGGAGCTGCTCGGCACCAGGTTCCTGCGTGTGTTCGGGATGTCGGAGTGCCTCGGGCACACCACCCCGCTCCCGTCCGACCCCGCCGAGGTACGTCTCGGCCGCGACGGTCGCCCGTTCCCCGGCATCGAGGTGCGCGTCGTCGACGACCAGGGTGCGCCGCTTCCCGGTGGTGAGGTGGGCCGTGCCCAGGTCAAGGGACCCTCGCTCTTCACCGGGTACGCCCGCGACGGGGCTCCGGTGCCGCCGGAGCTCACCGAGGACGGGTTCTTCTTCACCGGGGACCTCGCCCGCATCAACGAGGACGGCACGATCAACATCGTCGGCCGCGAGAAGCAGATCATCATCCGTGGCGGCCGCAACATCGACATCAACGAGGTCGAGGCGGTCGTGGCCTCCGTACCCGACGTGGTCCAGGTCTGCGTCGTCCCGGTGCCGGACCCCGTGCTCGGGGAGCGTGCGGCCGCACTGGTCGTCACGCCGAACCTGTCCCTGGACCTCGGGGTCGTGCGCGCTCACCTGGAGTCACGGGGCACGCCGAAGCATCAGTGGCCGGAGTTCGTCTTCGTGGTCGAGGACCTGCCGCAGAACCGCGTGGGGAAGCTCGCGCGCAAGGATGCGACGCGATTGGCCGCCGAACTGGTACGGTCGATGCCCCACTGAATTGACCTCAAGTCGGCTATTCTCGAAGAGAATCCCAGGAGAAAGGTTCGCCATGGCGCGTCAGGCGACCGTGACAGAGAGCCCCCGTTCGAAGCGCGGGCTGATCCTCAGCGCTGCAGTCGAGAGCTTCGGTGACCACGGGTTCGAGCTCACCAAGTGGGCCTCCGTCGCCGACAAGGTCGGCATCGGGCAGACAGCGCTCTACCACTACTTCGAGTCGAAGGTGCACTGCCTGCTGACGATCATGAGCACCGAGCTCGAGCGCAGCGCCAGCCGCTTCGAGAGGGTCGTCTCCGTCGAGGACGCGCCCGTCGACCAGCTGCGTGCCGCGGTCCGGGCGGCGTTCGACGTGACGCCCCAGGAGGTGCTGCAGATGCGCATCCTGCAGAGCCACATGGACCTGCTGGCGACCCCGCGACTGTCCGAGCGCGAGGAGGCCGAGCGGCAGCACGCCCGCGAGCTCGTCCGCAAGGTCGAGGAGAACTGGACCGGCCTGATCGAGCGTGGCATCAGGTCGGGCGACTTCGCCGACCGCGACCCCGAGCAGACCAGTCGCGCGGTGCTCGCTCTCGTGGTGAGTGTCTGGCGTTGGTACCGCACCGGCGGACCGACGACGCTCGAGGAGACCCGCGACTTCATCTCCGACGCCGTCCTCCGGCTCGTCGGCCCCTGACCCATCCCGTTCCCGGTCCGCGCGGACCTCTGTCCGCAGAACCCAAACAGAATTCAGATCAGGAGTGACATGTACAACCTCATCTTGATGGCCTCTCGTCCCGAGGACTGGTCGCACGAGCAGTTCATCGAGTGGTGGCGTGGCGAGCACGCCGAGGTGACGTACCCGCTTCCCGGCCTGCGCCGGTGGCTGCACACCGACGTCCAGGTCGCTCTCGAGGAGCGGTCGGAGGGCTGGGACGGTGTCTCGATCCTGAGCTTCGACAGCAAGGAGGCCCTCGACCGGGCGCTCGCGAGCGAGGAGTGGGCCGCCGCGATCAAGCACGTGGGCCGCATGCGTGGCCACCGGATCGCCGTCATGGGCGAGGAGCGGACGATGGTCGGCTGATGCCCGCCTCCGAGGCCTGGTGGGGCACACCCGGCTGCTACCAGGTCGTCGACGGCATCCACCGGATCCCGCTGACCATGCCCAACGACGGCCTGCGCGCCGTCAACGTCTACGCCGTCGAGACCGCCGAGGGGCTGCTCCTCGTCGACGGCGGCTGGGCGGTGCCGTCCGCGGTGGACGAGCTCGAGTCGGCGCTGAGGGCGATCGGTCGCTCGCCGCGGGAGATCAGCGACGTACTGGTCACCCACATCCATCGCGACCACTACACCTTCGCCGTACGGCTGCGGGAGAGGTACGGCCCTCGCGTCCACCTCGGCCGGCTCGAACGCCCCGGTCTGGTCGCGATCCAGGAGCTGGGCAACAACGTCCCGGTCAGCTCGCTGCGCGAGCTCCGCCGATCGGGTGCTGACGATCTCGGCCGGGTGATCGAGAAGGAGACCGAGCTCGAGCCGTACGACGTCGCCGACTGGGCAGACCCCGACGGCTGGCTCGACGCCGGCCCGCTCGAGATCGCCGGCTGGCAGGTGGAGGCCGTGCACACGCCGGGCCACACCAAGGGTCATCTGGTCTTCCACGAGGAGGAGCGCGGGCTGCTCTTCTCGGGTGACCACGTGCTCCCGACGATCACGCCGTCGATCGGCTTCGAGCTCGGTGAGTGGGACCTGCCGCTCAAGCACTACCTGGAGTCGCTCGCGCTGCTCCTGGACCGGGCCGACGCCCGGCTGATCCCCGCCCACGGGCATCCGACCGACAGCGTCCACGACCGGGTCCGCGTCCTGCTCGCGCACCACGAGCACCGGTTCGGTCAGGTGGTCGCCGTCCTCGACGCCCATAGGTGGGCGATGACGGCGGCCGAGGTCGCCGAGCAGCTTCCGTGGACCCGGCGCGAGGTGCCGTACGCCGATCTCGACGCCTTCAACCGGATGATCGCGATCTGCGAGACGGCCGCCCACCTCGACGTCCTGGCCGACCGCGCCGATGTCGCGGTTGGCCAGGAGGACGGGATCGACCGCTTCAGGCGGTGAACCGCACCTGCGGGGTACGGCAGATCAGCAACCGCCGTACGCGGCCGCTGGCCGGGTCGAGCTGGGCGCTCGCGTTGAAGGACGCCTCGAAGGCGCCGTCGCGCCGGGTCTCGCCGAGGGCGAGCTCGGAGTCGTCCACCCGCGAGCCCGCCAGCAGATGGTGGGTGAGCACACTGACCTCGCGCTGCGCCAGGTAGGCGACCAGTCCGGCTCGGTCGCCCTGGAACTCCGCGGCCTGGTCGGCGCCCTTGGAGAAGAGGATCGAGAGCTGGAAGTCGTCGGTGATCATGTCGAGGACCCGCTCGGGGGTGGTCGAGTCCATGATCTCGAACCAGTCGTGCAGCAGCGGGGTCGAGCTGGAACTCATCGTCTGTGACATGCGGGATGTCTCCTTCGTGGATCGGGATCAGTCGGGCAGGAGGCCGAGCTCGGGGTCGAAGGCGACCTGGTACGCGGCGATCAGGCCGTCGTCGCCCAGCCGGGCGGCGGCGAGGAAGTGGCCGGTCACGGTCGCCTCGTCCTCGACGACGGCGCCATAGACGAACTCCACGTTGCCGGCGACCGACGAGCGCTGCGGTACGTGGCGGCGTACGACATCGCCACGGCCCGACAGGTAGGCGACGAGGTCCGTACGGCCGATCCCACGGACGGCGCGGTTGGGCAGCAGGATCGCGAACTCCACGTCGGGTGTCACGAGTGCCATGCCGGCATCGAAGTCGCTCGCGTCGACGGCGGCGTAGTAGCGGACCAGCGTGGGAGAGGTCTCGATGGACATGACTTGAACTTAGTTCAGGGACTATGGGTTGTCCAGGGGATTGATGTGATAGAGGTTACACATCCAACCGACTTCAGTTTGAGGAGAGCGCATGAGCGGGCAGCAGGCCGCGCGATTCGACGGGCAGGTCGCCCTGGTGACCGGAGGTGGCTCCGGCATCGGTGCCGCGGTGGCGAGGCGGCTCGCCGCGGAAGGCTGTGTGCGGGTGCACGTCGCTGACATCGACGCAGCCAACGCCACCGCGGTCGCGGAGTCCGTGGGTGGCCGCGCTCATGTGGTCGATGTCGCCGACCCGCAGGCGGTCGACGACCTCGTCGCCGCCGTCACCGGGGCGGACGGCCGGCTGGATGTCGTCGTCCACACCGCCGGCGTGGACGACCCCGCCGCCAAGGCGCGGATCCTCGCGGCCCAGGAGTCGGGTGAGCCCGTCGACGTGCTGAGCGATCTCGACGACGACGGCTGGCGCCGGGTCATGTCGATCAACCTCGACGGCACCTTCCACGTGCTCCGCGCGGCCGTACGGGCGATGCGTCCGCGTGGCGGGGGAGCGATCGTGACCGTCGGCTCCTCGGCCGCGTACGACACGCTGGTCGGCTACCCGCACTACGCGGCCTCGAAGGCGGGCGTGCACGCCTTGTCGCAGTCGGTCGCCAAGGAGGTCATCCCGTACGGGATCCGGGTGAACACGGTCGCCCCCGGCCCGGTCGACACCCCGATGGCCGGCCGCACGCCGGGTGCTGTCCGCAAGGCGATGGAGGCGAGCGGTGCCATCGGGTACGCCTCGGCCGACGACCTCGCCGACAACATCTGCTACCTCGCCTCTCCGGGCGCCAAGAACGTCGTCGGGGCGGTGCTGCTCAGCAACGGCGGCCGCTTCACCGTCTGAAGAACCACCCCGGAACCGCCGCCGAAAGGACCCCATGGGCACCGACTTCCCACACCTCTTCTCGCCTTTCACCATCGGCTCGATGTCGGTGAAGAACCGGCTGGTCGCACTCCCGGCCGGAACGAGCATGGCCGTCGACGGCGTGCCGACCCATGGCGACACCGAGCACTTCGAGCGTCTCGCCGCCGGCGGCGTCGGCGTGATCATCGGTGGCGCTACGGTCGTCCACCCGACGACCACGCTGCGTTCGCGCAAGCTGGTCGAGGCCTATCTCGACGAGTTCGTCCCGGCCGCGGCGGCCAAGGCCGACGTCATCCACCGCCACGGCGCCAGGTTCATCGGGCAGCTGTGTCATCTGGGACGCGAGTTCATCGGCGGCGAGTCCGACTCGCCGCCGGTCGCGCCGTCGCCGATCAAGACGGTCCGCGACGCCTACCCGCCTCATGAGCTCACCGTCGCCGAGATCCACGACATCGTCGAAGGGTGGCGGGTGTCGACGCAGAACCTGGTCGAGGCCGGAGCCGACGGGGTCGAGATCCACGCCGCCCACGGGTATCTGCCCGCGCAGTTCATGTCGCCGCTGACCAACCGGCGCGAGGACGCCTTCGGCGGCTCCTTCGAGAACCGGATGCGGTTCCTGCACCTCGTCATCGAGGCGATGCGGTCGGTCATCCCCGAGGGCTTCGTCCTCGGCGTACGTCTCTCGGGCGAGGAGGAGATCCCCGGCGGGATGGACATCGAGGACTGCGTACGCATCGCCGAGGATCTGGCCGGCTCCGGAGTCGACTACTTCAGCATCACGCACGGCACCCGCGGCAAGTACGTCAAGGACTCGACGAACCCGGACGCCGTCGCGGTGCCGTCGGCGGCGCGCGTGAAGGCGGCCACCGGTCTGCCGACCCTCGTCGGGCAGCGCATCCGGGACGCGGCGACCGCCGACCACATCGTGAAGACGGGGCGTGCCGATCTGGTCGGGATGGCCCGGGCCCTGATCGCCGACCCCGAACTTCCGGCCAAGTCCGAGTCCGGCCGGGTGAGCGAGGTGCGCGGCTGCCTCGGCATCAACCAGGACTGTCGCGCCTTCGATCCGCACCTGCACTGCGCCGTCAACGCCGAGATCGGCCGCGGGCGGCATCGCAACGTCGGTGTCCGTGTCGATGCCCCGAAGGAGATCTACGTCGTCGGGGGAGGGCCGGCGGGTCTAGAGGCGGCACGGGTCGCGGCCGGCCGCGGCCACCGGGTCACCCTCTTCGAGCAGTCGCCGCAGCTCGGCGGTACGGCGCGGGTGGCCGCCGCATCTCCGCACCGGGCCACCTTCATCGACATCGTCGACTACCAGGAGCGGGAGCTCAAGAGGCTCGGGGTCGACGTGAACCTCGCCGCCGGCATCGATGCCGACGACCTCCAGGAGATCCTCGGGATGGCCGATCACGTCGTGGTCGCGACCGGATCGCGCCCGGCGGATCCGCCCGAGGAGCTGGCCGGCCGGCCGTTCGCGACCGTCGACGACGCGATCACCGGTGAGCTGGAGCACGACGGCGACCGGCGTGCGCTCGTCTACGACGAAGGAGACGGGTTCTGGCCTGCGTACAGCGCGGCCGAGGCACTGGTGCGAGCGGGCTGGCAGGTCACCTTCGCGACCGCCCTCGGAGCGCTCGCCTCCCGGGTGCCGGCCGAGAGCGCTGGTCCGCTGCTCACCCGGCTCGGCGCCGCCGGGGTCGACCTGCAGGTCGCGAGCACGGTCGTCGTGCCCGAGGACCCGGCGGCGCCGCTCCAGCTGGCGCCGGTCTTCGGTGGTGAGCCGGTGGATCTCGGGCCGGTGCTCACCGTCTGGCACCGGCCGCGGGTCCCCGTGCTGCTGCCGGGTGTGGTCGCCGGCGAGAAGGTGAGCGTGATCGGCGACTGCCTCACGCCGCGGCGGGTCTCGCACGCGATCGCGGAGGGCTACCGGCTCGGCGCCGAGCTCTGAGCGGTAGGCGTCGTCAGCGAGCGGTCCAGCCGCCGTCGGCGTACACCTCGCTGCCGGTCATGTAGCCGGCGTCGTCGCTGCCGAGGAAGGCGACCGCGCCCGCGATCTCGGCGGGGGTGCCGAGGCGGCCCATCGGGGTGTTGGCGAGCATCGCCTGGTGGCGCGGTGAGCCGCCGAACCGCTCGATCAGCTGAGGGGTCTCGATGAATCCCGGGTGCAGCGAGTTGACGCGTACGCCCCGGGTGGCCCAGTGCAACGCGGCGTTCTTCGTCATCGTGCGCACCGCCCCCTTGGCGGCATGGTAGGCGATGCTGTTGCCGAGGCCGCCGGTGCTGCCCAGGATCGAAGCGACGTTGACGATCGATCCGCCGCCGGTGCGTTCCAGCAGCGGTCCGACGTGCTTCATCCCCAGCCAGACCCCGGTCTGGTCGACCGCGACCACCCGGTCCCAGGTGTCGCGCTCCTCGTCCTCGACGGTCGCGATGCTGCCGATCGCGGCGTTGTTGACCAGCACGTCGAGTCCGCCCCAGGCGGCCTCGAGCTGCGAGGTGGCGTCGCGCCACTGCTGCTCGTCAGCGACATCCAGCTCGAGGGCGAGGTGGCCGGTGCCGGTGAGGGAGTCGAGGAGGGGACCGAGGTCGGTCCCGGCCAGGTCGGCCGCGGCGACCCGCGCGCCCTCGGCGCTGAGCCGGGCGCAGATCTCACTGCCCAACCCGCCGCCCGCTCCGGTCACCAGCACTCGCCGATCTGCGTACCGCTTCATCCTTCACCTCGTCCTCTCGGTCCCGTCGAATCCCCAAGTGAATTCAATGAGATTTTTCCTTGCCATCGTGTGACCTGCGCCATACAGTCTACCTGAACCAACTTCACTTTAGTAACCAGAAGATGCTGTGCCATAAGGGAGAAGAGATGATCAGACGACGACTGTTCGCGCTGGCCGCTGCCACGGTGGCGCTCGCGACGACCCTGACGGCCTGCGGTGGCGCTGCCACCGAGACCGAGCTCGCAGGTAGCTGGGACGAGATCGTCGCGGCGGCCAAGGACGAGGGCTCGGTCACCCTCTACTCCACGCATGCCCCCGACAACCTCGAGCTGCTGAAGAAGGCGTTCGAGGCGAAGTACGGGATCAAGCTGAACTACGTACGCGGCACCGACGCCGACATCGTCCCCAAGGTCGAGACCGAGATCCAGACCGGCCAGGGCACCGCGGACGTCCAGATGGCGACCGACGCGGGCTTCATGGACCGTGCCACGAAGGAGGACTGGAACGTCGAGGTGGTCGGCCCGAGCTTCGACAACGCCGACTACAAGCGCTCCGAGAGCATCAAGGACGGCAAGTGGTTCCTCTCCAGCGCGACGGTCTTCGGCTACGGGTGGAACACCAGCAAGCTGCCGAAGGGCCTGCACACCTACGAGGACGTCCTGGCCGCCGACACGAAGGGCGGGAAGCTGGGCATCACCAACCCTGCCGGCATCCCGACGTACGTGGACATGTACCGCCGGATCGACGCCGACTGGGGCGGTGGGTTCGTGGAGAAGCTCGCCGCCCAGAAGCCGCGCATCTACCCGAGCGCCGTGGCCATCGACCAGGCGATCGCCTCGGGTGAGATCTGGGGCTCCCCGACGGTCGGTACGACCATGCTCGACACGAAGGCGAGCGGCGCGCCGGTCGACTTCGTGGTGCCCAAGGACCCGTTCGGCGTCCCGTGGTACAGCCAGGTGCTCGCCTCGGCGCCGCACGCCAACGCCGCCCAGGTGCTCGCGGACTTCATGGTGACGCCCGAGGGGCAGGCCGCCATCTCGCACAACTACGTGGCCGCGCTGCCCGGCATCGACGGGACCGGCGTCCCCGGCTCGGACCTGCTGGCGCAGGACATCGAGCTCCCCGACCCGAAGACGCTCGACCAGGACTCGGTCAACGAGTACCAGAAGCAGTGGGAATCGCTCTTCCAGAGCTGATCCCCGCCCCTTCGCCGACCCCGACCTCGAGGAAGACCTCATGACCACGATCGTCAGTAGCTCACTGCCTCGCCTGCGCGGTGACGCCGCCACCTGGCGCGCGCGCCTGACGTACGCGCCCTTGATCCTCATCCTCGGGTATCTCGTCGTGGTGCCGCTCTATCGGCTCCAGTCGCTCGCGTTCGCCGACGGCGCAAGCGGCTACCGGGCCCAGTTCGGGCGCGACGACATCGGGGAGACGCTGCGAACGACACTCCTGCTCGCGGTGGTCTCGCTGGCCATCGCGATGGTGCTCGGCACCGTACTCGCCTTCGCGACGAGCCGGCTCCCGCGGCGACTCGGCTTCCTGCGGGTCGTGCCGCTGCTGCCGATCGTGATGCCGTCGGTGGCCAACGTGGCCGGCTGGGCGTTCCTGCTCTCGCCGGGCCCCGGCTACCTCAACGCCATGCTGCGGCACCTGCCGTGGTGGCAGGACCTCGAGAGCGGTCCGGTCAACATCTACAGCACGACCTGGATCATCATCATCACCGGCTTCGGGCTGACCTCGTTCGTCTACCTCTTCGTGAGCGCCGGGATGCAGAACATCGGCTCGGAGCACCTGGAGGCCGCGGCGATCAGCGGGTCGTCCACGATCGGGGTCTTCTTCAAGGTCGTGCTGCCGCTGCTGCGCCCGTCGCTGGTGTACGGCGCGGGTGTCGCGCTGCTGCTCGGGCTCGGCCAGTTCACCGGGCCACTGCTGCTCGGGCAGAACGAGGGCGTGAACGTGCTCACCACGGAGATGTATCGGCGCACGAGCGAGTCGCCGACCAACTTCGCCGCGGCCGCGGCCGCGGGGTCGCCCCTGGTGATCTTCGGGCTGCTGGTGATCTTCGCCCAGCGCTACCTGCTCGGCAACCAGGCGCGGTTCGTCACCCACGGCGGCAAGTCGTTCGCGCCGACGCACGGCCGGTCCGCCTGGGCGGCCGTCGTCGTCGCGGCGTACGGGCTGGTCGCGCTCGTGCTGCCGTTGATCGGGGTGATCCTGGTGTCGCTCTCGCCGTTCTGGTCGGCCAACCTGTCGTGGGGCCTGTTCACGCTGGACAACTACCGCGCGCTGGTCGAGACCCCGGGCATCGTCGAGTCGGTGGTGACGAGCGTGGTCACCTCGCTGATCGCGGTCGCGATCTGCGTGCCGATCGGGCTCGGCGTCGCCCAGCTGATGGTGCGGCGGCGGGACCTGCCGCTCGTCCGCCTCCTCGGTGACCTGATCACCGCGCTGCCGCTCGGGATCCCGGCCGTGATCTTCGGCGTCGGCTTCCTGCTGACGTACACCCAGCCGCCGTTCATCCTCTACGGCACCAAGGCGATCATCGTGCTCGTCTACGTCGTCCTGATGATCCCGTTCGCGACCCGGATGCAGCTGACGGCGCTGGTGTCGATGGGCAACACCTATCAAGAGGCGTCGGCGGTGAGCGGCGCCGGCCCGGTGCATACCGCACTCACCATCACGCTTCCCATGCTCAAGCCGGCCGTGCTGAGCTCCGTCGCCCTGATGTTCATCCTGCTCACCCACGAGTTCGCCGCCTCGATCATGGTGCGCTCGGCGACGACCCAGGTGATGGGCACGCTCCTCTACGACCAGTGGACCAACGGCTCGTACCCGCTGGTCGGGGCGATGGCGATCCTGATGTCCGCCGTCACCGGAGCCGGTGTCGCCATCGCGATGCTGGTCGGTGGCCGAAACGTGCTCGACAATCTCTGAGGGAGCGTCCCCGGGCATCCGCCGCCCGTGTCGTACGCCCCGTCGTAATCCCATCAAGCAAGTCCATGGAGGAATGGCCGATGTCCGCCAAGTTCCGAGTCGAAGGACTCACCAAGTCGTACGGATCGAACGTCGTCGTCGACCACCTCGACCTCGAGATGGAGGAAGGCGAGTTCCTGGTCCTGCTGGGCCCGAGCGGCTGCGGCAAGACGACCACCCTGCGCTGTCTGGCCGGCCTGGAGACTCCGGAGTCGGGTGTCATCGACTTCAAGGGACGGCACGTCTTCGACTCCGGCCAGCGGCTGAACCTGCCGGCCCACAAGCGGGACGTCGGCATGGTGTTCCAGTCCTACGCGCTGTGGCCGAACATGACCGTGCGCAAGAACATCGCCTACCCGCTGAAGGTGCGCAAGATGCGCGAGGCGCTGGCCGGCGGGCGGGTCGAGGAAGCAGCCGCGATGGTGCACTGCGAGCACCTGCTCGATCGCTACCCGAGCCAGCTCAGCGGTGGGCAGCAGCAGCGCATCGCCGTCGCCCGGGGCCTGGTCTCGCGTCCGGACCTGGTGCTCTTCGACGAGCCGCTGAGCAACCTCGACGCGCGGCTGCGGGACACGGTGCGTACGGAGATCCACCGGTTGCACGAGAGCCTCGGCTTCGGCGCGGTCTTCGTGACCCACGACCAGTCCGAGGCGTTCGCGCTCGGTGACCGCCTGGCCATCATGCGCGCCGGCAGGATGGAGCAGGTCGACACGCCGCAGCGGGTCTTCGCCGACCCGGCGACCGACTACGTCGCCGAGTTCATCGGCATGTCCAACCGGCTCGAGCTCCACCGCACCACCGCGGGGTGGCGTACGAACGCGGGAGTCGACATCACGCTCGAGCGGGATCTGCCCGACTCGGACGCCGTGGTCGCCCGGCTGTGGCCCGACGACCTCGAGCTCTACCGCGACGTGGCGTCGGTGCCGTCCGGCGTCGTCGCGCTCGAGGCCGAGCTGCTCGCCTCCGAGTTCGGCGGACGCACGTACGACGTCACCGTTGCCGCAGGGCAGGAGGAGTTCCGGCTGCGGGCGAGCAGCGCGCTGCACGGGTCGTGGCTGCGTGGCGCGGAGGAGGGTACGAAGGTGGTCATCGGGCTGCGCCCCGAGACCATGCAGGTCTATCCGCTGGATGAGGCACCGGCCCGAGCGGAGGCTGCTGTCAGGCCGCTGGTCGCGGCGTCCTGACGTGGCCGACGTCGCTGCGCAGGCGGCTGCCCTCCAGGTCTGGGCGTACCCGCTGATCTTCGCCCAGCGGATGCGCCTCAACCTGACCCAGCCGTCGGATCCGCACGGGCCGCGGCCTGAGACCTCTGCCGGGGCACCGGTCGGGACGCTCGGTCACCAGCGGTCGCTCGCCGACCCGAGCCTGAAGGTGGGGGTGGCGCCGAACGTCGACACGCTCTACTCGCTGGCCTGGCTCGACCTGGACGCGGGTGCGTACGAGGTGACGCTGCCGGATCCGGGGGAGCGCTACCTGAGCCTCCAGGCGGGATGTGCCGACACCAGCAGTCCGGTGGTCGTCAGCCGCCGTGCGTATGGAGCGGAGCTGCCGGCGGTTCGCATCCGGCGCGGTCCGCGGGCGGTCTCGGAGGAAGGCGGCGTACTGAGGCTGAGCACGCCGGAACGCTGGGTGATGGTCGTCGGGCGTACCGGTGTCGACCCGCTCGATGCCGACGACCTCGCGGACGCTCATGCCCTCCAGGACAAGATCGGCTTGACTCTCGACCCTGATGCGGGTGTCGGTGCCGCGCCGACGTCGCGTGCCGTCGACCGTCGCATCGACGAGCTTTCGCGTCAGGACGAGATCCTGGAACCGTCCACCTTCGCGACGGCGCTCTCGGTGGTGCTCGACGATCTCGGTCCGGGACAGGTCCCGGAGTCGCTGATGTCGTACGTCTCCGGCGAGCAGCTGGCGGGTCTCGCGGACGGCTCGGCCTCCGAAGAGGCTGTTCTGTCGTTCGCTGCGGGCCTGCGTACGGGACATCAGGACATACGCAGGCGGGTGGAGCATCTCGGGCGCACCGTGAACGGCTGGTCGATCAACGACCGCGGCCCGGACTTCGGTGACGACCTCCTGCTGCGTGCCGCCGTCGCGCATGCGCAGATCTACGTGAACCCGGTGGCCGAGGCGGTCTATCCGGTGTGCCAGACCGACGCCGACGGGGAGGGGCTGGACGGGCGGAACGGCCCGTACGTCATCGAGTTCGCGCCGGGTGAGCTACCGCCGGTCCAGGCGTTCTGGTCGTTGACGATGTATCACAGAGAGGGACTGCTGGTGGATAACCCGCTGGGACGCTATGCCGTCGGTGATCGGACCCCGGATCTGAGGTATGGCGCCGACGGTGGGCTGCGGATGAGTCTGTCGGTCTCCGAGCCGGACTCGGGACCGGCCAACTGGCTTCCGGCTCCCGACGGCCCGTTCCGCCTGATGCTGCGGCTGTACTGGCCGGACGGTGCCGAGGCCTGGGAGCCGCCGTGCGTCGTCCGGGAGGTGGCCCGATGAGCTACCCGTCGTTCGATCTTGCCGGCGTCGACCAGGTTCAGGTCTCGACCCGGCCGGACCTGGTGCCGACCGACGCCTCCGCCCGCCGCGAGCTCGCCCGTTCGATCGCCTTCGACGGCGTCGTCTATGGGCTGCCGGCGGTCTATCAGTACGCCCAGATGTGCCGGCAGTACGTAGCCGAGGGTGAGGCGCTGGGCATTTTTCTCCACGAACGGGACCTGGCCCGGCCGGGGTTCGCGGCGTTCCGTGTGCCGAACGTGGACACCCTCTACTCCAACGCGTGGCTCGACCTTAGCGGTGGTCCGGTGATCGTCGACCTGCCCGAATTCGGCGACCGCTACTACACGCTCAACCTCTTGGACGGCTTCGGCAATGCCTCCAACATCAGTCACCGGACCGTCGGACACGCACGTCAGATCTGGCTCGTCTCACCGACGGACGACACCGAGGTGCCCCCGGACGCAGTGCGGCTGCGGGTCGGCTCTCAGCTCATCTGGGTCCTGATGCGCATCCAGGTCCTCGGCGACGAGGCAGAGGTCCACCGGCTGCAGGACGCGGTCATGCTCAGGTGCGCCGGCGATGCCCGCCGGATCGGCGTGCTGGTGGATCCGGACGAGGTCATGACCGACTGGCGGGCCTTCTTCCGCGGGCTCGACGCCGCCTTGCGCCTCATCGGCGTCCCCGCGCACGAGCTCGCCATCGTCCGGCGGCTCTCGATGCTGGGCCTCACCGGGGAGGCGGAGCTTGATCCCGGCCAGCTCGACCCCGAGGTCAGGGCCGGGACGGCAGCCGGGTTCACCGAAGCGATGAAGGTCATCGACGCCTGCCGCCCACAGTTGGGGGAGCTGATCCCGACGGGCTGGACGAAGGTGGGCGACAAGGGCGCTCACGGCCTCAACCACCTGAGCCGGGCCGTGATGAGCCATGTCGGCCTCGGTGCCAACGTGGTCGAGGAGAACACTTCCTTCAACACCTACGCCGACGTCGACGGCCGCCCGCTCGACGGCTCGTCCGGCAGCTACCAGGTGCGTCTGGACACGCCGCCACCTGCGGGCGCGTTCTGGAGCGTGACGATGTATGACGCGGAGGGCTTCCTCGTCCCCAACCCAATCGGCAGGTACGCCGTCGGCAGCGCCACCTCCGGCCTGGTGGTCGATGACGACGGGTCGGTCACGATCGTCATCCAGCCCGAGGACGAGGCCGATCGCGTACGCAACTGGCTGCCGTCGCCGAAGGGACGCTTCTTCCTCGTGCTGCGCATCTACCAGCCGGCGCCGGATGCCCTGAGCGGCGCCTGGCTGCCCGGCGGGGTGCGACCGGTCAGCCGGTGACGATCACGACCAGCGCGGACAGCGAGATCATCAGCGAGAGCTGGGTCAGTGAGGCCAGGCGGAGCCCGCGCGCCTCGCGGAGCGCGGGAAGGATCGTGACGGCCACGCACAGTGAGGTCGCGACGACCAGGGCGACGGTGACCGGGGCCGGCGGGTCGGCTGCGTGCAGCAGCGCGAGCGCTGCTGCCGCCATGCTCAGCGCCGTCCTCGTACCGGCCAGACGTGTCCGTTCGGCCTGCAGCCCGGGTTCGCGTGGGGAGTGTCGACCGGGGCGAGACAGTGCTTCCTCACCGGAGCACCATGAGGGCTGCTGCAGCGCCCGCGACGACTGCGAGGGCGGCACAGGCCGCCGCGCCGGAGCGGAACCCGACGAGCGGTTCGCCGCGCCGGATCGCGCGTTCGTTGGCGCTCCACCGGAACCAGGCGAGCAGCGCCCCGCCTGCGCCGAGGACGACCATCGTGCCGGCGACGACCTGGACGACGATCGTCGAGTGGTCGGAGGCCAGCGCGTGGAGCGCGACGGCGGCCACGACCAACGCCAGCGACGTACGCAACCAGGCGAGGAACGTACGTTCGTTGGCCAGGGTGAAGCGGTAGTCCGGCTCGCTCCCCGTCGCATAGACGCGGGCGGGCCAGCGGGTACTCGACGGCGGCTTCTGGCCGGTGTCGCTGGTCATCGGCATCAGTTGGTCGTGACCACGAGCCGGCCCGTGACCCGGCCGGCCCGGAGGCGCTCGATGCCCTCTGGGACCCGGTCGTGGTCGATGTGCTCGATGGTCGGGGTGATCTCGCCACGGGCGAGGTAGTCGTACACCGTGGCGATGTCCTCGCGGGTGCCGCCGGAGGAGCCGTGGATGTGGGCGCGCTGGTGGATGACGTCGGCGGTGACGAGGGTCGTCTCGACCGCGCCCAGGCCGACCATGACGATGGTGCCGCCCTTGCGGATCGCGCCGACCGCCGCCGAGGTGGTGGAGCCGAAGCCGGCGAAGTCGATCACCGCGTCGAGGCCGAGTCCGATCAGGTCCTCCGCCCGCGGGTGCACGGCGGCGAGGCCGAGCTGCTCGCCGAGGGCCACGGCGGCGGGGCTGGTGTCGGCGGCGTACACCTCGGCGCCGAGCAGGGCGGCGATGCGGGCACCGAACTGGCCGAGCCCGCCGAGCCCGATGATGCCGACACGGTCGCCGGCGCCGACCCGGGCGACCTCGGCGACCGCGTGGTGGGAGGTCATGCCTGCGTCCGTGCCGGCGGCGGCCAGGTCGAACCGAAGACCGTCCGGCATCGCGACCAGGTCGGTGGCAGGAGCAAGGGTGTAGGCGGCGTACCCGCCGTCGCGGCTGTAGCCCGGGACGGTCTCGCCGAGAGGGTGCACACCGACCCGGTCCCCGACCTGCCACTGCGTGACGGCCACGCCGACCTGCGCGATCTCGCCCGCGATCTCGTGGCCGAGGGTGATCGGGTTGCGGGTGATGGTGGCCGCCCACGACGGCTCGTCCAGCTCGCCCACGTCGGAGTGGCACATGCCCGCCGCGCGCACCCGGATGAGGACCTCGTCGGCCCCGGGGGTGGGGACCGGCACCTGGTTGAGCGTGAGGGGACGTCCGGTCCCGGTCCATTGCCAGGCAGCCATTGCGGTGTTCATAGAACTGAAGTTAGTTTGGTTCAGGCGTCGTGTCCAGGCGACCGAACCATCGAGGAGGTCCTGTGAAAAGCACTCAGGTGCACGTGGTCACGCTCCCGGACGGCGACGTGCGTCCGGAGCACTTCGAGCTCGTGAGCGTCGACCTGCCCGATCCGGAGGCCGGTCAGGTGCTGGTCCGCAACACGTGGACCTCGGTCGATCCGGGGATGCGGCTCCGGCTGCGTGCCGACGCACCCGAGGGCTACTTCCCGGCCTTCCCGCTAGGCGAGCCGATGGACGGAATCTTCACGGTCGGCGTCGTCGAGGAGTCCCGCGCGGAGGGCTTCCCGGTCGGTGCGACGGTGTGGCACTCCTACGGCTGGCGCAGCCACGCGGTCGTCGATCCCGACGAGGTCGCGATGAACGGGGTCGCCGACCTGCGGGTCCTCGACGTCGAGCAGCTCTCGCCCCAGACCTACCTCGGTCCCCTCGGCCCGATGGGCCTGACGGCGTACGCCGGCCTGCACGTGATCGACGCGCTCGATGCCGGCGAGGACATCTCGACGATCTGGGTGTCGGCAGCCGCAGGAGCGGTCGGGAGCCTGGTCTGCCAGATCGCGAAGCTGTCCGGCCTGCGGGTCGTCGCGAGCGCGGGCACCGCGGAGAAGGTCGCCTGGCTGCGTGACGAGATCGGCGTGGACGCGGCCTTCGGCTGGCGCGACCGCCCGCTGGTGGAGTCGCTGCGCGATGCCGCGCCCGAGGGGCTCGACGTCTACTTCGACAACGTCGGCGGCAGCCACCTCGAGGCCGCCCTCGCGGCGATGAACAACCGTGGCCGGATCGCCCTGTGCGGCTCGATCTCGGAGTACGACGGGGCACCCGCCGGTCCGGAGAACCTCTTCCTCGCCACCTCCAAGAACCTGACCCTCCGCGGCTTCCGGGGGAGCGCGCACGTGCGGCTGCTCGACGAGATGCAGCAGCGGGTCGGTGGCTGGCTCGCCGAGGGCCGGCTGCACTACCGCGAGAGCGTCTACGACGGTCTCGCCCAGGCGCCGCGGGCGATCGCCGACATGATGGCGGGACGTACGACCGGCAAGACGCTGGTCCGGATCTGAGGGCCGGATGTCTCGCCCGATCGCGCCCACCTGGCGTCCCACCCCCGAGATCGAACGCTTCTACCGCGCTTCCGGGATGTGGCACGCGGCCAGCGTCACCGACGACCTGCGGCGCTGCGCCGACCGCTTCGGTGACAAGGTCGCGGTCCGCGACTCGACGACCCGGCTGACGTTCGGCCAGCTCTGGGACCGAGCCGCCGCGCTCGCCGGCTGGTTGCGCGAGCGCGGTCTGCGCCGCGGGGAGGCCGTCGCCGTCCAGCTGCCCAGCTGGACCGAGGCGGTCGTGGCGTTCCACGGGGTGCTGATGGCCGGCGGTGTCGTGGTGCCGATGACGAGCATCCTGCGCCGGCGCGAGGTCGGCTTCATCGTTCGCCAGACCGGTGCCCGCTTCGCGATCGCCGCCGAGGAGTTCCGCGGATACTCCTACCGCGACCTCTACGCCGACCTGATCGCTGAAGGCGTCGGGCTCGACCATGTCCTGTGGGTACGCGGCGGGGCACGCGGCGAGCGCTTCGAGGAGGCGCTGCGTACCGAACCGGTGGACGTCGAGACCGCGCTCGCGAGCGCCGGGCGGGACGGCGACGTCGCGCTCGTCATCTACACCTCGGGGACCACCGCCGACCCGAAGGGCGCGATCCACACGCACGAGGGGATCGCGGCCTCGGGCGACATCTGTCAGCGCGCGTTCGGGCTCAACGAGAACGACGTCCTCTTCAACCCCTCGCCGGTCAGCCACATCACCGGCATCTCGTTGAGCGTGCTCTTCCCGGTCGCGTTCGGCTGCTCGGTCACCCTCCAGGAGGCCTGGGACCCGCAGCAGGCGTTCGACGTGGTCGAGCGCGACCGGACGACCTTCTTCATCTTCGCCACCCCGTTCCTGGCCGCCCTCACCGCGATCGCGGAGGACCGCGGCGTACGTCTGGACCACGTCCGGACGATCGTGTGCGGCGGCGCGGACGTACCCGAGGCGCTCGCCCGCCGCGCTCATGAGCGGCTCGGCACGGTCGTTCGGATGTACGGCGCCACCGAGTGCCCCAACGCCAGCTGTGGCTCGCCGTGGGACCCGGAGCTCCAGCGCTGGGGCACCGAGGGGCACTGGCTCTTCCCGACCGAGGGGCGGGTCGTCGATCCCGGCACCGGCACGGACCTGCCGTCCGGCTCGGTCGGTGAGGCCTGGTGGCGCGGGCCGCAGTTGTGCTCGGGGTACGTCGATGCCGAGCGCAACGACGCCTTCACCGCCGACGGCTGGTTCCGCACGGGCGACCTCGTGCGCCTCGACGCCGGTGGCTGGCTGACGGTGCAGGGCCGGATCAAGGACATCATCAACCGCGGCGGCGAGAAGTTCAGCGCACGGGAGATCGAGGACCTGGTCGCCGAGGTGCCCGGCGTCGCCGACGTGGCGGTCACGCCCGTGCCCGACCCCGTGCTCGGCGAGCGCGTCTGCGCCTGGGTCGTGCTCGCGCCCGGCGCCGACCTCGACCTGGCGGCCCTCACGACCCACCTGCGCGGCCTCGGCCTGACCACCCAGAAGCTGCCCGAGCGGCTCGAGGTCATCGACGAGATGCCACGTACGCCGAGCGGGAAGATCCGCAAGACCGACCTGCGCGACCGCCTCGAGGCCGCGCCGACGACCCGGCCCTGACCGGGTCAGATGGAGGAAGACAGTGACCAAGGAACGCATCGTCGTGCTCGACGGGGCCCGGACCCCGATCGGCAGCTTCGGCGGCCAGTTCAAGGACGTGCCCGCCCACCGGCTCGGCGCGGCGGCGGTCACCGAGGCGCTCGAGCGCTCCGGTGTGGCCGCAGCCGACATCGAGGAGGTCGTGATGGGCTGCATCGGCCAGGTCGGACCCGATGCGTACAACGCCCGGAGGGTCGCCATCGAGGCAGGTCTGCCCACCTCTGTCCCTGCGTTCACCGTCAACCGGCTGTGCGGCAGCGGGCTGCAGGCGATCTGGTCGGCCGCTCAGGAGATGCGCTGGAACGACCTGCGGGTCACCGTCGCCGGCGGCGACGAGTCGATGACCCGGATGCCGTTCTACGACTTCGGCGCCCGCAACGGCTACAAGCTCGGCGACCGCGATCTGGTCGACGGCACGGTCGCGATGCTCACCGACCCGTTCGGAGGCGTACACATGGGGGTGACCGCGGAGGCCGTGGCCGAGAAGTACGGCGTCTCCCGTGCGGAGCAGGACGAGTTCGCGCTGCGATCCCAGCAGCGGTGTGCGGCGGAGGCTGCGAAGGCGGCCTTCGCGGAGGAGATCGTCCCCGTCGAGATCTCGGGGCGTCGGGGCGTCACCGTCGTCGACACCGACGAGCACCCCAAGCCGCAGACCACGCTGGAGGTGCTTGCCGCGCTGCGGCCGGCCTTCGCTCAGGGCGGTACGGTCACCGCCGGCAACGCCTCCGGGATCAACGACGGAGCCGCCGCGGTCGTGCTCGCGACCGAGTCGGCCGCTCGTGACCGCGGCGCGACCGGACTGGTCGCGCTCGAGCAGGTGGCGACCGCGGCGATGGAGCCGGGCCTGATGGGGTACGCCCCGACGCTCGCTCTGCGCAGTCTCTTCGAGCGCACCGGTCTGACCCCTGCCGACATCGACATCGTCGAGCTCAACGAGGCCTTCGCCTCCCAGGCCGTCGCGGTCTCGCGAGACGTGGGGCTCGACCCGGAGCGCACCAACCCCTACGGCGGGGCGATCGCGCTCGGCCACCCGGTCGGGGCGACCGGCGCGATCCTGTCGTTGCGAGTGGTCAAGCACCTGCGACGTACGGGAGGTGAGCTGGGCATCGTCACGATGTGCATCGGCGGCGGGCAGGCCCTCGCCGCGCTGTTCCGTCGCCTCGACTGATGCGCCCGGTGGACGTCCGTCAGCGCTCTTGGACCGAGACGAGAGCCGCGTTGCCGCGCGAGTCGACCTTCACCACGGCGACGGCGTGGCCGCCGTTGACCTCGGTCTCGATCTCCCGGGCCCGGTCCTGAGGAACGAAGAGGCTCTCGATGCCACAGCTGAGCTGCCAGCCGTCGTCGTGGCACTTCAGGAACGGTCCCTCGGCCGGCCGCTCGGTGTCGACGCCGGTGGCTTCCCAGACCTGGCCGCGTGGTGCCAGCGAGACGTACGCATCTCCGTCCTCCTTGGTCGTACGCGAGCTGATGCCGGGATAGGAGAGGTCGACGTAGGCGCCACGGAACGGGTCGATCGGGTCGACCGGCTCGACGCGGAGGCGGATCTCCTCGCCGGTGGCGCGTGCGGAGAGCTGGCCGGCGACGGCGATGCCGACGAGGGCGAGGTTGAGGATGCTGACGAGTGCCACGCGGGTGCGGGTGTTCATGAGAGGACCTCACCGAGGTTGGCGGCCACGCCTCGCCGGGCGCGGTCGAAGACGAAGCCGGTGGCGAGCAGGAGCACGCCGAGCATCAGGAAGAGGGTGGCGCCGGACATGATCGGCGCGAAGACCGCGAAGCTCTGCATGGTGGTGAAGACGACCAGCGCGCCCGTGGCGAGCACGACCAGCAGTGTCTGGTCGCGCACCGAGCCGTCGACGGCGACCGCACCGGCGACCACGACGTACACCGCGATGCTGACGAAGGCGGACAGCCACGCCTCGCCCGAGACGGAGCCGAGGTCGTCGACCTGCGGGTCCCAGGCCACCAGCGCGAGCCCGACCGGCACGATGAGCGCCGCGGCCAGCACCTCCCACCGCGACAGCCCGTCCGTACCCACTGCCGCGGCTGCGACCAGGAGCCCCGCGATCACCAGCGCCACGAGGAGCGTGGGGCTCCACGCGAGGTCGCGGTCGCCGATCTGCGGGACGGCGGCGACGAAGAGGCCACCCAGGACGAGTACGCCGCCCGCCAGCCGCCACACCTGGGCGAAGGCCTCCTGGCCCCGGTCGTGCAGCGCGGCGATGGCCGTCGCGACCACCCCGCCGACCAGCACCGCGAAGACGCCGGCGAACGTGCTCTCGCTGCTCGCCACCACCTGCCAGTCGAACCAGATCATCGTGGTCGCGATGCCGACGACCAGCGGCGCCAGGCCACTGCTCGCGTAGGCGTAGCCGAGGGCTCCGAGTCCCCAGATCCCCACCAGCGAAGGCTCGTACGCCGGTACCTGGAGGCTCTGCGCGGCCTGGAAGACGACGCCGCCGAAGCTCATCGCCGCGATGCCGCGGAGCGCGCCGCGCAGGGGCCGGGGGAGCGGGATCGTCTCCGCGGCGGCGGTGAAGGCGAGCCAGATGACGACGATCCCGACGAACCGGACCAGCGGGGTCAGTGCGTCCAGGTTGGTCGCGACGAGCCACACCAGCCCGACGCCGAGGAACGCGCCACCGAGGTAGGAGACGACCCGCGTGAGCGAGCCGGCTCGGGAGGCGACGTACTGCCTCTTGATCGTCGTCGCGGTGTCCCCGGTGAGGAGGCCCTCGCTCACCCAGCGGTCGATCTCGTCGTTCAGCCAGCCGAGCCGTCTCGGCGCGACGGGTCGTACGTCTGTGTCCATGTGACCATTGCAGCGGATCGTGGGCGAGCGGCGCGTGAGTCCAGGTACTCAACTCATCGGGTCCTGCGACCTTGACGCCTGCGGTCATTTCGGCTGCGCGGGCCGGGGCAGCGGCGATAGCCTTCGGATATCCGCGGGAAACGCCCGCGTGGTGTGGACGGAGTGACGCGTGGCAGCGTGGTTGTTGATCCTGGTCGGAGCAGCGGCACTCGTCGTCGCGGTCGCCGTCGTGGCTCTGATCTGGGTGCTCTCCGGTCGAGCCGAGCCAGGTGGCGTGATCAACCCGAACAACGACCCCGGCGTCCAGGCCGCACACGGTCAGGCCGAGCGGACCCACATCCAGCACAACTTCGGGGACGCCGGCCCCGGCTTCTGATCCTAAGGTTGAACGACGTGGCAGACGACATGGGTCGCAAGGACATCGAGGCGGGGTTGGAGACCCGCCATGAGCTGGGGGACGCCTTCGACGCCGAGCTGGTCGCCGGCTTCGCCGATCGCATCGAGAAGACCGTCCAGGAGCGGGTCGGGGCCACCGCCGCCGCCCGCACCCTCGCCGAGCGCAACGAGTCGCGCACCTCGGTCTTCCAGTTCGTGCTCGGCGCCGGGTCGGCCGTCGCCGGCATCCCGATCAGCATCACCCTCGGTGTCACCGACAACCTCGGCGCCCTGGTGATCTCCTGGGTGGGTATCGTCGGCGTGAACGTCGCCCACGCGCTGCGTACGCGCAAGCGCTGATGCGGGGGTGACAGCCCGACCGAGCGAGCCTCAGGGCGCGGTGGTGGGAGCCGGGGTGCGCTGAGGTCGCTGCTGCCGCCACTCACGTGCGCTGGACACGTAGATGGCGGAGTTGAGGACCACGCCGAGCAGGAAGCCGAACTGCCCTGTCACGAGGGCGAAGGCGGTCCAGGGGATCTGGGTGATGAGCAGGAAGTGCTGCGCCCACCAGACCTTCCTGCCGACGAGCGCCGTTCCGGCGACTCCGAGAAGGGTCAAGGCGTAGGACCAGAGATCGGTCACGAGGGTGCGAAGGCTTTCTCAAACGTGCATGCGGTGGCCCGGGTTCGCTGGTCCCGAGTTGCGGCGAAGATTCGCTTGGTAGAAATCTTGACGGCTGCGGCTGGGTATCGTCAAAGTGACGCGAATGTGCGTCGCATCACGCCGAAGCGCGCCCCGCGGACACGTATCCCCACGGCTTGGAGAGGGCCGGGCCGGGGAGGTAGTCCTGCTGGAGGAGCTCGACCCGGAATCCCTGGTCGGCCAGGAGTTCCGGGATGTCTCGAGTGAGGTGGCAGCCGCCGAAGAGGCGTTGCTGGAGGCCGTCGAGGCGATGCTGCCAGCGGGCGACCGCGGGGTCGGGGGAGAGGCCGTGCTCGGCGAAGCCGATGGACCCGCCCGGACGCAGGACCCGGCGCAGCTCCGCGAGCGCGCCCGCGACGTCGGGGATGGTGCACAGCGAGAAGGTGACCAGCCCCGTGTCGACCGAGGCGTCGGCGAGCGGGAGCCGGGCGCCGTCGAGGCCGACGCGGCTCACCGGGACCGAGGAGCCGGCACGCCGTGTCGCGGAGAGCTCCCAGGCGACGTCGGAGGGCTCGACGGCGACGATCTCGGTGACCTCGGGCGGATAGAGCCCGATGTTGCTGCCGCTGCCGAAGCCGACCTCGACGACCTGGCCGCGGAGACCGTCGCAGGCCTGCTCGCGCAGCGGCTCGAGCTGCGGGAGACCGCAGGTGCGGTCCACGATGTGGGGCACCACCCGGGTCTCCCAGAGTCCCATGAGAGCTCACTCCTCCATCTCGCCGGTCCACTGGACCCCGAGGAGCAGCGTGTCCTCGGTCTCGGCGATCGTCGTGAACCCCACGCGCCGGTAGAACCCGACCGCGCGGGTGTTGGCCGTGCTGACGCCGAGGTGGGCACCGCGTACGCCGGCGACGTGGAAGGCGCCGAGCATCATCCCGATCAGCTCCTTGCCCACGCCTTGGCCCTGGGCGCGGGGGAGCAGGTTGATGTGCAGATGCGCCGGGTACTCGCTCAACAGCTCGCCGGGCGTACGCACCGGCCGATGGATCAGGGAGCGCAGCCGGGCGTTCCAGTCGGTGCGGTCGTGGTCGGGGCCGGGATCCGGGTTGACCACCCGCAGCGCGGGCCACCAGTCCTCCTCGCACTCCTTCTCGAAGGCGCGGGTGAACGGGGTGCCGACGACGTAGCCCACGACGCCCTCGGAGTCGACCGCCACGAAACCGAGCCCGAGACGCAGGACGATGTAGGGAGCGGCGTAGATGTTCCCGGGCAGCCGGGGGTCGTCGTAGAACTCGGTGGCGTCCTCGCCCGATGCTCCGGTCAGCAGACAGATCGAGAAGAGATCGTCGAGGTCGTCGGCGGTGGCCCGCCGGATCTCAGGAGTGCCCATGCCCCAACCTCACCATGACCCGCCTCCGCCGTCGCCGCCAGGCCAGACCTCGGAGGCGACCGGCGGCCACGTACCCGCGGACATGGCGTTTCACAAGCGGTCTCCTCCCGGTGCCGCCCAGCCGAACAACCTCGGGCAACCTCAGCGTGGCGTATGGATGCTCACGTGCACTCGTGCACGTGGCCGGTAGCCTTGCAGGCATGAGCGTACGACGGGTGATGGGCACGGAGGTCGAATACGGAATTTCCGTGGCCGGACAGCCCCAGGCCAACCCGATGGTGGCCTCGAGCCAGGTCGTCAATGCGTACGCATCCTCGACCCTGAGGGCGAGGAGAGCGCGCTGGGACTTCGAGGAGGAGTCACCGCTGCGCGACGCGCGCGGCTTCGACATGTCACGGCAGGTGGCCGATCCCAGCCAGCTCACCGACGAGGATCTCGGGCTGGCCAACGTCATCCTCACCAACGGCGCCCGGCTCTACGTCGACCACGCCCACCCGGAGTTCTCCTGCCCCGAGGTGACCAACCCGCTCGACGCGGTGCGCTGGGACAAGGCCGGCGAGCAGGTCATGCTCGACGCCTCCCGCGCGGCCGCGCGGCTGCCGGGCAACCCGCAGATCCACCTCTACAAGAACAACACCGACAACAAGGGCGTCTCCTACGGCGCGCACGAGAACTACCTCATGCGCCGGAGCACCGCCTTCGCCGACATCGTCAAGCACCTGACCCCGTTCTTCGTCTCCCGGCAGGTCTTCGCCGGTGCCGGCCGGGTCGGGATCGGCCAGGAGCGCCCCAAGCACGGCTTCCAGATCTCCCAGCGCGCCGACTTCTTCGAGGTCGAGGTCGGCCTGGAGACGACGCTGAAGCGGCCGATCATCAACACCCGTGACGAGCCCCACGCCGACCCGGAGAAGTACCGCCGCCTCCACGTCATCCTCGGCGACGCCAACCTGGCCGAGGTCTCGACCTACCTCAAGGTCGGGAGTACGTCGCTGGTGCTCGCCATGATCGAGGACGGCTACATCACCCGCGATCTCAGCGTCGACGGCCCGGTCTCGGCCCTGCGCGCGGTCTCCCACGACCCCACGCTGAAGACCCTGATCACGCTCAAGGACGGTCGCAAGCTGACCGGTGTCCAGCTGCAGATGGAGTATCTGGACCTGGCCAAGAAGTTCGTCCAGGAGCGCTACGGCTCCGACGCGGACCACCAGACCAAGGACGTCCTGGAGCGCTGGGAGTCGGTGCTCGACCGGCTCGAGCGCGACCCGATGGAGTGCGCCAACGAGCTCGACTGGGTGGCGAAATACAAGCTGCTGCTCGGCTACCGCGACCGTGACGGCCTGGAGTGGGACGACCCCAAGCTCCACCTCATCGACCTGCAGTACGCCGACATCCGCCCGGAGAAGGGGCTCTACCACCGTCTCGTCCGGGCCGGCCGGATCGAGCGTCTGCTGACCGACGACCTGGTCGAGAAGGCGATGCACGACCCGCCCACCGACACCCGCGCCTACTTCCGCGGTCGCTGCCTGGAGAAGTACTCCGAGAACGTCGCCGCGGCCAGCTGGGACTCGGTCATCTTCGACCTGCCCGGGCGCGAGTCGCTGCAGCGGGTGCCGACGATCGACCCCTTGCGGGGGACCAAGAAGCACGTGGGCGGGCTCCTCGACTCCTCGGACACCGCGGTCGACCTGTTCAACCGGCTGACCGGTTCCTGATCCGTAGATCACGACCGTGCCACATCTCGGTCCAACGTCCGACTTCTGCTTCCTCCCGTAGCGAAATCGGGCATTGTTTCCTCAGGTTTGTCGGTGCTAGTGGATAGGTTGAAGACATGGCACAGGAGCAGAAGCAGCCGAAGAAGTCCTCCGAGACGGAGGAGTCCGTCGAGACCGCGCCCGAGACCGATGTGAACGAGCGCAAGGAAGCGCTCGACTCCGATGTCGACGACATCCTGGACGAGATCGACGACGTCCTGGAGACCAACGCCGAGGACTTCGTGAAGTCCTTCATCCAGAAGGGCGGGCAGTAGCAGATGTCGGAGTCCCGCATCCCGGCGGCCTACATGACGCCGGGTACCTCGTCCTTTGCCGATTTCCTGACCGCCCAGTCGCCAGAGCTGCTCCCGGGGCACAACCCGGTCTCGGGCAACCTGGGCGACATCGCCCCGCACGGCACCACGATCGTCGCGGCCACCTTCCCCGGTGGCGTGATCATCGCCGGTGACCGGCGCGCGACCCAGGGCAACCTGATCGCCGAGCGCGACATGCGCAAGGTGTTCCCGGCCGACGAATACTCCGCGGTCGGCATCGCCGGCTCGGCGGGCCTCGCGGTCGAGCTGGTCAAGCTCTTCCAGACCGAGCTGGAGCACTACGAGAAGATCGAGGGCACCACGCTCTCCATCGAGGGCAAGGCCAGCCGCCTCTCCGCGCTCGTGCGCGGCAACCTTGCGATGGCCATGCAGGGCCTGGTCGTGGTGCCGCTCTTCGTCGGGTTCGACCCCGACGCGGGCGTGGGCAAGATCTACGGCTACGACCCGACCGGCGGCCGCTACGAGCAGACCGGATACGCCGGTGTCGGCTCGGGCTCGCTGTTCGCCAAGGGCGCGCTCAAGAAGCTCTACCGGACCGACCTCGACGAGGACACCCTGGTCGCGGTCCTGGTCCAGGCGCTCTACGACGCGGCCGACGACGACTCGGCCACCGGTGGCCCCGACCTGTCCCGCAAGCTGTTCCCGCTGGTGCACGTGATCACGGCCGACGGCGGGCGCACCCTGCCCGACGCCGATGTCGCGGCCGTCGCGGAGTCTGTCATCGCCGGGAGGCTCCAGCGGCCCGACGGTCCCATCGCCGAGCTGGAGGGTCGCCCATGAGCACTCCGTTCTATGTGAGTCCCGAGCAGCTGATGCGCGACCGCGCGGACTTCGCGCGCAAGGGCATCTCCCGGGGCCGCGCCCTGGTCTCGCTGCAGTACGCGGACGGCATCGTGTTCGCCTCCGAGAACCCCTCGGCGGCGCTGCACAAGGTCAGCGAGATCTACGACCGGATCGCCTTCGCCGCGGTCGGGCGCTACAACGAGTTCGAGAACCTCCGCATCGCCGGGGTTCGGCTGGCCGACATGCGCGGCTACGCCTACGACCGGCGCGACGTCACCGGTCGTGGCCTGGCCAACGCCTACGCCCAGACCCTCGGCACCATCTTCTCCTCGGGCGGGGAGAAGCCCTACGAGGTCGAGCTGTTCGTCGGCGAGATCGGGGACACCGCGGAGGCCGACCAGCTCTACCGGCTGACCTACGACGGCCAGGTCGTCGACGAGCACGGCTTCGCCGCCATCGGCGGTGCGGCCGAGGCGGTCGGCGGCTACCTCAAGGAGCGCTACACCGAGGGCGCCACCCTCGAGGACGCCATCAAGCTGGCCGTGGCGGCGCTCGGCCACACCGACACCGACGACCGCGAGATCGCCGCCAAGGACCTCGAGGTCGCGGTCCTCGACCGCACGCGCACGCAGCCGCGCAAGTTCCGCAGGATCCGGCCGGCGACGCTGGTCGAGATCCTCGGCTCCGCGACCGCGACCCCGCAGGTCGAGGAGGCGAAGCCCGCCGCGGTCGAGGCGCCTGCCGAGAAGCCCGCGGAGAAGCCCGTCGACCAGGCGCCGCTGGCGCCGCCGGCCGACGACGACGGCGAGCCGCCGATCGCTCCGCCGCTCGACTGACACGAGGAGCCGGGGAGTCTCGGGCGCGATCAGATGCGCCCGAGACTCCCCGGCTTCGTGTTCTACCCGATCTGTCCGAGACCGGCGATCGCGACCAGGATCAGCGCGACCCCGGCGACCGCCGGCCCGGCAAGACGCTCGCCGAGGACCGCTGCGGCGGCGATCGCGGCGGCGACAGGCTCCATCAGGCTGGCCACGGTGGCCGCGCTGCTGCGGGTGGTGCGCAGCCCGGCATAGAGCAGCCCGTACGCCAGCGCCATCGTCGCGACACCGAGATAGACCAGCCAGGCCCACACCGTCACCGAGGAGGAGCCGAGCGTCCCGCCGCCGAGCAGTGCCAGCGGTGCCAGGACCAGGGCACCGACGCAGGTTGCGCCGGTGGTCACCAGCAGCGGGCTGCGCTGCTGAGCGAGCGGACGTCCGACCGCAGTGGTGAGCGCGTAGGCGGATCCGGACGCGATCGCGAGCAGCACCCCGGTCATCGGCCGCTCGCCGCCGGCCCCGCTGCCGGCGTAGGCCGAGGCGAGGACCAGTCCGGTCAGCGCGGTCGCCAGCACCACGAGCTGTCGGCGGGTGGGCCGCTGTCGTGCCGCGATGGCCTCACCGGCCAGCAGGATCGCGGGGGCGATTCCGAGGCTGACCACGGTGGACACGGTCACGCCGACGGCGACCACGGAGCCGAAGTAGAGAGCCTGGTACAGGCCCGTGGCGGCACCGACGATCACGGTGCGGAGGTCGAGACGAAGGTCGCGCAGGCGGCCGACGAGGGCAAGGACGGCGAGCAGCACGGCCGCTGCGATCAGCATCCGGTAGGCGCTCACCGTAAGCACCGACATCGGCGTGATCGAACGGACGATCTGAAGGACGAGGCCGCCGGTGCCCCACAGGACCCCGGCGAGGCAGATCTGGACGAGCCCGAGACGGGCCCCGAAATGGGTGCAGAGAGTGGACATCGAAGAGGTGCTCCAGGTTCGACAGGACGAAGAGGGCAGCGTCTGGAGCACGCCGAGGAGAGCCGATCCACGCTCGCAGCGTCAGATCGGCGAGGCCGCTCCGGTCAGACGACCGGCGGCGGAAGCAGGCCGAGGTGCTTCGAGGTCATGGCGGGAAGTGTGTCACACGCCGCGGCGCCCAGGCTCGGCCTTTTCTGCGGCCGTCTTTTGGGGGTGACCTCCCGGGTCAGCCGATCCGATCCGAGAGCGAGACGACGATGCCCTCCGGCCCACGCACGTACGCCATCCGCACCACGTTCTCGTAGACGCCGACGCCCCCGACGAGGCCGTAGCCGTCGGCAGCCACCCGTTCGAGGACCGCGTCCAGGTCGTCGACCTCGAAGCAGACGTTGCGCAGGCCCAGCTCGTTGGCCATCGCCTCGGGTGAGCCGGGCACGTGGTCGGGACGTACGAACCGGGCGAGCTCGAGCGCCGTCCCGCCGCCCGGCGGCCGCAGCATGACCACCTCGCAGCGGGCGCCGGGGATCCCGCAGACGGTGTCGATGAACTCGCCTTCGACGAAGGTGCGCCCCTCGATCTCCAGGCCCAGCGCGACGAAGAAGTCCGTGGCCCTCTCGATGTCGGCGACGGTGACGCCGATGTGGTCGAACCGCAACAGGTGTGTCATGACTGCCATCCTCGTACTCTGCTCGACGTTGTGACGGACGCCTCCGGCAGCGGAACGGAGCCCGCGTGCCGGTGAGCGGCGCGGCTCGCCGTGTCGTACCTGCGAACGCCTCCGCGGTGACCGCCGACCGTCTAGGGTTTCAGTATGGACAGGCGCATCTTCGGCATCGAGAACGAGTACGGCGTGACCTGCACGTTCCGCGGCCAGCGGCGGCTGAGCCCGGACGAGGTGGCCCGCTACCTCTTCCGCAAGGTGGTGAGCTGGGGCCGCAGCTCGAACGTGTTCCTCCGCAACGGCGCGAGGCTCTACCTCGACGTCGGCTCCCACCCCGAGTACGCCACGCCCGAGTGTGACGACGTGATCTCGACCGTCACCCACGACAAGGCGGGGGAGCGGATCCTGGAGGGGCTGCTCCTCGACGCCGAGCAGCGGCTGCACGACGAGGGCATCGCCGGGGACATCTACCTGTTCAAGAACAACACCGACTCCGCGGGCAACTCCTACGGCTGCCACGAGAACTACATGGTCAGCCGCGCGGGGGAGTTCTCGAAGCTCGCCGACGTGCTCATCCCGTTCCTGGTGACCCGCCAGCTGATCGTCGGCGCCGGCAAGGTCACCCACACCCCGCGGGGTGCCGGGTTCGCCGTCTCCCAGCGTGCCGAGCACATCTGGGAGGGCGTCTCGTCCGCGACGACGAGGTCCCGGCCGATCATCAACACCCGCGACGAGCCGCACGCGGACGCCGAGAAGTACCGCCGGCTCCACGTCATCGTCGGCGACTCGAACATGTCCGAGACCACCACGATGCTCAAGATCGCCAGCTGCCACCTGGTGCTGCGGATGATCGAGGAGGGCGTCGTCATGCGCGACATGACGATGGAGAACCCGATCCGGGCCATCCGCGAGATCGCCCACGACCTCACCGGCCGCCGCAAGGTGCGGCTGGCCAACGGCCGCGAGGCCAGCGCCCTGGACATCCAGAACGAATACCTGAGCAAGGCGCGGGAGTTCGTGGACCGCCGCGAGATCACCGACCCGACCATGATCGCGGCCCTCGACCTGTGGGAGCGCGGGCTGAAGGCGATCGAGTCCGACGACCTCTCCCTGGTCGACCGCGAGATCGACTGGGTGATCAAGTGGAAGCTGATCGAGCGCTACCGCGCCAAGCACGGCCTCCCGCTGGGCCATGCGCGGGTCGCGCAGCTCGACCTCGCCTACCACGACATCCACCGCAACCGCGGCCTCTACTACCTGCTGGAGAAGAAGGGCGCGGTCAAGCGGGCCACCACCGACCTGAAGATCTTCGAGGCCAAGTCGGTGCCCCCTCAGACCACCCGCGCCCGGCTCCGTGGCGAGTTCATCAAGAAGGCCCAGGAGCGCCGCCGCGACTTCACCGTGGACTGGGTCCACCTCAAGCTCAACGACCAGGCCCAGCGCACCGTGCTGTGCAAGGACCCGCTGAGGGCGTACGACGAGCGCGTCCAGCGGCTCATCGACGGCATGTGAGGCGTTGCCCCGGGGTGGCTTCGCCACGGGGCAACCACCGTACGGATATGGTGTGCTCCGCTGTCGTCCGTTCCTTTCACGTCATGAAGGTTTGCACTGTGTCCACTGCTCCTCGGCCTCGCCTGCGCCATGCGCTGGGCGCGCTGACTGTGTTCCTGCTTCTCCCGGCTCTGGTCGCCTGTGGCGAGAAGGTGACGGGCTACGGCGACGAGACCGTCTCCGGCTTCGACGGGGCCACGGTCTCGGCCGACGTCAAGAAGGCACCGACGCTGAAGTGGAAGTCGGCGATCTCCTACCCGAAGGACCCCAAGGTCAAGACGCTGACCGAGGGCGACGGCGAGGCGATCCCGAAGGACCGCGGCGTGTTCGCCAAGATCTACATCGGCAACGCCACCACCCTGGACAAGGAGTGGGCCTACGAGAGCCAGGCCGCCGAGGGTGAGGAGCTCCCGGCGGACAAGCCGTGGAGCACGATCCTGAAGGGCGCCAAGGTCGGCGACCGGATCGAGGCGATCGTGGGCTCGGCCGACCTGCTCGGTGAGGGCGGCAACCCGCAGATGGGCATCGGCAACCACGACACGCTGCTGGTCGTCGTCGACGTGGTCAAGGCCGCCGCCGACAAGACGCCGCACGACGTGGCCGCCACCGAGCTGCCCAAGGTCGTCGAGAAGAACGGCAAGCCGACCGGGTTCGACTTCACCGGCATCGCCAAGCCGAAGGCCGACGACGTGCTCAAGCGGGTCATCGTCACCGAGGGCGACGGCGAGGAGATCACCACCGACCAGACGGTCACGGCCAACTACCTCGGCATGACCTACGGCGCCAAGAAGCCCTTCGACGAGAGCTTCAGCAAGGAGGCCGTGCCGTTCGCCCTCAACCAGGTGGTCGCGGGCTGGACCAACGGCCTGGAGGGCGTCAAGGTCGGCAGCCGTGTTCTGCTGCAGATCCCGCCGGAGCTGGGCTACGGTTCACAGGAGAAGCCGGGCCAGGGCGGCACGCCGGGGATCCCGGCCAACAGCACGCTCTACTTCGTCATCGACGTCGTCAAGGCCGAAGCCACGCCGGCGCCGCAGTAGAAAGTCTCTAGGGGGAGAAGCACACCGTGGCGGCGGGTAAGACCGAGCGGTTGATGAACCTGCTCATCATGCTGCTCGTGCAGCGTGACAACGTGTCGAAGGAGCGGATCCGCGAGGTCCTCTACCCGTCGTCGCACGGTGAGGCGTTCGAGAAGATGTTCGAGCGCGACAAGGAGGAGCTGCGCAGCCTCGGTGTGCCGATCGAGACCGGGGTGATCGACTCCTTCTTCGAGGACGAGATCGGCTACCGGATCAGCCCCGAGCAGTTCGCGCTCCCGCCGATCACCCTCGAGGCCGACGAGCTCGCCGTGGTGGCCCTGGCCACCAGGGTGTGGGAGAACGCCTCGATGGCGGAGGCGACCACGGAGGCCGTACGCAAGCTCAACGCCGCCGGGCTCGAGACCGACGTCTCGGCGCTGGAGATCGTGCAGCCGCGGCTGGCCGCGGAGGAGGGCTCCTTCGACGTCTTCGTGGCCGCGACCCAGGACCGGCAGATCGTCGAGTTCGACTACCGGGGATCCCGCGCGGCCGAGCCTTCCCACCGGCGGCTGCAACCGTGGGGCGTGGTGCGCTACTCGGGCCGTTGGTACGCCGTGGGCCACGACGTCGACCGCGACGACACCCGCATCTTCCGGCTCTCCCGCGTCCTGGGGGAGGCCCGGGCGGTCGGCGAGTTCGATGCCTTCGAGGTGCCGGCCGAGGTGGACGTACGCGATATCGCACGAACCCTGGCACCGGCCCCGCCCACGGGCAAGGCCGTCCTGCTGCTGCGGCAGGGAAGCGGCTACACCCTCCGGCGGGCCGCCGACTCCGTCGAGCCCGGGGTGGCCGGCCCCGACGGCAGCGACGGCTGGGACCGGGTGGTGCTGACCCGGGTGCCCGCCGACCTCGTCGGCGCGGTGCTGGGCCACGGCCCCGACGCCTACGTCGAGGAGCCGGAGGAGCTGCGCCGCGAGGTCGCGACCCGGCTCGAGCGGCTGGTCGCACGCCTGGACGGAGCCACCCGATGAGCGCGCACACCGGTGCCAAGGGGCAGGTCGGGCGGCTGCTGACGCTGGTGCCCTACCTCTACTCCCAGGCCGACGACGTACGCCTCGACAAGGCTGCCGCCGACCTCGGTGTCGAGGAGAAGCAGCTGGTCAAGGACCTGCAGGTGCTCTTCATGTGCGGCCTGCCGGGTGGCTACCCCGACGACCTGATCGACGTCGACATCGACGCGTTGACCGAGCCCGACGGCGACCGGGTCATCCGGATCTCCAACGCCGACTACCTCGACCGCCAGCTGCGGCTCACCCCGATCGAGGCGACCGCCGTGATCGTCGCGCTGCGCGCGCTGCGGGGCGGGGCGGTGAGTGCGGAGACCAAGGAGGTCGTCGACCGTACGCTGGCCAAGCTCGAGCAGGCCGCCGCCGAGGGCGCCGCGGGGAGCGTGGACCCCGGCGAGGAGCCGATCGACACCTCGCTCGTCCAGATCCATGCCGCGATCGCGACCGCGATCGACCAGGGCCGCCAGGTCCGCATCGACTACTGGGTCCCCGCGCGGGACGAGGAGTCGTCTCGCGTCGTCGACCCGCGTGCGCTGGTCTCCATCCATGACGTCGAGTATCTCGACGCCTGGTGCCACCGGGCGGAGGCGCCGCGCAGCTTCCGGCTCGACCGGATCCGGGGCGCCGAGGTGCTCGACACGCCCATCGCGGTGTCTCCGGAGGCCGAAGAAGGTGCGGATCTCGACCGCGAGGGCGTGTCGTTGCTGCGTACGGATTCCGGCACCGTCGTCCGGGTGCGGCTGGCGCCCGAGGCGCGCTGGGTCGGCGAATACTACGCGGTGATCGACCCGATGGAGCTGCCCGGCGGCGGGCTCGAGGTGGGGCTGCGGGTCTACGACCAGCGCTGGCTGACCCGGCTGCTGCTACGACTTGCTCCCTATGCTGAAATCGTCGAGGCCGAGGACAGTCGGCAGACACAGCCACGCACAGAGTTCACTGAATCGTTTGCCGCGACTGCACGGCAGGCCCTCGGCCTGTACCGTTCGGACGCGTAGACTTCAAGCGTTCCCCCTAAGACGTAGATGAGGTAGTTCATGTTCACTCCATTGATCGGTATGCCGCAGGGAGCCGAGTGGCTCATCATCCTGGCGATCGTGATCCTCGTCTTCGGTGCTGCCAAGCTTCCCGAGCTCGCCCGCGGCACCGGTCAGGCGCTGCGTATCTTCAAGACCGAGACCAAGGGTCTTCGCGACGAGGACGAGAAGGAGAAGGGCGAGAAGGTCGAGAAGCCGGCCGAGCTGACCGCCTCCGAGAAGGAGCGCATCGCCGAGCTCGAGCGTCGTGAGGCCGAGATCAAGGCCGAGCGCGAGCGCCTCTCCGGCAACTGAGGCCGACATTGTCCATCGCCGGTGTTGTCGCGGTTCTCCGCGGCACCCCCAAGCACGCCATCGGCGACGACGGCCGGATGGCGCTCTCCGATCACCTGCGTGAGCTCCGTGCGCGGGTGATCAAGGCATCGCTGGCCCTGGTCGTCGGGTTCATCGTGTCGCTGTTCTTCTTCGAGCAGCTCTTCGACCTGGTCATGGAGCCCTACCTCAAGGCCGTCAAGATGATGGACCAGGAGGGCGGCGCCGCCTCGCTGAGCTCCGTCAACGGCGCTGCGGGCGGCTTCATGCTCTACCTGAAGCTGTGCGGCCTGGCCGCGCTGATCGGCACCGCGCCGATCTGGCTCTACCAGATCTGGGCCTTCCTGATGCCGGGTCTGCACGCGCACGAGAAGCGGATGTCCCGGATCTTCGTGGCCGTCGCCGGTCCGCTCTTCCTGGTCGGCGTCGTCCTGGGCTACGTGACCCTGCCCAAGGGCCTGGAGATCCTGTTCGCCTTCGTCCCCGACGGCCTGACCAACATCGTCGAGTTCAGCGAATACCTCAGCTTCCTGAGCCGTACGCTCCTGGTCTTCGGTATCGCCTTCGAGATCCCGGTCTTCTGCATCCTGCTCAACCGGATCGGGGTCCTGCCCGGCGCCGCGCTCGGGAAGTACCGCGCCTGGATCATCGTCGGCTCCTTCGTCTTCGCCGCGGTGGCGACGCCGTCGGGCGACCCGTTCACGATGAGCATCATGGCCATCCCGATGGTCCTGCTCTTCGGGATCTCCGAGGTCATCACCCGGTCCCACGACAAGCGCAAGGCCGCCAAGCGTCAGGACATGCTCGGAGATCCTGACGTCCCGTCGGTGATCTGACCACTAGTCTTCACCCGTGACGCGCCAGATCGCTCTGCTCGCCAACCCCACCGCCGGTCGCGGCAACGCCGACCAGATCCTCGACGCGGTCACCGCCCGCCTCGCGGCCTCGGGTGCCGAGGTGGAGCACCTCATCAGTGACGACGCCGACCACGCCCTCGAGCTGGCGCGCAAGGCGGCTGCCGACGGGGTCGACACGGTCGTGACCCTCGGCGGCGACGGGATGGTCCACGTCGCGGTCCAGGCGCTGGCCGGCACCGAGGTGAGCCTCGGCGTCGTCCCGCTCGGCACCGGTAACGACTTCGCCCGGGCGCTCGGGATCCCGACCGGCGATCCGCTGGCCGCGGCCGACGTGGTCGTACGCGACGACCCCCGCCGCATCGACCTCGGCCGCAGCGTGGACTCCTGGTTCGCGACCGTCCTCGCGGCCGGCTTCGACGCGGCGGTCAACGAGCGGGCCAACGCGATGCGGTGGCCGCACGGCGACCTGCGCTACACGCTCGCCGCCCTCTCGGTGATCCGCAGCTGGACGCCGGTGCCCTACCGGCTCGAGATCGACGGTGTGGTGCGCGAGCAGGAGGCGATGCTGCTGGCGATCGCCAACACGGAGTCCTACGGCGGTGGCCTGCGGATCGCGGCGGGGTGCGACCCGGCCGACGGCCTGCTGGACGCCATCCTCATCAAGCCGGTCTCACGGCTGGAGTTCCTGCGCGTCTTCCCGGGCGTACGTCAGGCCAAGCACCTCACCCACCCGGCCTTCGAGCGCATCCGGGCCCGTCGGATCACCGCCTCTGCGCCGGGCGTGATCGCCTACAGCGACGGGGAACGGCTCGGGCCGCTGCCGCTCGAGGTCGAGTGCGTGCCGTCCGCTCTCGGCGTACTGGTGCCGCCGCGCGACTGAGCCCTGCGGCTCGCTGTCGGTGGCGCTCGATAGGCTCGGCACCATGGACGCCTCGCCAGCGGAGAAGTACGCCGCTTTCAAGCGTGACAAGGACTACCCCGTCTTCCGGGACTTTGCCGCGCTCTACGATTTCGGGCTCGATGAATTCCAGATCCAGGCGTGCAAGGAGATCGAGGACGGCAAAGGCGTCCTGGTCGCCGCGCCCACCGGTTCGGGCAAGACGATCGTCGGCGAGTTCGCCATCCACCTCGCGCTCGCCACGGGCCGCAAGGCGTTCTACACCACGCCGATCAAGGCGCTCTCCAACCAGAAGTACAACGACCTGGTCAAGCGCTACGGCCCCGACCAGGTCGGCCTGCTGACCGGCGACAACGTGGTCAACGGCGAGGCGCCGGTCGTGGTGATGACCACCGAGGTGCTGCGCAACATGCTCTACGCGGGGTCGCACACCCTGATGGGGCTCGGGTTCGTGGTCATGGACGAGGTCCACTACCTCGCCGACCGCTCCCGCGGCGCGGTCTGGGAGGAGGTCATCATCCACCTTCCCGAGTCGGTCGCCGTGGTGTCCCTGTCGGCGACTGTGTCCAACGCCGAGGAGTTCGGCGAGTGGCTCACCACGGTGCGTGGTGAGACGACCACGATCATCGAGGAGAAGCGGCCGGTGCCGCTCTACCAGCACGTGATGGCCGGGCGCCGGATCATGGACCTGTTCGCCTCCTCCGACGTCGACGCGGCCGCCGGGTTTGTCAAGGAGGGCGCCCCGGTCAACGGCGAGCTGATGAAGCTGGCCCGCGACGACTGGGCGGCCGGACGGATGACGGACCGGCGTACGCCCAAGGACCGGCGCAAGGGCAACGGCAACCGTCGCGTCGGCAACGGGCGACGCGTCTGGATCCCGTCGCGCGTCGAGGTGATCAACGCCCTGCAGCGCGACAATCTGCTGCCCGCGATCAACTTCGTCTTCTCCCGGGTCGGTTGCGATGCCGCGGTCCAGCAGTGCATCCAGGCCAACCTGCGGCTGACCACGCCGGACGAGCGTGACGAGATCTTCGCCTACGTCGAGGAGGCCTGCGCCGACCTGCCCGACGAGGACCGGCACGTGCTCGGCTACCACGACTGGGTCGACGGGCTCACCCGTGGCGTCGCGGCCCACCACGCCGGCCTCCTGCCGGCGTTCAAGCAGGTCGTCGAGGAGCTGTTCCTGCGCGGCCTGGTGAAGGCCGTCTTCGCCACCGAGACGCTCGCACTCGGCATCAACATGCCCGCCCGCACGGTGGTCATCGAGAAGCTGTCGAAGTGGAACGGCGAGGCCCACGTCAACCTCTCACCGGGGGAGTACACCCAGCTCGTCGGCCGCGCCGGCCGCCGCGGCCTCGACGTCGAGGGCCACGGGGTCGTGCTCTGGCAGCAGGGGCTCAACCCCCGCGAGCTCGCCGGCCTCGCCTCCACACGTACGTATCCGCTGCGGTCCAGCTTCCGGCCCTCCTACAACATGGCGGTCAACCTGGTGCACCAGTTCGGCCGGGCGCGCTCGCGCGAGCTGCTGGAGCAGTCGTTCGCGCAGTTCCAGGCCGACAAGGCGGTCGTCGGGCTGGCCCGCCAGGTACGCAAGGCCGAGGACGCCCTCGAGGGCTACCAGGAGGCCGCGACCTGCGACCGCGGCGACTTCATGGAGTACGCCGCGATCCGCCGCAAGATCTCCGACATCGAGAAGTCCTCCTCCCGCGAGCGTCGCGCCGACCGCCGCGAGGAGATCATCGAGTCGCTCTCCAAGCTGAAGATCGGTGACGTGATCGACGTGCCGACGGGCAAGTTCGCCGGCTACGCCGTGATCGTCGACCCGGGCTTCGACCCCGACGGCCCGCGCCCCTACGTCGTCACCCAGGACCGGCAGGCCCGGCGGCTGGCGATGATGGACTTCAACGTCCCGATCGCCGCCCAGACCCGGCTGCGGGTGCCGAAGTCGTTCAACGGCCGCAACCCGCAGATGCGTCGCGACATGGCCTCCCGGCTGCGGGAGAAGACCCGCGACCTGCGTCCGGTGCCCTACGAGGCCTCACCGACCGCCCGCAAGGAGCGCAAGAGCTCGGTGGAGACCCAGATCTCCGAGCTGCGCCGCGAGCTGAAGATGCATCCGTGCCACGACTGCCCCGACCGCGAGGACCACGCCCGCTGGGCCGAGCGCTGGTTCAAGCTCTCGCGCGACACCGACACGCTGCGGCGCCGGGTGGAGGCGCGCACCAACACGGTCGCGCGCACCTTCGACCGGGTCTGCGACGTGCTCGGCGCGCTCGACTACCTCGAGGGCGAGACGGTCACCGAGCGTGGCACCCACCTGATGCGGCTCTACTCCGAGATGGACCTGGTCGCCGCCGAGGCGCTCCGCGAGGGCCTGTGGGACGACCTGACCCCCTCCGAGCTCGCGGCCGCCCTCTCGGTGCTGGTCTACGAGGCCCGTCGCGCCGACGACGCCACCCCGCCTCGCCTCCCCGGCGGCCGGGTCAAGGACGTCATCGCCGAGACCGTGCGCCTGTGGGGACACCTCGACGCCCTCGAGCGCGACCACAAGCTCGACTTCCTCCGCCAGCCCGACCTCGGCTTCGCCTGGGCCGCCTACCGCTGGGCCGAGGGCGACGAGCTCGACGACGTCCTCAGCGAGGTCGAGCTCGCCGCCGGCGATTTCGTCCGCTGGGTCAAGCAGCTCATCGACCTCTGCGGCCAGGTGGCCGACGCCGCCGGGGACGTTCCGCTGCGGCGTACGGCGCGACAGACCATGGATCTGCTCAAGCGGGGCGTCGTCGCCTATTCCTCTGTGGTGGAGTAGCAGTCGACAACCGTGGCCCAGCCGTTCATGACCCACAGGAGACCGCTGTGGGAGAGGGTCGTGGCAACCTCTCTCGGCGTACCGGGTGGGGTCAGTATTTGGTTCCTCTTGTCGGATCTGGTGATCGTTTCAGTTCCGTTGGTACTGATCCTCGGGGTAGCGCTGGTTCGCAATTGGCAGGTGCGCCTCGTCGCCGACGACGAAGGAATCCTCGTCGTGAACTGGATCAGGACGCATCACGTTTCGTGGAACGGCCTGGCTAAGGTGTGGAGCGACGACAGCGGACTCTGGTTACGAGCCGACGATGGACGAGTGATCGACGTTGGCGTGCTTTCGACTGTTGAAGGCAGCCTGGACTTCGTCCAGGAGCGGCAACGGCGTGAATCGCGAAGCGCCGCTCGGAGACTGAACGAGATCCTGCGCAGGAAGCAACGGGCTCGTCGGAAGGCCTGACCTCGTAGTGGCCCCTGCGGAAAGCGCAATTCGCTGCGCCTAGCAAGCGCCAGAGGCGCAGCACTCCTCAGGGCGGCCGCGGGCAATAGCGCTCAGTTCGTCCGACGCAGGCGAAGTCAAATACCATGCTCTTGTGGATGTCTCTCCCTACGATGCCTTGCTGTTCGTCTCTTTCGGGGGGCCGGAGAAGACCGAGGACGTGGTGCCGTTCCTGGAGAACGTGACCCGGGGGCGGGGGATCCCGCGGGAGCGGCTGGTCGAGGTCGGGCAGCACTACTTCGACCGCGGCGGGAAGTCGCCGATCAACGACCAGAACCGTGCCTTCCTGGCGGCGCTGCGCAGCGACCTGGCCGAGCACGGGATCGACCTGCCGGTCTACTGGGGCAACCGCAACTGGGACCCCTACCTGAGCGACACGGTGGCGCAGATGCGGGCCGACGGGATCAAGCGGGCCGCGGTCTTCGCGACGAGCGCCTACTCGTCCTACTCCTCCTGCCGGCAGTACCGCGAGAACCTCTTCGAGGCGTGCGACACGACCGGTGGTGTGGAGAGCGCGCCGGTGCTGGACAAGCTGCGGCGCTACTACAACCACCCGGGTTTCGTGGCGCCGGTCGTCGACGGTGTGATCGCCTCGATCGAGGACCTTCCCGAGGCGGAGCGCGACGGTGCCCGGATCCTGTTCGTGACCCACTCGATCCCGACCTCGATGAACGACAACGCCGGCCCCGAGGGCAACGCGTACGTCGCCCAGCACCTCGACGTCGCCGGCGTGATCGCCGAGCAGGTGGCCCAGCGGCGCGGGGTCACCCACGAGTGGGACCTCGTCTACTGCAGCCGCTCCGGCGCCCCGCACATCCCGTGGCTCGAGCCCGACGTGAACGACCACCTCGAGGAGCTCGCGAGCAAGGCCCCGGAAGACGGGGGGAGCAGCGCCGTGGTGATGTGCCCGGTCGGCTTCGTCTCCGACCACATGGAGGTCGTCTACGACCTCGACACCGAGGCTCTGGCGACCGCCGAGAAGCTCGGCATCCATGCCCGTCGCAGCCCGACCGCGGGGGAGGACCCGCGCTTCGTGGCCGCCGTACGCGACCTGCTCCTCGAGCGCGCCGCTGCGGAGCGCGGAGAGGCCCCTGAGCGGCTCACCGTCGGCGACCTGGGGGCCGGCCCCGACCGCTGCCCGGTGGGCTGCTGCTTCAACCAGCGCTCGCAGCTGCCGACCCTGTCCGGCGAGGACTCGCCCCAGTACTCCGGGTGATCACCCGCGGCATAGGGTCGGCTCCATGACAGATCATTCCGCCCCGAAGGCCGGAGACCTCCTCGCGCTCGCCGTGGCGACCGCCCGCGCGGCCGCCGACCTCGTCCGCGAGCGGGCTGCCGGCGTGGTCGAGGTGGCGGCCACCAAGTCCACCGCGACCGACGTCGTCACCGAGGCCGACCGCGACACCGAGGCCCTGATCCGGCGGCTGATCTCCCAGGAGCGTCCCGAGGACGGCTTCTTCGGTGAGGAGGGCGCCAGCGAAGGGCAGAGCACGGCCGGCACCAGCGGCGTGCGCTGGATCGTGGACCCGATCGACGGCACGGTCAACTTCCTCTACGGCCTGCCCCGCTACGCCGTCTCGATCGCCGCGGAGTACGCCGGCGAGGTCGTCGCCGGAGCCGTCGTGGACGTGTCCGCAGGAACCCTCTACGCCGCCTTCCGGCAGCCCGACGGCTCGGTGGCCGGGGTCAGGAACGGCGAGCCGGTCGAGGTGCGCCCGCCGGCCGAGCTCGGCCAGCGTCTGATCGCCACCGGCTTCTCCTACGACGCCGGTCTTCGCCGGATCCAGGCCGAGGCGCTGGTGCGGTTCCTGCCGGTCGTACGTGACGTTCGTCGCATCGGCTCGGCGGCCCTGGACATCTGCGGGGTGGCCGAGGGAACCCTCGACGGCTATCTCGAGGAGGGCCTGCATCTGTGGGACCACGCGGCGGCCTGTCTGGTGGCCGAGGCGGCCGGGGCGCGATGGGAGGCGACGACCGGCGTAGGAGGCCGGCGATTCGTCGTCGTCGCGCCGGCTCACGGCTACGATGAACTGCGGAAAGCGGCTGTTCAGGCCGGTTTTCTGCCAGTTGACTCGCTCCCGGGTGTCGTACCCGACTGAAAGCCGCTGGTTGATGTAGATCTATGACCGGCCGGTGGCCGGGAAGGTCCCGGAACCCCGTCGGCCACGGCCGCGTTCACCCACCCGAAACTCGTTGATCATCTATCCCCGTGATAGGGAATACCGCCAGATGACAGAACGTTCCGGCGACGCGGTTCCGATTGAGTGTGCGAAATGCACGTGAATAGTGCACAATCACGGGCCGTGCCGCTGCCCTCGGGGGCGCGCGGGGGGACTGAAGATGAGTGAGAAGGGGAGTGGCGCAGATGGCGACGGACTACGACGCACCGCGTAAAAATGAAGAGGACCAGTCCGAGGAGAGCATCGAAGAGCTCAAGGCTCGTCGTCATGACAAGAACTCGGGCAAGGTCGACGAGGACGAGGCCGAGGCGGCCGAGTCGTTCGAGCTCCCGGGAGCCGACCTCAGCCATGAGGAGCTCGCGGTTGAGGTCAAGCCGAAGCAGGAGGACGAGTTCACCTGTATGAGCTGCTTCCTGGTCCACCACCGCAGCCAGCTGGCTGACGAGAAGAAGATGATTTGCTTTGACTGCGCGTAGCGCAGTCAAAAACGCCGAGTCGGCGCGTTTGTATAGCTTGCGCTAGCAAGCGCTTTGTACAAACGCGCCGCCTCGGCGAAAGCCCGGTGTAAGCCGGAACGAGAAGTAGAAGGCCGCACGGAATCCCGTGCGGCCTTCCTGCTATCTCAGGACGCGTCCTTCTCCAGCTGCTTCGGCAACCGACCGACCGACCTCACGTAGTAGTTGGCCGCGCGGCGCTGGGCGAACATCCGCGCGAGCGCGACGGTGGCGCCGGTGGCAGCCGACCAGAGCACGGCCTCCACGAGGCGTACGTCGGGGTCGGCTGGGTTGGCCGGTGGAGTGCGTCCGGTGGACGCCTTCCAGCCGGAGGAGAGGACCTTGTTGGTGACCTTGGCGGCCCCGATTCCGCTGACGAGGGCCATGATCGCCCAGACCTTGTCGCCCTTGTCAGCTTTGTTGGACTTGGACATGTCTCGAGCCTAGGCCATCGGCTCGAGGATGGGTCTCAGAGACTCGCTCGGAGCGCGTTGACCGTCTTCGCGAGCGCCACCGGGTGGCGGGTGAAGAGCAGCCAGTAGGGCGTCGGGTCGGCCGGGTCCTCGATGGTGACCCGAACGGCGCGCTTGAGATAGGGGCGCAGGAGCAGGTAGGCCCTCGCGTCGGCGTCGCGGCCCGCCAAATGGTGGGAGTCGATCTCGTCGAGCGCGACCGCCTCGCCGAGGAAGCGCGCCTCGATGCGGGCGGGCCCGGCGCGCAGGACCCCGTCGGCGATCGTGATCCTGGCGTTGCCGTAGACGATCATGGCCAGCGCGAACAGGCCGACGATCGCGGCCGTGATGCCCCAGGCGAGGGCGGCCGGAACCCACAGGATGACCGCGATCCACAGGGTCGCCAGGAACATGACGCCCTGGACCCACCACCTCAGCGGCACGGTCAGTCGCTCGTCGTACGCCGGGGTGCTCACGAATCGTGAGTTTTTCACGCCGGTCAAGGGAGTCACGAATCGGGTGAGCCCTGGAGCATCTAAGGTGCGGGTTGTGTCTGATCTCGAAGTAGCCCTGGTGCGTCTCGACGCGGAGCTGCCGCCACCTGCGTACGCCCATCCGGGAGATGCCGGAGCCGACCTGCGCACGACCGTGGACGTGACCCTCAAACCGGGGGAGCGCGCCCTGGTGCCGACCGGGATCGCGATGGCGCTGCCCGCGGGCTACGTGGGCCTGGTGCACCCGCGCTCCGGGCTGGCCGCCAAGCACGGGCTCTCGATCGTCAACGCCCCCGGCACCGTCGACGCGGGCTACCGCGGCGAGGTGAAGGTGGCGCTGATCAACCTCGACCCTGTCGAGCCCATCGAGCTGCGCCGTGGCGACCGGGTCGCCCAGCTGGTGATCCAGCGCGTCGAGCAGGCACGTTTCGTCGAGGTCTCCGAGTTGCCCGACTCCGTCCGTGGGGATGGGGGATACGGTTCTACAGGGGGTTTCTCCAACCGCTGAGCGATCAGTGTTAGATAAGTCTCCTCAGAGATCCACCGCAACCTGAAAGCAGATGGTCGTGAAGTTCCGTCGCAAGTCCACGCCCTCCCACCGGGGAGAGCCGTCTGCATCGGTCGGCGAGCGGCCCGTGGCCGACGAGCGGCCGGTGCCGGCCGCTCCCGAGGTCGGCCCGTTCGACATCGACTCGGCCCCGGACGGGCTGATCACCGGTGATTGGGTGGACCTCGGCTCGATGATGCTCGCCCCCGCCCCGGGCAAGGAGCTGCGCCTCCAGGTGGACGAGAAGTCCGGCCAGATCGCGGCCGTGATGCTGACCGCGGACGACGGCGCCATGGAGCTGCGTGCCTTCGCCGCGCCCCGCAACGGCGACCTGTGGACCGAGTCGCTGCCGATGCTGCGCGAGGACGTCCAGCAGCGTGGCGGCGCGACCGCCGACCTGCAGGGCCCGTGGGGCACCGAGCTGATCACCCAGATGAAGGTGAAGCTGCCCGACGGCCAGCCGGCCGTCCAGCAGACCCGCATCATCGGCGTCAACGGCCCGCGCTGGATGCTCCGCGCGACCATGCTCGGCCGCCCGGCGATGGAGCCGACCGCCGGCAAGGAGTGGGAGCGGCTCCTCGAGCACGTCGTCGTGCGCCGTGGTGCCGAGGCCAGGCCGAAGGGCGAGGCGCTCGAGGTCAAGCTGCCGCCCAACGCGCGCCGCGTCGAGAAGTGAGCCGGTAGTGGCCAAGGGGCGCCTGCGCGCGAAGCTCAGCGAGTGGGCCAACACGGCCTCGATCGACGCGAGCGAGATCCGAGCGGCGTACGTCGCCAAGGATGTCGCCTCCATCGCCGACGCGCCGGACCGTGAGCCGGTGCGCCTGCGGGGAACGTTGCGTACGATCACGCTGCGGCCTCGCGGAGGCGTCCCGGCGCTGGAGGCCGAGCTGTTCGACGGCTCCGGCACCCTGACGCTCATCTGGCTGGGCCGCCGGCGCATCGCCGGCATCAACCCGGGCCGGTCGCTGCAGGTGCAGGGCCGCATCGGCCGTACCGATGGCCAGCGCATCATGTTCAATCCACGCTACGAGCTGATTCCGGACCCCAACGAGTGAGCCAACCACACGTGAGCCCCACCTCAGAGACCCCCGCCGGCGACGGCTCTGCCGAGGACCGTGCCGGCGAGCACCACGACCACAACCATCCGACGGTCGACACCGTCGAGGCGGTCGTACGCCGCCAGATGTCCGCCGGGCTGGGCGGTGTGCGCGGGATGCTCGAGGCCGGCGTGCCCGGGCTCGTCTTCACGATCGCCTGGCTGGTGGTCAAGGACCTCAAGGTCGCGCTGATCGCCTCGGCGGCGACCGCGGCCGTGTTCCTGCTGGTGCGACTGGTGCAGCGCTCGAGCCTGCAGTACGTCGGCAACGCCATCTTCGGCATCCTGATCGGCTTCGCCGTGGTGCGGCTGGCCCAGTCGATGGGCGGATCGGCCGAGGAGCAGGCGCTCGCCTACTTCCTGCCCGGCATCCTGATCAGCCTCGGCTACACGGTCGTCGTGGGTGGCCTGTGCCTGATCGGCTGGCCGATCTTCGGCTTCTTCATCGGTGTCGCCAGCGGCGACCCGCTCGAGTGGCACCAGGACAAGCAGATCGTGAAGCTCTGCTCGCGGCTGACCTGGCTCTTCCTGGCTCCCGGTGCGATCGGTGCGGCCATCCAGGGTCCGATCTGGTTCCTCGCCTGGAGCGGCGCCATCGACCGCGACTGGGCGATCCTCGCCCTCGGCATCCTCCGCACCGGTCTCGGCTGGGCGCTGCGGATCGCCTGCTACGGCACCATGATCTGGCTCCTCGCCCGCAACCACACCCCGGTCCAGGGCCGCCCCCAGGACGCCTGAGCCGGATGGAGGTCCGGGTGGTGAGGCCGACGCGCGGAAGCGTGTGGCTCTCCCTGCTCGCCACCCTCGAGATCATGACCGGCGCGGCCCTGGCCCACCTGGCCGCGGGCGGCGCGCTGCCGAACGCCGGCTGGCTGGCCGCGGCGTCCCTGGCCGTCTTCGGCTCCGGTGTCGTGGTGCTGCAGCGCCGGGTCGGGCTCCTCACCGGTGCTGTCCTGGCCGGCGTGTCCCAGCTGGGGCTCCACGAGGTCTTCGCGGCCTTCTCCGCGGCCCCCGGCGCCGAGCACCATCACCCGGTCGGCACCTCGCTCGGCTCCACCGACGGTGCCGCGATGCTCCTCGCCCACGCCTGCGCCGCCGTCCTCTCCGTCGTCGTCTGGGCGCTGCACCGCAGGGCCCTCGCCGTGGCCGTACGCAGCCTGCCGACGCCGCGGGTCGCGGTCGCCGGCCGCCTGCTCGCCGAGTCGTCACAGTTCGTTCCGCGACCGGCCCTGTGGGCCCATGTCTCTCCGCGCAGGGGACCGCCGAGGCCGGCAGGCCTCTGAGATCCCTCTGCGAGCACCACCGGGTGAGTCCCGGTGGCTGTCTTGCGTACCCGAAAATTCGCGAGAGAGAACCTTCCATGTCCGTTCCGGCCCAGTTCCAGACCGCACCTCCAGCAGAGCCACAGATCGAGCCGCCGGGCCCCGGGCCCGGCTGGTGGTCGACGATCCGCCCGCTCGTGCTGCGGCTGCACTTCTACGCCGGGGTGCTCGTCGCCCCGTTCATCCTGGTCGCCTCGGTGACCGGGCTGCTCTACACGATCGCCCCGCAGGTCGAGCAGATCGCCTATCACGACCTGACCCACGTCACCCCGGCCGGCGAGACGGTGCCGCTGGCCGAACAGGTCGCTGCGGCCCGCGCCGGCCACCCCGACGGTGACATCCTCCGCATCGACGTGCCGCCCGCCGCCGACCGCAGCACCCGGGTGGTCTTCACCGACGAGACCGTGCCCGACGACTACGCGATGTCGGTCTTCGTGAACCCCTACACCGCCGCCGTCGAGGGCCAGGTACGCAGCTACGGGCAGTGGCTCGGCTTCCGCGCCTGGCTCGACGAGCTGCACCGCAACCTCCACCTGGGAGCGGTCGGACGCCACTACAGCGAGCTCGCTGCGAGCTGGCTGTGGGTGGTCGCCCTCGGCGGGCTGCTGCTGTGGATCGGCAGGCGACGCCGTGACCGGCGGGCCCGCCGGCTGGTCACGCCCGACCCGGCGGCCACCGGACGCTCCCGGGTGATGTCGTGGCATGCGGTGATCGGCGTCTGGGTCCTGCTCGGCGTACTCGCGCTGTCGGTCTCCGGGCTGACCTGGTCACGCTACGCCGGCGCGAACATCGGCGAGGTGCGTACGGCCCTGTCCTGGACCGAGCCGACGCCGGCGGCGTCGTTGCAGACCGGCGGTTCCGCGGCCGAGCACGCGGATCACGGCTCCGCCGGGGGTGCCGCGGGTGCCGTTGACCCGGATGCCGTCCTCACGGCGGGAGTCGGTGTCGACGGGGTGCTCGCCGCCGCTCGCGAGGCAGGTCTGGGTGATCCGCTCTACCTCGTGCCGCCGGCCGACGGGTCCAGCGCCTGGACCGCGGCGGAGAACAAGCGCGACTGGCCGACCGCCTACGACGCGATCAGCGTCGACCCCGCCACCGGCACGACGCTGGACCGGGTCGACTTCGCCGACTGGCCGGTCATGGCCAAGCTGACCGACTGGGTCATCGGCGCCCACATGGGCATCCTGTTCGGCATCGTCAACCAGCTGGCGCTCGCGGCGCTGGCGATCGGCCTGATCGTGATGACGGTGCTCGGCTACCGGATGTGGTGGCTGCGGCGCCCGCGCGGCGCGGGTGGGCTCCGCTTCGGCCGGCCGGCGCCGCGTGGGGCGTGGCGTCGACTGCCCTGGCCCGCGCTCGTGGCTCTCGTCGGGATCGTCGGCGTGGTCGGCTGGTTCGTTCCGATGGTGGGCGTGACCCTCGTCGGGTTCCTGCTCGTCGATGCCGCGCTCGGCGCGGTCCGCAGGCGGGGCTGACTCAGGCGGAGGCGCAGACGGCGCAGAGGCCGAAGATCTCCACGGTGTGGTTGACGTCGGTGAAGCCGTTCTGCGCCGCCACCTTGTCGGCCCAGGTCTCCACGGCCGGGCCCTCGATCTCCACGGCCTTGCCGCAGCTGCGGCACACCAGGTGGTGGTGATGGGTCGTGGAGGCGTCGCCGCACAGCCGGTAGGTGGACTCACCGTCGGGCTTGTGGATCACGTCGGCGAGGCCGTCGTCGACGAAGATCTGCAGGTGGCGGTAGACCGTGGAGAGGCCGATCTTCTCGCCGTTGGCTCGCAGCGTGGCGTAGACGTCCTGGGCGCTGCGGAAGGTGTCCTCGGCGGCGAGAGCCTCCTTCACCGCGGCGCCCTGGTTGGTTGCGCGCCGCTTGACCTGCTGGGTTGGTGCCATGGCGCCATGTTAGTCGGTATCGGTATGGATCCCGTGTTCAGTGCGGCGGGGCGTCGTATGGCATACTGGGAATGATTCCGAATAACACGAAAGGCTCTCATGTCACGCACGTGTCAGGTCACCGGCGCCCGCCCCGGCTTCGGCAACAACCGCCCTTGGTCCAAGAAGGCGACCCGGCGACGCTGGGAGGTGAACCTGCAGAAGAAGACCTACTACGTCCCCAGCCTGGGCCGGAAGGTCACCCTGCGGCTCAGCACCAACGCGATCAAGCAGATCGACGTACGCGGCATCGACGCCGTCGTCGCCGAGATGCGCGCTCGGGGGGAGAAGGTCTGATGGCCAAGAAGTCGAAGATCGCGGCCGAGGCCAAGCGCCGCGAGATCGTGGCGAGGTACGCCGAGCGCCGAGCCGCCCTCAAGGAGGAGATCCGCGCCGCGGAGCCGGGCTCGGCCCAGCAGGCGGAGGCCGTCCGAGCCCTGTCGCGTCTCCCGCGCGACTCCTCACCGGTACGCCTGCGCAACCGCGACCAGGTCGACGGCCGGCCGCGGGGATATCTGCGCAAGGCGGGCGTGTCGCGGATCCGGTTCCGCGAGCTCGCGCACAAGGGGCATCTGCCGGGGATCACCAAGTCGAGCTGGTGACGCGCGGGCAAAAGCCTAACCGGAACCATTCCGAGTCGGCGAGGCGCTACCGGGCCGTCATCGAGCTGTGCTAAACAGACGCCCCATGAGTACGAAGACCCCGGTGCGGGCGGCCGAGAAGCCTGGGTTCAGGCTGGGGCAGACAGAGGTCGTCGCGATCGTCCTGCTGGTCATCCTGCTCTCCCAGCGCTGGCTGCTGCCGCTGCTGGACCATGACCTGTTCAACACCTGGGGCACGATCTTCGTCGCCATCGTGGTGCAGTCGGCTCCGTTCCTGCTCGGCGGCGTGCTGCTCAGCGCCGTCATCTCGACGTTCCTCTCGGAGAAGGCGCTGAGCAAGATCGTGCCCAGGAGCCCGGCGCTCGGTGTCCCGGTCGCCGGCCTGGCCGGGATCGGGCTGCCGGGCTGCGAGTGTGCCGCGGTGCCGGTGACCAACTCGCTGATCCGCCGAGGCGTCGCGCCGGCGGTCGCGCTGACCTTCCTGCTGGCCGCTCCGGCGGTCAACCCGGCCGTGCTCGTCTCGACCGCGGTGGCCTTCCCCGGCCAGCCGGTGATGGTGCTGGCCCGGTTCCTGGCCTCGCTGATCACCGCGGTGGCGGTCGGCTGGATCATGCTCGCCCGCGGCAAGCTGCTGCTCGAGCGGCTCACCAACCTCGGCCGTGACGAGCACGCCCACGAGCGGTCGTTCCTCGGCAACGTCAGTCACGACTTCCTGCACGCCTCCGGCTTCCTGGTGCTGGGCGCCATGCTGGCCGCGGCGGTCAACACCTTCGTACCCCGCTCGGTGGTCAACACCGTCGCGGGTCAGGCCGTGCTGGGGATCGCGACGCTGGCGCTGTTCGCGTTCATCGTGGCGCTCTGCTCGGAGTCCGACGCCTTCGTCGCCGCCTCGTTCACCGCCTTCTCCGACACCGCGAAGCTCGTCTTCCTCGTCGTCGGCCCGGCGATGGACATCAAGCTCGCCTCCATGGAGGCTGGCCAGTTCGGCATGGGCTTCGCCCTGCGCTTCGTACCCTTGGTGATCATCACGGCGGTCGCCTCCGCCGTCGGCATCGGATGGTGGCTGCTGTGACTCGTACGACCCAGGCCCTGGTGGTCGGCTTCCTCGGCGCCGTCCTGCTGCGGCTCTCCCTCGGCGACGGCTATCTGAGGTACGTCACCAGCTGGATGAAGTGGCCGCTGGTCGCCACCGGCGTGGTCCTGCTCGGGCTGACGTTGTGGATGCTGCTGCGCCCCGCGCCGGAGGAGGACGGCGACGACCACGACGGGCACGAGGGGCACGGTCACAAGGTTCCGGCGATGACCTGGCTCGCGATCGTGCCCGGCGTGATCGTCTTCGTGGCCAGCCCGCCGTCGCTGGGTGCCTACCTCGCCGAGCGTCGTGCCGACGACCCGGTCGCGGCCGCTCCCGACGCCGAGATCCTGCCGCTGCCGGCCTCGGACGGGCCGGTCGACGTCGAGGTCGCCGAGTTCATGTGGCGAGCCGGGGTCGAGGACGGTGCAACGATCAAGGACCGCGACGTACGCCTCACCGGCTTCGTCAGCACCGACGAGAACGGCAACTGGTACGTAACCCGCATCGCCATCGCCTGCTGCGCTGCCGACGCGAGCGCCTCCCGGGTTCGGGTGGAGGACTACGACGACGCCCCGGAGCGCGACTCCTGGGTCGCGGTCACCGGCCGCTGGGTCGAGGGCACCGCGCCGGGCGGCAAGTCGGAGACCGCCATCGAGGCCTCCTCGGTCGAGCCGCGCGAGGCGCCGGCCAACACCTACCAGTGAGACGCATGGGCGACCCGAGACGCTCCGGCAACCCGGCCCGGCGGGCCGAAGCTCTGCGCGAGCCCACCTGGCGCGACCGCCTGCCCCACCCGCCGCGTGCGCTCATCATCGGTGCGCTGATCGCCGTCGCGATCGGCGTCGTCGTGCTGACCCGCGACCTCGGCGATTCCGACGCCCCGGCGGCGTCCGGCCCCTCCGGCGCGGGGTCCTCGGCTGCGCCGGTCGCCGCGGGACCGGTCGCGTCCCTGGAGGAGTTCTGCGGTGCCGTACAGACCATGGCGAACGCCCACGCCGCACAGATGTCCACCCCGAACGACGAGAACGAGACCGCGCTGGGCCTGGCGGCCACGGACCTGCAGTCGATGGGTGTCCCGGAGGCCACCCCGGCCGCTGCCGTCGAGGGTGTGCGGATGATGATCGAGGACGCGCTGCGCACCGGGCGCGGCGAGGACCCGCTCGAGCGCAGCGAGGCGCAGAACATGGCCTACGAGCGGCTCGGCGAGTTCCTCACCGAGAGCTGCGGCACGGCGGGCTAGGGATACCCGGTCAACCGGGTATCCCTGGGGCTGGTGTGACTCGCTGCCCCATCAGGAGCTCAGGCGGCGGAGCAGGACGACCGCGTCCTCGAGCGTCGCCGGCTCTCCGGACGGGCTGGTCACGGCACGGTGCCGGTGCTCGAGGACGACCGTCTCCCACTCGTCCTCGGGCAGTTCGAGCTCCGCCAGCTCCTCCTTGGCGTCGAGGAAGCGGTGCTCGTGGGCGGAGGCGTCCGCCCACGGCGGCGCCGCGGCGTGCGAGGTGATCAGCAGGTGGCCGCCGGCGTTCACCAGAGCAGCCGCCCGGCGCAGGATGTCGGTGCGGGGCAGCTCGACGGGGGAGTGGAAGAAGCTCGCGGTGACCAGGTCGTAGCCCCGGTCCAGGACGGCCGGGTCGGAGAGGTCGGAGACGACGAACCTGGCCTGTTCCTCGGCCAGTCCGGCGGTCCGCGCGGCCTCCTTGCCGCGGCTGACGGCGTTGTCGGAGATGTCGATGCCGGTGGCCCGCCAGCCGTGCTGCGCCAGCCAGATGACGTCGGCGCCCTCGCCGGAGCCGAGGTCGAGCGCGGTCCCGGGCTCGAGGCCGGCGGCGATGTCACCGAGCACGGTGTTGACCTTGCCGGACCAGATCCGGTCGCTGCCGGCGTACCTCTCCTGCCAGAAGTCCACCGGAGCGGGCCCGGCGACGGCGCGGTCGAAGTCGTCGGTCACCAGGGTCGCGTTCACGAAGCTGCCGGCCATCGTGCCCGCGCTCATGCTGATCGGGACGTTGGCCATCGGGTTGGAGACGTTGCCGACCGCCCAGATCCGGTCGCTGCTGGTCTTGCCGGTCGCGTCGACGGCGAGGAAGCTGCCGACCGGGGTGTCGGTGCGCTCGAGGCCGAGGTGGGTGAGGAAGCCGTCGTGCGGGCGCAGCGTGCCGGCGGTGAAGATGGCGCCGACCTCGGTGGTGGACCCGTCGGCGGTGCGCACCGCGGTGACCTGGTCGCCCTCGCCGAGGACCTCCACGACGGGCTCCGGGACGAGCGTGACCCCACGTGCCCGCAGCCGCCGCTCGTCGGCCTCCTCGATCTCGCCGAGTCCGGCGGTGAAGACGACGACGTCGTCGCTCCACTGACGGATCAGCTGTGCCTGGTGCATGCCGAGCGGTGAGGTGGTCAGCACGCCGATCCGCCGGTCGCGCACCTCCCAGCCGTGGCAGTAGGGGCAGTGCAGCACGGTGGCGCCCCAGCGCTCGGCGAGGCCGGGGATGTCGGGGAGCTCGTCGGTGACCCCGGTCGCGACGATCGCGACGCGGGCGGTCAGCCGCTCGCCGTCCTCGAGGATGACGCTCACGCCGTCGTCGGTCTCGTCGAGGCGGGCGACGCGGCCCGGCCGGATCCCCACGTCGTACGCAGCCAGCTCCTCGCGCCCCGTGCGCAGCAGCTCGGCGGGGTCGATGCCCTCGTGGCCGAGGACGCCGTGCATGTGGGTCGTGAAACGGTTGCGGGGGAGGCCGGAGTCGACCACGAGGGTCCGGCGGCGGGAGCGGCCCAGCATGAGGGCCGCGGAGAGTCCGGCGGCACCGCCGCCGATGACGATCACGTCGAGGTGTTCTGGGTGTGTGTTCATGTCATCCAGTTCAGTGGCACAATGAAAGAACGGCAAGGGTTCTTGCTGAAATGGCAAATGCGAGGTGGAGCACATGATCGACGAGCTCAAGCAGGTCGGACCGCGGATCCGGGCGATCCGGCACAGCAAGGGATGGACGCTCGAGCAGCTGGCCGCGATGGCGGAGATGTCGCCGAGCACGCTGTCCCGGCTCGAGTCGGGCAAGCGGCAGGCGAGCCTGGAGCTGCTGATCCCGCTGACCCGCCACCTCGGCGTCGGCCTCGACAGCCTGGTGACGCCGTCGGTCCCGGACCCGCGGGTGCGCCGCCCGGTGATCCGCCGCGACGGCATGGAGATCGCGCCGCTGACTCCCGAGGGATCGCCGGTCAACACCTTCAAGATCACCTACGAGCCGGTGACCGAGGTGCCGGAGCCGCGGGTCCACGACGGCTACGAGTGGCTCTACGTCATCTCCGGCAAGCTGCGGCTGCTGCTGGGCGACCGCGACTTGGTGCTGACCCGCGGCGAGGCCGCCGAGTTCGACACCAGAGTTCCGCACGCGATCTTCGCGACCGGGTCTCGCCCGGCGCAGGTGCTGAGCATCTTCAACAGCGACGGCGTACGCATGCACACCCACACCGCCGAGGGGTGAGTCTCACCTCGATGTGAATAACGGGCAGGTTGTGGGTAAGATGAGAATCGTTATCATTAACCACAACGGGAGGTCCCCATGAAGCAAGGCATCCATCCCGTCTCCGGGCCGGTCGTCTTCCGCGACCGCTCGGCGGACAAGCTCTTCCTGATGCGGTCGACGCTCGTCGAGCGTCTCGCCGACGACCATGAGCGGGTCACCTGGGAGAACGGCGAGACCTATCCGGTCGTCGACGTCGACGTCTCCAGCGCCAGCCACCCGTTCTGGACCGGCCGCGGCCGCGTGGTCGACACCGAGGGCCGGGTCGAGCGCTTCAAGCGCCGCTACGGGCGCGATCGATGAGTACGCCGCGTCCGCGGTCGCCCCGCAACCTGTCGCGCCCCAAGGTGCCGGTGATCCTGGTGAGCGGTGTCGAGGAGGGCGCGATGCTCTCGGCGACCATCTCGCTCCAGTTCGGCCTGCCCGACGCGGTCACGGTCCGCCATGTCATCGACCCCGAGCGCCAGCTGCTCACCCGTGTCGTCAGCGACGTCACCGGGGTGATCGAGCACGAGGAGATCAACCTCGCCCACGCCTGCGTCGCCTGCGCCATCCGCGAGGACATCGTGCCGACGCTCGAGCGCCTCGCCGCCCAGAGCCGCTGGGGGAGCATCGTGGCCTGCCTTCCGGTCGCCGCCGAGGCGGTCCAGGTCTGCCGGGTGCTCGCCTGGGCGCCCCGGACGGCCCCGCACATCGGCATCTCCGCCGTCGTCGCGGCGCTCGAGGGCACGACGGTGGCTGAGGACCTGCTCGGTCCCGACCTCCTCGACGAGCGCGGTCTCGCCACCTCCGAGGACGACCGCCGTGGCGTCGCCGAGGTCGCCAGCGCGATCGTGGAGTACGCCGACGTCGTCTGCCTCACGGAGACCCCCGAGCCCGAGGAGGAGTCGCTGGTGGCGACCCTCGCCCGGCCGCGTACGCCGGTGGTGACCGACCCCTCGCTCCTCGACGCCGCCGGCCTGGTCGCCGGTGTGCACCGCCACCACGCGGTGGAGGCCTGGGTCGCGGAGGTGCGCCGCAACGAGCTGCCGCCGTTGCCCGAGGGCGGTGCATGGCGGCTCGACCTGCGCTCCGACCGTCCGATCCATCCGATCCGGTTCCAGGACGAGCTGGAGATCCTGGGTGGCGGCCCGCGTCGCTCGCGCGGCTGCTTCTGGGTGCCGACCCGGCCCGACGACATCTGCGTGTGGGACGGAGCCGGCGGCCAGGCGAGCGTGGGCTCGACCCAGAAGTGGGGTCGTACCGATCGGCTCACCCGGATCGTCGTGGTCGGCATCGACGAGGAGGCCGACGAGATCCCGCGCGCCTTCGAGCGCGCCCTGCTCACCGACCAGGAGATCGCCCAGCGCGGTCAGATCTGGGAGGAGTCCTGGGACGGGCTCGAGGACTGGCTCGGCCCCATCGGCCGCGCCGCCTGACCCGGACCCGCATCAACCACCGAAGGAGGCCGCCATGGCCGTACCGAAGCGCAAGATGTCGCGCAGCAACACCCGCCACCGCCGCTCGAGCTGGAAGGCGACCCCGGTCGCGCTCGTGCCGGTGACCGTCGACGGAGAGACCCACGACGTGCCCCGTCGCCTGGTCCGCGCCGTCCAGCGCGGCTACGTCGACCCCGCCAAGCTCCGCTGAGACTCCGCTGGAAGGAAACGATCAGATGCCCAAGCGACCACCGTCCCCCGTCCGCAAGCGGCGCAAGCCGCTGCTGGCACCAGACGTGACCTACGTCGACTACAAGGACGTGCAGCTGCTGCGTACGTTCATCTCCGACCGCGGCAAGATCCGCTCCCGCCGCGTCACCGGACTCACCCCGCAGCAGCAGCGCGCCGTCACCAAGGCGATCAAGAACGCCCGCGAGGTCGCGCTGCTGCCCTACACGAGCACGAAGGGATAGTCCCCATGAAGGTCGTCAACTCCATCCGGTCGCTGAAGAACCAGCCCGGGTCCCAGGTCGTACGCCGCCGCGGCCGGGTCTACGTCATCAACAAGCTGAACCCACGGCTGAAGGCCCGGCAGGGCTGATCAGACGCGCCGACGGCGCCGAGTCCCTTGTCGGGGCTCGGCGCCGTCGTGCATCGGGAGCCATGATCACCAGAGGGCGTCACGGAGTGCCGCCAGTGTCAGCGCTCCTCGCGGAACTCGACGTGGCGCCGCACCACCGGGTCGTACTTGCGGAGCACGATCCGGTCGGGAGTGTTTCGGCGGTTCTTCATGCCGATGTAGGTGTAGCCCGTGCCTGCGGTGGAACGGAGCTTGATCTTGGGGCGTACGTCCGATGACCTGCTAGCCATGCTCAACCTCTAATCCTCATGAGAACGATTATCACTTACATGATAGTGCGAGGCTGGTGATAGGAAAACGCGAGAAGGGCCGGATCGAATCGATCCGGCCCTTCTCAGGTGTCCAGGGACTCAGCCCTTGGCGACCCGCTCCTTGAATGCGGAGCCGGCCTTGAACGCCGGGCCCTTCGAGGCCGGGATCTTGATCTCGGCGCCGGTCTGCGGGTTGCGGCCGGTGCGAGCCGAGCGCTCGCGCGACTCGAACGTACCGAAGCCGGGCAGCGTGACCTTGTCGCCGTCAGCGACGGCCGCGCTGATCGCCTCGATGGCGGCACCCAGGGCGGCGGAGGCCTGCGTCTGGGTGATCTCGGCCTGCTTGGCGATTTCGCTCACCAGGTCGGTGCGGTTCATGCGATCTCCTTTAATCGTTGATCCGAGCCGCAAAGGTTGACGAGATGCGGCTCGTCGCCAGCGTAGGCCAGACCTGGGGATCTTCAACGTTCACGCGCCGCGTGTCCCGCGTGGTTACGGGCTCTGCGGGGGTTTCCGGGGTCTGCAGAGGGCTCGGGCGGCACGATGTCGACGACCCGGTCCATCGCGCCCAGGGTCCGGTGGCGGTGGGAGACCACCAGCATCGTGGCCGGGACCGTGCCGAGCAGGTCGGTGACCAGCCGGGCGGAGGCCTCGTCCAGGTCGGCGGTCGGCTCGTCCAGGATGAGGATCCGCGGGCGGTGCAGGACGGCACGCGCCAGCCGTAGCCGGGCCCGCTGCCCGCCGCTGAGGCGGAGGCCGCCCTCGCCGATGTGGCTCCCCGGCGTGACCGTACCCGCGAGCCCGAGGCGGGCGAGCAGGTCCTCGATCTCGGCGTCGGTCGTCGACGGGGCGGCGACGGCCTCGCGCACGGTGCCGCTGAAGAGTGCGCCGTCCTGTTCGACGACGGCCAGCGCGGCCCGCAGGTCGACGTCGTCGACCGCCGAGATCGCCACCTGGCGCGAGTCGGAGTCCGACAGCGCGACGGTCCCGGTGTCCGGGTCCCAGAGCCGGCCGGCGAGGGCCACCACGGTGGACTTCCCCGCTCCGGAGGCTCCGCGGAGGCCCACGTGCTCGCCGGGAGCGATGGTCAGGTCGAAGCCGTCGAGCACCCGGCGGTCGTCGTAGCCGAAGCCCACCTCGCTCATCACGAGGCCGAGCGGTCCCTCGGGCGGAGCGGCCACCGGGGTGTCACGGGTGAGCGCGGCCGGGCGGGCGAGCTCCTTGCCGACGCGAGCGGCGGCAGCACGCAGGGCGGGCAGCCGGGCGCAGGTGGCGGCCGCTTCGGCGACCGGTGCGACCGTCGCGAGCGCGAGGACGACGAGGGCGGCGACCTGCTCGGCGGCGACGTCACGGCCGATGACGCCGACCAGCACGCCCACGCCGACGAGCGTCACCGCGGCCTCGCGCGCGCCGGCGAGAACGCGATGGGTGGTCTCGAGCCTGCCCGCCGCCCGGGCGGCCGCGGCGCCGGTCTCCCTGATCTGACGGCGCACCGGTCCGTGGATGCCGTAGCCCAGCACCTCGCGCAGACCGCCGAGCACGTCGACGACACGGTCGGAGAGGGCGCCGGTCGCCTCGACCACCTCGCCTCCGAGCGTCTCCAAACGGCGCCCGCCGAGCGGAACGGTCGAGAGCACGAGCGCGAGCCCGGTGAGGGTGACCAGCGCGAGCACCGGCTCCACGACGGCGAGGAGGACCAAGCCGAGGAGCGCGTTGACGGCCGCGGCCACGAGCTGGGCCACGGTGTGGGCGTAGAAGAACTCCAGACGCTCGGTGTCGCTCATCGCGGTCGATGCGGCCCGGCCGACGTTCTCGCGACGTCTGGTCGGCAGCGCGACCGCATAGCGGTCGAAGAGCGCCATCCGGAGCCGGGCGAGCACCCGGAACGCGAGCGCGTGGGAGGCGTCCATCTCGCCCCAGGTCAACACTGCCCGGAGAACCACGAGACCGGCCAGCAGTGCCCAGAGCCAGCCCGGGGGCGCGCTGCGGAGCACGACGGCATGGCCGACGGCGGCGGCCAGCAGCACCGAGATCGCCCCCAGGCACACCTGGCTGACGGCGACGAGCACGATGGTGGCGGCGATGGCGCGGCGCTCGCTGCCCAGGTGTCCGAGCAGGCCGGTGAGGGGCCGCGCGGTCGTGGCGGTCATACGTGGCTCCCGTCGAGCAGCGGGGTGAGGTGCCCGTCAGCGAGCTCGAGGACGCGCTCGACCCCGTCGAGCGACTCCTCGCGGTGGGCGACCACGACCACGATGCGGTCGGCGGAGAGCCGTGCGAGCGTGGCGGTGACGGTGCGTGCCGCGGCCGGGTCGAGGGCGCTGGTCGGCTCGTCGGCGAGCAGGATCGGCCGGTCCGAGAGGACGGCCCGGGCCAGCGCGATCCGCTGGCGCTGACCGCCGGACAGGCTCGCTCCGGCGCTGGCGATCGGGGTGTCGAGGCCCGCGGGGAGGCGGCGTACCTCCTCCTCGATGCCGGCCGCCGCGCATGCCTCCCACAGGTCCGGATCGCTCGCGTCGGGGCGGGAGACGCGGAGGTTCTCGCGGACGGTTCCCTCGAAGAGCACCGGCCGCTGCGAGACCACCGCGACATCGGAGGTACGCACCGGGCGGTCGCCGAGGAGGACCCGGCCGCTGGTGGGGGAGAGGTGGGTGAGGACCAGGTCGAGGAGGGTGGTCTTCCCGGCGCCGCTCGGGCCGACGACGGCGGTGACCGCGCCGGGCTCGAAGGCGGCATGGACGCCGTCGAGGATCGCCGGTCCGTCGGGGTAGGCGAACGAGACGTCGTCGAGGACGAGCGCCGCTCCGGGGGATGGCTGCCGGTCGTCCTCGGCCGGGCCGCTCGTCCCGGTGCCGTGGTCCCGGCCGACGCCGAGCCTTCGCAGCGCCGGGACGGCGGAGGTGCCGAGATAGCCCGCGTGCCAGGCGCCGGCGAGGTCCCGGATGGGCCGGAAGACCTCGCTGACGAGCATGAGTGCCAGGTAGAGCTCGGCGGGCGGCACCCCGCTCCCGTTCACGCTGGCCACGAGGGCGAGGCCGGCGGCCGCGAGGGTGCCACCCTGGACGGCGAGGTCGATGAGCGCGGTGTCGAGCAGCGACGTACGCATCACCCGCACCGTCGCGCGGTGCAGGTCGTGGCTCCGCCGGGCCATCCGGGCACGCGTCGTCCCGACCTGGCCGAGCAGGCGCAGCGTCGACATCCCGCGGAGGGCCTCGAGCAGGTCGGAGCCCAGGCCCTCGTAGGTGTCCCAGTGGTCGTCGGAGCGCCGGCGCATGAGCCGCTTCCACAGCAGCGGAGCCAGCAGCGCGGCGGCGGCCGCCAGACCGGCAGCGAGGCCGGTGAGCGGGTGGACGAGAACCAGCAGGACGGTCACGACCGGGATCAGCACGAGGGCCTCGGCCAGGGCCGGCAGGTAGCGGGTGACGTACGCGTCGACCCCGTCGACCCCGTCGACGAGCGCCGTGCGGACACCGCCGTCGCGCCGGCCGGGGTCGTGCAGGGCCGTTGGCACCAGGACGCCGCGCAGCGCCTCGTCGCGCACGGCGAGGCGTACGTCCTCTCCCAGCCGTGCCGCGGCGCGCGCCTGCATCCACGACAGGAGCCAGCGTGCGGCCACGATCCCCGCGATCCACACCGCTGCCGCCACCGCGCGGTCCTCGTCGCCGTCGACCACGGCGAACAGTCCTTGCGCCAGGGCGTAGGCCTGAGGGAGGTGGGTGGCGGTCACCAGGACCTGCAGTCCGACGGTGGTCGCGGCGGGTCCGGGATGTCGCAGCGCGGTGCGCAGCAGCAGGGTGTCGACCATCATCCGTCGGCTCCGTTCTCGAGGATGGCGAGGGCATGGACCAGCGGCGGTGAGCCCGCCGGCGGTGTGCAGAACCCGGAGACGGCGCGGACGCCGTGGCCTCGGGCGTTCAGGGCGTAGGTGTGCCGGGCGGCCTCGCGGTGGAGCTGCCACAGCCGGGCGTAGCCGACGCCGTCGAGACGTTCGGGACGCTCCCAGGAGACGACACGGTCGGCGCCGAGCACCCAGGACTGACCGCTCTGCCGGGCCACTTCGGCGACGTCCGGCGAGGCGGCGCCCCGGGAGCAGCGGCGGTCGAAGCGATCGAGCGCCGGGCTGCGCCGCGAGCTCATCGCGGAGCACGCGACCTCGTCGAGGTGAGGTGCGAGCGGAAGCCTGATCCGGGCCAGGGCGATCTCGGGTGCGAGGCCACGCTCGAGCCACCACGCCGTCTGGGTCGCGCGGGGCAGGCCGAGAGTGTGGTGGGCGAGCGCGAGATCTGACCAGTCCTCGGGCAGGTGTGCCCCCGGGACCAGCAGCAGCAGCGCCTCGAGCGCGTACGCCGCGTCGGCGACCCACAGCGGCCAGGCCCGGTGACGGTAGCGGCCGAAGGTGCGGCCGGGCTGAACGGTGACGACGATCTCGGCTGGGCCCGGCGGGATCGGGCTGCCCGGATCGAGCCGGCGCACCATATGCTCGGTCTCCGGATGGTAGACGTAGCGCCCCGGCCGGAGGTGGCCGCCACGGCCGGGAGGCACCACCAGGTGCCACTGCACCGGGTAGCAGCCGCCCGCCGAGGGCACCGCCCGGCGCGGGACGGATGTCAGGGTCCCGTCGGGGCGCGGATGATGGCCACGCGCCCGCCACAGCCGGTGGACGGCCGTCGCTGCCGCGCCGCCGACCTCGACCGGCTCGCCTGGCCAGCGGTTCGCGCGCGGCCCCGGCGGCAGCGGAGCGCCCGGGAGGTCGGGGGAGAAGGCGCTCTCGAGGAGCGCCAGGCTCGAGGTCATGGTCGGCTGCCGCTCACATGTGCGGCGGCGGGCACAGGGCCAGCGGCTCGTCGGGGTCGGCCGGGGCCCAGCCCCGTTGTCGCGCGGCCTCGCCGAAGCGCGGCATTCCGAGGTAGCGGAACGCGGCGGGGGCGTTCGGCACCAGGCCGGTGACGAAGGTGCGGACGACCCGCAGCGGCGTCTGCGCCACGTCGCGCGTGGTGAGGTCGCGGGTGATGACCCGGTGACCGCCTTCGTGGAGCCGGCGGCGCACCTCGGCGACGTCGGTGGCCGGCACCTCGAAGACGGGCACCGTGCCGAGGGCCGGTGCGGTGAACCGCTCCGCGAGCCGGTGCACCCGGGGATCGAGCCAGACCTGGACGTGGGCGCCGAGGTCGCGGACGTTCGCGAAGTCCGGTCCCGCGGCGTCGAGGTAGCGGCGGTCCTCACGATGGTCGAGGTAGAGGCCGGGAGCCATCAGCCCGGCGCGTACGGCCTGGAAGACCCAGCCGTCGGCGTCGCGGCAGCCGAGGGTGTAGATCCAGGTGTGGACCGCCTCGAGAACGGCCTTGCGTACGGCCCGCACCGGGTCGGTGGAGGCCGAGAAGCCCGCCGCGTAGACACCCGTCTCCCGGTCGCGCACGAGGGCGGCCATGGCAGGGGCCAGCTCGGTGGGCATCTGGACGACGTGGACGTCGAGGGGCGCTCCCTCCAGGTCGGCGCTCAGGCCTGAGACCGACGCGGTGTCGATCCCGCGCGCCGGTCCGCCGTGGTGCCACCACACCTCGAGGGCGTCGCGCTCGACGACCTCGAGAAGCCCGCGGTCGTGGGCGTCGGCGGCGCCCTGCCCGGTGGCGATGCCGGCGTAGTTGAGGTGGAAGACGCGGTCCAGGTGGGCGAACCGGCGCTGGCGCCAGTTGAGGCCGACGAGGGCGTGCGGCATCCACACGTCGGCCGCGTCCTCGGCGTAGCCGGTGACCGGCTGCTCGCGGCAGCGGCTCCACAGCGTCGGCACCTGGTCGTCGAGCACGCGATAGGGGAAGTCGGGGCGGGCGAGCTGATCGGCGCTCCACGAGGGGAGGTCATCGAGCTCGATGACAGGTTCGCCCTGGTCCCTCAGCTCGGCGGCGGACCCGAGGCGGAACTCGGCCGGGTCGAGCCCGTCCGGGATGAAGTTGCCGCAGTAGCGCTCGACCCCCTCCGCGATCGCGGCGATCCGGGCCCCGGCGACGTCTCCGAAGGTGGTGCCGAGCGAGACCCGGTCGGCCGGCCAGTCGCCGAGCCAGCGTGCGTCGGAGACCTCGGCCGTCAGCGAGGTGTAGCGCAGCGGCGCCCGCTCGGGGCGGAGCACCTCGCGCACCCGCCGGATCAGCCCGGTCTCCTTGTCCACCAGCCGCTCGACGTCCAGCGGCGGCATCGCTGTCGGTGACCCGGTCATGCGTGTCCTCTCTCGGTTGCGGGCGTCGTCGTGGTCACGAGTGGCCGCTCGGACCAGGCCCGGGAGGCGACATCGAGCCGGAGCTCCTGGCCGGGTGCGGGCTCGCCGTCGGTGAGCCAGCGCAGGATGGTGCGGCCGGGGGAGCCGGCAGCGTCGTACGCCGCCCGGAGCGCGGGCTCAGTGGTGCCGAGGTCGTGGCCCCAGGGGCCGCTGACCAGGGCGCTCTGCGCTCCGCTGCGGGAGCCCCACCCGGCCGCCAGCCGGCGGGCGTACGCGTCGAACGGGTCGGCATCGCCGGTGACCACCAGGAGCGGCGCGGTGGCGTCGCCGAAGTGGTCGGCCAGGTCGAGCGCCGGGGTGGTCCAGAGGTCGCCGAAGGCGTCCAGGCGCGTCGGCTCCCAGCCGAGACCGGCCGCGGCAGCCATCGGGCCCTCGCGGTCCGCGACGGCGGTCGCGGCCCGGAGGACCTCGGGCGCCAGCGCGGGCTCGGCCCGGCGGCCGAAGCCGTGGATCGCCCACCAGCCGAGCCGGTCCAGGTGCTGCGGGGTCCCGTCGACGGAGTACGCGGTCTCGTGAGGGCCGAGCGCCGGCACCAGAGCGACCACCCGGCTCATCCGGCGGTCCACGCGCGCGGTCTCGAGGGCGGTGTGGGCGGCGTAGGAGGCGCCGTAGGCCACCACAGGGGTTCGCGGACAGCGCTGATGCAGGGCGTCGATGGTGTCGACGCCGTCGAGGGCCTCGGCGGCGTAGGGCCGCCAGCCGCCGCCGGAGGTGTAGCGGCCGCGTACGTCCTGGACCAGGCAGTCGAAGCCGCGACGGGCCAGCGACCGGGCGAGCGGCAGGTGGGCCTGGGCGTCGTACGGCGTGCGCACGAGCACCACGGCCCGGGCGGCGCCGATCGCGCGGGCCAGCCAGCCGCCGAGGACGACGCCGTCACGGGTGCCGACCGGGAAGGGAACGACCTCGGGATCGGTCACCGGGTGGGTCCCTGCGGGCGAGGCGCCGGCTCGTCGAACCCGAGGACCGTGTGGGTACGTTCGCGCAGACCGTCCCCGATGACGCGCAGCAGGCGCCGGTGCTCGGCGACGGCGGGATCCTCGGCCGCCCAGTCCTCCAGGATCGACAGGCAGCGCGCGACCGTGAGCGTCAGGGTCGCCCGGGCCAGCGGCCGGGGGTCGTGGCGGCTGCTGGAGAGCCACGAGGAGAGCTCGGGGGCGGCGGGGGACGCGGCCAGCCGGCGGCGGCTGACCTGGTCGGGGGTGGCCTCGCTGCCGTCGACGGCGAGCGGGAAGATCAGCATCCGGCTGCCCTCGCGCCGGCCGCGCAGGAGCACCGTTCCACCGCTGACGAGCTGCTCCAGGCGCTCGTCGGGCTCGGAGCGCTGCGGAGCCTCGCGTACGTCCACGACGGCATCAGCACGCGGAGTCCGCCCGCTTCCGTGGTCGCTCCCGTCGGTGCGTCGGACGTCGGCACCCGAGCGCGCCAGCTCGGCGGCCAGCGTGCGGCTGAGCCGGTCGCGGCCGAGGACGAGCACTTCGCGCCGGCCCTGGGGCCACCGCGAGGCGCGGACCCGCTCCTCGCGTTCGAGCGCGGCGCGGCGTACGCGCAGGAGGTAGCGGTAGGTCGGGACCCGGCCGGGTCCGGGCAGGTCGTGCAGCCGGAGGAAGTCGCCCGAGCCGGTACGCAGCGCCGGCATGTCGGGGGAGAGGCGGACCTCGCCGCGGGCGGCGGGGAGTGGACGCCAGTCGTGTCTGGGGTACATCGGGGCTCCTGGCTGCTCGGTGGTCGATGGTGGGGGAAGGGCCGGGGGCGCCGGGCTCGTCAGCCCGGCGCCCCCGCGATCAGACGGTGGCCAGCTCGCCCGAACGGCACGTGGTGCTCACCCGTCTGCGATCAGTCGAAGGGGTTCTCGACCAGCGCGTTCGAGTGGGACGCGGACAGGTGCGCCAGCTGCTCGGTGTCCTCGATCTCGCTCACGATGTCGTTGTTCATCGGTATCTCCTCTGTCGGATCGTTCGACCCGGCGTCGCCGGGGCCCGCTGGTGCGGACAGCGGCAAAACGTATATGAGAATCATTCCCAATACCAGTAGTGTTCCGACCATGAACCCCACACTGGTCCTCGCAGACCACCGCGCCGGCCGCTGGCGGACCTTCGATCCTGGCGCCCTGCCCGGCCCCTGGTCGAGCGCCACGCTGGCCGAGCACGCCGGCGTCCTGACGCTCCCGGCGGGCGCCCCCGGGGGCGCGCGGGCGGTGTTCGCCGACGACGCCCTCGGCACGCTGGTGGTGCTCGACGGCGCAGGTCAGGCCCGCAGAGTGCCGATCGCGATCCCCGCCGAGCACCTCGCCTGCGACCCGACCGGTCGCTACGTCGTGGTCACGACCGGCCTCGGCGCCTCGTGGGAGCCGTGGAGCGATCTGGTCACGGTCGTCGACCTGGCCGACGCGAGCGGCACCACCGCGGTGCGGGTGCGGGTCCGCACCGGCGAGCCCGGCGTCGTGATCGTTCCGGATACCGGAACAGGCGAGCCCATGGTCGTGCTGCGGCACCGCGAGCCCGGCGAGGCGGAGGTGATCGCGCTGAGCGACCTGCTCCGGGCCGACCCCCACTGCCCGGTCGTACGCGGCGAACGCCTGAAGCTGGCCGGAGATCTCGGCCACGGCGACGCCGTCGACCACCGGTCCGGCGTCGTCCACCTGTCCACCGAGGCGGGCATCGAGCGGCTGCGGGTCACCGGGGGACGACCCGAGCGCCTCGAGACCTGGCCGTGGCCGGTTCCGGGACGGGCGTACTTCCTGCGGCTCGACCCGGCCGCGGGAATCGTCGCCGCCGTCCGTGGGGCCGACGCGGACGCGGCGCAGTGGCACACCTGGACGAACCACCTGGTGCGCTGGAGCCTGGACGGCTCCGCCGAGGTGACCCGGACCGGCGACGGCCTGGTGTTCCGGCCGGACGCGCTCGACGGAACGGTCGCCTGGACGATCGTGCACCCCGACGGCGACCGGCTGGCGATGCTCGCTGACGGCCGGCTCAGCGAGGTAGAGCTGCCGCCGATGAGCGCCGCTCCGCGGCCCGGGGTCGCGCCCTGGGACCCGGTGGGCGACCGGTCGGCGCAGCGGCGCGCCCTCGCGCTGGTCTCGGCCGACCTGGCCGCGGTCACCCGCGGAGGCGACGGCCAGCTCCATCTCGTCCGTGGCTCAGGCATCGAGTCGACCCTGGACCTGGGATCACCCTTCGACGAGGGAGGCCACCTGGCCGTTATCAGGGCGCCCGAGGCACAGGTCGACGGGGTCGGACGGTGACCCGCGCGAGCGTTCACGACGCGCTGCGTCGTGCGGAACGGGCAGGCCGCCCGGGGCTGCCGATGGGCCGGTTCCGGCTCTCACGGTGCCCTGGTGACCTGCTGCCGGTCCTGGTGAACGAGGACAGCGGGGTCGTGTTCGACCCGGGCGCACGGATCCAAGCCGCGGCACCGTCACCGGACGGGCGCCTGGTCGCCGTCGAGGTCAGCGACGACGGCTCCGAGAACGGGCGCGTGCTGCTGGCGGACACGGCGTCGCGAAAGGTGACGGAGGTCGAGGGGGTGGCCGTCAGGCACGCGCGGATGGCCTGGGACGACGAGGGCCTGGTCCTCGTCGACGCCGCCGGTCGCTGCCTGCGGGTCCAGCCCGGAGAGCCGGCGCGGACGCTGTTCGTCGCCGACGCCGGCGAGCGCACGACGCCGATCGGCGTCGGTGACGGTGTCGGCGTGGTCGTCGCCCGGACCGGAGGGGAGCGGACCCGGCTGGTCGGCACCGACGGCGCGGAGATCCTCGAGCTTCCCCGGGTCCGCAGCATCACCGCGGCCGGCGACACGGTGCTGGCGGTGACCGGCGAGGAGCTGGTGAGCTTCCGGCTGCCCGGACCGGCACCGGCACGATGCCGGCTCGAGACGCTGCCCGGGCTGCCCGTACACGCCCAGGCCGTTCCCGGCGGCGGCCTGGTCCACCTCGTCCGGGACGGCCACTCGGTCCTGGTCCGCCTCACCGCCGACGGCGAGGTCCTCGTGCCGACAGAGACCGTGGCGATCTCGGAGCAGCAGGCGGTGCGTACCGTCTCGGGTCTGGTCTGGGCGCGGGACCGCGCCTGGGTGCGGACCGAGTCGCCGGCCGGGGCACCGCGGGTGCTGCCGGCCGAGGAGGCCGCGCGCTCGACGAACCACGGCCCGCCGTCCCGGCTGACCACGGTGACCGCGGACGACGGCGCCGAGATCGAGCTCGTCCTGACCGGAGAGCCGGGCGGCGCGACCCTCCTCGAGGTCTACGGAGGCTTCGGCGTGGTCGACCTGCCTCGCTTCGAGCCCTCGGTCGCCGCCTGGTGCGAGCTCGGCGGGCTGCACGTGACCGCCCGGCTGCGCGGTGGCGGCGGAGCCGGCACCCCGTGGCACACCGCCGGACAGGGCGCGGGCAAGGCACGTACGGTCGCCGACGCCGTCACCGTCGCCCGCGAGCTGGTACGCCTCGGCTTCACCCGCCCGCACCGGCTGGTGCTCGCCGGGGCCTCGCTCGGCGGGCTGGTCGCCGTCTCCGCGGCGCTCGCCGAGCCGGGCCTCGTCGCCGGGGTCGCCTGCACGGCCGCACCCCTCGACCCGCACCGCTTCACCGAGCACCCCGGCGCGCGGCACTGGAGCGAGGAGTTCGGCGACCCTGGCGACGCCGCGGTGCGAGCCGCGATGGACGACTACTCGCCGTTCGCGCGCGCCGTCCGCTATCCCAGCCGGAAGTGGCCGCGCTTCCTGCTGACCACGTTCGCGGAGGACTCCCGGGTCGCCCCCGCACCCACCGACCGCCTCGCCGAGGTGCTCACGGCGCGCGGCGCCGACGTCGTACGTAGCCACCGCCCGCGGATGGGGCACGGCGGCAACCACCTCGACTCCGTGCACGACTTCGCCGCCGCCGTCCTCGACTTCGCCCTCGACTCAGCTCACCAACCCACAGGAGCGTGATGACCCCCACCGACATCGCCGTGACCACGGACCAGGCGCCGGCAGAGAAGCCCCGGACCCCCGGCCAGGTCCCCGCCGTCATCGCCCGGCGCAGATGGCGCGCCCGGCTGCTGACCATCGGCCTCGCCGCCGCCCTCGCCGTGGTCGTCGCGCTGTCCGCGTCGTCGGGCACCGTGAACCTGACTGCGCTCGACGCCGCCCGTCTGGTCACCGGTCACCTGCTGCCCGGGATGCCGTGGATGAGCGACGGCACCTACACCGTGCTCCAGGACCAGGTGGTGTGGCAGTTCAGGCTGCCCCGCGCGCTGCTCGCCGCACTGGCCGGGGCGGCACTGAGCCTGGCCGGGGTGTTCATCCAGGCAGTCGTACGCAACCCGCTGGCCGAGCCGGCGATCATCGGCGTCTCCTCGGGCGCGGGCGTGGGCGCGGTCTCCGTCGTGGTCCTGGGCGCGGCGGCGGTCGGTGCCTGGGTCGGGACCGCGGCGTTCCTGGGCGCCGCGGTCGCGACCGCGGCCGTGTTCGCGGTGGCGTACAAGAACGGCAGCATCGCCCCGCAGCGACTGGTGCTGACCGGGGTCGCGCTGGGCACCTTCTTCAGCGCGATCACGAGCTATCTCACGCTCACGACCGAGGCGCAGAACGTGTTCAGCGTGATGTTCTTCCTGCTGGGCTCCGTCTCCGCCGCCACGATGACCGACCTGGCCGGACCGCTGGTGGCCCTCGTGGTCGCTCTCGGCGTCTCGGTGACCACCGGACGCGCCGTCAACGCGCTGCAGGTGGGTGACGAGACGGCCACCGCGCTGGGCGTCCGGGTCAACCGGCTGCGGTCGGTCCTGCTGCTCGCCGCCGCGCTGCTCACCGGCACCGTGGTCGCCGTCGCGGGCGGGATCGGCTTCGTCGGCCTGGTGGTCCCGCACATCGCCCGGGTGCTGGTCGGCTCCGACCACCGGCGCATCGTCCCGGTCGCGGTGCTCGGCGGCGCCCTGTTCCTGTGCGGCGCCGACCTGATCGCCCGGACGGTCTCGGCGCCCGCCGAGGTGCCGCTGGGCATCATCACCGCGCTGATCGGGGTGCCGTTCTTCCTGTGGCTGATGCGCGGCCGGGCCGCCGACGAGCAGGGGATGGCGCGATGAGGCTCGAGACGCTGGACCTCACCCTGAACCGGGGCAGTCGCGAGGTCGTCACCGCGGCCTCGGTCGTGGTCGAGCCGGGCGAGGTCCTCGGCCTGCTGGGGGCGAACGGCAGCGGCAAGTCGACGCTCCTGCGAGCCTGCTTCGGCGCCCTCAGGCCGGCCGCGGGCCACGTCCGCCTCGACGGCACCGACGTGGCCACGATGACCCGCCGCGACATCGCGCGCCGGGTCACGGTGATGGCCCAGGAGCCGCCGGACGAGTTCGGGCTCACCGTCGCCGAGAGCGTGCTGCTGGGACGTACGCCGCACCGCGGGGTGCTCGGCCGTGACAGTGCCGCGGACTGGCTGGTCGTGGACCGGGCGATGGCGTTGGCGGGCGTCTCCGCGCTCGCCGACCGGCCGGTGCACCGGCTCTCGGGCGGAGAGCGGCAGCGTACGTTGCTCGCCCGGGCGATCGCCCAGGAGGCGGAGCTCCTGCTGCTCGACGAGCCCACCAACCACCTCGACGTCTCCTACCGCTTCGAGCTGATGCACACCGTCGCGGAGCTCGGCATCACCACCGTGGTGGCCCTGCACGAGCTCGACCTCGCGCTGGCGTACTGCGACCGCGTCGCCGTGCTCGACCGCGGGCGCGTCGTCGCGCTGGGCGAGCCCGCCGACATCCTCACGCCGGACCTGGTGCGTGAGGTCTTCGGTGTCGAGGCCAGCCGGATCACCGATCCGGAGGCCGGCACCCCACACCTGCTCCTGCGCGGGACGTCCGCGCGGGCCCGAGAGAGGAACACATGAACACCACCCCACTGCTGCGCACCGTCCCGGTCGCGGCGCTCATGCTCCTGGCCGTGACCGGGTGCGGCGGCACCGGCGTCACGAACGACGCGGCGGCTGCCGGTGAGGCCGCCGAGGGCTACCCGGTGACCGTGGAGAACTGCGGACGCCAGGTCACGGTCGAGTCCGCTCCCGAGCGGATCGTCGGGCTCAGCCCGGCCCAGACCGAGCTGCTCGTGCGCCTCGGGGTCGCGGACCGGCTCGTCGGCCAGGCGCAGACGGCCATGCACGAGCTCCCCGAGGACGTCGCCGCGAAGGCGAGCGACGTGCCGGAGCTGAGCACGGACGCACCACCGGCCCGCGAGCAGCTGCTCGACGTGCAGCCCGACGCCGTCGTCGCTCCGACCGAGTACGAGTTCACCGCCGAGCAGGGCTTCGCCACGATCGACCAGCTCACCGACGCGGGCGTGACCACGTACGTCGCCGCCGGCGGCTGCCCCGAGCGCCGCGCCACGGGCGAGGTCACGGACCTGTTCACCGACCTGGAGGCGCTCGGCAGCATCCTCGGGGTCCCGGCGGCCGCCGACGAGCTGGTCGCCGAGACCCGCGCCGACCTCGAGGCCGTCGAGAAGGCCGTGGCGGACCGCCCGCGGCCCACCGTGGCGCAGCTCTACGTCGAGGGCAAGACGCTCTCCGCGATCGGCGCGGGGGTGGAGTACGACATGATCGAGCGCGCGGGCGGCGAGAACGTCTTCAGCCCGGACGAGAAGCTCTTCGAGCAGTTCTTCTCCGCGGTCGTCTCGCCGGAGGAGATCGCCGCGCGCAACCCGGACGTCATCGTCTTCGCCGTGCGCGAGCAGGCCGAGGCCGAGCGGGTCGAGACGTACCTGCGCCGGACCTTCCCCGACCTCACCGCCGTCAAGGAGGACCGCTTCGTCGCGCTGCGCACCCCGGACACGTTCCCGGGCACGCTCGGCAACGTCGCCGCGGTGCGGACGATCGCGGAGAGGCTGCACCCCGACGCCTTCTGAGTCGGGTGGGGCGCCGGCCACCGGACCGTCCTCGGGGCGGCCCGGCGGCCGGCGTCGGTGTCTACTCTCCGGCGAGAAGGCGCCAGCCCTCGGCCTGCGTACGCTCGCGCCAGAAGTCGAGGTAGCGGCCGCCGTGCGCCAGGAGCTCCGCGTGGGAGCCTCGTTCGACGATCCGGCCGCCGTCGAGGACGACGATCTGGTCGGCGGCGACGACGGTCTGGAGGCGGTGGGCGATGACGATGACCGTACGGTCGGCCGACAGCGCGGTGAGCGCCTCCTGCACCGCGGCCTCGTTCTCGGCGTCCAGGGCGGCGGTCGCCTCGTCGAGGAGCACGACCGGGGCGTCCTTCAACAGCGCCCGGGCGATCGAGACCCGCTGCTTCTCGCCGCCGGAGAGCGTGGAGCCGGCCTCGCCGATCCGGGTCTGCCAGCCGTGGGGGAGCCGCTCGACGATGTCGTCCACGCGCGCCAGCCGGGCGGCCTCCCGCAGCTCCTCCTCGCTGGCGTCGGGCCGCGACATCATCACGTTGTCGCGCAGGGTGCCCTCGAAGAGGTAGACGTCCTGGAAGACGATCGAGACGCGCCGCATCAGCGCCTCCGTCCCGAGATCGCGTACGTCGACCCCGCCCAGCATCACCGAGCCCGCCGTCACGTCGTGGAACCGGGCGACCAGACGCAGCAGGGTGCTCTTTCCCGAGCCTGAGGGCCCGACCACGGCGGTGAGCGAGCGAGGCGGAACCGTGAGGGACACCTGGTCGAGCACCTGGGTGGCGCCGTCGTAGGAGAAGGCGACCTCGCGCAGCTCGATGCCGCTGTCGGCCGGCTCGCCGGGCGTGGCCGGCTCGGGGAGCGGCTCGAGGGCGAGCACGTCGAGGACACGTCGCAACGAGCCCTCGGCGATGCGCAGCGCGCTGGAGAGCTCGCCGTAGTCGATCAGCGACTCGACGAACCGCACGGTGAGCACGAGCAGGCCGATCGCCGTGGCTGGTGCCAGCGTTCCGCCGAGGCTGAGGTGGACGGCCAGCGCGATCACCAGGGTGAGCAGCGCCTGGATGGAGAGGAGCTGGATCCCCAGGCCGCCGAACCCGGTGACCAGGAGCCGTCGTGAGGCCCGCTTCTGCTGCTTCAGCGCCGCCTCGACCAGCTCGTTGCCGTGGACGGTGCGTCCGAAGACGCGCAGAGCCGGCTGGTTGAGCGCGAACTCCACCACCCGCGCCGAGCCCTCCGCCATCGCCGCGTCGTAGGCGCCCTCGCCGCGGCCTACGATCACGGCCAGCAGCCGGGTGGTGGCCAGGACCGCGACGACGCCCACGAGGAGCGCGAGCGCCAGGCGCCACTCCAGGAACGCCATCGCGACGACCACGGTGACCGGGCTGACGACGGCGGCGATCAGCGGCCGCAGCAGGTGCCCCGGCACCGAGGCGATGTCGGTGGCGCCCTTGGAGGCCATCCGGGAGAGCTGTCCGGTGCGGTCCTGGGCGTACCAGCCCAGCGGCAGCCGCACGGTGTGGTCGCCGAGGCGGCCCAGGGTGATGTCGAGCAGGTCGCAGGCCAGGTCGTAGCCGTCCAGGTTGCCGACCGTCAGCGCGACGTGATGGGCCACGAAGAGCCCGGCGAGCACCCCGAGCCAGGTGGTCGCGGCGTCCCAGTCCTGGCGCAGCGCGGCGTCCAGGACGGGGACGACGCAGGCGAAGGCCAGACCCTGGAGCACGCCGGTGGCGACGAACATCGCCACGACCCGGGCGAGCTGGCGTCGATGAGCGTGGTCGAGAAGGTCCGCGAGCAGACGGACGATGATGATCATGCCGACTCCTCCCGGGCCCGGCCGTCCACCGGGTGGGCGCGCTGGTCGGCGGCCCAGAGCCGGGCGTAGCGCCCGCCCCGGGCGAGGAGCTCGTCGTGGGTGCCGAGCTCGGCGATCCGGCCCTCGTCGAGGACGACGATCTGGTCGGCCGCGGTGACCGTGGAGAGGCGGTGGGCGATCACCAGCAGCGTACGTCCGGCGACGAGGCGGGACAGCGCCCGCTGGACGAGCGCCTCCGACTCGGGGTCGGCGGCCGCGGTGGCCTCGTCGAGCACCAGGATCGGGGTGTCGGAGAGGAGTGCTCGGGCGATCGCGACCCGCTGCCGCTCGCCACCGGAGAGCTGGCCGTCCTCGCCGACCACCGAGTCGTAGCCCCGCGGGAGCTCGTCGATGCGGCCGGCGATCTGCGCCGCCTCCGCCGCGCGCCGAACCTCCGAATCGGGCGCCTCCGGGTGGGCGAGCCGGATGTTGTCCCGGATCGAGGTACGCAGCAGCCCGGTGTCCTGGAAGACGAAGGAGACCTGCTCGTAGAGCTGCGCGCTCGTCATCTCCCGCAGGTCGACCCCGGCGATTGTGATCCGGCCCGATGTGGGGTCGGCGAAGCGGGGCAGCAGCTTCGCGAGGGTCGACTTGCCCGAGCCGGAGTGGCCGACGAGCGCGGTCACCGTCCCCGGCTCGAGGACCAGGTCGATGTCGTGGAGCACGGGCGGTGCGCCGGGGGAGTAGGCGAAGGAGACGCCGTGGAGCTCGACGCGGGACGAGGCCGGGACCGGCGTCGGGGAGGACGGCTCCGGGAGCTCCGGCTCGGCCAGCAGCCGCTGGATCCGCCGGGCCGCCTCGGTCGCCTCGCGCAGCTCGCGCGCGGCGTAGCCGGCCACGGTGACCGGCGCGGTCATCGCCAGCCCGAGGACGAGGAACGGCACCAGGTCGGGCCCGGTGATCCACGAAGCCCGAAGCATCCAGACCCCGCCGCCGAGCACGAGGACCAGGGTCAGCGCCGGTGTCAGCGCGAGCTCCATGAGCAGCATCCCGAAGGCAGAGTGACGCATCCAGGCCCGGTTGAACCCGCCGAACCGGGTCGCGACCTCGGCCAGCCGCCGGTGGGCCTGACCGGTCGCGCCGAACGTCTTGATCTCGGCGATCCCGCCGGTGTTCTCGACCGTCGCCGCGGCCAGCTCGGCCAGGCCGGCGTCGTAGTCGCGGTAGAGCGCGCCCGCGCCCCGCATCGAGATCCGGAACCCGACCAGCCCGAGCGCGAGCGGCACCAGGGTCACCAGGGCTAGCGGTGGGGAGACCACGAAGAGATAGACGGCGACGACCGAGGGCAGCGTGATCGCCGCGGTGAGCTCCATGACCGAGTGGGCGACCAGATGGTGCAGAGCGGCGACGTCGTCCTGCACCGCCTTCTTCACCGTGCCTGAGTTGCGCTCGGTGAACCACGCCAGCGGCACCCGGCCGAGGCGGGCGACCAGCAGGCGCCGCAGGTGGATGGAGAGGTCGAGGTCGGCGACGTGGGAGAGCCACGAGGAGCCGAGCACCGTCGCCAGGCGCACCAGCAGCGCCGCCACGCTGATCCAGACCACGACCCAGGCGCGGCCCGCGTCGACGGGCGACCCCGAAGCCGCGGGCAGCAGGATCCGGGCGAGCTCGACGATCCCGATCAGCGGCACCAGCCCGGCGAGGGTCGAGACGACCATCAGCAGCAGGCTGCCGACCAGCCTTCCCCGGACAGGACGAAGCGTCTGGAGGAGGGGAGAGCGAGCCAACTGGTGTCCTGCCGAGATCGAGGGGTTGCTGCGTACGGAACCTAGCCGCCGTGGCTGGTCGGAGCGAGGAGCCGCTCGAGCTCGTCCTCCTTCTCGGTGGGCACGACGAAGAGGAGCTCGTCGCCCTGCTCGAGAGGCTGCTCGGGGGTGGGTACGTAGACCTGGCCGTCACGCAGCAGCGTGACCAGTGCGCAGTTCTCCGGGAACGGCACCAGGCCGGTGGGCTGGCCGACGTAGGGGGAGTCGGCGGGCAGGGTGATCTCGACCAGGTTGGCCTGGCCCTGCCGGAAGGTGAACAGGCGCACCAGGTCGCCGACGGTGACGGCCTCCTCGACCAGCGCGGACATGATCCGCGGGGTGGAGACGTTGACGTCGACGCCCCAGGCCTCGGTGAAGAGCCACTCGTTGTTGGGGTGGTTGACCCGGCCGACGGTGCGCGGCACCCCGAACTCGGTCTTGGCCAGCAGCGAGCAGACCAGGTTGGCCTTGTCGTCACCGGTCGCGGCGATGACCACGTCGCAGTTGTCGAGCCTGGCCTCCTCGAGCGAGGAGAGCTCACAGGCGTCGGCGAGCAGCCACTCGGCGTCGGCCACCCGCTCGGGCTTGATCGAGCCCGGGTTCTTGTCGATGAGGAGCACCTCGTGGCCGTTGGTGATCAGCTCGCGGGCGATGGACCGTCCGACGGCCCCGGCTCCGGCGATAGCAACTCTCATCGTCAGTCTTCCTCGGGGCCGTTCTTGATCGTCTTGTACGCCTGCGCGGTGTTCTCCTCGCGCATGACGATGTGGAGCACGTCGCCCTCCTGGATCACGCTCTCGCGGACCGGGAGGATGCCTTCGCCGAGCCGGTCGATCCAGGCGATTCGGCTGCCGGACTGGCGCTGGAACTTGATGGTCCGCTCGCCGACCCAGGAGTCGGGCATGATGACCTGGTCGATGCGGATGTTGCCCGACATGTCGCGGAAGTCGGGCTCGGCGCCGGCCGGGAGCAGCCGGCGGAGCACCTGGTCGGCGGTCCACTTCACCGTCGCCACGGTGCTGATCCCGAGGCGCTGGTAGACCTCGGCACGGCCGGGGTCGTAGATGCGGGCCACGACCTGCTGGATGCCGAACTCCTCGCGCGCGACCCGGGCGGAGATGATGTTGGAGTTGTCGCCGCTGGAGACCGCGGCGAACGCCTCGGCCCGCTTGATGCCGGCCTTGAGCAGGACCTCCCGGTCGAAGCCCATCCCGGCGACCTTGTCGCCGTTGAACCCCGGCCCGAGCCGCCGGAACGCGTCCGAGTTCTGGTCGATGACCGAGACCGTGTGGTTACGGTCCTCGAGGCTCCTGGCCAGGGTCGAGCCGACGCGGCCACAGCCCATGATCACTACGTGCACCGTGTCATGATTGCATTCGCCGGGCCCGTGCGTCGCCTACGCCCTCGAAAGTGGCGTGTTCAGCCGTGCCGGACGATCCGGAAGCGCGCGGAAGCCGCGACGTGCCGTAGCGTCTGCGGTTGTGGGTGTTGGTGATGTCTCCAAGCGAATCCTGATCGGTCGCAAGCTCCGGAGCTCGCAGTTGGGCGAGACGCTGCTTCCGAAGCGCATCGCGCTACCGGTTTTCGCGAGCGACGCGCTCTCCTCGGTGGCCTATGCGCCCGACGAGGTCTTCATCATGCTCGCGGTCGCCGGCGCCTCGGCGTACGCCTGGTCCTGGAAGATCGGCCTCGCGGTCGCGCTGGTGATGCTGACCGTGGTCGCCTCCTACCGCCAGACCGTGCACGCCTACCCCAGCGGCGGTGGCGACTACGAGGTGGCGACCGTCAACCTCGGTCGCCGGGCCGGTGTGACGGTGGCCAGCGCGCTGCTGGTCGACTACGTGCTCACGGTGGCGGTGTCGATCTCCAACGCCGCCCAGTACGCCGCGAGCGCGATCCCCAGCCTGATCGGTCATGAGGTGCTGGTCGCCTCGATCGCGGTCGTGCTGCTGACCGCGATGAACCTGCGCGGCGTACGCGAGTCCGGCACGTTCTTCGCGATCCCGACCTACCTGTTCATGCTCGCGATCCTCGGCATGGGCGTCTACGGGATGGTGCTGCTGCTGAGCGGCAACCTCCCGCAGGCAGAGAGTGCGAACCTCCAGATCCAGCCCGAGGAGGGCTGGGAGGGCACCCTCAACCAGGTGGCGCTGGTCTTCCTGCTCGCCCGGGCCTTCTCCTCGGGCTGTGCGGCCCTGACCGGTGTCGAGGCGATCTCCAACGGCGTACCCGCCTTCCAGCGGCCGAAGAGCAAGAACGCCGCCACCACCCTGCTGCTGCTCGCGCTGATCGCGGTCACGATGATGATGAGCATCATCGTGCTCGCCAAGCAGATGAGCATCCGCTACGTCGACCCGCACGCTCTCGACAACCTCCGCACCGCCGCCGGGAACGCCGTGCCGGACAGCTACGAGCAGCACCCCGTGATCTCGCAGATCGCCGCCGGGGTCTTCAACGACTTCCCGCCGGGCTTCTACTTCGTCATCACCGTCACCGGCATCATCCTGGTCCTGGCGGCCAACACCGCGTTCAACGGCTTCCCGGTGCTCGGCTCGATCCTGGCCAAGGACGGCTATGCGCCTCGGGCCCTCGGCGCGCGTGGTGACCGGCTCGCCTACAGCAACGGCATCGTCTTCCTGGCCGTGCTGGCGATCGCCCTGATCGTCGTCTTCGAGGCGCAGACGACCAAGCTGATCCAGCTCTACATCGTCGGCGTCTTCGTCTCCTTCAACCTGAGCCAGCTGGGCATGATCCGCCACTGGACCCGCCACCTGGCCACCGAGCGCGACCCGATCGAGCGGCGCCGGATGCAGCGGTCGCGCGCGATCAACACCTTCGGTCTCGGGATGACCTCGGTCGTGCTGGTGATCGTGCTGATCACCAAGTTCCTCGCCGGCGCCTGGATCACGATCCTCGCGATGGGCTTCTTCTTCGTGGTCATGCTGGGCATCCGGCGCCACTACGACAACGTGGCCCGCGAGCTGGCCGCCGACGAGCAGGACAAGGTCATGCCGACCCGCGTCCACGCGATCGTCCTGGTGTCCAAGCTCCACAAGCCGACCTTGCGCGCGCTGGCCTTCGCCCAGGCGAGCCGGCCCAACGTGCTCGAGGCGGTGACCGTCTCGACCACCGACTCCGACACCGCCGAGCTGCTCAAGCAGTGGGACGAGCGCAACCTGCCGATGCCGCTGAAGGTGCTCCACTCGCCCTACCGCGAGCTGATCCGCCCCGTCGTGGAGTACGCCTCGGCGATCCGCGACGCCAACCCGCGCGGCGTCGTGGCGGTCTACATCCCCGAGTACGTCGTCGGCCGCTGGTGGGAGCAGTTCCTCCACAACCAGACCGCGCTGCGGCTCAAGGGCCGGCTGCTGTTCACCCCAGGCGTCATGGTCATCTCGGTGCCCTACCAGCTCGCCTCCGGCAAGGAGCGCGCCGAGGAGATGCGCGAGGAGTACTGGCTCGCGCCGGGTCTGCGCCGCGGAAGCGGCCGGCGATGAGCCGTCCCCGGCGGTCCGCCCCGCCGCGTGGGCGGCGGCCGCGGCCGAAGGCGTCGAAGGGCGAGTCGTACGTCGGTCGGCGGTTCGAGGTCGAGGTCGGCCCGGTCGCCCACGGCGGTCACTTCGTCGCCCGGGTGCCGGTCGACGACACCTCCCGCGTCGTCTTCGTACGCCACGCCCTGCCCGGCGAGCAGGTCGTCGTCGAGATCACCGAGGGCACCGCCGGCGACCGGTTCTGGCGCGGCGATGCGGTCTCGGTGCTCTCGGCCGCGCCGGAACGGGTCGTTCCGCCCTGTCCCTACGCCGGTCCCGGGCTCTGCGGCGGCTGTGACTTCCAGCATGTCTCGCTCTCCGCTCAGCGCGACCTGAAGGCGACCGTGGTGCGCGAGCAGCTGGTCCGGCTGGGCGGCCTGTCCGCCGAGGACCCGCTGGTCGCCGATCTCGTCGTCGAAGCCGTTCCCGGTGACGAGGACGGCCTGCGGTGGCGCACCCGTCAGCGCTACGCCACCGCCCCGGGCGGTGGCCGCGGGATGCGGCGCTACCGCTCCCACGACGTGATCCCGGTCGACGACTGCCTGATCGCCGCCGACGACGCCCGCGAGGCGGCACCCGGAACGGTCGTGGAGACGGTCGAGGTCGGAGGAGCGAAGCACTCCTTCGAGGTCGCCGCCGACGGCTTCTGGCAGGTCCACCCGGGCGCCCCGACGGCCTTGGTCTCGGCGGTGCTTTCCGCGTTGGAACCGATGCCGGGCCAGTCCGTGCTGGACCTCTACGCCGGCGTCGGGCTCTTCTCCGCCTTCCTCGCCGACGAGGTCGGTCCGTCCGGCCGGGTCGTCGCCGTCGAGGGCGACCAGACCGCCTCCGCGCTCTCGGTCGGCAACCTTCCCAGGGCCGAGGTCACCGCCGGCGACGTCGCCACCGTGCTGGCCGGCCTCGCCGAAGGCCCCTTCGACCTCGTCGTCCTCGACCCGCCCCGTGAGGGCGCGCGCCGGGCGGTCGTCGAGGCCGTCGCCGCGCGCTCGCCGCAGAAGGTCGCCTATGTCGCCTGCGACCCTGCCGCGCTGGCCCGCGACGTCGCGATCTTCGCCGAGCACGGCTACCGGCTGCGTACGCTGCGCGCCTTCGACCTGTTCCCGATGACGCATCACATCGAATGCGTCGCCTTGCTGACGAAAACCGGCTCTGAACAGCAGTGATGCGATTCGGGATTTCGCGGTCGATCTCCGAGAACGGGCCTTAAGGCTCACTTTGGGCTCGGTTTCCGCAAAGCGAGCCGAGCTCAGGCGCCTGGGGAACCCCGCCCGCGTCAGCAGCCGCGACAAGTGTGGGAGCGCGCAGAACATCCCCGTTGACGAACGAGGAGCGCGTCCATGGGATCGGTCGGGGAGCCGTACGTGGTCCCCGGGGCCTCTCAGAGGCCGACGGGCCGCCGCTTGTCTCGGAGTCGGGTGCGAGGCGCTCGGTCGCCGCCCGGTAGTCGGGCACGACGAGTTTGCGGTTGATGTAGTGCCGCTCAGTTACCGACTTGGAGGTGTGGCAGAGCTGGTTCATCGCGGCCTCGGCGTCGTAAATCTCGTCGATCTGCGTCGGCGTCGGGTGGCAACCGGGTCGTCGGAACGATCCGCCAGGAGGAGGGACGTGTCGTGGTCGAGGGTGCAGCCCGCTGCGGTCCGGGCCGCCCCACACGTCCGCTGACCCGGCCCTGGTCCAGATCCTCAGCGGGACAGCGCCATATCCAGGCCCTCCCGATCACAGGCGTCGAGATCACAACTCCGCCATAAGGGGGGATCGCCAGAGCATGGATACGTTCGCCCGCTTGGGATAGAACCAAGTCGGAACTCTCAGAAGGGGGAGCGTCGTGATCGATCGCACCGGGTTGGCGGGGTTTCTCCGCAATCGGCGTGAGGCGTTGCAGCCGGAGGACGTCGGCCTGCCGCGTGGGCAGCGGCGCCGGACCAGCGGGCTGCGGCGGGAGGAGGTCGCGGCGCTGTGCAACATGTCGGCGGACTACTACTCCCGCCTGGAGCGGGAGCGTGGCCCCCAGCCGTCGCCACAGATGCTTGCCTCGATCGCTCAGGGGCTGCACCTGTCGATCGACGAGCGTGACCACCTGTTCCGGCTGGCCGGGCACAACCCACCGGCCAGGGGCAGTTCCAGCGAGCACATCAGCCCTGGGCTGCTGCGGATCCTGGACCGCCTCGAGGACACTCCTGCGGAGATCGTCACCGAGCTGGGTGAGACCCTGCGGCAGACCCCGATGGGGGTCGCGCTCACGGGTGATACGACCCAGTACACCGGGCCGGCTCGGAGTATCGGCTACCGGTGGTTCACCGATCCGCATGCCCGGGACATCTATGCGCCTGAGGAGCACGCATTTCTGACCCGGATGTACGCCGCCGGGCTGCGGGGTCTCGTCACGCTCCGGGGTCCCGATTCCCGAGCGTCCTACCTCGCGGACCTGCTGCTGGACCGCAGTGAGGAGTTCCGGCGGGTGTGGGAGGACCACGAGATCGGGATCCGCCCTCACGATGTCAAGCACTTCGTGCACCCCGAGGTAGGTGCGCTGGAGCTGAACTGCCAGCGTCTGGTCGACCCGGACCAGGCCCACTCCCTGATGGTCTACACCGCGGTTCCCGGCTCCGAGAGCTACGAGAAGCTGCAGATGCTGTCAGTCATCGGAGCACAGGCTCTGCGCTGAACCGGCGACCTGGAGAACTACCCGATCGCCCAGAGGTTCGGCGATCGGGTATGGCCCCGCATTCCAGCAGGGAGACCGGTCCGGGGAGCTCGTCACCGCTCACGCCGTTCGTTCCTCCGTCGGCGCTTTCATGGTCAGCCGCCCAGCTGCTCCCTGGCAGCGTCGGTGTCCTGCAGGTTCGTCATGTTGATGAACCGTCCGTCACGGACCCGGTAGAGGGCGTACTCGGTGACCTCGAACGAGGCGCCGGTGGGAGCGACGCCGAGCCATTCCTTGACCGGGGTGCCGGTGTTGGTCAGGCGTGCGGCGACCTCGTGGCCGCTTACCCTGAAGTCGTCGAGGCGCCATTTCAGGTCCGGCACGGCGTCCATCTGGGCACTCAGTGCGGCGTGGACCTGGTCGCGGGTGACGACGTCCCCGAAGTGGGTGAGCTCGTCGGCGACGAACTCGTCGAGGCGGTGGAGCTCGTGGGCGTTGAGCGCTTCGATGTAGCGCTCGTAGAACTCGCGGAGCTCGGCGTATGTCATGTCAGCTTTTCCTTTCGGTCTGCGGTCGAGTTGCAGGCACAGAACTAGCCTGACGGCGCGCGTTGCTAGAATCCATAACGTGACGTCCGACGTTTTTTACGCATCGTCTACTTTCTCGGCTGATGCCGAGGCGAGCGACCCGGTCGCGGACGCGATCGGCCTGCTGCGACCTCGTACGGTGGTCTATCCGGCGCTGCGTGCCGGTGGGTCGTGGGGTGTGCGCTTCGAGGCGTTCCCGCACGTCAAGATCGGTGGCGTGGTGCGCGGCGAGACCTGGTTGGCGCTCGACGGGCGGGAGCCGGTGCACCTGCGTGAAGGCGACTTCTACCTGCTGAGCAACCCGCCGGCCTACTCGCTGGGCAGCAGTCTGTCCGTGGAGCCGCTGCCGGCCGCAGCGCTGTGGGAGACGGCCGTGGAGGGCGCTGTGAGCATCGGGTCGGTCGACGACGAAGACACCTACCTGTGCGGTGGGTACTTCTGGTTCGACGAGCTCAACGCACCGATCCTGCTCGACATCCTGCCGCCGCTGGTGCACATCCGCGCGGACGATCCCCGGATCCGTTCGCTGGCGTACGTGACCGAGCTGCTGTCGGGCGAGGTCGGGAACTGCGCCATCGGGCGTTCTCTCATCCTCGACCATCTGGTCCAGATTCTCCTGGTCCAGGTGCTGCGTGCTCACGCCGAACAGGCGGATCGTCCTGTCGGGTGGCTGGGGGCGCTCGTCGACGACGGTATCGGCGCCGCGCTGCGTGCGATGCACGCGAACGTGGCCCGACGCTGGACCGTCGAGGAGCTCGCCGGGATCAGCCACCTGTCGCGCTCGGGCTTCGCGAAGTCGTTCAAACGACAGGTAGGGCTCGCTCCGCTCGAGTACCTGATCCAGTGGCGGATGAGCTTGGCACGCGACGCTCTTCGGCGGAATGCGCAGACGATCTCCGAGCTCGCGTTCGCCACCGGGTACGAGTCCGAGAGCGCGTTCAGCACCGCGTTCCGGCGGGTGGTCGGAGCTTCCCCGAAGCAGTTCCGGGACCGTGCGCTGCGAGCTCCTGGGGCCGCCGGACCCGCCTGATGCGGCCCCGGCGGCCCCCGCGTCCGCTGCTGCGTCGGCTAGAGGTGCTTGATCAGCTTGTCGAGGGTGATGGGCACGTCGCGTACCCGGATACCGGTGGCGTTGTAGACGGCGTTGCCGATCGCGGCCGCCGAGCCGACGGTGCCGATCTCGCCGAGACCTCGGGCGCCCAGGCTCCGGGTGCCGACGTCCTCGCCGCCGTCGCCGAGCGGTCCGGTGAGGACAGGATCGGGACGGTCGAGCATGATCACGTCGATGTCAGGGACGTCCGCGTTCACGGGCACGAGGTAGTCGGCCAGGGTGCTGTTCGCCAGGCGTCCGGTGTCGAGCTCGAGGTGGTTCTCCTCCAGCAGGGCGTGCCCGATGCCGAAGATGACACCGCCGACGAGCTGGCTCCGGGCGGCCTTGGCATTGATCACGCGGCCGACGTCGGCGACCGTCATGAACCGGGTGACGCGGGTCTCCCCGGTGAAGCGGTTGACCCGCACCTCACAGAAGTGGGCGCCGAAGCTGTGATGCACGTACCCCGGTTCGGCCGCCCCGGGTGACTCGGCGAGCGTGGTGATGCCCCGTGAGCCCACGACCCTGAGCAGACGGCCGAAGGTCATCGAGCGGCCGAGCCCGTGCAGGATCCCGCGCTCGTAGCCCAGGTCGTCCGTGCTCGCGCCGTGCCACGGTGACCTGTCGTCGGTCACGGCGAGCCGCTTGAGCTCGTCGATCGCATCGCGGGCAGCGTTCACGACCAGGGGTACGGTGGCGTGCGTGGCGCTGGAGCCGACGGCGGGAGCGCCCTGAGGCAGCGCGGTGTCGCCGATCTCCGGCGTCACCCGCTCCAGGGGTATCCCCAGGGCGTCGGCACCGGAGACCGCGACCATGGTCGCGCCGCCGGTGCCGAAGTCCGAGATCCCTGTCGAGACCACGGCGGTGTCGTCGTCCAGCAGCCGGACACGCACGCTCGCGGGACGGCGGTGTGCCGGGTAGATGGCGGTGGCCATCCCGGTGCCGTACAGCCAGTGGCCCTGGACGTGGGCACGGGGTGTGGCGCTGCGGGCGGACCAGCCGAATCGCCGCGCCCCGACGCGGTAGCACTCCTCGAGGTGCTTGCTCGACCAGGGCAGCCCGGAGACGGGGTGGGCGGTGGCGTAGTTGCGCAGCCGCAGCTCGACCGGGTCGACGCCGGTGGCGACGGCCAGCTCGTCCATGGCCGTCTCCAGGGCGAAGGACCCGGGGGCTTCGTTGGGTCCGCGCATCGCCCGGCTCCCGGGGACGTCGAGGACGGCCAGCTCCGCGTGGACGTGCAGGTTGGGGGTGCGGTACAGCGCGTCCGTGGTGTTGTGGGCCGGCGTCATGGGGAAGGTGACGGTGGTCGGGCGCTCGGAGACGCTCTGGTGGCTGACGGCGTTGAGGACGCCGTCGCGGGACGCGCCCAGCCGGACGTTCTGGGTGAGCCGGGGACGATGCCCGGTGAGGGTGAACATCTGCTCACGAGTGAGGACGAGCCGGACCGGACGGCCGATCTCCCGGGCCGCGGCGGCGGGGAGCGGGGTGTCGCTCCAGATGATGACGCGGGCGCCGAATGCGCCGCCCACGTACTTGGTGTTCAGCCGGACGTTCTGGGGCTGGACCCCGAGTCGCTGGGACATCCCGAGTGCGAACGCCGCGGGGACCTGCGCGCCGGCGTGGATCGTGACCCGGTCTCCGTCCCAGACGGCGAGGATCGCGTGGGGTTCCATGGCCACGTGGTGCTGCGGGTGCTGGTGGAACTCGGCCTCCACGACGACGTCGCTGGCGGCGAGCGCCTCGTCGATCGATCCGACGCCGGGCGCCAGGACCTCCAGGCTGCTCGGCGTCCCGCTGAGGGTGGGGCCCGCCGGCTCGTGCGGCTCGTCCGCGAGCGAGGTACGCGGGGGCCGGATGTCGTAGGTCGTGGTGATCAGCGCGGCGGCGTCGCGTGCCTGCTCGGGAGTCTCGGCGACGACCATCGCGATGGCCTGGCCGTGGAATCGGACCTCCCTGTCAGCCAGCGGGACGTAGTTCTCCACGAAGCCCGCGAGCGGGCCGGTGATCGGGTGCAGGTCGAGGCGGGGCTCCGGCGCGGCGTAGACACGCAGGACACCGGGCGCTGCGAGCGCGGCCGCCGTGTCGATCCGGGTGATGGTGCCTCGCGCGATGGTGCTGGTGACGAGGTGGGCGTGGGCGAGGTCGGTGGCGCGGTAGTCACCGGAGTACTCGGCCGCGCCGGTGACCTTCAGCCGGCCGTCGACGCGGTCGGTCTCGCGGCCGACTGGGGAACTGGGCATCGTGACTCCGTTATCTGCTGTGTGTGAGAACGCGCGGCGATGGGGCGGCGTGGGGGAGGGGGACGCCGGTGCTCGGGCCCGTCATCAGCTCGCCATCAATTCGGTCAGGGCGCGCACGATCGTGCGGCGTAGCAGCGCGGGCTTGAACGCGTTGTGCTCGCGCGGTTCGGCGCCGTCCGCGGCGTGGGCGACGGCGGCCTCGAACGTGTCGGACGTCGCGGGCCGGCCGGTCAGGGCGCGTTCGACCGCGGGCAGCCGCCACGGCCGGGTGCCGACGCCGCCGGCCGCGACCCGGGCCTGGGTGATGGTCCGGCCCCGCAGTCGCAGGGCGACGGCGGCGGAGGTGAGGGCGAACTCGTAGGACTGCCGGTCGCGGATCTTGAGGTAGAGCGAGCGCGCGGCGAGGGGGGAGCGGGGCACGGTGATCCCGGTGATGAGCTCGCCCGGGCGGAGCACGTTCTCGACCTCGGGTGTGGTTCCGGGCAGGGTGTAGAAGGTGTCGAGGGGCACGCTGCGGGTGTCCCTCGCGGAGGCCAGGTGCACGACCGTGCTCAGTGCCACGAGCGGGACGGCTAGGTCGCTGGGGTGGGTGGCGATGCAGGTGTTGCTGGTGCCCAGGACGGCGTGGCCGCGGTTGATGCCCTCCAGCGCGGAGCAGCCGGATCCCGGCTCGCGCTTGTTGCAGGGGGTGGTGATGTCGCGGAAGTAGCCGCAGCGGGTGCGCTGCAGCAGGTTGCCGCCGATGCTGGCCATGTTGCGCAGCTGTGCGGACGCGCTGAGCTCCAGGGCCTGCGCGATCATCGGGTAGTGCTGCCGCACGCCGCGATGGGCGGCGACGTCGCTCATCCGCTCCAGCGCGCCGATGTGCAGCCCCTTGTTGTCCAGGGTGATGCCGGTCAGCGGGAGCCGGTTGATGTCCACGACCTGGTCGGGGCTCATCACTTCGAGCTTCATCAGGTCGACCAGGGTGGTGCCGCCGGCCAGGTATGCGGTCTCCGGTCCGGCGCCCCGCAGGGCCTCGCGCACCGTACGCGCCTGGGTGTAGGTGTAGGGCCGCATCAGCGCATCACCTGCTGGGCATCCCGGATCGAGTCGACGATGCGGGGGTAGGCGCTGCAGCGGCAGATGTTGCCGGACATGCGTTCGCGGATCTCGTCGTCCGAGTCCGCCCCGCCCTCGTTGTCGACCATGGCGACGGCGGACATGATCTGGCCGGGGGTGCAGAACCCGCACTGCAGGCCGTCGTGCTCGATGAACGCCTGCTGCATCGGGTGCAGCCGGTCGCCGTCGGCCAGGCCCTCGATCGTGGTGACCTCGTGGCCGGTCGTGGTCGCGGCCAGGGTCAGGCAGGACAGCACCCGCCGTCCGTCGACATGTACGGTGCAGGCCCCGCACTGGCCTCGGTCGCAGCCCTTCTTCGTGCCCTTGAGGTCGAGCCGTTCGCGGAGCGTGTCGAGCAGGGTCGCGCGCGCGTCCACCTGCATCGTGACCGGGGTGCCGTTGACCGCGGCCCGTACCGTCACCTGGCTCACGCCATCGGCGGTGGCCGCCGAGATGGCGCTCGCCTCGGCCTGTCCGGTCAGCAGCGGCGTCACGGCCACGGCGGCCAGACTGCCGCCCAGGAAGCTCCGCCGGGACACACCCGACCGCGCACCTCCCGCATCAGGTTCTTGATTCATCGGGTCTCTCCTGGCTGAGCGTCGATTCGGGCAGGGAAGGACAGCGCTGCGAGCATCCGTGTGCGGTCCGGATCTGGCGCTGATCCAAGGCTGGCCACTGGGAGCAGGAACATCCAGGCTCTCTCGATCCCAGGCTGAGGTGGAACGAATGCGGTCTCCGGCACGTAGACCGAGGCCGACCGGAGACGCCGGCAGGAGTGGGTCAGGCCCGGAGGGCGGCCACGGCCTGGTCGAACAGGTCCACAGGATCGCTGGTGCCGCCCGACGGCGGCCTCAGGACGGCTCAGTGAGTGCCTGTGTGCCGATCACGGCGAGCAGCTCGAGCAGGTCGGCAGTGTCGGTGCCCGGCGTCGGGGTGAACCAGAGCAGTCGTTGTCGGCCGTCCTCGCTGAACAGGTTGAGGCAGTTGACGTCGAGCACGCCGAGCTCGGGATGGTTGATGCGCTTACGGTCGCGTCGGCGAAAGGCCACGTCGTGCCTGCCCCAGAGGTCGGCGAACTCCGGGGAACCCTCCTGAAGCTCGGCGATCATGGAGCGTGCGTCGGTGTCCCTCCTTCCCCGGCGGGCGGCCCCCGCCCGGAGGTCGGCGACGAACGCCTGTGACTGGGCGTCGTGGTCGTCCTCGGGATAGATGGCGCGGGACGTCGGGTCCATGAACCAGCGGTAGGCGAAGCTGGCGTGCCGGCCGGTGAAGTGCGAATGATCGCCCACCAGCGCGACGGCGAGCGGGTTCTGGGCCAGCGTCACGTGCAGATCGGTGATCACCTTCGCGGGCGTCGAGGCCAGGCGATCGAGCAAGTCCAGCATCCCGGGCTGTATATGCGACGCCGCACTGCCCGCAGGGGGTACGGGCCGCTCGGCCAGATGGAAGAGGTGACGCCACTCGTCATCGGTCAACCGCAGCGCCCGGCCGAGCGCGGCCAGCATCTGCTCGGATGGCTGGGAGCCGGCGCCGCGTTCGAGCTCGTTGTAGTAGTCCACCGAGGCGCCCGCCAGATGGGCGACCTCGTCGCGCCGCAGACCGGGCACACGGCGCCGTGGACCGGGCACCAGCCCAACGTCCTCGGGCCGGATTCGTTCGCGGCGCGAGCGCAGAAACGCGCCCAGCTCGGCGTACCCGGCTCTTCTCATGTCACGAGTATCCCGTGAGCGGGGTCGCCATCACAGGGGGTGACATCCCCTGGTTCAGGCTTCCGAGGTCCTGGAACGTGAGGTTCCCGACGAACAGACGGAGGATCCATCGTGACAAGACAACTTCTCGCCCCCCGAACCCGCACGGCCGTGGCCGTGCTCGCCGTCGGCGCGACGCTGACCACGGCGTACATCGTTGCGCCGGCTTCGTCGTCCGAAGCCTCTTCCAGCCGGACGGACGTCTGGCAGGAGCGTGCTCCCATGGCGCTGGAGCGGCAGGAGCTCTACCCCGAGGTCGTCGACGACCGGATCTACGTCGCCGGAGGACTGCTCAACCCCAACACCGGGGTGTCCGCACACTTCGATGCGTACGATCCCGTGGCCGACGCCTGGAATCGGCTGGCGACGATGCCGCAGGCCAGGCATCACATCGGCCTCGCGGAAGCGAACGGTTCGCTGTACGCCGTCGGCGGGTTCAGCGGTGGGTTCCCCCGGTGGCGGGCAGAGTCGGACACCTTCGTCTACTCGCCGGAGCAGGACAGCTGGTCCACCGTCGCCGACCTGCCGGAACCGCGTGCCGAGTTCGTGATCGAGAGCGTGCGTGACCGGGTGTTCGTCATCGGTGGTCGGGTCCGTGAGACACCTGGCGCCACGACGTTCACGACCCATGTCGACAGCGACAGGAACGAGATGTTCGATCCGGCCACCGGCAGGTGGAAACGGCGTGCCCCGGCGCCGACGCTACGGAACAGCGCCGCGTCGGCCGTCGTGGACGACCGGATCTATGTGATCGGCGGCCGGGAGTTCTCGCTCGCCGAGGACGGATCCGCCGTCCAGGAGAACGTCGCGACCGTCGAGGCGTACGACCCGGCCACCGACGAGTGGGAGACGGTCGCGCCGCTCCCCGAGGCACGAGGTGGGCTGGCCGCGGCCGTGCACGATGGTTCGATCTACGTGTTCGGCGGCGAACAGCACAACCCGGCCCCGCTGGTCTACGACGACGTCTGGCGGTACGACCCGGAGGCCGATGAGTGGACCGCCGCGGGGAACCTGCCCACTCCGCGGCACGGCCTCGGCGCCGCCACCGTCGGCGATGTCATCTACACCTTCGGCGGCGGCACCGAGGTGGGCGGCAACTTCGCAAGCGCTCGCAACGAGGCACTCACGCTGGCAGAGTGAGAGACGGGGGAGCGTCGTGATCGATCGCACCGGGTTGGCGGGGTTTCTCCGCAATCGGCGTGAGGCGTTGCAGCCGGAGGACGTCGGCCTTCCGCGTGGGCAGCGGCGCCGGACCAGCGGGCTGCGGCGGGAGGAGGTCGCGGCGCTGTGCAACATGTCGGCGGACTACTACTCCCGCCTGGAGCGTGAGCGTGGCCCCCAGCCGTCGCCGCAGATGCTTGCCTCGATCGCTCAGGGGCTGCACCTGTCGATCGACGAGCGTGACCACCTGTTCCGGCTGGCCGGGCACAACCCGCCACCCCGGGGCAGTTCCAGCGAACACATCAACCCTGGGCTGCTGCAGATCCTGGAACGGTTAGAGGACACCCCGGCAGAGATCGTCACGGAGCTCGGCGAGACCCTGCGGCAGACCCCGATGGGCGTGGCGCTCACCGGCGATCGGACCCAGTACACCGGGCCGGCCCGAAGCATCGGCTATCGCTGGTTCACCGACCCCACTGCGCGGGATCTCTACGCGCCGGAGGAACATGGGTACCTGACCCGGATGTACGCCGCTGGGCTGCGGGGACTCGTCACCCTTCGTGGTCCGGAATCGCGGGCCGCGTACCTTGCCGGGCTGCTCCTGGACGGCAACGACGAGTTCCGGCGGGTGTGGGACGACCACGAGGTCGGGATCCACCCCCGCCAGGTGAAGCATTTCGTGCACCCCGAGGTGGGATCCCTGGAGCTGAACTGCCAGCGGCTGGTCGACCCGGACCAGGCGCATTTCCTGATGGTCTTCACCGCCGCGCCCGGCACCGAGAGCTACGAGAAGTTGCAGATCCTTTCCGTCACGGGCGCGCAATCGCTGCGCTGAACCGTCGGAACCGAGCTGCGCGCATTCCGCCGACCCCTTGCCCCAGGAGGCGTCATGGTGGCGCTCGCCATCGACCCACAACGACCCATCCGCTCCGCGCCGGCCGTCACTATCGACGGGCTCGACAGAAGAACTCGGCTGATCGCATTCAGCAACGACCAGTTGAGTGCTGATCTAGGAGTGATGCCCAGGCACGTTGTGCGATCGGGTGCGGCGAGCCGTAGAAGGAATGGCGTCTAGCCGGCTCGGTGAGTTTCGTACAGCGGGTCGGTTCCGTCGCTTGGTGCGCCTGGGTAACGAGTCACTCCGAACCGACGACCAGAACCTCGTGTCTCTGGGGTCACGAAGAAGTCAACGAGCCTCGGATTGGGCTCGCTTTGGTTCGCAAAGGGCCGCAATCGGGTGCTGGTGCGAGCGGAGGCATGAGACGACATCACCGCAGGTCAGCAAAATGGTCTTGGCTCAAGAGAGCAGGCAATCGCAAAGGATCGCGATCACGCTCGCCACCATCAAGGCCTTCCCGATGACCCATCACGTCGATTGCGTCGCTTTGCTGACGAAAGCCGGCTCTGACCCGCGGTGATGCAGTTCGGGCTCTCGCGGCCGTCCCCTGAGCGCGAGCCTGAGGTCACCTCGGGCGCTTTGCGGAAACCGAGTCCAGCTCTGAAACCTGAGGAACCCCGCGCCCGGCCCATCGCTCCATGAGGTCGTACCGATTGAATCTTGTACAGCCCTGGCGTGAGACCATCCTTCACCCAAGGCGCTCGGCCGTCCGGCGCCGATGACGAATACGGCGGTTACGGTGATGGCGCGACGTGAGCGGCTGGCAGCCTCGCCGGCTCTTGTGGGCCGAGCCGCCGAGCTCGAGCTCCTTGTCGGCGCTCTGGCTGATCCGCCGACAGTGGCCTTCGTCGAGGGGGAGGCTGGGATCGGGAAGAGCCGGCTGGTCCGCGAGTGCTTGCAGTCCCCGGAGCTGTCCGGCCTGACGGTGCTCATGGTGACGTGCCCGCCCGTGATCGAGCCGTTCCCGTTGGGGCCGGTGGTCGATGGGCTGCGGCGGTTGCGCCCCCGGCCTGACGACCTCGAGCTGAGTCCGTTGGCTGGAGCCTTGCGGCCGTTGCTCCCGGAATGGGCAGACCGGCTGCCGCCCGCTCTGGAGCCGTCCGGCGATCCAGCTGCGACCCGACACCGGTTGCTGGGCGCGTTGTCCGAGCTGGTCGAGCGGCTCGGTGTCGATGTGCTGGTGGTGGAAGATGCTCATTGGGCGGACGCCGCGACGCTGGAGTGGCTCCTCATCCTCACGGCCTCCGAGGGCCTGGACATGTCGGTGGTGGTGACCTTCAGGTCGACTGAGGTGCCGGCCGGGTCGCTGCTGTTGCGGTTGACGTCACGGCCCCTGGGCGCCGCGCGGATCCGGGTCGAGCTCAACCCGTTGAACGTCGCGGACACCCGCAGGCTGGTGGGGTCGATGTTGGACACCGACGCGGTGTCGGAGCAGTTCGCGGCCTTCCTGCACGAACGCACCGACGGGCTTCCGCTGGCAGTCGAGGAGACGATCTGGATGCTTCGGGATCGGCGCGACATCGTCCGCCAGCACGACGCCTGGACCCGGAGGGCGCTCGGCGCGATGAACGTGCCACCGACGCTGCGTGACTCCGTCCTCGAGCGCGCCAGCAGGCTCCCGCCGGAGGGCAGAACGGTTCTGCAGGCGGCGGCGATCTTGGCCGAACCGACCGATGAGGCGCTGCTGTCCGACGTCGCCGACCTGGACGAGCCCGCTGCCAAGCTCGGCGTCGCCGCTGCGCTCGGCTCGGGCCTCCTGCGCGAGGTCGGCAGCGGGCGCCTGGCGTTTCGGCATGTCTTGGACGCACTCGCGATCGGAGCGTCGATCCCAGCCTCCGAGCGGTGGGCGTTGCACCGCCGCGCCGCGTACGGTCTCCAGCGACTCGAGCCGCAGCCCGTGGTGCGACTGGCTCACCACTTCCACGAGGCGGGGGAGACCGAGCAGTGGAGCCACTACGCCGAAGCTGCCGCGGCACTGGCGCTCGAGTCCGGTGATGAGCGCACGGCCGTGGCCCTGCTGCATGGGTTGCTCACCAGCGTTGCGCACCCACCCGTTCGACGGGCCCGTCTGGCTCGTCGGCTGGGTGAGGTGGCGGTCAACAGGCTCACCCCCTTGGGCGGGATGGAGAGTGCGGTCAGGGAGACCCTCAGCGGAGTCCTCGACGATCCCGACCTTCCTGAGGCCGAGCGGGGCGATGTTCGGCTGCTGCTGGGATGGATGCTGTTCCAGGTGGGCGAGTTCGAGGCGGGCCACGCTCAGTTCGAGATCGCTGTGGGCGAGCTGGGGCCCAGGCCCACGAGCGCGGCCAAGGCGATGTTGTTCCTTGCCGATCCGGAGTCGGAGCGCTCCTGGCCCGCGGAGCGACATCTGCAGTGGCTGGAGCGGGCGACACGTCTGATTCCGCTGATCGAGTCACCCGCGGAGAGGCAGGTGCTGGCGATCGACCGGGTGACGGGTCTGCTCAGCCTGGGAGAGGAAGCCGGATGGCAGGCCGCGGCGGAGATACCACGCTCCGCGGCCACCTTGGACGAACGGCGCCAGCTGGTGAGGGTCTTGTTCAACGTCGCCCACCGTGCCGTCCACTGGGGCCGGTACGCCGAGGCTCGCCGCCGGTTGGAGGGGGCTGCAGAGTCTGCTCGCGACGCCGGATTCGAGCGGGTGGCGGAGTACGCGAGGTTCCATCTGGCGCTGCTCGACTGGTACGTGGGCGCGTGGGACGGCCTGGCCGAGACCGTGTCCGGGATGGGCGCGAGCGAGGAGACGCATCCGCTCCTTCGTCTCGCGGCCCGTTCGGTCCAGGCGATGCAGGAGGTCGCTGTCGGCAACCGAGACGCCGCCGAGCGGCGTGCGCGTGACGTGTTGGAGCATGCCACCGGAACCCTGGACGATCCGACGATCCTGGCCGCCGTGGCGCTGGGCAGGCTGCTCCTGGCCGACGGTGCCGTGCACGAGGCCGTACAGGTGACGGCCGCGCCCATGGAGGCGATCGAGCGGAAGGGGATCTGGCTGCAGGCAAGCGACCTGGCGCCTGTTCACATCGATGCCCTTGTCGGTGCCGGCGAGCTGAGCCGGGCCGCTGACGTGGTCGAATCCTTCGCGACCTGGACGGCGGCCCGTGATGTCCCGACCGCTGATGCTGCCTTGCTGACGTGTCGCGCGATCCTGGCCGCCGCCGGCGGCGATCTGCTCGCGGCAGCGGGTCTGTACGCGGATGCGGCAGCCGCCTGGGCGGACCTGCCACGCCCGTACGACGAGCTGTTGGCTCTCGAACGGCACGGACGATGCCTGTTGGCGACGGGGGAGCAGGACAACGCAGTGCGGGTGCTGTCCGACGTTCAGCAACGCCTCTCCACGTTGGGAGCCCGATGGGACGCCGATCGGGTGGCCCGCGCACTGCGACAGCTCGGCGTCGAGGTCGCGCGCACCTGGCGTCGTGGACGGCGCGGATACGGTGAGCAGCTCTCGCCTCGTGAGGTGGAGGTGATCCAGCTGGTCGCACGGGGGATGACGAACAAGCAGGTCGCGGACACGCTGTTCATCAGCCCACGCACCGTCCACCGGCACGTGTCGACGGCGATGCGGAAGCTGGATGTGTCCTCGCGTACGGCGCTCGCCATGGCAGCAGCCGAGGCCGGCGTGCTGTCGGCCGACTCCGAGCAGTGAGCATCGGCGCCATCTGCGGTCGATAAAGAATGGTCCATGTGGACACTCGCGACCGTGAGCGGCGGGGTGGATCGTGGCACACATGAACGACGAGCAGCGGCCATCGGTCGAACGGCGGGAGCCACAGACGTCTCCCGAGCCGGCACCTGAATCCACGGCAACGGCGTCGTCGCAGCTCGTCGAGGTCTCGGAGGCCGAACCCGGCTGGGACCAGGGTTCGGCTCCGGCTGATCACTACGAACCCCTGTAGTCCCCTCGTTGCTCGACGCCCCACCCTGCCTTGGTGCCCTCGACGTGCTCGACCAAGCGCCGGTCCGGGTTCGGTCGACCTCTGTGGCCCGCCCTGGCAAGTACGCCACCCGGCGAAGTGAAAGCAAGGAGAACCATGCGAATCGTCCATATCCCGGCGACATTGGCGCTGGCCAGTGTCGCGGCGTGGGCTGCGCTACCAGGTGGCGTCGCCCTCGGGCAGACCCACGAGCTCGGCGCTGCCCCGGCCGCCGCCGCGAGACCGGCCCCGAAGGCCGACACGAAAGTGCGCACCGTCACCCTCGTCACCGGTGACACCGTGCGGGTCAGCAGCCGCAACGGGCAGCCCGTGGTGGACGTGGAGCCCGCCGCAGGCCGCGAAAAGGTCCCGTTCGTCACCGCGAGCGCGGGCGACGACATCCGGGTGATCCCCGCCGACGCCGCTGGCCTCCTCGCCAGTGGCCGACTCGACGAGCGTCTGTTCGACGTCTCGACGCTCCTCGACTTCGGATACGACGACACCCGCCGAACTCTTCCGCTCCTGATCCAAGGCAGCGCCCGGCTCACGGGTACCCGGTCGATGCAGCGGCTCGACGGTGTGACGGCGTACCAGCAGGATCGGGACAGGCCCACCGAGCTCTGGAAGAGTCTCACCGACGCGGGCGAGCTGCGTTCCGGCGTCACCAGGGTCTGGCTGGACGGACTGCGAAAGCCGACGCTGGACGTGAGCGTGCCCATGATCGGCGCTCCTGCAGCCTGGCAGGCCGGGCTGACCGGGACGGGTGTGAAGGTTGCCGTGATCGACACCGGTGTCGACCAGCAGCATCCGGATCTGGTGGACAACATCGCCGAAGCGGTCGACTTCACCGGCTCCGGGGATCTCAACGACTACGTGGGACATGGCACGCATGTCGCCTCGACGATCGCCGGGACGGGCGCCGCGTCCGTCGGTAGCCACCGAGGTGTCGCCCCTGACGCCACGCTGCTCAGCGCGAAGGTGTGCGTCCTGGAGGGCTGCTCCGAGTCGGCGATTCTCGCGGGCATGCAGTGGGCGGCCGAGCAGGGTGCAGATGTCGCCAACCTGAGTCTGGGTGGCGAGGACACCCCGGGGGTGGACCCGCTCGAGGCTGCCGTCCACGACCTGACCGCTCAGTACGGGACCCTCTTCGTGATCGCGGCGGGCAACAGCGGCCCCGGCGAGGGCACCATCAACTCGCCGGGTAGTGCCGAGGAGGCCCTCACGGTGGGGGCGGTGTCGAAGACGGCGGAGCTCGCGGAGTTCTCCAGTCGTGGGCCGACGACGACCGGCGCGTCCGTCAAACCAGACATCACCGCACCGGGTGTGGGCATCGCGGCGGCACTCTCCTCGACCAGCGACCTCACGCCGTTGCCCGACAACGGGGCGTACACCCGACTCAACGGCACGTCGATGGCCACGCCGCACGTGGCCGGTGCCGCTGCCCTGTTGGCCCAGGAGCATCCGCACTGGAGTGCCGGGCGGCTCAAGGCCACGCTGATGTCGGCGGCGGCGCCGAGCGACGCGCTCGGGCCGTACGAGCAGGGTGCGGGTCTGGTCGACGTCGCGCGCGCGATCGGCCAGGAGGTCACCGCCGATCCGGTCAGCCTCGGCTTCGATCGCGGGACGACCAGCCAGGATCGGACCGTCACCTACGTCAACAGCGGCGCGACGGACGTGACCCTGGACCTGACGCTGCACTCGAACGCGCCGGACGGGCTGTTCACGTTGAGTGCCTCGACGGTGACAGTGCCGGCTGCCGGAAGCGCGGCGGTGACAGTGACGGTCGCGCCGGGGGAGGACCTGCCGGACGAGCCCTTCGGAGGAGAGCTCACGGCCTCATCCGGCACGGTACGTGTCGAGACGCCGATCGCGCTGGACAAGGCACGACACACGTTGACCGTGCGCACCCCTGCCGCCAACGGCGACGACCCACGATGGGTGACCATGCTGACCGACATCGACCGGCAGACGATCACGGCGATCGCGCACACCGGCGAGAGCGCCATGGTGCGACTGCCGGCGGGGCGCTACGTCGCTCAGTCGTACCTGCTCACCGGCCCTGAGGACGACGTGGCGATCACTTCATTGGTCGACCCGGCGGTGACGCTCGATACTGATCGCACCGTCACGGTGGATGCACGTTCGGCGAAGCCGGTGGCGATCACGGTGCCGGACAGGTCGGCCGTTCCACGGCACACCGAGCTCGGCTGGACCATCCGCACGCAGGCGCCACAGATCTGGGGCTCCAACGACCCCTACAACGTCCTGATGAACATGGATCTCGCCAGTCTCCGAACCGGTTCGGCAAGGGGCAGCAAGAAGGCAACGGGCTTCGTCTCCTACATCTCGGGAACCTGGGCCCAGTCGCAGATCAACAGTCAGGCGGTCTATCAGGTCTACTTCTACGAGCGCGGCCGGATGATGGCCGGAAAGACCGAGGCCCTCCGCGCCGCCGACTTCGCCACCGTGCAGTCTCGGATCGGGGCGGACGTTCCCGACGTACCGGTCGATCGGGTCGCGGTGCCCCGGGCACCGGGCAACTCGCCGGTCTGGACCAGCATGGACGGCAGGACCAGGCCGCTCACGCTCAGGTACGACGCGCCGAGCACCGTCGTCGAGCACTACAACCGGGATCAGAAGGCCGAATGGCTCATCTCGAACAGCCAGTCGGGCTACACGCACTACGAGTCGGACTGGACGTCGTACGAGCCCGGCCGGGTCTACGACGTGAAGTGGGCGAACGGTGTCGAGGGGCCGGTGTTCCCGGAACCGGAGTTCGACCAGCAGTACGCGACGCGCTACTGGGGCGACACGTTCGGCGCCCCGGGACCGATGCACGGCGACGGCAGCGGGCACGAGGGGTTCCGGTTCCCGGGAAGCGGCACGGGTGATGTCACGGTCTATCGGAACGGGACGCAGGTCGGTCACACTTCGTGGTTCAGGGACGCCATCGACGTCCCGGCGGAGCCCGGCGACTACCTGGTCCACGCGAGGTTCGAGAGCGACCCGGCGTTCACTCTCTCCACGCTGGTCGACGCGGAGTGGAGGTTCGAGTCTGGGCACGTACCCGACGGCGAGCTGGTGCACCTTCCGATGACAGCTGTCCGCTTCTCGCCGGACCTCGACATCGAGAACACTGCCCCCGCCGGACGGTCGTTCAGACTGCCGATCTCGCTGGACCGGCAGATCGGTGCGGCGCCCGCGAAGGCCAGGGCTCTGACGGTCGAGGCATCGTTCGACGACGGCCGGACATGGCGGAAGCTGAACGTCGAGCGGCGGGGGGAGAAGGCGGTCGCTTCGGTGCAGCATCCGAGCGGCAGCGGCTTCGTCTCGCTGCGAGCGCGGGCAACCGACACCTCCGGCAACAGCGTGCGGCAGACGATCATCCGCGCGTACCGCTATCAGTAGACGACAGCGAGGTCCCCGGGCCGTGCTCCGGCCCGGGGACCTCGCCGTCGCGGTACAGACCGTGCACTGCGGCGGTCATCCGCCTATCCGCTCCGGCGTCGGAGGGTTGCGGATCCGAGGGCGGGTGCGGCCACGGTGAACCCGGCCACGACGATCAGATCGCCCTGCTGCGGACGGGGCCGGGTACGAGCGTCACCCGGACAGCGATGCCTGCTGGAGAGCGTGCCGTATCCCAGAGAGTGTCGGCTGCTGGTCACTGCCGGTCAGGGCAGCATCGAGATCCTCGAATGTGGGCCGCACCTGGCTGGCGCGGATGAGCCCGGTGTCGGTGAGGTCGACAAGGAGCGAGCGCCGGTCTTCGGGGTTCGGGGACCTGTGGACCAGCCCGAGCGTCTCCAGTCGATTCACCAGGCTCGTGGCAGTCGAAGCTTTGATGTGCAAGGTCGACATCACCCCCGTCATCGTCAACGGACCCCGTTCGAGCGCCAGCAGCAGGACGGCTTCACCGGCTCCGAGGTCGGCACTGCTGAGGCGGCGTTCGAGCAGTATGACTGTTCGATCCTGTCCAGCCGAATGGTTGCGGGTGCCGCGGCCAAGGCTGCGGTGGCGTTGATTTCGGTTGCGCAACCCGGGCATCGGCGTTGAGATGCTGGCGTGAGCGATGATCTGTGGGGCACCGACCGGCTCGACCTGACGGCCTATCTGGACAGGATCGGGGTGACCGAGCCACCCGGCCCGTCGCGCGAGGCTCTCGAGGAGCTCTACGACGCCCACCTGCGCACGTTCACCTTCGACAACATCGACGTGCTGCTCGAGCAGCATCCGGGCGTCGATCTGCCCGACGTGCAGGCGAAGTTCGCCGGCCGGGGGAGAGGCGGCTACTGCTTCGAGCACGGCACGCTGCTCGGCGCGGTGCTGGACCGGCTCGGCTTCGCCGTCGAGCGGCGGCTCGCCCGGGTCGGTCCCGACCCGACCGCGGCGGGACGTACGCATCTGGTGGTCGTGGTCGACCTGGACGGCGAGAGGCTGCTGCTCGATCCCGGGTTCGGGCTGAGCGTGTGGCGGCCGATCCCGCTGGTCGACGGGGCGGTCGACGAGGTCCGTGGCATCGCCCACCGGGTGCGCCGGGGCGAGCACGGCTGGGCGCTGGAGCGGGCCAAGGGCGACGGGTGGGAGCTGATGCACACCCACGACGAGGCGCTGGTCGTGCCCAGCGACGTCGCGCTCGGGCACCACTACACCAGCACCCACCCGACGGTGCACTTCCGTCACCGGCTGATCATGACCAAGCTCCTCGACGACAGACACCTCAGCCTCACCCACGACACCGTCACCATCCGTCGCGAGGGCGAGGAGACCGAACACCGCGAGATCGGGCTCGACGAGGCGATGGGCTACCTCGAGGAGGCTGGGGTGCCGCTCACCGACGAGGAGCGCAGGCGCCTCCGCGAGCGGCTGGCGACGCTCGCCTGAGAGGCGGCGCTAGCCGCGCGACCTCTCCTGCCCGTCCACGATCATCTGCAACGCCATGGTGGGGTCCTCGGAGAGGTCGGTGATCAGCTGACGGCGATCCAGGACGGCCTCGTCGAGATGCGGGCCGAGGGTGCCCAGCAGCTCACCGGTCGTCGTGGCCGGCATCGCGTTGAGCACGCGCGGGCCACGCCGGCCGGAGCTCGGCACCACACGCGCCAGCGCACCGGCCACCGACCGGGTGGCCTCCGCGAAGGGCGCGGTGATCTGGTCCGTGATCGGACTGAGCCAGTCCGCGGCGCGCTCGGCCTCGGCGCGGGACGTGCGCGCCTTGAGGTCCCCGAGACGTACGTCCTCCAGGGCCCGCTCGAGGCGACGCTGCTCCGCGAAGGCGAGGCCGACGGCGACGGCCGAGGCGAGGGCGCCGAGCAGCGCGAGGCTAGCGACCAGCATGGACCTTGACCTCGGCCACGACGCCCTCGTCGGCGAGCCGCTCGCGCAGCGACTCGGCCGCCTGGTCGTAGACCATCTTCGAGAGCAGCGCCGGCCGCACCTTGTGCAGCATGGTGGCTGCCTTGGTCTGTGCGGAGGCGAGCTCGAGCGGGTTGAGGATGCGGATGCTCAGCAGCCGGTCCTCGGGCGGGAGCTCGGCGTAGGCGGTGCGCGGCGCGGAGATGTCGGCCTGCTCCAGGCGCCACAGCAGACCGATGGTCTCGGCACGCAGCGCCTTGTTGGAGCGGCGCAGGCGCCAGGCGACAGCGCCTGCGGCCACGGCGATCACCAGCGCCACGACGGCGATCAGGGTGCTCAAGGCTCTCCTCGCATCACTTGGTGCCCGACGAGTTGCGGCCCGTCGGGTGGCCCGGTCGGACCAATCATGGAGTATCCGAGGATCGCTGTCAGCGGCGGTGGTCACAACACGGCGCGCCGGGTGATTCGAATTGTCGTTCGACATCATGTATCTTGATATCAAGAGATCGGGCGAGTGATCGCCGCAAAAGGTTAGGTGAGCCTTTGTTTTCCCGGCGTAGGTAGCCGGGGCAGGATGGGCCTCAAAGACTTGAGAACGTACGTCACTGTGGACGCGAGCAAGGAGATGAACGCGTTGGCCAGCAAGGACAGCTTCGGTGCCAAGAGCACCCTGGACGTGGACGGTAAGTCCTACGAGATCTTCCGCCTGGATGCGGTCAAGGGTGAGGGCCTCGACGTCGCGTCGCTGCCCTTCTCGCTGAAGGTGCTGCTGGAGAACCTCCTGCGCACCGAGGACGGCGCGAACATCACCGCCGACGACATCAAGGCGCTGGCGGGCTGGGACGAGACCGCCGAGCCCGACAAGGAGATCCAGTACACGCCGGCGCGCGTGATCATGCAGGACTTCACCGGCGTGCCCTGCATCGTCGACCTGGCCACCCTGCGCGAGGCTGCGGCCGAGCTCGGTGGCGACCCGACCAAGATCAACCCGCTCTCGCCCGCCGAGATGGTCATCGACCACTCCGTGATCGCCGAGGTCTTCGGCACCCCGGAGGCCTTCGAGCGCAACGTCGAGATCGAGTACGAGCGCAACCGCGAGCGCTACCAGTTCCTGCGCTGGGGCCAGACCGCCTTCGAGGACTTCAAGGTCGTCCCGCCGGGCACCGGCATCGTCCACCAGGTCAACATCGAGCACCTGGCCCGCACCGTCTTCACCCGTGAGGTCGACGGCGAGCTGCAGGCCTACCCCGACACCTGCGTCGGCACCGACTCCCACACCACCATGGTCAACGGCCTGGGCGTCCTCGGCTTCGGCGTCGGCGGCATCGAGGCCGAGGCCGCGCTGCTCGGTCAGCCGGTCTCCATGCTGATCCCGCGCGTGGTCGGCTTCAAGCTCCACGGCGACCTGCCCGAGGGCTCGACCGCCACCGACCTCGTGCTCACCATCACCGAGATGCTGCGCAAGCACGGTGTGGTCGGCAAGTTCGTCGAGTTCTACGGCGCCGGCGTGACCGCGCTGCCGCTGGCCAACCGCGCCACCATCGGCAACATGTCGCCCGAGTTCGGCTCCACCATCGCGATCTTCCCGGTCGACGAGGAGACCATCAACTACCTCAAGCTCACCGGCCGCTCCGAGGAGCAGCTGGCTCTGGTGGAGAAGTACGCCAAGGAGCAGGGCCTCTGGCACGACCCGGCCGCCGAGCCGCGCTACTCCGAGACGCTCGAGCTCGACCTCTCCACGGTCGTCCCGAGCATCGCCGGCCCGAAGCGCCCGCAGGACCGCGTCGAGCTCACCGACGCCAAGACCTCCTTCGAGGGCCACCTGCCGTCCTACACCTCCAAGACGGACGCCAAGGTCCCGGTCAAGCTGGCCGACGGCACCGAGTTCGAGCTGGAGAACGGCGCGGTCACGATCGCCTCGATCACCTCCTGCACCAACACCTCCAACCCGTCGGTCATGATCGGCGCCGCGCTGCTGGCGAAGAAGGCCGTCGAGAAGGGCCTGACCCGCAAGCCGTGGGTCAAGACCACCCTGGCGCCGGGCTCCAAGGTCGTCACCGACTACTACGACAAGGCCGGGCTGACCCCTTACCTGGAGAAGGTCGGCTTCAACCTCGTCGGCTACGGCTGCGTGACATGCATCGGCAACTCGGGCCCGATCATCCCCGAGGTCTCCGCCGCGGTGAACGACAACGACCTCGCCGTCGTCTCAGTGCTCTCCGGCAACCGCAACTTCGAGGGTCGGATCAACCCCGACGTGAAGATGAACTACCTCGCCTCGCCGCCGCTGGTCATCGCCTACGCCCTGGCCGGCAACATGAACATGAACCTGTTCGAGGACGCGCTGGGCCAGGACCAGGACGGCAACGACGTCTTCCTCAAGGACATCTGGCCGACCCCGGCCGAGGTCGAGGAGACCATCGCCACCGCGATCTCCTCCGACATGTTCACGAAGGACTACGCCGACGTGTTCGCGGGCGACGAGCGCTGGCAGAACCTGCCGACCCCGACCGGTGACACCTTCACCTGGGACGAGGAGTCGACCTACGTCCGCAAGGCTCCCTACTTCGAGGGCATGGCCAAGACCCCGGCGCCGGTCACCGACATCGAGGGTGCGCGCGTCCTGCTGAAGCTGGGCGACTCGGTCACCACCGACCACATCAGCCCCGCCGGCAACATCAAGAAGGACTCGCCGGCCGGCAAGTACCTCATCGAGCACGGTGTCGAGCAGCGTGACTTCAACTCCTACGGCTCGCGCCGAGGCAACCACGAGATCATGATCCGCGGCACCTTCGCCAACATCCGGATCAAGAACCAGGTCGCCCCGGGCACCGAGGGTGGTTACACGCGCGACTTCACCCAGCCCGACGCTCCGGTCAGCTTCATCTACGACGCCGCCCAGAACTACGCCGCGGCCGGCACCCCGCTGGTCGTCCTCGGCGGCAAGGAGTACGGCTCCGGCTCCTCGCGCGACTGGGCCGCCAAGGGCACCTCGCTCCTGGGCGTCAAGGCCGTCATCACCGAGTCGTTCGAGCGGATCCACCGCTCCAACCTCATCGGTATGGGCGTCATCCCGCTGCAGTTCCCGGCGGGCCAGAACGCCGAGAGCCTCGGTCTGACCGGTGAGGAGACCTTCTCGATCTCCGGCATCACCGCGCTCAACGAGGGCGTCACCCCGAAGACGGTCAAGGTCACCACCGACACCGGTGTCGAGTTCGACGCGGTCGTCCGCATCGACACCCCCGGTGAGGCCAACTACTACCGCAACGGCGGCATCCTGCAGTACGTGCTGCGCAGCCTGGTCAACGCCTGACCCTTCGCGGTCACCACGGCCCGTCGTCTCCCTTGGGAGGCGGCGGGCCGTTGCCGAATCGTGAACAAAAGGTGCTCTGCCGTGGTGGGCTACCTGGCACTCTGAGCCGACTTTGTCGAGCTGACCGGAATCGGGCCGGGCGAAGGGGGTGTGAAAGTGCGGTCTCCGATCCGTACGTCTGTGGTGCTGTGCCTCGTAGTCGCCTTGGGCCTGATGGCGGCCTGTGCGACGCCTGGTGGGGATGATCCCGTGGTGCCGCCGGGTGGCGCACTTCCGACCCGGCTCCATGACGTCGACCGTGACCTGCACGGAACGGACGAGGTCGGGCCGATCGGACCCCTCGCGGTCGCCTGGACCGCCGGCAAGGGGCGGATGATCGGCGGAATCCCACTCTTCCGGCCGCTCTACGAGCAGGGAGTCGTCGGCGTCTCCGCGGAGACCGGAGCGTACGCGTTCCTCGACATCCCGATGGAGGTGGGCACCTATCGCTGCGGCTTCGTCGAGCTCTCGCCGGACGGGCGGCGGATGGCGTTCTGGATCAGTCGAGTGTCCCGGCCATGGGCGCCATGGGCGTGCGACGACGCCAGCGCTCTCGGGGTCTACGACACGGTGACGGGCGAGGTTGTGCGGCGGTCGATCACGCTCGGGGAGAGCGTCGCATGGATCGACTCTGATCGGCTTGTCATCGGACAGTTCGGGTCCTTGCGGCCGCGCACCGATGACCTGCGGGCTGCGCCTTTCCGGGTCTGGGACGTACGCCGTCCCGCTGACGCGCACCGCGACGGCCTGCCGCGACCCTTGAGGGGCGTGCGGCTGCCGCTGCGGAGCGTCGATGGCGTCGCCATCGACGACACCTCGACCAGAGCCGTACGTGTCCGAAACGACCGCGGGCCGCTCCTGGTCGCGTCGTGGGACAACAGGCTGGGCGAGGAGAGTCTGCGGGTGCCAGGTCCGGAGGACTATGTGGCCGTCGTGGGCTGGCGTGACGAGGGCTCGGTGGTCGCGCTGACACAGACCGCAGACGATGCTCCCCGGAGTCTGGTGGCCACCGAGATCGAGACGGGCCGGCGGGAGGTCCTGACCAGGATCGACGGCACGTCCTCGGACCCGATCAGCTTCGCCGGCGATCTTCTCTCGGTTCCGCCCGTACCTCGCCCCGCCCCGCACGCCTCTGGGTGGTTCCACAGTCCTTTCGCCGTGGCGGGCCTGTCGTTGGCCATGATCCTGCTGGTCGGTACGGCACTGCTCGCCGCGGCGGCGCGGAGAAGGCGCGCGGGCGCGAACTGACGAGCCTGCCGAGGCGTCACGTACGTCGGTCGAGACGGCACAGCCCTGCCAGGTCGAGCGACGGGAGTGACGCTTCGACCGGCAGGGCTGACGCCTCGGCCGACGGGGGTGACGCCTCGGCGTCAGGTGAGTGAGGCGATCCGGGCCCGGCTGTCCTCGGTGAGGGAGGCCAGGAGAGCTTCGGCGGCCTCGTCGTGCTCGCCGGTGACGGCAGCGAGCTCGGTGACCGTCTCGTCAGGCAGGCCGGCGAGGATGGGGTCGATCACCGATGGCTCGTCGATGAAGAGTGCGAGCTGGAGGACGTCGCGGCCGGAGGCACCGTCGACGACCTTCAGTGAGGTCTCGGCGCCTACGACGCCGGTGAACCTTGCGAGCGTCAGCAGGTGTCCCCGGGCCATCAGGCGGCGGCCTACGTCGACGACGAGCGCCTCGTCGAGCTTGGCGATGATGCCCGAGACCCGGCTCGGGTCGAGGTGGACGGAGAGCTCGGCGAGGAACTCGGGCTTCAGGTGGCCGGCCAGCTTCGCGGCGTCGGCCGGCTCCATCACCGCGGCCACCCGGGCGCTGAGCATGGGACCCATCGCGACCTCGGCGATCTTCGCGGTGACGGCTGCGGGGAGCTTCTTGCTGACCGCGGCCAGCCCCTTCACCCGGGACTCGTGACGGCTGAACATCGCGTGCGAGACGATCCCGCGCAGGTCGCGGAGGTCGTCGGGGGAGGTGGTGGCGAGGAAGGCGAGCTCGGCCTCGTCGACGTGCATCTCGTGGGCGAGCTTGGTGATCTCCAGCGCGCTGGTCAGGGCGGTCATCGGGCGCCTCCGAGCATCCTCTGGACGACCCCGCGCAGCATCTTCGGCACCAGCTTCAGAGCCTCGTCGAGCGAGGCCTCGAACGCCTTGTCCTCCGCGGTCATCGCACCCTGCGTCAGATCGTTGAACCGGCCCAGCTGCTCGTCGTCGTACGCCTCCAGCGGCGCGAGCCGCGTGGCCGGCACGCCCAGCGTGGCAGCGAGCCGGTCGAGTCCCTCACTCATCGATTCCTCTCTCACCGGACGTGGCACCTTCGGCCCCCGGCGGCGCCACTATATGCAGGCCGCCCGCGTGTTTGGATAGTGTTTCGACATGCACGCAGCGTTCTCGATCGCCCGCGCGACGGGCGTCCGGCCCGGCGGCTCGGCGGCCGTCCGCGTCGCGAAGTGGAAGGAGCCCCGATGCTCGTAGCGTTCTCCGTCGCGCCGAGCGGCACCGGCCGCGCCGATGGTTCCGTGTCCGACGCCGTCGCCGCGGCGGTTCGCGTGGTGAGGGAGTCAGGGCTCCCGAACCGGACCGACGCGATGTTCACGACGATCGAAGGCGACTGGGACTCGTGCCTCGACGTCGTGAAGCGGGCGACCGAGGCGGTCGCCCCCTACGGGTCACGGGTGTCCCTGGTCCTGAAGGCGGACATCCGGCCGGGCTACGAGGGCGAGCTCGACGCGAAGCTCGAGCGGCTCGAAGAGGCGCTGGAGGACTGAGGCCCGGCCCCCGCGATTCCGGATGGCCGAGAAGGTCGAGGACAATCGACCCCATGGTCGAACTTCTCCTCGCCGTCACCTTCGCGTGCGGGCTGGTCGTGGCTGTCGCCCACGTCATCAACAGTCGCTTCATCGCACCCGTCTACGACGTCGTGGCGAACCTCACCGGCTTCGTGTGCGCGGTCGCTGCCTCGACGCTGCTCCACCACTGGATTCCCGCGCTGCTCGCCGCACTCGCCGTCTGCTGCTGGCTGGCGCTCGCGCTGCGTACGCTGGGAGCCATCCGCCGTCGGGAACCGCTTCTCGGACAGGTGCCCCCTCATCGGGACTCCAGCGTCAGCAGCCACTGACCGAAGCCGTTGACCAGGCTCGGACGCCTCCGCGGGTCCGGCTGGTGCTCCGGGCCGACATCCGGCCCGGTCGCACCAGCCAGCTCACCGCGAAGGTCGAGCGGATCGAGGCTCAGAGCCCGCGGGCCATCGCGTCCTGTCCGGTCTTGATGGCCTCCCGGATCCGGGAGTAGGTGCCGCAGCGGCAGACGTTGCGGATCGTGTCGAGATCGGCCTCGGTGATGGCACGGCCCTCCGCGCGGACCTTGTTGACGAGCGCGACCGCGGTCATGATCTGGCCGGGCTGGCAGTAGCCGCACTGGGCGACGTCGTGCTCGAGCCAGGCCTCCTGCATCGGGTGCAGCCCGTCGCCGGGTGCGGTGTCGGCCAGGCCCTCGATGGTGGTGATCTCGTCGTCGGCGCCGACGTCGGCGACCCGCACCGAGCACGGGTTGAACGCCTTGCCGTTGATGTGCGACGTACAGGCCTTGCAGACGTTGATGCCGCAGCCGTACTTCGGGCCGGTGACGCCGAGGATGTCGCGCAGGACCCACAGGATGCGTACGTCGTCCTCGACGTCGACGGTGACGGTCTCGCCGTTGAGCTGGAAGGTGTGAGAAGGCATCGCAGGACCTCAGAACGTGTAGGCGAGGCCGTCGGTCGGCGACTCGGGGACGGGTGGGACGAAGGACTTGGGCTCGAAGTGGAGCGGCTCGTGGAAGTTGATCGGGAACTCCGTGGGCACCTTGCCGGTCGCGCGGGCGTACGCGCAGGCGACCGCGGCCATCGAGGCGGCCACGCCGGCCTCGCCGACACCGCCGGGCTGGTTGCCGTGCGACTCCATCACCTCGCACTCGAACTCGAACGGCGTGTTCCACTGGCGGGTGTAGGCCGAGTTGTCCCAGCTCGCCTCCAGGAAGTGACCGTCGACCAGGTGGTTGCTGTAGGTCAGCGCCTGGCACATCCCGTCGGAGAAGCCGCCCATCATCTGGGCCTTCACCCCGGCCGGGTTGATCACCAGGCCGACGTCGGCGACCACGACCGCCTTGGTGACCCGAGGTCCGGTGACGGCGTCGCGCACCTTCCGGTTGACCGTCTCGGGGCGGCAGTCGATCTCGACGAGCACCGCGGTGGCGCCCTTGTACTCCTTGTGGATCGCGATGCCCTGGGCCGTGCCGGCGGGCATCGAACGACCCCAGTCACCGATCTCGGCGGCGCGGTCGAGCACCCGCTTGACGACGTCGCTCTTGAGGTACTTTCGCCGGAAGGTGACCGGGTCCTGCTTCAGCTTCTTGGCGAGCTGGTCGACCATCAGCTCGCTGGCGGTGGCGACGTCGGGGGAGTAGATGTTGCGTACCGAGCTGGTGTTGAACCGGTCGACCGCGGGCTTGGGCTCGTTGAGCAGCTGGGTGACGACCCCGAAGTTGTAGGGCAGCTCGGTGGCGAGCAGGAAGATCGACTCGGAGAAGCTCAGGTTCGACAGACCGGGCGGGAGTGCCGCCACCTCGGCCGTCAGCCGCTCGCCGAGACCATGGGTGAAGTCACAGGCCACGCTGGCGTGGCGCTGCTCGAAGGTGAGCACGCTGCCGGCCAGCACGGTCGCGCGGATCTGGGAGACCGCCATCGGGTGCACCCGGCCCTGGCGCGGCTCGTCGGCGCGGTGCCACATCAGCTTGACCGGCGCACCGAACTCCTTGGACGCGTGCGCGGCCTCGACCGCGGCGTCGCTGAACAGCTTGCGGCCGAAGGAGCCGCCGCCCTGGACCACGTTGACCGTCACGTCGGTCTGCGCGATCCCGAGTGCCTTGGCGATCCTGCCCTGGGCGTCGATCGGCGACTTGAGACCGCCCCAGACGGTGGCCTTCCCGTCGCGTACGTCGGCGACCGCGCAGTTGGGCTCGAGAGCCGAGCCGCTGCGGAAGTGGAAGGTGAACTCGCCGTCGACCGAGGTGGCGCCGACCTTGGGCACCGCGAGCGGGATCTGCCCGGCCCTGAGCTCGGCCCGGATGTCCTTGGCCGACATCGTGGTCACGGTGCCGGAGTTCCAGGTGACGTCCAGCGCGCGTACGGCGTCGATGCACTGACCGAAGGTCTTGGCCCGGACCGCGACGCCGGTGGGGATGATCGCGACGTGGGTGACGCCGGGCATCCTCTCGATCTCGGCCATGTTCCTGATCTCGTCCGGGGTGCCGTTGAGCTCGGGCGCCCGGCAGACCATCGTGGGCAGCGCGCCCGGGATGTCGAGGTCCATCGCGAACCTCTTCTTGCCGGTGACGGCCGCGCGCGCGTCGACGCGGCGGTGCGGCTTGCCGACGACGGTGTGCTCCGAGGTCTCCTTCAGCTCGACCTCGACCTTCTCGGTCGTCGGCTTCGCGGCCTTGGCGGCCGCCTCGCCGTACGTCACCGAGGACCCGTCCGGAGCACTGATCACGCCACCCTTGGAGACCAGTTGCGCCACCGTGCCCCCGAGCATGATCGCGGCCGCTTCGAGTAGCGCCTTGCGGGCGATCGCGGCGGCGACGCGGACCGGGGTGTACATCGAGATGATCGTGTTCGAGCCGCCGGTCAGCTGGTTGAAGAGCAGCTCGGGGCGGGCCGGCGCCAGGGTGACGTGCACGTGGTCGACCGGGAGGTCCAGTTCCTCGGCGATCAGCATCGACACGGCGGTCGTGATGCCCTGGCCGACCTCCATCCGCGGCAGCGCGAAGTGGGCGTGACCCTTCTCGTCGACCTCGATCGCGATCAGGTTCGACGTCGGCGCCGCACAGTGCGTCAGGAAGTCGTTGAGGTCGTAGAGCTCGGGTACCTGCGGCACCGATGGGATGGGTGCCGCCTGGGCGGCGGAGGGTGTCAGGCCGAGATCGGCGGCGGCGATCAGGGTCGCGCCGCCGACGACGTATCCGACGAATGATCGTCTGGAGACCCGAGCAGGGCCTTCCGAGTTGTGCGTCCCCATGTGAAATCACTCCTGGCGTGGGCAGGGTCCGAGTTTTGTGACCACCGACACATAGCACCATTCACCAGGCAGATCTCGGTTGGGAAGGGCGCGTCGGGAAATGTGTGAGGCCCCGACACCCGGGTTGGAGACAGATCACATGGGGCTCGAAGCGTGACCGTCGCCACACTCGCGCGTTGATCTTGTTGACGCCGCAACCGCCAGCGAAACACCGAGGGAGCGCGATGAGCACAGAGCCGATCAAACGCATCGTCGCGGGCATCAGGGAGGACCTCCCGCACACCGTGGAGCTCTTCCTGAAGCACAACTGGGACCAGGTGCCGGCCTATGCGGTCAGCCCCGACCCCGAGCTGCGCAAGGAGGTCGGCGACCACGCCGAGGCGGTCTTCCTGGCGGTGCTCACCACGCTGGAGGAGGGACGCGCGGCCGTACGCGAGGACTTCCAGTTCACCGTCGACCAGGCGACTCGCCGGGTTCGTCAGGGGGTCGCGCTGGCCGACTTCCTGCAGGCCTTCCGCATCGGCCAGGTGGCGCTGTGGGAGCGCATCGTCGAGATCGCCGCCGCCGACCCGGAGACCAGCCGTGCAGCGCTCCCGGTGGCCTCGCACGTGATGCAGGTGATCGAGGTCGGGAGCACGGTCGCCGCCGAGGCCTACCTCGCCGCCCATCAGGTCGAGCTCGCCGAGGGCGACCGGATCCGCCGCGACCTCGTCGAGGACCTGCTCGCTGGACGAGCGGTCCGGCCGGGTCCGATGCTCGAGGTGGCCCGCAGGTGCGGGCTGGAGCCGGACGACCGGGTCATCGTCCTGATCGCGGTGCCGGTGCGGCCGCTACGCCCCGGTCGGAGCCTGCGGGAGGCACTTCGGCACGTACGCACCGAGCTGGGCCCCGCCCGGGAGGGGGTCACCGTGATCCGTCAGGAGCAGCTCGTCGGGATCCTGCCCGTCGCCACCGGCGACGTCAGGACGATCGTGCCCGACCTGCGGCGCATCTACCGTCAGCTCGCGCGGGAGGGATTCGAGCTGGCGGTCGGCGCCAGCACGGTGCACGCCGGGCTGGCGGCCGTGCCCGCTGCGTACGCCGAGGCGGGCATCGCACGCGACGTCCTCGGTGCGGAGCCCGGCGTGATGGCCCTGCCGATGATCTCGACGATCGACTACCTGGTGCTGCGCGAGGATCCCACCGCCCGCCGCCTGGTGCGCCCGGCGCTGCGCCAGTTCGTCGAGGAGGACCTCTCGCGCGACCGCGTCATGATCGACACCATGCTGGCGTACGTCGCCTGCGACCTCAACGCCAAGCTGGCCGCCGAGCAGCTGCACGTCCACGTCAACACCGCCTACCACCGGCTCGAGCGGATCGCCGAGCGCACCGGCTGCGACCTGCGCCGCTTCGCCGACGTCGAGGAGCTGATCTTCGCGATCCGGCTGCTCACCGAGCCTCGCCGGACGGTGCGGGCCTAGACCGCGGCCGGCTTCCGACCGTAGAACCAGTAGACCGCCGCACCGAGCAGGTTGGTGCTGCCCCACAGCCGCCACAGGATGCGCGGTCCGCGGATCTCGTCGTCCGAGCGCTTCTGCAGGTCACGCAGGATCACCGGCGCCACTGCCGCCTGGGCCGCGAGCGCGCCCGTGGTCAGGATCGCCTTCTTCTGCTTCTTGGTCAGTGCCATGACGCCAGTCTTTGCCTTGGTTTGTGCTCAGTCAAGGGACGTAGGTCTACAGGAGTGTCGTCAGGTCGGCGGTGGAGGGGAGGAGGTGGGTGTGGGGCTCGGTGGCGAGCTGCTCGTGGGTGAAGGAGCCGGTCGCGACGCCGACGACGAAGCCCGCCCCGGCGTTGGTGCCGGCGCCGAGGTCGTTGGGGGTGTCGCCGGCGACCAGCACGCGGCGTACGTCGGTGACGCCGGTGGCCTCCATGCAGTGGAAGACGAGGTAGGGGGCGGGGCGGCTGGCGGCGACGACGTCGGAGGTGACGACGGCGTCGACGGTCGAGTCGGCGCCCGGGCCGACGGTCCAGCCGAGGCCGTCGAGGATGGCGGCGGCGATCTCGGCCGAGTAGCCGGTCTGCAGCGCCACCTTCACGCCGCGCGAGCGCAGCGCCTCGAACATCTCGGGCACGCCGGGGAAGGGCTGCGGCGGGGTCTCACGGTAGGCGGTGACGAGGCGCTCCCGGAAGCCGTCGAAGATCTTGTCGACCTGCGCGGTGCTCGGGTCCTGGCCGAGTCCGCGCAGCAGCCCCTGGATCGCCTCCCACTTCGAGGTGCCCTTCCATTGCAGCAGCAGGTCGTGGGGGACCGGCTCGCCGGCGGCGTCGGCGACGGTCGAGTCGAGCACGTCGTAGACCAGCCCGCCCTCGTCGACGGTGGTGCCGGCCATGTCCAGGGCGGCCAGCTCGAAGCGGAGCCCGAGACGATCGGTGGGGTCGAACGCGGTCACGAGATCTCCTTGAGGATGCGTACGTCGGTGCGGATCCCCGCCGCGGACGGGCGGGTGTTGTCGATGGTGAAGGTGACGCGGTCGGGCCGGTAGCGGTCGTCGGCGTACTCCAGCGGGGTGCCGTCGGCCGCCGTCGCCCGGCGGCGCTCGCGCAGAAGCGGGCTGCCGACGGCGATGTCGAGGAGGTCGGCGTCGGTCTCGTCGGCGGCGACGGCGTCCATGGTGTGGCGGGCGCCGTGCAGGTCGACGCCGGCGCTGGTGAGGTAGGCGTAGAGCGAGCCGGAGTCGGGGTCGAAGTCGAAGAGCAGCCGTCCGACGCGCTCCACGAAGGTGCTGCGCTCGAGCATCGCGGGATGGCCGTCGAGGAGGCGGACCCGGAGCACGTCGACGACCGGGTCGCCCTCGTCGATGTCGAGCGCCTCGGCGGCCGCGGCGGTGGCGCCACGCCGGGCGACCTCGATGGTGCGCTGGCCCGGGGTGCGGCCGATCTGCTGCACCCAGGCGCTGAACGAGATCAGCTGCTCGAAGGGCTGGCCGAGGGCGGTGTCGCGCACGGTCGGCGGTCGCCCCTGGCCGCCGGTGAGCAGCCCCTCGCGGCGCAGGGTCGCCAACGCGGTGCGGATCGTGCCGCGGGAGGCCCCGAACTGCTCGCACAGCTGCGCCTCCGACGGGATCGGGGCGCCGGTCGGCAGCTCGCCGCCGATGATCCGGGTTCGGATGGCCTCGGCGACCTGGGTGTGCAACGGACTGCTCATGCCAGCAGGCTACAACTTGATCAGACAAGTGTGGGCGCTTGCATTGTGAACAGCGAGAGAACGCTGGTGAAGCGCGATGGGATGGAGGAAAACGACCGGTTAACTTGTCTGTACATGTTTGCTCCAGGTGTTGACCGGGCCGGTGCCGGGCAGAAGTGTTCGGGCCGTGCCAACTCATTCGACCACCACCGACACGGGCGCTGACCTCGTCGTCATCGGCGCCGGGATCGTCGGCCTCGCGCATGCCGCCGAAGGCCTCGCCCGGGGCCTGCGGGTCCACGTCATCGAGCGTGACGAGCGCGCCGTGGGCGCCTCGGTCCGCAACTTCGGCCACGTCTGCGCCACCGCCCAGTCGGGCCAGGCGCTGACGTACGCCCTGGCCGCGCGGGAGCGCTGGATCGCCCTCGGCGAGCAGGCGGGGTTCGGGGTCGAGGAGACCGGCACCGTCGTCGTCGCCCGCACCGAGGCGGAGCTGGCCGTGCTCGAGGAGTTCGCCGCCGCCCGCGGCACCGAGCAGGCGCTCCTGCTCGACGCCGACGCCACCCGCGCCCTGTTCCCGCCGGCCACCGCGGACGTCGTCGGCGGCGCCCACCTGCCGCTCGACCTCCGCGTCGACCCCCGCGAGGCGCTCCCCGCGATCGCCGTCTGGCTCGAGGCCCAGGGCGTCCGGTTCAGCTGGGCGACCCACGTGGGCGCCGTCGACCCCGTCGCGGACGGGGTGGAGATCCGCACCAGCCGCGGAACCATCCGTTCCGCCCGGGTCGTGCACGCCGCCGGCCACGACGTCGACCGGCTCTTCCCGCAGGTGGCCGAGAAGGCAGGCGTACGCCGCTGCCGGCTGCAGATGCTCGAGGTCGCGCCTCCGGGCGATGTCGAGATCGAGCCGGCGGTGCTGACCGGGCTCTCCATGCTCCGCTACGGCGGGTTCGCCGAGACCACGGCCGCGGCCGGCGTACGCGCGCAGTTCGAGGCCACCGGCCCCGAGCTCCTCGACGTCGTCATGAACCTCATGCTCACCCAGCGTCCTGGGACCGACGGCCGGCCCGGCTCGATCGTCCTGGGCGACACCCACCACTACGACCGCACGCACCAGCCCTTCGACGACGAGTACGTCGCCGAGCTGGTGCTGCGGGAAGGGGCGCGGCTGCTCGGGGCTCCGCTCACCGTCCGGCGTCGCTGGCGGGGGGTCTACGCGGACTCCCCGCTGACCGACTTCCTCGTCGACGAGCCGTTCCCGGGCCTCCGGGTCGTCTCGGTGACGTCGGGCATCGGCATGACCACCGCACTGGGCCTCGCGCCCGCCGTTCTCGACCAGCTGCTCTGATCACAGGAGAAAACCGACATGTCCAAGCTGCGCTCCCTCACCGCGCTCGCGGGTGCTGCGACCCTGACCCTCGCCCTGGCCGCCTGCGGCGGCGGGGCCACTCCCGAGAAGGCCGCCGCGGGCGGCGAGGTCGGCCCCGACCAGATCTGCCCCGACGGCACCCTGACGATGGGCGTCGAGCCCTTCGAGGACCCCAAGAACCTGATCCCCGTCTACGAGACCCTGGGCAAGGCCCTCGGCGAGGAGCTCGGCTGCGAGGTCGAGGTGCAGATCTCCGACACGTACGTCGCCGAGATCCTCGCCATGCAGAACGGCAAGCTCGACATCGGCCAGTTCGGGCCGCTGGGCTACGTCTTCGCCCAGAAGCAGGCCGGTGCCACGCCGCTGGCCTCCTTCGCGGGCGAGGACGGCAAGGTCTCCTCCTACACCGGCGGCATCTGGGTCCCCAACGACTCGCCGATCGAGACCGTCGAGGACCTGAAGGGCTCGACCCTGGCGCTGTCGGAGTCGGGCTCCACCTCGGGTGACGCGGTGCCGCGCAAGGCTCTCATCGACGCCGGGATCGAGAAGGACGTGAAGGCGGAGTACGCCGGTGGTCACACCGAGGCGCTCCTGGCCCTGGTCAACGGCAAGGTCGACGCCGCCGAGATCAACAGCCAGACCCTGGCCTCGGCGACCGCCGAGGGCCAGTTCGACGAGTCGGCCTTCCGCCAGATCTGGGAGTCGGAGCCGATCCTGAACGACCCGATCGCGGCCGGTCCGAACATGACGCCCGAGGTGTCCGAGGCGGTCCAGAAGGCGCTGCTGAACCTGCCCGCCGAGTCGGTCGCGGAGATCGGCGAGTACCTCGACTTCACCCCGCCGGCCGGCAAGCCGGCGCTCGTCGCGGTGACCGACGAGGACTACCAGCCCGTCACCGACCTGGCCGAGGCCCTCGACCTGACCACGGACGACCTCTGATGGGCGCTGATCACCTCCCCGGAGCGGCCATGCTGCGTATCGACGGCCTGAGGAAGGCGTTCGGGGAGAAGACGGTCCTGGACGGCCTGTCCTTCGAGGTCGCCTCCGGGGAGGTGGTCAGCCTGCTGGGGGCCAACGGCTCGGGCAAGTCCACCTCGCTGCGATGCGTGGTCGGTCTGGAGCGTCCCGACGCCGGGACGATCACCGTCGACGGCGTCACCGCCAGGCCCGCGGAGGCGATGCCGACGGTGGCGATGGTCTTCCAGAAGATCCATCTGGTGCCCCGCCGCAGCGTGCTCGACAACGTCTGCGCCGGCGCGCTCGGACGGCTCGGCCTGGGCCGCTCCTGGTCGGTGCTGGCCTTCCCGCGCGAGGTCCAGGCCGAGGCGATGGCGTGCCTGGACCGGGTCGGCCTCGCCGACCGCGCCCGGGAGAAGGCGGGCCGTCTCTCCGGTGGCCAGCAGCAGCGGGTCGCCGTCGCCCGCGCCCTGTGCCAGCGGGCCAAGGTGCTGCTCGCCGACGAGCCGGTCTCGGCGCTCGACCCGGCCGCCTCGGAGCAGGTGATGCACCTGCTCCGCTCGCTGGCCGACGACGACGGCCTCGCCGTGGCCGCGGTGCTCCATCAGCCCGACCTGGCGCGCCGCTTCTCCGACCGCGTCCTCGGTCTGGCCGGCGGTCGGCTGGTCTTCGACAGCAGCAGCGCCGAGATCGACGACGAGACGGTGGCCGGCCTCTACCGGCCCGCCCTGGAGGCGCTGGAGGCGGCCGAGGCCGCCGAGATGAGGGAGTACGCATGAGCACGGTGACCAAGACTCCCGACCCGGGTCTGGAGATCCCGCCACGCTTCCGGCCGGCGGGGATCGCCCTCGCGGTGGTCATAGCGATCGGCCTGGTCGGCGTGCACTGGTACGCCGCGGTGCAGACCAACACCTCGCCCAAGGGGCTCCTCGAGGGCTGGCGGGGGCTGTGGAACTTCCTGTTCGGCGTCGACCGCACCTACCCGAACGGCAAGACCATCCATCAGGACGGCGCCTTCCCGCTCGACCTGCGCTGGTCCGAGACCATCCGGCCCGGCCTGGAGTACTGCCTGCTGACGATCTGGATCGGCCTGCTCGGCACGACCCTGTCGATCCCGGTGGCGCTGTTCTTCGCGGTGATCTCGTCGCGGACGACCAACCGGTTCGTGCCGCTGTGGCTGCTGGGCCGCGCGGTGATGTCGGTGCTGCGTGCGATCCCCGAGACGGTCTACGCGCTGATGTTCATCGCCGCGGTCGGCTTCGGCGCCTTCCCCGGGGTGATCGCGCTGGCGATCCACAACGTCGCGGTCATGGGCAAGCTGTGGTCCGAGGCCATGGACGAGGTGGACCAGGGGCCCGTCGAGGCGCTCCGCGTGGCCGGCGCCTCGCCCGCGCAGTCGGCAGCGCATGCGGTGCTGCCCGCCGTGATGCCGTCGCTGCTCGGGCTGCTGCTCTACCGGTTCGACACCAACGTACGCAGCTCGGTCATCCTCGGCACCGTCGGTGCCGGCGGCATCGGGTTCTTCATCAAGACCGAGGTGGACAGCTTCCACTTCGACACGATGATGACCTACGTCTGCATGGTGATCGTGCTGATCATCGCCATCGACCTCTTCTCGGCCTGGCTGCGCCGGAAGGTCGGCGCGGTCTGATGGCGCAAGTGGCGGTGTGGCGTGGCGGCGCCGAGGTGACTCTGGAGACCGTGGCGCTGCCGGAGCCGGGCCCGGGGGAGACGCTGGTCGAGATCGACCTGGCGACGGTATGCGGCTCCGACCACCACACCGTCTCCGGCCGGCGGCCCGGCGCCTGCCCGAGCGTGCTCGGTCACGAGGGCGTCGGCCGGGTCGTCGGCAGCGGTCAACGGGTGGTCTGGGGCGTCACCGTCTCGTGCGGCGCCTGCGACCGCTGCCTGCGGGGCCTCACCGCGAAGTGCCGCTCCGTGCGCAAGCTCGGGCACGAGACCTACGAGGCGGCCTGGCCGCTCTCGGGCACCTACGCCACCCATGTGCTCCTGCCCGCCGGCACCGCCGTGGTGCCGGTCCCGGACACGCTGGCGGACGAGGTCGCCGCCCCCGCCGGGTGCGCGACCGCCACCGTGATGGCGGCGCTGGAGCGGGCCGGCTCACTGCGCGGCCGCCGGGTGCTGGTGGTCGGCGCCGGGATGCTCGGTCTCACCGCGATCGCCGCCGCGGCCGACGCCGGCGCGGCCGAGGTCGTGGTGAGCGACGTCGTCCCCGCTCGGCTGGAGCTCGCCGCCGACTTCGGCGCCACCTCGACTCTCTCGGCCGGCCAGGGACTCCCGCCGGTCGATGTCGCGATGGACTTCTCCGGGGCCGCGCCGGCGATCGAGGCGGCGCTCGGCGCGCTCGACGTCGGCGGCTCCCTCGTCCTGGTGGGCTCGGTCTCCCCGGGGCCGGCGATCGCGGTCGACCCGGAGAGCATCGTGCGGGGGTGGCGGTCGGTCAGCGGCGTACACAACTACGAGCCGCGGCACCTCGAGCAGGCGGTCGCCTTCCTGGCCGCCTCGAGGCGTCCCTGGGCCGAGCTGGTCGAGGAACCCGTCGGGCTGGACCGGGTCGGTGACGTACTGACGAGGGAGCTGGGTAGGCCACGGGCGTCGGTGCGTCCGCGGGAGGACTAGGCTCGCTCCCCATGACCGAGTTCGCCGCCGTGATCCTTGTCGACCGTCGTGGGTGGGTGATGCTCCAGGAGCGTGACGAGCATCCGACGATCGCGCCGGAGAAGTGGTCCTTCAGCGGAGGCCACCTCGAGCCGGGGGAGGACCCGGTGACCGGCGCGGTCCGCGAGCTCGAGGAGGAGACCGAGGTGCGTCTCGCCCCCGAGGCCCTCGAGCTGGTCGCCGTCCAGGAGCTCCGCCACCCGGAGACCGGCACCGACGACACGATCCACCTCTACGCTGCCGGCGTCGACCTCACCGATGCCGACATCGTGTGCCACGAGGGCCGCCAGATCGTCTTCGTCGATCCCGCGAAGGCGCCTGACCTGGACCTCAGCGACTCCGCCCGGATCGGGCTCGCGCGGTTCCTCGGATCGGCCCAGCACGTGGCGCTATCCGGGTCGGAGCCCGTCAGGGTGGAGACGTAGAATCCCCTCCTATGGGTCTCCTCGAACGCATCGCCGCGCCGCAGGATCTTCGTGATCTCTCCGACGACCAGCTCGAGCTCCTCGCGAGCGAGATCCGCGACCTGATGATCAGGACCGTGGCCACCAACACCGGCCACCTCGGCCCCAACCTCGGCGTCGTCGAGCTGACGCTCGCCATGCACCGCGTCTTCGACAGCCCCCGCGACAAGATCATCTTCGACACCGGCCACCAGTCCTACGTCCACAAGCTCGTCACCGGCCGGTCCGGTGACTTCGGCACGCTGCGCCGCGAGGGCGGGATGAGCGGCTACCCGAGCCAGTCCGAGTCCGACCACGACCTGGTCGAGAACTCCCACGCCTCCACCGCGCTCTCCTACGCCGACGGGCTGGCCAAGGCCTTCACGATCCGTGGCGAGGACCGCCACGTCGTCGCCGTGATCGGCGACGGCGCCCTGACCGGCGGGATGGCCTGGGAGGCGCTCAACAACATCGCGATCCAGCACGACTCCAGGCTGGTCATCGTGGTCAACGACAACGGCCGCTCCTACACCCCGACCATCGGTGGTCTGGCCACGGCGCTGACCTCGCTGCGCACCAATCCCCGCTACGAGCTGCTCCTCGACATGGTCAAGCGCCGCCTCAACGCGGTGCCCGGGATCGGCGCGATGGCCTACGACGCGCTGCACGCGGTCAAGAAGGGCCTCAAGGACGCGGTCGCGCCCCAGGGCCTCTTCGAGGACCTCGGCCTGAAGTACGTCGGCCCCGTCGACGGCCACGACCGGCACGCCGTCGAGCAGGCGCTGACCTCGGCCAAGAAGTTCGGCGGCCCGGTGATCGTGCACGCGATCACCCGCAAGGGCTACGGCTACGACCCGGCCGAGCGCCACGAGGCCGACCAGTTCCACTCGCCGGGTCCCTTCGACGTCCAGACCGGGGCCGAGAAGCCCAAGGGCCGGATCTGGACCGACCACTTCTCCGACGCGATCGTGCGGCTGGGGGAGAGCCGGCCGGACATCGTCGCGATCACCGCGGCGATGATGCACCCCGTCGGCCTCGACGCCTTCCAGGCGCGCTTCGCCGAGCGCACCTTCGACGTCGGCATCGCCGAGCAGCACGCCGCCACCTCGGCCGCGGGCCTGGCGATGGGCGGGCTGCACCCGGTCTTCGCGGTCTACGCCACCTTCCTCAACCGCGCCTTCGACCAGGTGCTGATGGACTGCGCCCTGCACCGCGCCGGGGTGACGTTCGTCCTCGACCGATCCGGCGTGACCGGCGACGACGGCGCCTCCCACAACGGCATGTGGGACATGTCGCTGCTCCAGGTCGTCCCCGGCCTCCGCCTGGCCGCGCCGCGCGACATCACCCGTCTCAACGAGCTCCTCGACGAGGCCGTCGAGGTCGACGACGCGCCCACCGTCGTCCGCTTCCCGAAGGGCCCGCCGCCCGAGGACATCCCGACCGTCTCCAAGCTCGGCGGCGCCGACGTGCTCGCCCGCGTCGGCACCAAGGACGTCCTGGTCCTCGGCGTCGGCTCGATGGCCGAGGTCGCCATGGGAGTCGCCGAGCGGCTCACCGCCCAGGGCATCGGCGTCACCGTCGTCGACCCGCGCTGGGTCAAGCCGATCGATCCGGCTCTCGTCGAGGCGGCCGCCGACCACAGCCTCGTGGTCACCATCGAGGACAACGGCGTCACCGGCGGCGTGGGCGCGGCGTTCCTGCAGGCGCTGACCGCCGCCGACGTACGCACGCCGGTGAAGATCCACGGCATCCCGCAGGAGTTCCTCGACCACGCCAAGCGGCCGAAGATCCTGGAGGCCATCGGTCTGACCCCGCAGGCGATCGCCCTGGACACCATCGAGCGCCTGGGCGCGCTGACGTCCACGCCGCTGTCCCGAGACGTCAGCCTCTGACGGCGAGACGCCGAATTTTGACCCTGCGGACTCGGTCTCTCCGGCCGAGCCACTGGCGAAGTTCGGCTCGTCTGCGATTAGAGTGGGCCTGTCGGGGGCGACGAGGGCCCTCGGTCTTGTCACCACACAGCACTCGGGGGATTCAATGCTCTATGACGACCTCGTGGCCGAGTTCGCCTGGTCACCTGAGCAGATGTCGGCGCCGTTCGACCTCAAAGCGGCCGATGAGTTGATCCGCAAGAGGATCGAGAGCCGGCGACGCTCACCGCAGGCGACCGTGCGCCAACAAGCCCCGCGACAGCGGCAGAACGCCGTCGCGCCCGAGAAGGCATGAGCTGAGGCTCCTGCAGGAACGGATCGGCCCCCGACCGCATGGCGGTCGGGGGCCGGGCGCTTCCAGGGTCAGTGGAACTTCTTGCCGGTGACCTTCTCGGAGATGCCCTCACGGTCGAGGAGCTGGGTGATGCCGCCGTTCCAGAACTGGAAGCCGGCACCGGTGATCATCCCCAGGTCGATGTCCTCGGCAGCCTGGGCGACACCCTCGTCGAGCATCCGGCCGATCTCGTCGGCGATCGCCTCGAGGGTCTGCTGGCGTACCTCCTCGGGCGCCTTCACCACGTCGCCCACGGTGAGGAGCGCCTCGACCTCCGGGTCGAGGGTGCGGCCGTCGGCACCGAAGAACGAGGCCTTCTTGGCCTCGACGACCTTGTGGAGGTTCTCCGAGAGGTAGAACCGCTCGGGGAAGGCCTTCGCCAGGGTCTCGTTGTTGTGGTACGCGATTGCCGGACCGACCAGCCCGATGAGCTGGTAGGGCGACATCGGGGTGACGCCCGCGAAGGCGGACTCGACGACGTCGATCGGGGTGCCCTCGTCGGCGATCTTCGCGATCTCGCCCATGAAGCGGCCCAGGAGCCGGTTCACGATGAAGGACGGGCTGTCCTTGACCAGGATGGAGGTCTTCTTCAGCGACTTCGAGACCGAGAAGGCCGTCGCCAGGGCGGCCTCGGAGGTCTTCTCGCCACGGATGATCTCCAGCAGCGGCATCACCGCGACCGGGTTGAAGAAGTGGAAGCCCACGACCCGCTCGGGGTTCTTCAGGTCCGCCGCCATCTCGGTGATCGAGAGGCTGGAGGTGTTGGTGGCGAAGACCGCGGTCTCCGGCGCGACCGCCTCGGCGTTGGCGAAGACGGTCTTCTTGACGCCCATCTCCTCGAAGACGGCCTCGATGATGAAGTCGGCGTCGGAGAAGGCCTCCTCGTAGTCGACCGAGGAGGTGACCAGCGCCTTGAGGCGGTTGGTCGCGTCCTGGGACGCGCGGCCCTTGGCCAGCTTCTTGTCGAGCTCGGCGTGGACGTACGCCACGCCCTTGTCGGCACGCTCCTGGTCGAGGTCGACCATGACGACCGGCACCTTGAGACGCTGGACGAAGAGCAGCGCGAACTGCGAGGCCATCAGACCGGCACCGATGATGCCGACCTTGGTGACCTTCTGCGCGAGCGCCTTGTCCGGCGCGCCGGCGGGCCGCTTGGCCCGCTTCTGCACCAGGTCGAAGGAGTAGAGCGAGGCGAGCAGCTGCGGGGTCTTGGACATCGCCACGAGCGCGTCGTCCTCGGCCGCGAAGCCCTCGTCGCGGGTGGCGGTCTTGGCCAGGGTGAGCAGCTCGACGGCCTTCTTGGCGGCCGGGGAGGCGTCGCCGGTCTTGGCCCAGGCGAAGAAGCCCGCGTTCTTGGCGGCCTCGTCCCACGCCTCGCCGCGGTCGATCTCCTCACGGGAGACCTCGACGGTCCCGGACAGGACGCCGTCGGCCCACAGCAGCGACTGCTCGAGGTAGTCGGCGCCACCGAACATCGCGTCCGCGATGCCCAGGTCGAAGGCCTCGGCGCCCTTGAGCACCTTGCCGTTGTTGAGAGGGTTCTCGATGAAGACCTTGGCGGCCTTGGCCGGGCCGATCAGGTTCGGCAGCAGGTAGCCACCGCCCCAGCCGGGGATCAGGCCGAGCATGACCTCCGGCAGGCCGACGGCCGGCACCGAGTCCTGGATGGTGCGGTAGTCCGCGTGCAGCGCGACCTCGAGGCCACCGCCGAGCGCGAGCCCGTTGATGAAGCCGAACGACGGCTTCTTCGTCGTGCCGTCGCCGTCGCCCAGCTTGCGGAAGACGGCGTGGCCGAGCTCGGCGATCGTACGGATCCCGTCGGCGCCACCGGCCTGCAGCGAGGTCAGGTCGGCACCGGCCGCGAGGATGAACGGCTTGCCGGTCACCGCGATCGCGTCGATCTCGGGGTCGGCCAGCGCCGCGTCGTACGCGGTGTTGAGCTCGACCAGCGACTTCGGCCCGAAGGTGTTCGGGCGGGTGTGGTCGTGGCCGTTGTCGAGGGTGACCAGGCCGAGGACCTTGCCGGAGGGCAGCGTGACCTTCTGCAGCTTGGCCGCGGTCACGACCTCGTCGTCGGAGAAGAGCTTCTCCACGTCGGCGAGAAGCGTGTTGATGTCCGTCATGTCAGGCCTCCGCGCCGTTCCAGTGAGGGTTCTCCCAGATGACCGTGCCGCCCATACCCAGGCCGATGCACATGGTGGTGAGGCCGTAGCGGACCTCGGGGCGCTCCTCGAACTGACGGGCCAGCTGGATCATCAGCCGCACGCCGGAGGAGGCCAGCGGGTGACCGAACGCGATCGCGCCGCCGTAGGGGTTCACGCGGTCGTCGTTCTGGTCGATGCCGAAGTGGTCCAGGAACGCGAGCACCTGGATCGCGAAGGCCTCGTTGATCTCGAAGGCCTCGATGTCGTCGATGGTGAGCCCGGCCTTGGCCAGCGCCTTCTCGGTCGACGGGATCGGGCCGACGGCCATGACCTCGGGGGCGACGCCGGCGAAGGCGTAGGACACCAGCCGCATCTTGATCGGCAGCCCGAGCTCCTTGGCGACCTCCTCGGAGGCCAGCAGCGAGGCGGTCGCGCCGTCGTTGATGCCCGCCGCGTTGCCCGCGGTCACGCGACCGTGGGGGCGGAACGGGGTCTTGAGCTTGGCGAGGTCCTCGGTGGTGGTGCCGGGACGCATCGGCTCGTCGGTGGTGGCCAGACCCCAGCCGTTCTCGGCCGAGCGGGTGGCGACGGGGACCAGGTCGGGCTGGATCTTGCCGTCGGCGTACGCCTTGGCAGCCAGCTCCTGGGAGCGGACCGCGAACGCGTCGGTGCGCTCCTTGGTGATCGCCGGGTAGCGGTCGTGGACGTTCTCGGCGGTGTTGCCCATGACGAGCGCGCTCGGGTCGACCAGCTTCTCGGAGATGATCCGCGGGTTCGGGTCGACGCCCTCGCCCATCGGGTGGCGGCCCATGTGCTCGACACCACCGGCGATGGCGACGTCGTAGGCGCCGAAGGCGATGCCGCCGGCGGTCGTGGTGACCGCGGTCATCGCGCCGGCACACATCCGGTCGATCGCGTAGCCCGGCACGGACTGCGGGAGCCCGGCGAGCAGGCTCGCGGTGCGGCCGATGGTGAGGCCCTGGTCGCCGATCTGCGTGGTCGCGGCGATGGCGACCTCGTCGATCCGCTCCGGGGGAAGATCGGGGTTGCGGCGCGTGAGCTCACGGATGAGCTTGACGACGAGGTCGTCGGCGCGGGTCTCGGCGTACTGGCCCTTGGCCTTGCCGAAAGGTGTGCGTACGCCGTCGACGAAGACGACTTCTCGCAGCTGTCGGGTCACCGTGTCACTCCATGTGAATTGCCGGTCGGTTGCCGCTGGGCGGCGCTGTTGTTGCGGGCACCGGTGGTGGTGCCCCCGATGCGTACATTACCCGCAAGTAACAACGGCCGCATCGAGGGGGAGGTCACATCGGAGATCGGGACGTGGTCGCCGGCCTCCGCGCGTCGGCTTGGGAATATCGGGGGCCTCCACGATGCTGCGCTGTCGTCATGTGGAAGCGTGTATTGAGAAGGTTGAGCCCCAGGGTCGAGACCCCGGGCGAGGCAAGCGACGGCGAGGCCCGCGAGGGTCGTACGCAACGGGAGGAGGCACCGATGGCCGGATCACGACTGGTGCACATCGTGGACGACCTGCCCGAGGAGATCATGCTCGCCGGCGGCGAGCGGCTGCCGCTGGTGGTGGTCCTGGACGGGTTCCTCGACGCGGGCAAGGCCTCCGAACGGGCGGCGGCCCACCTGATCCAGACCTCCAGGCGAGCGCCGGTGGTCGCGACCTTCGACGTCGACGAGCTCCACGACTACCGGGCCCGTCGCCCGGCGATCTCGTTCGTCAGCGACCACTACGAGTCCTTCGACGCGCCGCGGCTGGTCGTCCGGCTGCTCAAGGACACCGGCGACACGCCCTACCTCCTGCTGCACGGCCCCGAGCCGGACAACCGCTGGGAGGCCTTCGCCGGCGCCGTACGCGAGGTCATCGAGCGCCTCGGCGTGACCGAGGTCATCTCGCTCACCTCGGTGCCGATGGCGGTGCCGCACACCCGGCCGCTGACCACGACCAGGCACGCCAACGACGCGGCGCAGGAGCTCACCGGCCAGGTCTGGGAGAGCCCCTGGAAGGGCGAGATCCGGATCCCCGCCTCCGCGCAGGCCATGCTGGAGGTACGCCTGGGGGAGTGGGGCCTGCCCATGGGCGGCTACGTGGTGCACATGCCGCACTACCTCGCCCAGAGCGACTTCCCCGCCGCTGCGGTCGTGCTCATCGAGGAGCTCGAGCGCGCGGCCCGGCTGACGATCCCGGTCTCCGACCTGGAGGCCGAGGCGCAGCGCCGCGAGGAGGAGATCGCCTCCTACATCGAGGACAACGCCGAGGTGCGGGAGGTGGTCGCCGCTCTCGAGCAGCAGTACGACACCTTCCAGCGTGGTGAGGAGTCCGGACGCTCGCTGCTGGCGCCCGACGAGCCGCTGCCGACCGGTGACGAGCTCGGCGAGCAGTTCGAGCAGTTCCTGGCCGGGCTGAACGGCCCCGACCCCGATGACGGCCCTGAGAAGGATTGAGGGACACTCACTCCTATGACGACCGACGCCGTAGCGGCGGATCAGGCGGTGGCCGAGCTGGTGGGCGTGCTCGACCTCGTCGAGATCGACAAGGACCTGTTCCACGGTGCCACTACGACCCGCAACTCGCGTGGACGCGCCTACGGCGGCCAGGTGGCCGCCCAGGCGCTGATGGCCGCGATCCGCTCGGCCGACCCGGCCTTCACGGTGCACTCGATGCACTCCTACTTCCTGCTGCCGGGCGACCCGTCCTACCCGATCGTCTACGACGTCGAGCGGATCCGCGACGGGCGCTCGTTCGAGACCAGGCGGGTCCGGGCGCGGCAGAAGGGCCGCGACATCTACTACCTCACCGCCAACTTCCAGCGTGAGGAGACCGGCTTCGAGCACCAGGACGCGATGCCGTCCGTCCCGCCGCCCGAGAAGTGCATCGACTTCCTGAAGCTGATGGCCGACTCGGGTTCGCCCGAGGCCGTGTCGCTGGCTCGTGAGTGGGAGGCGGTCGAGGTGCGCGCGGTCGGCAACTCCCTGCTCGGCATCGAGCCCGACCCCGCCCGCCCCGCGCAGCAGCGCCTGTGGATCCGCCTGGGTGCCTCGCTCCCCGACGATCCCGACATCCAGCGCGGCGCCTTCACCTGGGCCTCCGACATCTCGCTGCTCGGCGCCTCGCTGGCAGCCCACTCGCTGGACCACAAGGGCATCCAGATGGCGTCCTTGGATCACACGATCTGGTTCCACCGCCCCTTCCGTGCCGACGAGTGGTGGCTCTACGACCAGGAGAGCCCCTCGGCCTACGGTGGCCGCGGCCTGTCCATCGGGCGCGTCTTCACCGCCGACGGCACCCTGGCCGCGACGGTGGCCCAGGAGGGCCTCATCCGCCCGCCCCGCGCCTGAGGCCGCCGACCCGGCGCGTCAGCCCCGTCATCTCCCGCCGACCCGGCGCGTCAGTCCAGTCCTCACGCGCCGAGTCGGCGCATCTGTCCCATCATCCCGTCAGGGAATAGGTCGGCGCACTATCGCACGGCCTGGTTGCCTGCCGCGATAGTGCACCACAGCGGCCGCTAAGGTGGCGGCGTGGATCAGATCACGGTGTACGAGAAGCCGACCTGCACGACGTGCCGGAACCTGTTCGTCCTCCTCAAGGAGGAGGGCATCGACTTCGAGAAGGTCGACTACCACGTGCTCGGCCTGCAGGCCGAGGAGGTCAGGGACATCCTGGCGAAGACCGGGCTGAGCGCCCGCGACGTGCTGCGCAAGCGGGAGCCGGTCTACAAGGAGCTCGATCTCGGCGGCCGCGACCTCTCCGAGGACGAGCTCGTCGACCTGATGGTGGAGCACCCGGCGCTGATGGAGCGCCCGATCGTGATCAAGGGCGACCGCGGCGTGCTGGCCCGGCCGATCGAGAAGGTGCGCGAGCTGTTCTGAGGCGTCAGGCCCGGAGCCGCTCGACCGGCTGACCGGTGGTGCGGGTGATGAGGTCGACGTCGTTGTCGGCGTGGAGCACCGTGAGGTCGGCCTCCTCGGCGACCGCTGCGACCAGCAGGTCGGGGACCGACGGCGCCCGGTGGCGGCCGCCGCGCAGCACGAGGCGCTGGATCTCCAGCGCCCGCGCCTCGGTGCGTGGGGTGAGGGTCGCGAGCGGCATGTGGACCACCGGCACGTCCTCGACGAGCTCGGACCACTCCTGCTCCGAGCGGGCCAGGTGGCCGATCTCCAGCAGGGTCGTGGTGGTGATGCGTACCTGTCCCAGCTCGATCAGGCGGGACCACTTCTCAGCGTCGGGGCTGGTGGACATCCGGGCGAGCGCCGACCGGTGCACCAGCCAGGGTCGAACTACGACCATGCGTCACGCATCAGGCCCCGGTCGGCCAGCGCGGCGAACTTCGCGAAGTCGGCAGCGGCCACGGGGCGCGCCGGTGGCAGCGGGCGGAGCGCGTCGGGTGTGAACCAGCGACGGAGATAGTCGTCGCGGGTGAGCCCGAGCCGCGTCGCCTCGGTGTCGATGCGCGCGAGCTCGTCATCCGAGAGCCCTCGGATCAGTACGTCGGACATGTCTGTCCACCTCCTGGACGGAAGATGCTAGCCCAGGGCAGGCCGTCGAGGTGGGATCAGGGGCGGGTCGCGCGGTGGACCCAGGTGGACTCGACCTCCATGCCGACGTGGCGGTAGAGGTCGAGGGCGCCGGTGCGGGAGTCCGTCGACAGCGTCGCGCGCGTCGCTCCGTGGGCCCGAGCGGCGCCGAACGCGTCGGCGAGGAGCGCCTGGGCCAGGCCGCGGTTGCGCTGGTCCTTGCGGGTGGCCAGCTTGCTGACGTACCCCTCCCGGCCGTCCTCGGTCATCACCAGCACCGCCGCGGCGACCACGTCGCCGTCCGGGCCGGTGACCACCCGGATGTTCCAGGGCTCGGCGCCGGGACGATCGACGACGGTGGCGACCCAGTCGGGGTAGGGCTCGCGCTCGCGCTCGGACCACTCGAGGAAGGCGTCCTCGATCACGGTCCAGACCTGCTCGTGGTCGTGCGGCGTGGCAGCCCTGATCGCGTACGCATCGGGCAGCTCCCGCACCGGGATCGTCGTGTCCTCCGGTAGCACCAGCACCCAGGACTCCCAGCGGGTGAACCAGCCCAGCGACTCCAGCAGCCGGTCGCCGGGTGAGCCCTGGGGCACCGGCATGCCGATGACCGGCTCGCCGAGCTCGCCGGCGCGGGCGCTGATCCAGCCGGCCAGCGCGGTGCCGATCCCGCGGCCCCAGTGCTCGGGGTGGACGGCCGCGTCGGCGCGAGCACCGCCGGAGCACTCGGCGTAGCCGACCAGCTCACCGGTCGGCGCCAGGACGCCGACGGTGGCGGCGCCGACGTCGAAGGAGGGCCGCTGCCACTCCGCGACGATGTCGGCCTCCTCGATGTGGACCTCGCCCGTCGTGGCCACCTCGTCCGCGGCCATCACGCGGGTCACGCCGCCGGCGTCCGCCAGTGTCAGGGGGCGCTCCGAATAACCCGTGGGGAGCTGAAGTGAAGCAGGCATGCGAGCACCGTCTCACCTGCGAGACCCCGCTCGCCACGGGTTAAATCGGGTGGCTCACAGGGCGGTCGTACGTCCCAGCAGGTGCAGGGTGTCGGAGCCGCGCTTGTGGAGCGAGAAGTCGTAGCCGTCCAGGTGCTTCAGCGACCCGAAGGCGACCGAGGACGGCAGGAAGACCGGCTTCTTGAACGCCACGTCCACGCGCACCGCGCCGGGGAGCCGGTTCTCCAGGGCCGCGATGCAGCGCGCCTTGGTCCACATCCCGTGGGCGATCTGCCGCTTGAACCCGAGCGCCTTCGCGGTCAGCGGGTAGAGGTGGATCGGGTTGTAGTCGCCGGCGACCTTGGCGTAGCGCCGTCCCAGGTCGGCCTTCAGCGGGAAGACCGGGCCCGAGGGATCGACCTCGATGAGGTCTCGCCCCTGAGTGGGACCCAGCCAGGAGACGTCGGGGTTGCGCTTCCCGCGGACCAGGTAGGTCGAGGTCGACTCCCACACGACCTCGCCCTCGACGGTGGCGACGGTCAGGAACCGGTAGGCCTTCCCGACCGGGTGCGGCTCAGGCTGTCCCACGGTGGCGGTCACGGCGACGGCCTCGCCGACCGAGATCGGCCGGTAGCCGCTGATCGAGTTCTCGATGTGGACCATGCCCATCGCGGGCGAGGGGAAGTCCGGCGAGGACATCAGCGCCATGTGCAGCGGGAAGGCCAGCATGTGCGGATAGGGGAGCGGCACGGTGTCCTTGAGCGGGAAGCCGCACAGCTCGGCGTAGGCGTCGACCGCGTCACGTTCGAGGACGACCGGCTCGCGGGTGAGGCTGAGCTCCTCGTAGGTCACCCCGGTCTTCTTGATGCCGGGGAGCGCGTTGACGCCGGGAATGGCGGGCAGGGCCGCTCGGATGAGCAGGCCAGGGCCCGACCTGCCCGTGAAGATGTCGCTCATCACGCACCCAGCATCATCTGGCCGCACACCCGCACGACGTTGCCGTTGACGGCGGTGGAGGCCGGCGAGGCGTACCAGGCGATCGTCTCGGCGACGTCGACCGGCAGGCCACCCTGCGCCATCGCGTTGAGCCGCTGACCGACCTCGCGCGTCGCGAACGGGACCGCGGCGGTCATCTGGGTGATGATGAAGCCCGGGGCCACGGCGTTGATGGTGATGCCGTCGGGGAGCTCCTCGGCCAGCGAGTCGACGAAGCCGATGACCGCAGCCTTCGAGGCGCCGTAGGAGGTCTGGCCGACGTTGCCGGCGATGCCCGCGATCGAGGAGACGCCGATGATGCGGCCGTTGGGGCGGATCAGCTTCTGCTCGAGCAGCTCGGCGGTGATCCGCTCCGGGGCGCTGATGTTGATCTCCAGGACGGTGCCGAAGCGGTCGGGCTTCTGGTTGGCGAGCTTCTTGTCGAGGGTGACGCCGGCGTTGTGGACGACGATGTCGACGCCGCCGAACTTCTCCTGGAGGTAGGAGGCGATCGTGGCGGGGGCGTCGTCGGTGGTGATGTCGGCGGTGATGTAGTCGGGGGTGACCTTCTTCAGGTCGTCCTCGGACGGCGGGATGTCGAGGCCGACGACCGTCGCGCCGTCGCGCTGCAGGACCTTGGCGATCTCCTCGCCGATGCCGCGGGCGGCGCCGGTGACGAGGGCGACCTTGCCGGTCAGCGGCTTCTTCGGATCCACCTGCTCGGCGGCGGTGGAGGCGTTCTTGGTGCCGATCCGGACGACCTGGCCGGAGACGTAGGCGCTCTTCGGGGAGAGCAGGAAGGCGAGCGTGGAGAGCAGGGAGCCCTCGAAGCCCTCGGCGACGTAGACGAGCTGGACCGTGCCGCCCTTGCCGATCTCCTTGCCGAGGCTGCGGGTGAAGCCCTCCAGCGCGCGCTGGGCGACCCGCTCGCCGCCCTTGACCTGCTCGGGCGGGGTGCCGATCACGACCACGCGCGGGTTGTTGTCCAGGCTGCGCAGCACGGGGGTGAAGAACTCCTGCAGCGCGACGAGGTCGGACGTCGAGGTGAGGCCGGTGGCATCGAAGACGAGGCCCTTGAAGCGGGCGCCGGAGGCCGCGGTGTCGGTCGAGGTGATGTCCAGCTCGCCGAGCAGGCCGCTCAGGGACTCGGCCAGACGACCACGCCCGCCGGTGAGGACGGTGCCCTTCACGAGCGGGGCACCGGCTGCGTACCGCTCGAGCTTGGCGGGGCTCGGCAGCCCGAGGTTCTTGACGAGGACCTTGCCGATCGCCGACTGGGTGAAGCTCTGGTACTTGTCGCTCATGGTCTGCTCTGATCCTTCTGGACGTGGTCTCTGAGGCGTACGTTGGTATGTTACTGGCCAGTTGTAACTAGGCGTGTAACTCTGTGTCCACTTTTCGTGATCTCCCTGACATACCCTTCTCCAAAGAGCTTCATCAGACAAGGATGAACCCATGACCACCACCCGTCGTGTCGCCATCGTGGGCGGCAACCGCATTCCCTTCGCCCGTTCCAACGGTGCCTATGCGACCGCGTCGAACCAGGAGATGTTCACCGCCGTCCTCGACGGCCTCGCCGCTCGCTTCGGCCTCGAGGGCGAGCGCATCGGTGAGGTCGCCTCCGGCGCGGTGCTCAAGCACTCGCGCGACTTCAACCTGACCCGTGAGTCGGTGCTCGGTTCGAAGCTGGCTCCCGAGACGCCCGCCGTCGACCTGCAGCAGGCCTGCGGCACCGGCCTCCAGGCAGCGACCTACATCGCCAACAAGATCGCCCTCGGTCAGCTCGACTCGGGCATCGCCGGCGGCACCGACACCACCTCCGACGCGCCGATCGCGCTGGGGGAGAAGCTGCGCAAGGTCCTGCTCGAGGCCAACCGTGCCAAGACCAATGTCGACCGGATCAAGGCGTTCGCCAAGCTCCGCCCCGCCGACATCATCCCCAACATCCCGGCCAACGTGGAGCCGCGCACCAAGCTCTCCATGGGCGAGCACGCCGCGCTGACCGCGCTCGAGTGGGGGATCACGCGGGAGGCCCAGGACGAGCTGGCCGCCGCCTCGCACCAGAAGCTGGGCGCTGCGTACGAGGCCGGCTGGTTCGAGGACCAGATCACCCCGTTCCGCGGCCTGGAGAAGGACAACAACCTCCGCCCCGGCTCGACCGTGGAGAAGCTCGCGACGCTCAAGCCCGTCTTCGGCGTCAAGGGCGAGAACCCGACCATGACGGCCGGCAACTCGACCCCGCTGACCGACGGCGCCTCCGCCGTGCTCTTCGCCAGCGAGGAGTGGGCCGCCGCCAAGAACCTGCCGGTCCTGGCCTACTTCGTCGACGCCGAGGTCGCCGCTGTCGACTACGTCGCCGGTGGCGAGGGCCTGCTGATGGCTCCCGCCTACGCCGTCCCGCGCCTCCTCGCCCGCAACGGCCTCACCTTCGACGACTTCGACTTCTTCGAGATCCACGAGGCGTTCGCGTCGCAGGTCCTCTCCACCCTCGCCGCCTGGGAGTCCCCGGACTTCTGCAAGGACAAGCTCGGCCTCGACGCCCCGCTTGGCACCGTCCCGCGCGAGAAGCTCAACGTCAAGGGCTCCTCGCTCGCCGCCGGCCACCCCTTCGCCGCCACCGGCGGCCGGATCATCAACAACCTCGCCAAGCTGCTCGACGAGAAGGGCTCGGGCCGCGGCCTGATCTCCGTCTGCGCCGCCGGCGGCCAGGGCGTCGTCGCCATCCTGGAGAAGTAAAACCTGCCGAGGCGTCACCCGCGTCGGCCGAAGCGTCACTCCCCGTCGGCCGAGCTGGCATCCGACTGCCGGCTCGGCCGACGTACGTGACGCCTCGACTTTGCGCCTGCGCCGAATCGGTAGAAATGGCGGCCGAATAGGTGGTTGTGGGCGACGAAACTCGAGTTTCGTCGCCCACAACTGCATTCTCGACGCGCCAGAAGAGCAGATTCGGCGGGGGCTACTTGGCGGTGAGGGCCAGGGCCGAGGTGACGAGGAAGTCGCGGACCTGGTCGGGGGAGACGGAGCCGACGGTGGGTACGCCGGGGGCGGACTCGGAGACCAGGATGCCGACCCGGGCGAGCTGGAGGGCGCCGAGGCCGGAGGCGTAGAGCGTGTTGGCCAGCAGGTTGGCGTCCTTCACGTGGAGCTCGCCGGTGGCGGCACCGTCCTCGAAGACCGTGGTGAGGATGGTGAGGCAGCCGTTCATCGCGCGGCCCAGGCGGAACAGCGCGCTCTCGGAGAGCTCGTCGAGCAGGTCGGAGCCGCTGCGGCGCATCAGTGTCTGGGCGCAGTCGACGAAGGCGGGGTGCTCGATCCCGTAGTCGACGAAGGTGCCGACGACGTCGCGGACCACGTCGATGGGCGAGCTGTCGCCCTCGGTTGCGATGAGCATCCGCTCGCGCAGCTCGTCGAGATAGCCGACCAGGGTCAGCGCGAAGATCTCGTCCTTGCCGGTGAAGTGGCGGTAGACGATCGCGCGGTTGATGCCGACCGCCTTGGCGATGTCCTCGATCTGCGCGTCGCTCACGCCGCGCTCGTCGAAGAGCCTGCGGGTGGCCGCGACGATGTCTGCCTCACGCGCGCGTCGTCGGGCGGCGGCGGCCGAGCGGCGGCCGTCCGATGCGGATCCGTGGGCCGAAGCGGAGCCCGAGGCGGAGTAGGAGGTCGGTGGTCGGGTGCTCACAAGCACACTGTACGCGGTGTGCAACTCCGAGTTGCACTGTGCGTGTGCGGCCTCACACCTCACCGCTGGAGCAGTGCCTTCCGAGCGCTGGCGACGTCATCGGTGGTGACGTAGTCGACCCCGGCGACCGCCGCCCGGAGCACGGACGCGGTGCCGACCGCCGGCCAGGTGCCGACCTCGGCGCCCTGGCGGCGGTAGCGGTCGACGAGTGCGGCGTCGAGCAGCCGGGTGTGGATGTGCACCTGTGCGAAGGCGCCGTCGTGGACGTCCGCGGGATCGGGCTCGTCCTTGACCGCGACCTTCTCCATCCCGGTCCGCTCGGCGCCGGGGAAGTCGAAGTGGCTCGCCTCGAAGCTCATGAAGATCGCCTTGTCGTCGTGGCCCGTCCGGGAGACCCAGCCGGGCCGTAGCGAGACGACCTTGCGGTAGAGCGCACCCATCTCAGCGGCGCTCTCGCCCTTGAGCTCGACCACGAGTCGCACCCGGTGCCCGTGGAGCCGCTCGGCGGTCTCGATGGCGTCGAAGGTCTCCTCGATGGTCGGCACCCGGACGCCCCGGAACTGCGGTGCCATCCACGAGCCCGCGTCGAGCGACTGCACCTCGGCGAGCGTGAACTCGCGGGGACTCGCGGTCCTCCGGTCGGGGAAGCGGGTCTCGACGTCGGTGGTGCGCCTGAAGTCGTCGTCGTGCAGCAGGACCCACTCACCGTCGGCCGTGGGCTGGAAGTCCATCTCGATGAAGTCGGCCCGCTGCCGCACCGCGCTGCGGAACGCATCCAGGGTGTTCTCCGGGTAGTTGAGCGAGTCGCCGCGCCAGGCCATCACGCCGACCGGTCTGTTCCCGATGGCGTAGACGGCTGCCGTGGGCCCCGCGAACGCGGGCGCGCCGTGATGCTCCCGAACGACCGTCCGGAACCGGGTCTTCCCCACGTCCCGAGTCCTGAAGGCGTACGTCGCATGGCCGGTCGCGTCGCTGGTGAGGTCGGCGACCTTCGCCCATCCCCGGCCGCTGTCGCGCTGGAGGGTGAGCACCCGTCCGGGCCGGGCGGGCGCGGCGAAGAGGGTGATCCGCACCGCGCTGCCGGCACGCACCGACCTCGGCATGCTGGTCGTGACGGCCTGCGGCTGCCCGAAGAGCGTACGCGGCTCCGTGACCCGTTCCGGCCAGTCCTGACCCCGATCATCGATGCCGGGGGCCAGGACCCGCCAGCGCGTCCTCCAGGAGGACTGGACCACGGTGAAGGAGTACCGCCCGGAGGTCGCGACGACCTGACGCTGAACCGCCTGCCAGTCTCCGTCGTGATAGCGCTGCAGCCGCACCACCCGACTGACGCCGGAGCCGATCGAGCCGCTCAGCGTGAACGTCTCCTGCAGGATCGGCCGGGTGACGCTGGGGGACGGGGCCGCGGCCGTCTCCTCGGCTGAGGCGGACCTGGCGGGTCCGAACGCCGAGACGGAGGCGACGGGCCAGAAGATCATCGTCAGCGTCGCGAGCAGCGCGACGACGCGGGCGTAGGGGGACACGCGCAGTGAGGTTAAGGGGTCGGCCGGGCGCACCTTCACCCGGTATCCACATCAGGTCACTGAAGATACATTCTGACCGTCTCGATCGTGTCCGCCTCCGCCGGCGACTTGTCGTCGCGATAGCGGACCACCCGGGCGAACCGCAGCGCGACACCGCCGGGATAGCGGGTGGAGCGCTGCACCCCGTCGAAGGCGATCTCCACCACCTGCTCGGGTCGGACCTTCACCTGCCAGTCGTCGGTGCCGCCGACGGCGAGCTCGGTGAACCGCTCGGTCTGCCAGGCGAGCATCTGGTCGGTCATGCCCTTGAACGTCTTGCCGATCATCACGAACTCGCCGTCGGCGCCCCTGGCGCCGAGGTGGATGTTGGAGAGCCAGCCCTTGCGGCGCCCCGAGCCCCACTCGATGCCGATGACGACGAGGTCGAGGGTGTGGACGGGCTTGACCTTGATCCAGCCCGAGCCGCGCCGCCCCGCCTCCCAGGGCAGGCCGACACCCTTGACGACGACGCCCTCGTGGCCGGCGGCGAGCACATCGCTGGCGAACCGCTCCGCCTCCTCGGTGTCCACCGTGACCAGCCGCGGCGGCCGGTGCTGCTCGGGGACGATCCGGTCGAGCTCGGCGAGGCGCTGGTCGAGCGCGAGGTCGATGAGGTCGCGGCCGTCGACGTGGAGGATGTCGAAGAAGTAGGGCACCACGGCCGATCCGGGCGCCGACCGGGTCGCGGTGCGCGAGGCGGTCTCCTGGAACGGCCGCGGTCGTCCGTCGGGGCCGAGGGTCATCGCCTCGCCGTCGAGCACGAGCGTGTCGGCCGGGAACGAGGCGACGATCTCCGCCACCTCGGGCAGCCGCGCGGTGATGTCCTCCAGGGTGCGGGTCGCGATGCGTACCTCCGGGCCGGACTTGTGGGCCTGGATCCTGATGCCGTCGAGCTTGGTGTCGACCATGACCGCCTCGCCGAGCTTGGCCATCGCCTCCTCGACCGAGCCCGCGGAGGAGGCCAGCATCGGGAGCACGGGTCTGCCCACGACCAGCCCGACGTCGGCGAGCGCCTCCTCGCCGTCGAAGGCGAGCCCGGCGACCACCACGGTCGATCCGGCGAGCATCGCGGCGCGGCGTACGGCCGTCAACGGCACCTGCGCCGCCACCGCCAGTGCCTCCTGGACGAGCGAGTCGAGGGCGCCCTGACGGACCTCTCCGGTCACCACGCCCCGCAGCCACGCCTGCTCGGACTCCGTCGCCGCGCCGAACAGCGCCTCGGCCTCGCGCGCCCGCTCGACCTGCGAGCCGGCCCCGGCCACCCGGGACATCCGCTCGAACGCCTCGTGCACCTCGCCGACCGTCAGCGACGGCTCGGCCGCAGGTGAGGGGAGCGCGCTGAGCGAACGCCACCCCAGCCCCGTACGCCGCTGCAGGAGCGTCCCGGACAGATAGGCCGTCACGACCGGGAGCTCGTCGCGCGACGTGGCGGCGAGACACTCCGCCAGGGCGGCGACCTTCGCCTTCCGCGACCGGGTCGCGGCGACGGTGTTCGAGGTGGAGACGATGTCGGCGAGCAGCATGCCTCCAGTGAACCTCACACCACCGACAAACGGGCGTGCCCTCGCGCGTCGCCTACGCGGCAGGCATCCGTTCCGGGTCGCGCCCGAGCAGGCGCAGGGCGTCGTGCCACCGGTCCGTGCCGTGCTCGCCGAGAGGCGCGCTGAACACCGGCGTGCCGCTGGGCCGCGCAGCGATCTGGCGGGCCAGGTCGAGGACGAGGGCGACGGTCGCCTCCGACGGCTGATAGGCGCGTCCCACGGCGGTGGCGACGTCCCAGGCATGGACGGCGGCGTCGAGCAGCTGCATGCCCAGCGCCATCGCGACGGTCGGCCGGAAGCCGAACTCGGCGAGGTGGATCGTCGCCTCCGGGTCGGCGGCCGTGAAGGCATCCCGGACTCGGGTGGCCGAGTCCTGCCATCGCCGGGCGACGTCGTCGAGGGTCACCGGCACGGAGGCGTACGCAGCGACAGGGGCGTCGCCGTCGGCGACAGCGGCGGCGAAGCCGAGGTTCTGCCCGACCATGTGGCCGAACAGGTCGGCGAGGTCCCAGTCGGCGCACGGGGTGGGAACGCTCAGATCGGCCACCTCGGAGGCGAGCGCGGTGGTGTCGTCGAGGGCGCGGTCGTACTCCGCGAGCATCTCCGGAAAAGTAAGCATGTGTTGATCGTAAGCATAAGTAGACGATATGTCGAGCGGTTACGATTCTGCGGTGGATCGACCCGAGCTCGGCTTCCTGCTGTCCCGTTTGATGCGCGAGGTGATGGCGCGCGAGAAGCCGATCCTCGAGGCCGCGGGGCTGGAGATGTGGGACTACGCGGTGCTGACCGCGCTGGCCGAGTCGGACGCGCCCACGCAGGCACAGCTCGCCGCGACCACCGGACGCGACAAGACCCGGTTGATCGGCAACCTGGACCGCCTCGAGGCCGACGGCATGGTCGAGCGCCAGCCCGACCCGGCGGACCGGCGCAACCGGATCGTGTCCCTGACGCCCGCCGGCTCGCGCGTTCTCGACCGCTGTCGCAAGGCCATCGCAGCCATGGAGACCGAGCTGCTGGCCGACCTGGACCCGGGTGACCGGGCCGGCTTCGAGCGGGCGCTGACGACCCTCGCCGAGGCCGGCCGATGAGCGGTGCGCTCGCCGCGGCCCAGGCCTGGCTCCAGGACGAGCTGCCGAACCTGCTGAAGCGGCGCCGGGTGCCCGCCGCGGCCGTCGGCGTGCTCCACGACGGTCAGGTCGTCGACCACGCCCACGGCATCCTCAACCTCGACACCGGCGTCGAGGCGACCACCGACACGCTGTTCCAGGTCGGCTCGATCACCAAGCTGTGGACCACAGACCTGGTGATGCAGCTCGTCGACGAAGGCAGGATCGGCCTCGACGACGAGATCGTCCGCCACCTGCCCACCTTCCGGGTCGCCGACGAGGAGGCGGCCCGGACGATCACGGTGCGCCAGCTGCTCGCCCACACCGCCGGCTTCGAGGGCGACGTCTTCACCGACCACGGACCCGGCGACGACGCGGTCGAGCGGTTCGTCACCTCGATGGGCGACCTGCCGCAGATCTTCGCGCCGGGGGAGCGGTTCTCCTACTGCAACGCGGGCTTCGCCGTGCTCGGGCGGCTGGTCGAGGTGCTGCGCGGCACCACCTGGGACCGGGCGCTCCAGGAGCATCTCGCCGCCCCGCTCGGTCTCACCCACCTCGCCACGACGCCCTATGACGCGATCCGGTTCCGCACCGCGATGGGCCACATCGACCCCGGTCCCGAGCATGTCCTCCGCCCGGGACCGTCCTGGGGGATGGCGCGGGCCAGCGGTCCCGTCGGCGCGATGCTCTCGATGCGCGTACGCGACCTGCTCGGCTTCGCCGCCATGCACCTGGCCGATGGCGTGGCCGCCGACGGTACCCGCGTCGTCTCGGCCGCCTCCTGCGCCGACGTCCTCACCCGGCAGGTCGACCATCCCGCCTCCACCCGGTCCGACGGTCGCGGCCTGGGCTGGTCCCTCGACGACACCAGGCAGGGGATCGTCGGGCACGACGGTCAGACGATCGGGCAGTCGGCGTTCTTCCGGATGGTCCCCGAGCGCGGGCTCGCGGTCGCGCTGCTCACCAACGGCGGCGACACCTACGGGCTCTACCACGACGTCGTCGGGCGGCTGCTCGACGACCTCGCCGGCGTACGCATCATCCCCGACCCCGTGCCGCCCCAGCAGCCGCCGTCGGGCTTCGACGCCGACCGCCTGCTCGGCATCTACCGCGCCCGGATCGTCGACTGGACGCTGCGCCGGGCCCCCGACGGACGGTTGTGGGTCGAGGAGATCCCCGGCCCGGAGGCGGCCGCCGTCGGCGACGAGCCGCAGAGCTACCAGGTCCTGCCGTACGCCGCCGACCAGGTCGTCACCGCCGACCCGCTGCACGGCGTGCACCACGTCTTCGGGTTCACCGGCCACGACCCGTCCGGCCGGGCGACGCATCTGACCACGAGCCGCGTCTTCCCGCGGGTTAGCCTCGAAGCATGAGTGCGCAGCGGACGGTCCGTCCGGGCTATGCGGTGGGCCTCGCCTCGATGCTGCGGCCGCTGCGGCGCGGGCTCGGGGACCCGACGTACAAGATCATCGGCGAGGACCACTGGCGCGCCATCCGTACGCCGCACGGACCCGCCACGCTCAGGCTGCGCCAGCGCGACGCCGACGCCGTCGTCGAGTCCGAGGCGTGGGGCGAGGGTGCCGAGTGGGCGCTGGAGCAGGTGCCGGCGCTGCTCGGGGCCGACGACCGCCCGGAGGAGTTCCGCACCGACGACCCGCTGCTCGCGACGCTGCTGGAACGCTTCGAGGTGCCCCGCTTCGGACGTACCGGACTGGTCATGGAGGCGCTGGTGCCCTCGATCATCGAGCAGAAGGTGACCAACCACGAGGCGTTCCGCGGCTTCGGCAACCTGGTCCGCCGCTTCGGCGAGGCCGCCCCGGGTCCCGGTGCCGACCACGGGCTGCGCCTGCAGCCCTCGCCGGAGGCGCTGCGCGCCATCCCCAGCTGGGACTGGCTGCGTCTGCCGGTCGACCCGGCCCGCTCCAAGGCCGTCCTGCAGGCGGCCCGCGTCGCCTCGGCGGTCGAGCGCACCGCCGGTCTTCCCGGCGAGGAGGTCGAGCGCCGGCTGACCACCATCCCGGGCGTCGGTGAGTGGACCGTCGCCGAGGTCCGCCAGCGCGCTCTCGGTGACCCCGACGCGGTCAGCTTCGGCGACTACCACCTCGCCAAGGACGTCGGCTGGGCGCTGACCAACGCGGCGTGGGACGACGACCGGCTTCGCGACTATCTGGAGAGTTTCCGGCCGCACCGTGCTCGCGTGGTGGCGCTGATCTATCGGGGGGCTGGGAAACGGCCTCGGCGGGGGCCGAAGATGTCGCCTCGGACGCATCTGCCTTCTTGAGACTCGGCAGGCCCTCAGAGCAGCGGTCGCAGGGGGGTCAGCACGAGCTCGGTGAACTTGCGGTGGACGTCACGGGCTGCCCACTCGTCAGCGGTCAGCTCCAGGGCGTTGGACTCGTCGCGGGAGAAGATCTCCTCCATCTGCTTGGCGACGTCGCGGTCGAAGATCTCCAGGTTGATCTCGTAGTTGCCGGTCAGCGAGAGGCGGTCGATGTTGGCGGTGCCGACGGTCGACCAGAAGCCGTCGACGGTGGCCGTCTTGGCGTGGATCATCGCGTCCTTGAACCGCAGGATCCGCACCCCGGCGTCGAGCAGCTGGGAGAAGTAGCCGCGCGAGATCCAGTCGACCACGACGTGGTTCGACTTCAGCGGCAGCAGGATGCGTACGTCGACCCCGCGCTGCGCCGCGGCCTTGAGCGCGTTCACGAAGTCCTCGTCGGGGACGAAGTAGGCGGTGGTCAGGTAGATGTTGCGGGAGGCCCGGTTGATCGCCTCGAGGTACATCGAGCGGATCGGGAACATCCACAGCCGCGGCACGTTGCGGTGGAAGCGCAGATCCGGGTCCCACGACGGCGCGGTCTCGATGAGCAGCGGACCCTCGGCGCCGGCCTGGTGGGTCAGCGGGTGCGGCCGCCGCCGGTTGAGGTTCCAGAAGTCGGCGAACGCCCTGCGCAGGTCCCACACGCCCGGCCCGGTGATCCGCACGTGGGTGTCGCGCCACTCGGTGGCGTACGCGGTCCCGATGTTGTAGCCACCGACGAACCCGACCGTGTCGTCGACGACCAGGATCTTGCGGTGGTCGCGGCCGTAGCGGGAGAGGTCGAAGAATCGCCAGCCGGCCGCGTAGGTCGGGTAGCGCAGCACATGCATGCCTTCGGGGAAGCGCTTGAAACGGGCCGGGACCACGAGGTTGGCGAGCTCGTCGAAGATGCAGTAGACCTCGACGCCGCGCTCGGTCGCCGCGGCCAGAGCCTGCTTGAACCGCTGGCCGACCTCGTCACCCTTCCAGATGTACGTCTCGAGGAAGATCTGCTTCTTCGCGCCCTCGATGGCGGCGATCATGTCCTCGTAGAGGTCGTTGCCGAAGGTGTAGGTCGTGACCGTGCCGTCGCCGACGCTGTTGGTCCGCGGCGGCGTGACCGGGAACGGCTTGGCCCGCTTGCCGCGGCTGCGGTAGGCGTCGACGAGGCTCATCACGACGGCGAGCGCGACCGGCACGCCGAAGACGGCGAGGAGCAGGCGGCGTAGGAACCTCATGACGCCCCCCGGCGACAGTCTCATCACAGTCCCCAATCTAACCGGCTCGTCGCTCCCAGACACACCGGTGCTGACTTCTACCCCATGCCGAGGGCGCCTGCGGCCGCGGCCAGGCGCCGACCAGCATGCGAGAACGACCTTCACGGAGGCGTGACGCCGGGTGGAGGATCTGTGATCCCCGTCACCTACTGGCGGGTAAGTCGTTGGACCTGAATACCTCCCACCCTGTTCGCAGACACGTCGGGGCCGGGTCGTTGCCCTCAGAACTGAAACGTGTTCTACTACTGGGCGAAACGTGAGCCGAGTCACAAGACCTCGCGGAAGGTGCAGGATGGCAGTGCAGTTCGCCTCGCTGGTCCGAGGCGTCGGCGGGATGGGCTTGATGACCGGCGAGGTCGTCAAGGGGACGTTCACGACCAAGTTCCAGCTCCGGGAGTTCCTCGAGCAGGCCTGGTTCATCACCAGCGTCACGATGATGCCGGCGGTGCTGGTCTCGATCCCGTTCGGAGCCGTCATCTCCCTGCAGGTCGGCAACCTCGCAGGCCAGCTCGGCGCGCAGTCGTTCGCGGGCGCGACCGCGGTGCTCGCAGTGGTCAGGGAGGCGGCGCCGATGGCCGCCGCACTGATCATCGCCGGGGCCGCCGGGTCGGCGATCTGCTCCGACATGGGGTCGCGCAAGATCCGCGAGGAGATCGACGCGATGGAGGTGCTGGGCATCGACCCGGTCGTCCGGCTGGTGATCCCACGGGTCCTCGCGTGCCTGTTCGTCTCGGTGATGATCAACGGGATCGTCATCGCGACCGGCATCGGGGGCGGCTACTTCTTCACGGTGATCGTCCAGGGCGGCTCGGCCGGCGCGTTCCTGTCGAGCTTCACCGCGCTGGCCAGCCTGCCCGACCTCTACATCTCGATGGTCAAGTCGGCCCTGTTCGGGTTCCTGGCCGCGATCATCGGCGCCTACAACGGCCTCAACGCCCAGGGCGGCCCCAGCGGCGTCGGCCGAGCGGTCAACGAGGCCGTGATCATCGCGTTCATGATGCTGTTCGTCCTCAACTCCATCATGACCGCGGTCTACTTCCAGATCGTTCCTCAGGACGGGTTGTGATCCGCCGGTGTCCAACACGCTCGCCCAGGTGGGCAACCAGATCGTCAAGGAGCAGCGCCAGGCCGTCGAGGGCTATGGCGACCAGCTGCTCTTCTACGCCAAGGCCCTGGCCTGGGCGCCCCGCACCATCCGCCGCTACAAGCGGGAGGTGCTCAACATCCTGGCCGAGGTGGCCTTCGGCGCCGGTGGGCTGACGATGATCGCCGGCACCGTCGGCGTGATCGCCTTCATGGCGTTCTTCGCCGGCTCCGAGGTCGGCATCCAGGGCTACGCGAGCCTGAGCCAGATCGGTGTCGCGAAGTTCTCCGCGTTCATCTCGGCCTTCTTCAACACCCGCGAGGTCGCCCCGCTGATCTCCTCGATCGCGCTCGCCGCGACCGTCGGCTGCGGCTACACCGCACGCCTCGGCGCGATGCGCATCAGCGAGGAGATCGACGCGCTCGAGGCGATGGGCGTGCCGAGCCTGCCCTACCTGGTCACCACCCGGATGATCGCGGGGTTCCTGGCGGTCATCCCGCTCTACATCGTCGCCCTGTGCGCCTCCTACCTCAGCCCGCGGCTGATCACGACGCTGATGTACGGGCAGTCGGGCGGGACGTACGACCACTACTTCCTGGCGTTCCTGCCGCCGATCGACATCCTCTACAGCTTCCTGAAGCTGATCATCCTCGCGGTCGCGATCATCCTGATCCACTGCTACTACGGCTACACCGCCTCCGGCGGCCCGGCCGGGGTCGGCATCGCGGTCGGCAAGGCGATCCGTACGTCCATCGTGACCGTCGTCGTCGCCGACTTCTTCCTGAGCTTCGCGATCTGGGGCTCCACGACCACCGTCCGGATCACGGGATGAGGACGGTGGCGAACAGATGTTGATGGGAATCCAGCGCGACACCCGTGCCGAGCACACCAAGCTCTTCGTCTCCGGGATCGCCTTCACGGTGACCCTCGCGCTGATGATCGCGCTCTGTGTGGCGATCTACCAGAAGGCGTTCGTGCAGTTCACCACGGTGAGCGTCGAGGCCGACCGGGCCGGTCTGCAGCTGCCCCGCTACGGCGACGTACGCATGCACGGCGTCATCGTCGGCCAGGTCCGCGAGATCCGCCAGGACGGGAAGAAGGCCGTCATCGAGCTCGGCCTCGAGCCGGAGCAGGCCGAGCAGATCCCCGCCAACGTCAGCGTCGCGATCAAACCGACGACGCTGTTCGGGCAGAAGTACGTCGAGTTCATCGACCCCGAGGGGAAGCGGACCGGCGCGCTCAGCGACGGCACCGTGATCCCTGCCGACCGCGTCCGCACCAGCGTCGAGCTCGACGTGATCCTGGCGCGGCTCTTCCCGCTGCTGAAGTCGATCCGCCCCCAGGACCTCAACAGCACCCTGCACGCCCTCGCCACGGCGCTCTCCGGCAACGGGGAGAAGCTCGGCGAGACCCTCGTCCAGCTCAACGACTACCTCGAAGAGATGAACGTCCACCTCCCCACACTCGAACGCGATCTCGAGGACATGGCCGACGTCGCCGAGACCTACTCGATGGCCGCCCCCGACCTGGTCAAGGTCCTGGAGAACACCACGACGACCGCCAAGACCGTCTCCGCCCAGCGCGAGCGTCTCGGCGGCCTGCTCACCTCGGTCACCGGTGTCGCCGACACCTCGAAGAACCTGCTCGCCGAGAACGAGAAGGCGATCAGGTACGAGACCGAGCTGGCCGTGCCGCTGCTCAAGCTGCTCGCCGACTACTCCCCGGAGTACACCTGCCTGCTGCGGGGCCTCGACGACTACACCGAGCTGCTGGCGACCGTCTTCCAGCAGAACCGCGTGCGCCAGACGATGGTCCTCGACGGCACCCAGAAGCCGGCGTACGGCCGTGACGACCGCCCCGAGTGGGGCGAGATCGGTCACGGGCCCTGGTGCGACGGCCTGCCGACCCCGAAGGTGCCGGCCGGGCCGATGGAGCTGGAGAACGGCACCGAGGACGTCCCGTGGGCACCCGGCAACGGGGGTCTGCAGTGAACAAGCGCGACCTGAAGACCGCGGTGGCCGGGACCAAGCTGGCCATCTTCACCGTCATCTCGATCCTCGTCACCGGCACCCTGGCCTCGATCATGGGCAACGTCGGGTTCGGCGACCGGGTGCCCTACCGTGCCGAGTTCACCACCGCCTCGGGCCTGAGCGAGGGCGACGACGTACGCGTCGCCGGCATCACCGTGGGCGAGGTGCTCTCCGTCGAGATCGAGGGCGGTGACCACGCGATGGTCACCTTCCGGGTCGACAAGACGGTTCCGCTCACGACCGCCAGCGGCGCCCAGGTGCGCTACCTGAACCTGGTCGGCGACCGCTACCTCGCCCTGACCCAGGACGCCGGGCAACAGCCGGAGGCCGACGCGACACCGTTGCGTGAGGGGCAGGCGATCGCGATGGCCAACACCACGCCCGCGCTCGACCTGACCGAGCTCTTCAACGGCTTCCAGCCGCTCTTCCAGGCGCTGCAGCCCAAGGACGTCAACAAGCTCTCGCTCAACCTGATCCGAGTGCTGCAGGGGGAGGGCGGCACGGTCGCGAGCCTCCTCTCGGAGACGGCCGAGCTGACCAGTGCCCTGGCCGAGCGCGACCAGCTGATCGGCGACGTGATCACCAATCTCTCCAAGACGCTCAACACCGTCAACGAGCACCACACCGAGCTGGCCGAGCTGATCCAGCAGCTCAGCGGCTGGATGAAGGACCTGGCGCGCGACAAGGAGGCGATCGGCGACTCGATCTCCTCGATCGGCGACCTCACCGACGAGCTGGCCGGGCTGCTCACCGACGTACGTCCGTTCCTGAAGGAGGACATCAAGCAGCTCAAGCGCGTGGTGGACATCCTCAACAAGCCGGGCAACCAGAAGCTGCTCGACCGGACCCTCGAGCGGCTCCCGGAGACGCTGGAGTCGCAGGCCCGGATCGGCAGCTACGGCTCCTGGTACAACTACTACCTCTGCGACCTCGACTTCTCGATCAAGCTGCCCTCGCTCGGTGAGCTGCTCGACAACTCGCCCGCCGTGAAGGCGATCCAGAAGCAGCTCGACAACGTGGCCTTCTACAGCCGGGCGGAGAGGTGCAAGCTCTGATGGCACACCACTCGGACACTCAGCTGAAGCGCACCGGCGTGATCACGATCGTGGCGATCGCGCTCGCCCTGACGGCGGCGTTCAACCTGCGCAAGCTGCCCTGGTTCGCCGGAACCACCTACCAGGCCGAGTTCTCCGACACCAGCGGCCTGCACGTGGGCAACCGGGTGGAGATCGCCGGCATCCGGGTCGGCCGGGTCAGCGACATCGAGATCGACGGCGCCAAGGTGGTCGTCTCCTTCTCGGTCGAGGGCACCGAGATCGGCCACCGCAGCGAGGCGAAGATCGGGGTGCTCAACCTGCTCGGGGAGAAGTACCTCGACATCACTCCGCAGGGCGGCCGGACGCTCGACGCCGGCTCGAGGATCCCGCTGGCCCGCACCAGCGCCGGCAGCGACATCGTCGGCACGTTCGGGGACCTGGCCGAGACCACGGAGGCGATCGACACCCAGCAGCTCGCCAAGGCGCTGACCACCATGTCGGGCACCCTCGACAAGGCGGGCCCCGAGGTGCAGGGCGCGTTCCACGGGATTGCGGCGCTCTCCCAGACGATCGCCGCCCGCGGCGACGAGCTGGAGTCGCTGCTCCAGGACGCCGAGAAGGTCGTGCAGCTCGTCAACGAGCGCAAGCAGGACATCATCGGCGTGATGGAGAACGGCGACCAGGTCTTCGCCGAGTTGATCCAGCGCCGCCAGGCCATCCACCAGCTGCTGGTCAACGCGACCGCGCTGGCCGAGCAGCTGCAGGCCCTGGTGAAGGAGAACCAGAAGCAGATCGGTCCCGCGCTGGACGCGCTCGAGCAGGCGCTGAAGTTCCTCAACGCCCGTGACGAGGACCTGACCAAGACCATCCAGAACTACGGGCCGTACGCGTCGATCCTGATCAACATCATCGGCACCGGCCCTTGGTTCGACGCCTACCTCGCCAACTTGACCGGCATCGTGAGCGGTGAGTTCGTGCCCGGACGACGACCAGGGATCGTGCAATGACAAAGAACTTCTGGGGCCGGAAGTGGGCCGCGCTGCCGATCGCGCTCGTGCTGATGTGCGGGCTGCTGCTCGTCTCCGAGGTCGCCGCGCCCGAAACCAAGATGGTGACCGCGAGCTTCCCGCAGGCGGTGAGCATCTACGAGGGCTCCGACGTGGTGATCATGGGCGTCAAGATCGGCAAGGTCGCCTCGCTCGAGCCGAAGGGCGACCACGTGGACGCGGTGATCGAGTACGAGAGCGACTACAAGCTGCCCGAGGACGTGAAGGCGGCGATCGTCACCCCGACGCTCGTCGCGGACCGGTTCGTCCAGCTGACGCCGGCCTACACCGGCGGACCGGCCCTGGCCGACGGCGGTGAGATCCCGATCGAGCGCACCGCGGTCCCGGTCGAGCTCGACCGGATCTACGCCAGCCTCTCCGAGCTCACCACGGCGCTGGGCCCCAACGGCGCCAACAAGAACGGCGCGCTCAGCGACGTGCTGCGGGAGGGAGCCGACGCCCTGGAGGGCAACGGCAAGATCGGCAACCAGGCGATCGCCGACATGTCCGAGGCGGCCCAGGTCCTGGGCGGCAACTCCGAGCAGCTGTTCAGCACGCTCTCCCAGCTCTCCGAGGTCACCAGGACGCTGGCGAGGAACGACGACACGACCGAGAAGTTCCTGACCGACCTCTCGACCGTCTCCACCCAGCTGGCCGGGGAGAGCGACGAGCTCGACCAGGCGCTCGCCGCGATCGCGCAGGCGGTCAAGGTGACCAAGTCCTTCGTGGAGAACAACTCCGACGCCCTGGTCGGCGACGTCAAGGAGCTCAACAAGACGCTCAACGTCCTGGCCAAGGAGAAGGAGACCCTCGGCACCGTCCTCGACCTGGCGCCGCTGGGCATCGGCAACCTGGCCGAGTCCTTCGACGCGAGGTCCGGCTCGGTCGGCTTCCGGCTGCAGGTCGGGCCGATCGGCTCGGACCTGTCCAACATCCTCTGCATGGTCGTCGAGAACGACCAGATCCCGGGCGCCAAGGAGATCTGCGCGCTGTTCAAGGCGCTGCTACCGGCGGGGTCGACCGCTCCGGCGGGCGAGGCGCTCACCGAGGGCAGCGTCCCCACCGACCGCGACACCGAGACCGGGCTGCCGCTCGAAACCGGCACCCCGGCGAAGCAGCCCGAGGTCGAGCCCGAGGTCGTCACCCAGGGCGGCATCTCCGAGCTCACCGGCTCGCTCCAGGAACTGATGTCGGGAGGGAAGAGATGAGGCGTCTCTGGGCAGCCGTGGCGATGCTCGGCATCGTCGCCGTGGCGAGCGGGTGCGGCGTACAGGCCTATGACCTGCCGCTTCCCGGCAAGGAGGTCGGCGAGGGCGACGGCTACGTCGTCACCGCGAAGTTCAACGACGTCGTCGACGTGGTGCCACGCACCAAGGTGATGGCCAACGACGTGCCGGTCGGCCAGGTCGACAAGGTCGAGCGCGAGGGCTGGCACGCCAAGGTCACCATGACCATCCGCAAGAACATCGAGCTCCCGGCCGACGCGCTGGCCAACGTACGCCAGACCAGCCTGCTGGGGGAGAAGTACATCGCCCTGGTGGCGCCCGAGGGGTCCACGGTCGCCAGCGCCGGCAAGCTCGGCGACGGGGCGACCATCGGGCTCGACCGCACCAACCGCAACCCCGAGGTCGAGGAGGTGCTCGGCGCTCTCTCCTTCCTGCTCGCCGGCGGCGGCGTCGGTCAGCTGAAGACGATCAGCGACGAGCTCAACACGATGATGGACGGGCGCACCGGCGACATGCGGGCGCTGCTGGGCAACCTGGAGACCACGGTCGCCTCGCTCAACCAGCAGAAGGGCTCGATCATCAGGGCGATGGAGCAGGTCGACCGGCTGACCCGCACCCTCAACAAGGAGTCCACGTCGATCGAGGCGGCCATCGACTCCTTCGGGCCGGCCCTCGAGGTGCTCCGCCAGCAGCACGCCGATCTGTTGAAGATGATGAAGGCGCTGGACCGGCTCGGCGTGGTCGCGACCCGGGTGATCAACCAGAGCGGCGCCAACCTGACCACCGCGCTCGAGGAGCTGGCGCCGACGTTGCGCGAGCTCGCCGACGCCGGTGACTCACTGCCGCGCGGCCTGATGATGGCGGCCAGCTTCCCGTTCCCCGAGAACGCCTCGGGGCTGGCGATGGGTGACTACTCCAACGCGCTGTTCCACATGGACCTCGACCTCGGCAAGCTGGTCGGCAGCCTCACCAACGGCGAGTCGCCCGGCCTGCTGCCGCAGGTCTTCCAGATCTGCCTGTCCTACTCCAAGGGGTGCGAGGCGATCCAGCCGCTGGCCAAGGCGCTGTGCGACCTGACCAACATGCAGATCACGTGCTCCGTGGTCGGCAAGGAGGACACCGCGGCCAAGCCGGGCGAGAAGACGCCGAAGCTGCCCGACATCTCCGACCTGCTGCCCAAGAGCTCGGCCTCGACCAAGACGCCGGGGCTCAACGACCTGGTCCCGGAGATCGCCGAGGGGCTCTCGGCGCCCACGGACGCCGAGTCGCCGACGGCCGAGCCGACCACCGGAGGCCTGGCGGGCCTCCTCGGACTGCTGGGAGGCGGCAGCTGATGACCCGGAGCGTACGCAACAAGCTGGTGATCTTCCTGGTGCTCGCCGCGGTCGGCATCTTCTACGTCTCGGCCGCCTACCTCGGCGTCGTCGACCGGGTCCTGGGCCGCCACGTCGACGTCTCGATCGACCTGCCGGCCTCCGGTGGGCTCTACGTGGGCAGCGAGGTCAACTACCGCGGCATCAGCATCGGCCGGGTGGCCTCGATGACCGTCACCGACGAGGGCGTACGCGCCGGGCTGCAGCTCGACCCCGGCACCGAGGTGCCGAAGGATGCCAAGGTGGAGGTCCACAACCTCTCGGCGGTGGGGGAGCAGTACATCAACTTCATCCCCGACTCCGCCTCCGGGCCCTACCTCGCCGAGGGCGACGTGGTGACCGCCGGGCCCGAGTCCTTGCCCGGCACCACCGACGAGCTGCTCACCGAGCTCAACAGCTTCACCACCTCGATCAACGGCCAGGACCTGAGCACCGTGGTGGCCGAGCTCGGCACCCTGTTCCGCGGCAACGCCGAGAACCTGCGTACGTTGCTCGACTCGGGCTCCACGCTCGTCGACGAGGCCTCGGCCCACCGACGCGAGACGATCCGTCTCCTCAACACCAGCCAGACCGTGCTCCAGACGCAGAAGGAGCACAGCGGCGACATCCGCGAGTTCGCCAAGGGGCTCGAGGAGGTCACCGCCACGCTCGACAAGCGCGACCCGGAGCTGCGCGAGATCCTGCAGGGCGGCGAGGCGACCGCGGTCCAGGTGCAGTCGCTGCTCGACGGGCTGCAGCCGCTGCTGCCGGTCTTCCTGGCCAACCTCAGCACGGTCAACGAGGTGCTCACCGCCCGGCTGCCCGCGATCGAGCAGACCCTGGTGACCTTCCCGCGTGTCGTCGCGACAGGGTTTACCGGCTCGCCCGGTGACGGCTACGGTCACCTGTCGATGGGCTACGTCTACACCACACCGCCGTGCCAGGAGGGCTACAAGCCCGCCGACCAGTGGATCCCCGGCACCGTGATGGAGGACCAGCCGCTCTACCCGGCCAAGTGCACCGACGAGCGCGCCCAGCCCGGCTACCAGGGCGACAACCCGATCATGCAGCGCGGCGTCAACATGGTGCCGAAGCCCGAAGGCGTCGGAAAGTACGTGACGACCTACGACCCGAAGACCGGGCGCACCCAGCTCCCCGACGGAAAGACGGTCACGATGTCCACCCCGACCGATGACGGAGGCCTCGTCTCCGCCCTGTCCGACGACTCCTGGCGATCGATGATCCTGGGAGAGGAGTGAGTCCGCATGAGTTCTGACAACCCCCTCGAGGTGAAGCTCTCGCTCGCCAGACTGGGCCGGGTCAACACCGTGCTCGCGGCGGTCCTGGTGATCCTGGTCGTGCTGGCGGCGGCCGTCTTCATCGGCGGCGCCCGGGTGCTGCCCTGGACGACACCCGCCGAGGCCGCGGCCGCCGACTACGACGAGGTGAAGGCGGTGGCCGAGGACGGCGTGATCGCCTTCCTCGATGTCGACTACCGCGACATGGACCCGCGGATCCAGGCGGTCAAGGAGATCTCGACCGGCACCTTCGGGAAGGAGTACACCGCCATCGCCGAGCAGATCCGGCAGGCCGCGATCCCTGCCCAGACCATCTCCAAGGGCAAGGTCAAGCAGGTCGGCATCCGGGCGATCGGGTCGAAGAGCGCGGTCGTGCTGGTCGCCGTCGACTCGGTCGTCACCAGCAGCCAGACCGCCGAGCTGAAGAAGAGCGACACCTGCCCCTACGACGGTGCCCGGTGCTCGAAGTACCGGTTCAAGGTGTCGCTGGCCAAGACGAAGGACGGATGGCGCATGTCCGACCTGGCAGGAGTCAACTGATGACAGGCGTACGAGCGAACGGATCGGTCTCCACCGGCCAGAAGGAGTGCCCCTTCTGCGCGGAGACGATCAAGGCCGCCGCGATCAAGTGCCGCTACTGCGGGTCCGACCTGCTGCCGCCGGCCGAGGACGAGAAGGACGTACGCGACGAGGTCGCTGCGCCCGAGGAGAGCGAGGCCGGCGCGGCGGACTCCGAGGCCGACGAGACCGATACCGAGCCTCAAGCTGAGGTTGAGGGTGAGGGTGAGAACGAGGAACGTGCCGGGTTCGCCGAGCGGTGGCTGGGCGACGGCAACCGGGTGCTGACGGCCGTTCTCGGCGTACTCGTCCTGGTGGCCGGCGGCCTGCTCTGGCTGGCCGTCGACATGGCGTCCAACGACGACGTGGCGCCGGGCGGCGAGCTCACTGCGGCCGGGTCCCGGGCGGCGATCATGGAGCACTCAGTCGGGCTGGCCCAGACGGTGATGTCCTACCAGGCCGCCAGCGCGGAGAAGGACATCGCGGCGGCGAAGAAGCTGATGACGCCGGCGATGCAGAAGGAGTACGACAAGACGCTGCCCGGCGAGGACAAGCGCAAGGAGCAGGCCGACCTCGGGATCAAGGTCGACGCCGAGGTGGCGCCCCTCTCCGAGGAGGGGGCGAAGGCCGCCGAGGAGGGCAAGGCCTGCGTCGACGAGGACTGCGCCGCCTCCATCATCTCCGCCACCGAGGAGTCCGCGAAGGTGCTGCTCTTCGTCAACCAGAGCGCGACCGCGCCGAAGACGAAGAACACCGTGGTCAGCCCGACCTGGGAGGTGCTGACGCTGGTCAAGGACGACGGCGGCTGGCTGATCTCCGAGATGAAGGCCGCCTCCTAGCCGGAGCGGGGCCCGAGACGATGGGCCTGGTCTCAGCATGAGGTCCCTTCGAGGGGCGTCGTTGTCCCTGATATGGTAGAACGTGTTCTAGTTTCACTTGCTCGAGGAGGGCACATGGCCGGCTCACGCCAGTCCGTACAGCTGACCGAGGCGGAGATCGAGGAGTTCCTCGCCTCGCAGATGAAGGTGCAGGTCGCGACCGTCGGCCCCGACGGCGCTCCGCACCTGACCACGCTGTTCTACGTGCTCGACGAAGGCAAGATCGTCTTCTGGACCTACGGGTCCTCGCAGAAGGTCCGCAACCTGCGCCGAGACCCCCGGGTCACCTGCCTGGTCGAGGACGGCGTCGACTACTTCGAGCTGCGCGGAGTGAGCATCACCGGCAAGGCGCGGCTCGTGGAGGACTACGACGAGATCAAGGGCATCGGCTCGCGGGTGATGACCCGCATGGCCGGCGGCGCGGACCTCGGCGAGCTCGGCGAGGAGCTGGTGTCGAAGCAGGCCCACAAGCGCGTCGGCATCGTCATCGAGCCCGACAAGGTCGCAAGCTGGGACCATCGCAAGCTGGGCGCGCTGCCCGGTCAAGGCTGAGTTCGATGATGACGAAGGACTGAGGAGACGGACATGGCAAAGGTGATCGTGGACTTCGACCTGTGCGAGTCCAACGGGATGTGCGAGGCGTTCGCACCCGACGTGTTCGAGATCGACGACGACGACTACCTGCAGGTCGAGGACCCGACGGTGACCGACGAGAACCGCGACCGCGTCGAGCAGGCCGTGGCCGGCTGCCCCAAGGCAGCCCTGAGGATCGAGGAGTAGCACCACGTGAGCGTTGATCTGACAGGCAAGATCGCGATCGTCACCGGCGCCGGAGCCGGGCTCGGGCGCGCCGAGGCGGTCGCCCTGGCCCGCGCCGGCGCCCGGCTGGTGCTCAACGACCTGCCCGGCGCCGCCGAGGAGGCCGCCGAGGAGATCCGTGGGTTCGGTGGCGAGGCGGTGATCGCGGCCGGGGACGTGAGCGAGCGTGCCACCGCCGACGCGATGATGGCCGCTGCCGTCGACGGTTTGGGTGGCCTCGACATCGTGGTCAACAACGCGGGCATCACCCGCGACAAGATGCTCTTCAACATGTCCGACGAGGAGTTCGACCTCGTCGTACGCGTCCACCTCCGCGGCCACTTCCTGCTGACCCGCAACGCCTCGGCCCACTGGCGGTCGGTCGCGAAGGCGACGGGCGCGCCGGTCGATGCCGCGGTGGTGAACACCTCCTCGGAGGCGTTCCTCTCCGGCCCTCCCGGACAGGCCAACTACGGTGCCGCGAAGGCGGGGATCACCGCACTGACGATGTCGACGGCCCGCTCGATGGGTCGGTCCGGCGTACGTGCCAACGCGATCTGCCCGCGCGCGGCGACCGCGATGACCGAGGGCGTGCTCTCGGGGGACTCCTACGGGCCCGAGCACGTGGCTCCGCTGGTCACCTACCTCGCCTCGCCGGCCGCCGCGGCGATCACCGGACAGGTCTTCGTCGTCTACGGCGGGATGATCGCCGTCCTGGCGCCGCCGACCGTGGCCGAACGCTTCGACAACGCCGCCTGGGACCTGGACTCGCTCGACAAGCAGGTCGGCGGCTGGTTCGCCGACCGCGACCCCGCGGCCGGGTTCTCGGCCGACTCGATCATGCAGCTCACGCTGACGGACGACAAGGAGCAGTGATGGCACGTCTCGAGGGCAAGATCGCGATCGTCACCGGCGGCGCACAGGGGCAGGGGGCCGCGATCGCGCGCGCCTTCGTCGCCGAGGGCGCCGAGGTCGTCATCGCCGACGTGGCCGACGAGCCCGGCAAGCTGCTCGCCGAGGAGCTGGGGGAGTCCGCCCTCTTCGTGCACCACGACGTGAGCTCGGAGGAGTCCTGGACGGCGCTCGTGGCCGAGACCGCCGCTGCGTACGGTCCGGTCAACGTCCTCGCCAACAACGCCGGCATCCTGCGCTTCGGCGAGATCCTCACCCAGCCGGTCGAGGAGTTCGAGCTGCTGTGGCGGGTCAACACCCTCGGCTGCTTCCTCGGGATGCGCTCGGTGATCACGACGATGAAGGAGAACGGCGGCGGCTCGATCATCAACGCCTCCTCGATCGAGGGGCTGGCGGGGATGGCGTTCGTGGCCGGTTACACCTCGACCAAGTTCGCCATCCGCGGCATGACCAAGGCCGCCGCCCTCGAGCTGGGCCCCAGCGGCATCCGGGTCAACTCCGTCCACCCGGGCATGATCGACACCTCCATGACCCGCGGTGTCGGCGCCGACGACGCCGCCATGGAGTTCGGCGCCTCGAAGGTCGCCCTCAAGCGGGTCGGCCACCCCGCGGACATCGCCCCGCTCTACGTCTACCTCGCCTCCGACGAGTCGAGCTTCGTCACCGGCGCCGAGATCGCCATCGACGGCGGTGCCACCGCCACCCACGCCTTCGGCGGCTGACGGGCCGGAGGTCGGCTGCCCCGGTGTGGGTGAGTCGGCCACACGGAAGGCGCGTCTCCGGCATACTGCGACGCGAAGTTTTTCAGTCACCGGGGACGAACCGAAAGCCAACAGAACTTGTCTCGACGACGCAGTGCGTTCGCCACCATGGCCGTGGTCGCGGTCTTCTGCTGGTTCTACTCGTTCGCGTTGGCCGTCCCGGTCGACACCGGCAACGTGTCCTCGCTCTGGCAGGCGCGCGGGCACGAGTGGTTCGGGGCCTTCCTGGCCCGGGTGCTCGACGGTCTGTCGTTCCTCTGGGGATCGGTGGTCAGGTACGAGTACGCCGCGGCGCCCGAGTCCGCGTGGCCGGCGCTGGTCTTCGTCGTCCTCCTCGCCGGGTCGGTCTATGCGAGCCTCCGAACCGGAGGCGACGGCGCCTACGCCGTCGCCGGCCGGGTGCTGGGCGCATCCTTCCTCGCCGGCGGACTCACGAACCTCTTCGTCATCGTCGAGGCCGCCGTGGCCTCTCCCTACGGAACCGCGCAGCTGGCGGCGATGGCCTGGTCGCGTCCTGACGACGGGATCTGGCTGGCCCTGAGCCTCGGAGTGGTCGGCAGCGTGGTGGCGGCGTACGTGGTGACCTTGGTCCAGCTCGCGGCCGCCGTCTCGGAACGGGCCGAACGCGAGGACCCGCCTGCCTCGGCGACGGTGCCGAGGCTGAACCCTGCGCAGAGACGGGTGCGCGCTGTTCGGGTCGCGACCTGGGGTGCGCTCCCGACCCTGGCTCTCGCGTTCGGCGGTGGCTTCGTGTGGGACTACGGTCCCGACGTCTACACCGATGCCGCCGCCGATGCGCGCCAGGGCTGGGTGCACGTGGTCTGGTTCACCCACGCCAGCCTGGCGCCGCCCGATGACCCCTACTCGCTCGGTGGCACCTTCGACACGTTGATCTGGCTGCCGCGCACGCTGAGCTCGGTCGTCCTGGTGGCACTCATCTGGCTCGCGATCCGTCTGGTGGTGGCTCGCTGGCAGCGCGGCGCGGCGCCGAGCGTGCTCGGCGTGGTCATGGGGTGCTGGGGCATGGTCGCGGTGCTCGCCGTGGTCGTGGGGCTGGTCGAAGGGGCCGTCTTCCCGGTTCCCGAGCTCGCCCCACCGGCCTACAACCCACCGGCCTATACCCGGGCGTTCGACAACGTCGCCGACGCGCTGCGCTTTGCTGCCTTCTTCGGCTGGGCGACCGGGGTCGTCGTCGCGCTCGCGCTTCGGCTGTCCGGCGGAACCTTGACCGAGCCGGAGACTGCTGAGCCCGTACCCGAGGGGAGCATGGACCGATGACCAGGCAGAGGCCCAAGGGGCCGGGGAAGGCCCCGACGGAGGCCCCGAAGGAGGTCGCGAAGGAGGCTGCGGCGGAGGCACCGGCCGGCGACGTACGCCGCCGGGGTCCGCTGCCATGGGCGGTGTCGCTGCTGAAGAAGCCGACGGCCTGGGTGGTCGGCGTGGTCCTGGTCTCGCTGGGAGCGACGTTCGGCTCCGGCCTGCAGAATCTCTTCACCGGGCTGCTGCCCGAAGGCTGGAGCGATCCGGGCCAGGGCATCCAGCTGGTGGACGTACGCAGGCAGGCGGCGAGCGGGCCGGTGCTGATCCCGGACGGTGCGGGCGCGGCACCGTTCAAGAGCAAGCAGCATGCGTTCGAGACGGTCAACGATCCTGACTGGCAGGCGGAGCACGAGTGGTACGCCGTGGAAAACGTGACCTGGGAGGTCACCCTGGTCGGCCGGCACAGCGAGGACGTGGTGATCACCGATCTGCGGCCGAAGCGCTCCGGACCGTGCACGTCGATGCTGCGCAAGGGCACCCTCGTGGAGGACGTTCCCCAGGGTGGAGGGGGAAACAAGATCCTGCTGCGGACGGACCTGGGCGCGCCGGCGCCGACACTGACCTCGGAGGACGACGGTTCGCCCTACTTCGCCAGCAAGACGGTGACCCTCTCCAAGGGCGAGACTGTGGTCATCCCGATCACGGCGACCAGCTCCGGGCCGACCTGCCGCTGGGTGCTCGAGGTCGACTACGTCGACCATGGCAAGCGCGAGCTGATGACGATCAAAGCTCCTGGCGGCCGCGAGTTCGGGATCACCGGCAAGGCCGAGGGACACCCTTATGAGCTCACTTGGAGCGTGAGCTGCAAGCGGGCGATGAGGCCGGAGGACTGGGCGGTGCCGGAGGACGACCCGACGCAGTGCCGGTGAGCTCTGGGGTCAGCGCAGCAGCAGGCGTACGGCGACGTCGATCGACTTCTCGACGTCCTCGGTGTCCATCCGGCCGGTGACCCAGGAGATGAGCGCGGAGAGCCATACGTCGGAGATGATCCGGATGATGGCGGCCTCCTCCTCGGTGACCTCGCCGTGGTCGGGGGTGCCGTGCATGGCGCGGGCGATCACCGTGGTGAGGCTGGTGCCGACCACGTGGATCTCGCCGGTCACCGACTGGTCGGCGAACATGAAGGCGCGGACCAGGGCCTCGGTGAGCTTGGGCTGCTTCTGCAGGGCGCGGGTGCGGCGGTTGAGGACGTACATGATCCGCTCGTGCGCGGTGTCGCCCGGGGTCGCGCGGACGGCCGAGCGCTCGACGTCCTTGGTGAACTCGCGCGCCAGCGCGGAGACCAGCAGATGGATCTTCGAGGGGAAGTAGCGGTAGAGGGTGCCGAGCGCGACCTCGGCCTGCTCGGCGACGGCGCGCATCTGCACGGCGTCGAACCCGCCCTCGGCCGCGAGCGTGATCGTGGCGTCGAGGATGCGCCGGCGGCGCTCTCGCTGGGCCGCGGACCCGCCGGTGGGTGCGGCGGCCGGAGTGTTGCCATCGGTGTCGCGTGGCTCCGCGCTGACGGACGTCACTGGTGTCCCCCTAGGACTATGACCGGATCTCGATCTGTGGTTCTCAGGCTAACCGCAACAGCGCCCGAGAATGAAACACGTTCCTTCGTGAGTCTAGACTTGTAACACGTTCTACATCAGTCTCTATTCCGGACGAAGGCTCCCGAAACAATAGGAGGTCGCTGTGCCGATCGGCATCACCGACGAACACCAAGCCCTCAGCGAGAGCCTGCGCGACTGGGCGAAGGGGCTGGGCGGCATCGCCCTTGCCCGGGCCGCCGAGGGCACCGCCTCCGCGCGTTTCGACGAGGTGTGGCGAGGTGTCGAGGAGTACGGCGTAGCCGGCATCGCGGCGCCCGAGCCGAACGGCGGCGGCGGCACCCTCCTGGACGCGGCGGTCGCGCTCGAGGCCTGCGCGCACGAGCTGCTCCCGGGTCCGCTCCTCGGCAGCACGGTCGCCGCCTTTCTCGCGGGCGCGGCCGGCCGCGGCGACCTGGTCGCGACCATCACCGCCGGCGGGTGCGGGATCGCGCTCGACCCGGTCCTCGATCACGACGAGCGTGTCGTCGGCACCGTCCCGGTCGTCTACGACGGCGGGGGAGCCGCCCAGCTGCTGCTCGGTGCCCGGAGCGGAGACGGTGAGGAGCGCTGGTTCCTCCTCGCGGCGGAGCAGGCGGAGGTACGTCCCCAGGCCGGCCCGGATCTGACCAGGCGGGTTGCCGAGGTGCGGGTCGACATCGACGCCGGCGAGGCGATCGAGATCCCGGGGCTGCGCGGCGAGACGGTGCGCCGTACGGCCCTCACGCTCGCCGCCGCCGAGGCCTCCGGGATCGCACAGCGGTGCCTGACCACGGCCGTGGAGTACGCCAAGGTGCGCGAGCAGTTCGGCGCACCGATCGGGTCGTTCCAGGCGATCAAGCACCTCTGTGCGCAGATGCTGGAGACCGCCGAGGCGGTGGCCGCGACCGCGTGGGACGCGGCCGCCTCGGCCGAGACGGCGCTGTCGGAGGGAGGAGACACCGGCCAGTGGGCCTTCGCCGCCGAGGTCGCCGGCGCCACCGTGCTCGACGGTGCGGTCCGGGCGGCCCAGGACTGCATCCAGGTGCTCGGCGGGATCGGCTTCACCTTCGAGCACGACGCCCACCTCTACCTGCGCCGAGCGGTCGCCCTGCGCAGCCTCCTCGGTGGAGGCGACGCGCATGCGGTCGCGCTGGCCGGGCACGCCGTGGCCGGGACCCGCCGCTCGGTCCGGGTCGACCTCGACGGCAAGGACGAGGACGTACGTCCCCGGGTGCGCGAGACGGTCGCCGCGATCGCCGCGCGTCCGGAGGCCGAGCGCCGGGATGCGCTCGTCGACGCGGCCTACCTGGCGCCGCACTGGCCGGCTCCGTACGGCCTCGGTGCCGGTCCCGTCGAGCAGCTCGTCATCGACGAGGAGCTCGCCGCGGCGGGCGTGGCCCGCCCCGACATCAAGATCGCCGGGTGGGCGGTGCCGACCATCCTCAAGCACGGCACCGACGCCCAGCGCGAGCGGTTCGTCGACGCCTCGCTGCGTGGCGAGATCGTCTGGTGCCAGCTGTTCAGCGAGCCGGGCGCGGGCTCCGACCTGGCCTCGCTGGCGACCCGGGCCGAGCGGGTCGAGGGCGGCTGGCGGCTGACCGGGCAGAAGGTGTGGACCTCGCTCGCGGCCGAGGCCGACTGGGCGATCTGCCTGGCGCGTACGAACCCCGACGTCCCCAAGCACAAGGGCATCACCTACTTCCTCGTGGACATGCGCAGCGAGGGGATCGACGTCCGCCCGCTGCGCGAGCTGACCGGGGACGCACTCTTCAACGAGGTCTTCCTCGACGCCGTGTTCGTGCCCGACGAGCTCGTCGTCGGGGAGGTCGACGGCGGCTGGCGGCTGGCTCGCACCACGCTGGCCAACGAGCGCGTCGCGATGGCCTCGACCAACCTCGGCGGCAGCGTCGAGCGGGCGGTCGCGCTCGCCGACGGCCGGGGCGAGGCCGAGCTCGCCCGGGTCGGCCATGCGGTCGCGCTCTCCACGGTCTGCGCGCTGCTCGGGGTCCGTTCCACGCTCAAGGCGCTCGCCGGCCGCGGACCTGGTGCGGAGTCCTCGGTCGCGAAGCTGCTCACGGTGCGCAACCGCCAGGACGCCTCCGAGCTCGTCGTGGACCTGCTCGGGCCGCGGGCGCTCACCGACGACCCGCAGGTGCGCGAGGACCTGCACCAGTCCCAGCTGACCCGCTGTCTCTCCATCGCCGGAGGCACCACCCAGGTGCTCCGCAACGTGGCCGCCGAGCAGATCCTGGGGCTGCCGCGCTAGGCGGCCGCATTTCACCTGACGGGTGGCGCTCGGGGCGCTAGGTTGCTGTTGCCGATCTCGAGGACCCAGGAGCTCACGTGCCACACGACGGCGCAGCCGCAGCACCGGACGACGCGCCTACGGTCGAACGGGAGAGCCACGGGCACAGCGCCGACGGCGGCGTCGCCTCGTTGCGGGCGATCCTGCGGCGTACCAAGGAGCAGGTCGGGCCCTACCACCAGGACGCGCGCGACGCCCGGTGGGCGCTCGCCCGGGCGACGCTGCTGGCGCCGCGCGGTGAGCTCGGCGACGCGGAGACCAACGGGAGGCAGTTCCGGGCGGAGCGGTGCGCTCAGGTGTTCGTCGAGCACCTCGACGACGCCGTGGCGGCCCACGGAGCGCCGAGCTGGCAGGCGCGGAGCGCGCGAGCCGAGCTGTCCCGGGCCTACCGGCTCCTCCTCGAGGACCCCACCAGCCAGGTCCGGGTCTACGACGACCACCTCAGGACCGTGCTCGCCGACGGCACGCATCGGATGATCGACCAGGTCCGGGCACGCCAGGACCTGGCCAACGCGTACGCCGACATCCACAAGTTCGACGAGGCGATCGCGCTCTACCAGGAGAACGTCGACAGCCTCGAGCGCTCGGAGCGGTTCGGCGCGCACAGCCGCTACAGCGACCACGCCCGGCGCTTGCTCGACTGGGCGCAGAAGGCGCGCCGCGACGTCGGGGCCGACAGGATGCCCGTACGCCGCCCGCGGCTGCGGCCCTCCGCGCACCGCCACGCGGTGCCGCTCGAGGACGGGCCGGCCATGGCCGACCTGCTCGGCGTCGACAGCGACGTCGACGCGCTCGGCCGGATGATCGCGGCCAGGTCGACCCAGCCACCGCTGGCGATCGCCCTGCTGGCGCCGTGGGGCGGCGGCAAGTCGACCTTCATGCGGCTGCTCAAGCACAAGGTCGAGGTGGAGCTCCCGGCCGAGGACCCGGCCACCTTCCACACCAGCGTCGACGTGGTGGAGTTCAACCCCTGGCACTACAGCGACACCCACGTCATGGTCGGGATGTCCCGGGCGATCTTCGAGTCGCTGACCCGCTACCTGGAGCGCCGCGTCGCCGAGAGCGGGTCGACCGAGACCTCCTGGCGTGAGCAGGTCGAGGAGCGCAAGGCGCTGACGGCGACGCGGAGCCGGCTGGAGCGCACCCAGGACGCCCTGCGGACCAACTCGGTGGTGCAGCGTCCGCGCGCGGCGCTGATCGCGCTGCGTACGCTGCCCGACCTCGTCCTCGGCCGCAACCACAAGGTGATGCGCATCCTGGTGATGCTCAGCGCGGCATCGTTCCTCGTCGCGCTCGCGGCCGTGCTCGGCTGGGAGGCCTGGGGGCTCGACGTCGGCGCCAGAATGCGCGCGTGGGCGGACGTCGTGCTGCGCTCGGCGCCCGCGCTGCTCGTCCTCTCCACGGTGTGGGCGACGATCCTGGAAGGTGTGCCGAAGGCTGCGGCCATCCACCGGAAGGTGCGCTCCGGCGCGTCTTGGCTGGTGGGCTTCGTGGCGGCGGGTGTCGACGCCGAGATCGGTCGCATCGACGAACGGCTGAAGCGGACCGAGGCGCGCCCGACCACCGCGGCGGTGGCCGATCTGGAGACGATCCTCAGCGACCCGGAGCGCGCCGCCGAGCGCGACGTCCAACGCGGAGTGGTCGGGGTGCTCCAGACCCAGTTCGAGGAGCTGGCCGAGGCGTACGGTCTGGGCCGGGACGGCACGCTCGGCACCCAGGTGGCCGCCGACGACCTCCGGATCCGCCGGATCGTGCTTCATGTCGACGACCTCGACCGGTGCCGCCCGGAGCGGGTCGTCGAGGTCCTGCACACCCTCAACCTGCTCCAGGCGACGCGCCTCTTCGTCGCCGTGGTCAGCGTCGACCCGCGCTGGCTGCGGCGGTCGCTGCGCGAGCTGGACCCGACGCGGCCGGGGGACTCGGACGCCTCCGAGGTGAGCGGGCGGCTGCGGGACGAGATCGGCGACCCGCTGGACTTCCTCGACAAGATCATCCAGATCCCGTACGCCCTGCGGCCGATGAACGCCTCCAACGCCGAGGAGTACTTCAGCCGCCTGGTGCGCAGCCACGACCTGGACGACCCCCGGATCGAGGAACCCGATCCCGAGGCCGCGGTCGGCGCGGGGGTGATGGCTCCGCCGTCGGCGCCCGAGCACCTGGACCAGCGGCGCCCGGCCCTGCAGCTGACGGTGACGCCGCGGGAGTGGGACTACCTCCGCCCGCTCGCGGCCGCGCAGGAGACGCCGCGGGCCGTGAAGCGTTTCCTCAACCTCTACCAGCTGCTGAGGCTGACCTCCGGGCTCGGCATGGAGGAGGAAGAGGGCATCCTCGGCGACGACGTACACGCCGCGCGGCGTGCCGCCGCGACACTCCTCGCCGTGCTCGTGGGCGCGCCGCGGCAGGGCTCGGAGCTCCTGGCCGAGATGCTGTCGGTCGATGCTCCGGAGCACACCCTGGACACCCTGGTCGACGACCTGCAGAGCAGACACCTGCACGACCCGAGCGGCCCGCACTCCCGCCGCCGGCAGGCCGGCACCGGTCGCTGCAACGTCTGCGTCGGGTGGCGCCGGATCCGCGACGTCGTGCAGCCGCCGGGCTCCCCTGACGAGGAAGGCGGGCCGGCGGACGGCCGTCTGCGGGTCGGTGACTTCCGGCCCTGGGTGGGCGAGGTGGCTCGGTTCAGCTTCCACTCCGAGGCGATGGGTCTCGCCGGAGTCGTCGCCCGGGCGTGAGCCGCTAGGCTGCTCGGGGCGAACCTTTGGGTCAAGGAGGCGCGGTTGTCGGTGAGGACGATGCGCGTGAAGCATGGCGCGCGCCGTGGCTATCCCACCATCCGGGCGGCGCTCGAGGAGGCTGCTCGGTCGGTCGTGGAGACCAGGATCCTGCTCGAGCCGGGGACGTACGACGAGCAGCTGATCGTGCGCGGAAACGTCTCTCTGATCGCCCGGGCGCCCGGGACGGTGACGATCCGCTCGGCCGCGGGTCAGGTTCTGGACAGCGAGGGCACGGTGAGGCTGTCCGGGCTGCGGTTCGAGGCCGATGCCGGAGAGGCCATCATCTGCCGGGGTGGGTCGCTCGTGGCAGACGAGATCGACGTCGAGACCCGAGGCCACATCACTCTCTGGGCCGCGCCGGGCACCCGGGTCGAGGCGGGTGGCTCCACCTTCCGTGGTGGACGGGTCCTCTTTGCCGGAGCTGGCGGAACCGTGGAGAGCTGTGAGCTGTTCGACTGTCCTGACAACGCGATCGCGGTGATCGAGGGAGGGCGACTCGATGTTCGCGACTGCCGCGTCGAGCGTCCCCGGCACAGCGCGGTGCGGGTCGAGGCAGGCTCGTCGGTGACGATCGTGGGGGGCCGCTTCGCCTCGTGCCACGACACCATGGTTGCGGTGATCGGCGCTGCCGCGCGGGCCGACATCAACGGCACGATCATCGACGACACGGGCACCGCGATCGGCTTCGCCGAGGGCGCGACCGGAAGCGTACGCAACGTGACCGTGCGCCAGGCCCGGCACGGATTCTCCTCACGCTCCGGGGCCAATCCGACGGTGAGCGACTGCGAGTTCCTGGACTGTGTGGAGACCGGCATCAACATCTCCGAGCGTGGCGCCGGAACCTTCGGCGACTGTGTCATCCGAGACGCCGGGGCGATCGGGGTCTTCATCAAGGGTGACGGCGCCGGGGTGGGTCATTGGGGCGTGGTCGACATCAGCCGCTGCACGATCGAGGGCTCGTCGGTGGGAATCGCCGTCGAGGGGGCGGAAGGCCGCTTCCGCGACTGTCGGCTGCATCGGCTGAGTTTCGCGGGCGTCAGGCTTCTCGCGGCATCGTCGGCGACCTTCGACGAGCTGACCGTCACCGACACCCCGGTCGGGCTGGACGCGCGTGGAACGCCGGCCGGGATATTCAGCCGGGCGAGACTCAGCGAATGCCGTCCGCTCGCCGTCTCGGCCGTGGACGAGGCCCGGTTGAGGATCTCCGAGAGCGTAGTGACGGATTCCGGGGGAGGGGCCGGCGTCCAGGGGTCGGCGAGCTTGGTGGTGAAGAGCTCCGAGCTGCGAGACCTGGAGTCGTTCGGGATGATCACCATGGCCACCGGCACGTTGGTTCTCGAGGGCAGTCGGCTTCTGAGCCCCGGTGCGATCGGCGTCATCGGGCTCCATGACGCCTTCATCGACGTCAGAGACACCACGGTGAAGGACGCGGCGGACATCGGGTTCCGCCTGCTCGACAAGTGCAGCGGTCAGATCGCCGGGTGCACCGTGACCGCAGCCGAGGGGATCGCGGTGGCCAAGAACGACTACGTACGCGTCGTCGAACTGTCCTCCTCGCTCCGGACGATCACGACCAGCGCTGCGAGCTCGAGGGACGAGATCGTCGCGCAGGTGACGAACATCTACAACACGCCGATGTTCTTCAAGGAGTTCAGCGGGCAGATCGCCATGGGCAACGAATCTGTGGAGCAGATCCAGGAACGAGGAGAGGGAGACGGTCGATGAGCGGCAGCGGTGACGGCGGAAACATCTACAACGAGCCGATGTTCTTCGGGGACTTCAACGGGCAGATGGCGATGGGCAACCGGAAGAGCGTCCAGCATCAGACCATCTCGGTGAACGCCGCGGCGGACATCGCGACGGTCGTCGATCAGGTGCTGAAGCAGCTCGATGCCCTTGGGCTTGCCGAGGAGGATCTGGACGACGCGGTCGCTCAAGGCCGGGTGGTCCTGGCGGAGGTGGCCAAGGAAGAGCCCGACCGGACGGTCGTGCGACGCGGCGTCAACTACCTCAAGGGAGTGGTCGCGGCGATCGCGACCGGTGCGGTCGTCGGTGCGAACCAGGGCGCGGCCGAGATCGGTCAACAGATCGTCAAGGACCTGGGCAACCTGGTCATCTGAAATCTGTGAACCGGCCTCGCGCACGGAAGTAGAACACGTTACAGTTTCGGCATGGGAGACGAGACGCTCGATGCCGTACGCAGCGTGGTGGCCGAGGTCCTTGCCCGCGAGTCCGACCGGGGTGACTGGTCGGCCTGGGCGAGCGCCGGCCTGACCGCGCTGCCCGTGCCGGAAGCCCAGGGCGGCGAAGGGTTCGGCCTGACCGAGATCGCGGTGCTGCTGCGGGAGGCGGGTCGCCACGCGGTCCGCGTACCGGTGTGGGAGACGCTCGCCGTCGGGGCGCTGACCCTTGCCGGGCACGGGACCTCGGAGCAGCAGGAGGCGATCCTGCCCGGTGTGGCGAGCGGCGAGATGCTGCTGACCCCGGCGTGGCTGGAGCCGGGACGGCCCGAGACGCCGTCTGCGACCTACCGCGACGGCACCGTGAGCGGACGCAAGACCGGGGTCACCTACGCCACCGAGAGCGCGCGCCTCCTGGTGACCGCGGCCGCGGCCGATTCCGGGGCGCCGGTCGTGCTGCTGGTCGACCCGAGCGGCCCGGGCGTCACGCTGGCCCCCGCCAGCAGCTCGGGCGAGCTGCCCCAGCACACCGTGGTCCTCGAGGACGCTCCCGCGGAACCGCTCGGTGCGGGGGCCTTCGAGACGCTGACCGGCGTGGCCACCGCCGGGCTCGCGGTGAGCGCGGCGGGCGTGCTCGCCGGCGCGCGCGACCTCACCGCGGCGTACGTGAGCAACCGGCAGCAGTTCGGCCGGGCCCTGGCTGAGTTCCAGGCCGTCGCGCTGCAGATGGCCGACGTCTACGTCACCTCCCGCACGCTGGACCTCGCCGCGGACAACGCGGTCGCCGCCGTCGCGCAAGGCGGCGCGCCAGGCACGGACCTGAAGGTCGCCGCCTACTGGGCCAGCCAAGTCGCGCCGTACGCCTTCCGCACCTGCCACCACCTCCACGGCGGCATGGGTGTCGACGTGACGTATCCGCTGCTCGGGTTCACCACCTGGGGCACCGACATCGCGCACCTGCTCGATACGCCGGCCGATGCCGTGCCGGTCGAGACCGACGAGGCGAAGAACCTCGAGCTGACCGAGGCGCAGCGGTCGCTGAAGGCCGAGGTAAGGGCCTACTTCGCCGGTCTCTCGCACGAAGGCGAGCCGGCTGACCCCGGTCCCGAGGGCTCCTGGGACCGACACGGCCCGACCTACCAGAAGCTCATCAAGCATCTCGGCGACGACGGCTGGATGGGCGTGGGCTGGCCGAAGGAGTACGGCGGCCACGGCCTCGGCGAGGTCGAGCAGACGATCTTCGCCAACGAGGCGCAGTACGCCGACGTGCACCTGCCGGCGGTGACCCTGCAGACCGTCGGCCCGACGCTGATCCGCTACGGCACCGAGAAGCAGAAGCAGATGTTCCTCAACCGGATCCTCGGCGGCGAGGTCCACTTCGCGATCGGCTACTCCGAGCCCGAGGCCGGCACCGACCTGGCCTCGCTCCGCACCACCGCCAGACGCGACGGCGACCACTACGTCGTCAACGGCCAGAAGCTGTGGACCACCGGCGGTCACGCCGCCGACTACATCTGGTTGGCGGTCCGCACCGACCCGGACGCCCCCAAGCACAAGGGCATCTCGATCCTGATCGTCGACACCACCGACCCGGGCTTCTCCTGGACCCCGATCATCACCGCCGACGGCTCCCACCACGTCAACGCGACCTACTTCAACGACGTCCGCGTCCCCGCCGACATGCTGGTGGGGGAGGAGAACCAGGGCTGGAAGCTGATCACCACCCAGCTCAACCATGAGCGCGTCATGCTCGGCCCGGCCGGACGGATCGAGGGTCTGCGCGACCGGGTCCTGCGCTGGGCGACGGCCCAGGGCGTCACCGACAGCCCGGACGTACGCTCGCTGATCGGGAAGACCACCGCCGTCTTCCGCGTCAACGAGCTGCTCAACTGGGCGGTCGCCCGCGCTGCCGAGCAGGGCGAGATCGAGGTCGCCGACGCCTCTGCCTCCAAGGTCTTCGCCGCCGACCAGGTCCAGCACCTGCTCGCCGACCTGATCACCCTGGTCCACCGCCACGGCGACCCCGGGGAACCCGTCACGAAAAGCCTGCTCGACTATCTCGATGCCCAGGCGAAGCGGAACCTGGTGCTGACCTTCGGTGGCGGCGTCCAGGAGGTCCAGCGCGAGCTGATCGCGATGTTCGGGCTCGGGATGCCGAGGGTGCCGCGATGAGCGCCCCGCAGACGCTGGTGGACGAGGCGATCCACGAGAAGGTCATGGCCGCCGCCGAGGAGATCAAGGCGTGGGGTGAGGCCGCCGAGCGCGACGCCCGCGACCTGGTCAACCAGCCCACGATCAACAACTGGCTCGAGGCCATGGGCCTGGAGTCCGAGCGGTTCCACCAGGGCGAGGCGCCGCCGTCGATGGCGCAGGTGTGGACGATGTACGGCCAGGGCGGCCGTCATCCCGACCGCGACCCGCTGCACGCGATGATGAACGTGCTCACCGACGCCGGCTTCCACGGCGTCCTCGGCACCAACTCCGAGCAGAGCTACGACCGCTATCTCCGTGTCGGGGAGCAGGTCCGGGTCACCACTGCGCTCGACTCCGTCGTCGGCCCGAAGAGCACCGGGATGGGCGTGGGCTACTTCGTGACCTCCCGATCGACCTGGTACGTCGGGGACGAACGCGTCGCGACGATGCTGTTCCGCGTCCTCAAGTTCATCCCCAAGGGGAAGTCATGAGCGGCCCGGTGCGGCCGGTGATCGGCCGGGACAACGCGTACTTCTTCGAGGGGACCGCCAAGCAGGAGCTGCGGATCCAGAGCTGCAACGCGTGCGGTGCCCTGCGGCACCCACCGGGTCCGGCGTGCCTGAGCTGCGACGCCTACGACCGTGGTCATGTCGTCGCCCGAGGCGAGGGCACGGTCTACTCGTTCACCGTGATCCACGCCCCCAGGCTGCCCGGCAAGGAGCTGCCGCTGGTGGTGGCTCTGCTGGACCTGCCCGAGGGCGTACGCATGGTGGCGGAGGTGACCGGCGTACCGCCCGAGGGCCAGGACGCCCTGCAGATCGGCGAACGGCTCGTCGTCGACTGGAACGTGATCGACGAGGAGCTGACGCTCCCGATCTGGAGGAGGCCGTGAAGTTGCAGACCGGAGAGAAGCTCCCCGCCTGGGAGCTCCCGATCACCCCGACGCTGATCGTCTCGACCGCGCTCGCGACGCGCGACTTCCAGGACGTGCACCACGACCGCGACCGCGCCCAGGCCGCGGGCTCGAAGGACATCTTCATGAACATCCTGACCTCGACGGCGCTGTGCGAGCGCTACGTGACCGACTGGGCGGGGACCGACGTGCAGATCAAGGGGATCTCGATCCGCCTGGGCGCCCCGGCCTACCCCTACGACACGCTCTCCTTCAGAGGCGAGGTCACCGACGTCAGCGACGGGATCGCCACGATCACCGTCACCGGCGCGGTCTCGCTCGGAGCCCACGTGACCGGGACCGTGAGGGTCGCCGCATGAGCCTCAGCAGGAAGGCGGCGATCGTCGGCATCGGCGCGACCGAGTTCTCCAAGGAGTCCGGCCGCTCCGAGCTCCAGCTGAGCGTCGAGGCCACCCGAGCCGCCTTGGCGGACGCCGGCCTCACCTCGGCGGACGTCGACGGGCTGACCACGTTCACCATGGACACCAGCTCCGAGATCGCCCTGGCCCGCGAGCTCGGGCTCGGGGACCTGAGGTTCTTCTCGCGGATCAACTACGGCGGCGGCGCCGCCTGCGCGACGATCCAGCAGGCCGCGATGGCGGTGGCGACCGGGGTCGCGGACATCGTCGTCGCCTACCGCGGCTTCAACGAGCGCTCGGGGCAGCGCTTCGGCCAGGTGCAGCCCTGGGCCGCCCAGCAGGTCAACACCAACGGCATCGACAACTCCTGGACCTACCCGCTCGGCCTCTCGACGCCGGCCGCGACGGTCGCGATGCAGGCCCGCCGCTACATGCACGACTACGGCGTGACCAGCGCCGACTTCGGTGCCGTCGCCGTCGCCGACCGTCGCCACGCCGCGACCAACCCCGCCGCGTTCTTCCACGGGAAGCCGATCACGCTCGAGGACCACCAGGCCTCCCGGATGATCGCCGACCCGCTCCACCTGCTCGACTGCTGCCAGGAGTCCGACGGCGCCGTCGCGATCGTCGTCACGAGCCCCGAGCGGGCCCGCGACCTGCCCCATCCAGCGGTCCAGATCGCCGCCGCTGCCCAGGGCAGCGCCGCCGACCAGTACGTGATGACCTCCTACTACCGCGACGAGATCGGCATCCCCGAGATGGGCGTCGTCGCCAAGGACCTGTGGCGCCAGTCCGGCCTCACCCCGGCCGACATCGACACCGCCGTCCTCTACGACCACTTCACCCCCTACGTACTCATGCAGCTCGAGGAGCTCGGCTTCTGCGGCAGGGGAGAGGCGAAGGACTTCGTACGCGACGGGGCCATCGAGCTCGGCGGACGACTGCCGATCAACACCCACGGCGGCCAGCTCGGCGAGGCGTACCTGCACGGCATGAACGGCATCGCCGAGGGCGTACGCCAGGTCCGCGGCACCTCGGTGAACCAGGTCACCGACGCCGCCCATGTGCTCGTCACGGCCGGCACCGGCGTACCCACGAGCGGACTGATCCTCGCGGCACCCTGACCGCTCTGAAATTTTGCGCAAGGTCTTGCACCCCCGGGCTTCGCCCGGGGGTGCTGCTGTCAGATGACCACGCTTCAGGGGTTGACGTGTGACCGGCATCACTCATACGGTCAGCCTGCAAGATCTTGCAGCAAGATTCAAGCGCGTCGTGTCACCCCCACCACCCATCCGGACACGGCGCGTGCCTTCGACCTAGGAGGAACCATGGCTCTCAAGTCCATGGCTGCCGCACTTGCCCTCTCGGCGGGAGCTGCTGTCGCGCTCACGATCCCGGTCTCGGCCCCGGCACAGGCCGCGCCGCCGGGAGACAAGGACGTCACCGCGGTGATGTTCGAATGGAACTTCGCCTCGGTGGCCAAGGAGTGCACGAGCACCCTGGGCCCGGCCGGCTACGGCTACGTCCAGGTGTCGCCGCCGCAGGAGCACATCCAGGGCTCGCAATGGTGGACGTCCTACCAGCCCGTCAGCTACAAGATCGCGGGCCGGCTCGGCGACCGCACCGCCTTCAAGAACATGGTCGACACCTGCCACGCCGCAGGTGTGAAGGTCGTCGCGGACGCCGTCATCAACCACATGTCCGCGGGCTCCGGGACCGGCACCGGCGGCTCGTCCTACAGCAAGTACGACTACCCGGGCCTCTACTCGAGCTGGGATCTGAACAACTGCACGGCCACGATCAGCAACTATCAGGACCGCTTCAACGTCCAGGAGTGCGAGCTGGTCGGTCTCGCCGACCTCGACACCGGCGAGGACTACGTCCGCGGCAAGATCGCCGGCTACCTCAACGACCTCCTCTCGCTCGGTGTCGACGGGTTCCGGATCGACGCCGCCAAGCACATGGCGGCCTCCGACCTGGCCAACATCAAGTCGCGGCTCACCAACCCGAACGTCTACTGGAAGCAGGAGGCCATCTTCGGCGCGGGGGAGGCCGTCTCGCCGAGCGAGTACCTCGGCAACGGCGACGTCCAGGAGTTCCGCTACGCCCGCGACCTGAAGCGCGTCTTCAACAACGAGAACCTCGCCTACCTGAAGAACTACGGCGAGGGCTGGGGCTACATGTCCTCGGGCAGCTCGGGCGTCTTCGTCGACAACCACGACACCGAGCGCGGCGGCGACACCCTCAACTACAAGGACGGCGCCAACTACACCCTGGCCAACGTCTTCATGCTGGCCTGGCCCTACGGCTCGCCTGACATCAACTCCGGCTACGAATGGAGCGACAAGGACGCCGGCCCGCCCAACGGCGGCGCGGTGACCGCCTGCTGGCAGGACGGCTGGAAGTGCCAGCACGCCTGGCCGGAGATCAAGAAGATGGTCGCCTTCCGTAACACCGCCCGCGGCCAGGCCGTCACCAACTGGTGGGACAACGGCGCCGACGCCATCGCCTTCGGGCGCGGCAGCAAGGCGTACGTCGCGATCAACCACGAGTCCTCCTCGCTCACCCGCACCTTCCAGACGTCGCTGGCAGCCGGCACCTACTGCGACGTACAGAGCGGCAGGAGCGTCACCGTGAACGGCTCCGGCCAGCTCACCACCACCCTCGGGGCCAACACCGCCCTCGCGCTGCACGTCGGCGCGACGACCTGCAGCTGATCCCCTTCGTCCGGCCGTCCGGCGCCGTCCCCATGGGCGCCGGGCGGTCGGCACGCCGCACGACCTCGAACGACCCCGCACAACCAGAGAGGCCCTCACAGGTGAATCGAAGAAGTGGCGCACACAGCGCGCCCCGGATGGCCGCGACCGTGCTCGCGAGCGCACTGCTCGCCACGGCCCTGCAGACGGCCGCACCGGCCTCGGCGGCAGATGCCCCGAAGCCGCCCTCGGACGCCGAGCTGGCCGCCGAGCCGGCCCGCCACGACGCGACCAAGGAGCAGTTCTACTTCGTGCTGCCCGACCGGTTCGCCAACGGCGACCCCGCCAACGACAAGGGCGGCCTGACCGGCAGCCGCACCTCGACCGGCTTCGACCCGACCGACAAGGGCTTCTACCAGGGCGGTGACCTCCGGGGCCTCGCCGAGCGCCTCGACTACATCAAGGGCCTCGGCACCACCGCGATCTGGATGGCGCCGATCTTCAAGAACAAGCCCGTCCAGGGCGAGGGTGCGAACGCCTCGGCCGGCTACCACGGCTACTGGATCACCGACTTCACCCAGGTCGACCCGCACTTCGGCACCAACGAGGACCTCGAGACCCTCGTCGACGCGGCGCACGCCAAGGGCATGAAGGTCTTCTTCGACGTCATCACCAACCACACCGCCGACACCGTCGACTACGCCGAGAAGAAGTACGGCTACCGCCCCAAGGGCGCCTTCCCCTATCTCGACACGGCGGGCCGCCCCTTCGACGACGCCGACCCGTCCTCGGACGACGCGAAGGTCGACGAGGACTCGTTCCCCTACACGCCGGACAGCACCGCCAAGACCGGCGAGATGGTGCCGTCCTGGCTCAACGACCCGACGCTCTACCACAACCGCGGCGACTCCACCTGGGAAGGCGAGTCGACCACCTACGGCGACTTCAGCGGCCTGGACGACCTGTGGACCGAGCGCCCCGAGGTCGTCGAGGGGATGACGAAGATCTACCAGCGCTGGGTCCGCGACTTCGACATCGACGGCTTCCGCATCGACACCGTCAAGCACGTCGACCTCGACTTCTGGACCGAGTGGGCGACCGCGCTGGACGCCTACGCCGCCAAGCAGGGCCGCGAGGACTTCTTCATGTTCGGCGAGGTCTACTCCGCCGACACCGAGGTCACCTCGCCGTACGTCACCCGCGGCCGCCTCGACGGCACCTTGGACTTCCCGTTCCAGGACGCCGCCCGCGCCTACGCCTCCCTCGGCGCCCCGGCCGACCGGCTCGCAGGAGTCTTCGCCGACGACTACAAGTACGCCACCGACAAGGCCAACGCCTACGAGCAGGTCACCTTCCTCGGCAACCACGACATGGGCCGGATCGGCACCTTCCTCGCGGCCGACCATCCCGGCGCCAGCGACGCCGAGCTCGTCCGGCGCGCTCGGCTCGCCAACGAGCTGATGTTCCTCTCCCGCGGCAACCCGGTCGTCTACTACGGCGACGAGCAGGGCTTCACCGGCGCCGGCGGCGACAAGGACGCCCGCCAGACGCTGTTCGCCTCCGAGGTCGCCGACTACCTCGACGACGACCAGCTCGGCACCGACCGCACCCATGCATCGGACGCGTACGACACCAGCCACCCGATCTACACCGCCATCGCCACGCTGGCGAAGCTGCGCAAGGACCACCCGGCCCTGACCGACGGCACCCAGAAGGAGCTCCACGCCGCCGGCTCCGTCTACGCGTTCTCCCGCACCGGCGAGAACCGCGAGTACGTCGTCGCGGTCAACAACGCCACCGAGGCGAAGACCGTCAGCCTGCCCGTGGAGTCGGCCGCCTTCGCGACGATCTACGGCGGCGACGCCACCGAGACCGCCCAGGACGGCACGATCGAGGTGACCGTCCCAGCGCTCTCCTCGGTGGTGCTGCGCGCCGACGACACCCTCCCGGCGGCCACCGCGAAGCCCACGCTGAGGCTGACCGCTCCCGAGGCCGGTGCCATCGGCACGGTCACCCTTTCCGCCGACCCAGGGGAGACCGCCGGTGCCCGCGTCGTCTTCGCCGCCCAGGTCGGCAATGGCAGGTGGCGCACCCTCGGCTCGGTCGACCACGCGCCGTACAAGATCACCCAGTACGTCCCCCCGACCGTCGCCTCCGGCACCGCCCTGCGCTACAAGGCCGTGGTCGTCGACCGCGACGGACGCACCGCGAGCGACCTGGCCGAAACCACGGCCGGACAGGCGCCCGAGGCCGAGAACCCGAGCGCCGTCGACCGTGACTACGCGGTCGTGCACTACCGGCGCACCGACGGCGACTACACCGGCTGGACCCTGCGGGCCGGCGAGCAGAGCGGCGAGTTCACCGGCCGCGACGCGTACGGTGCCTTCGCCTGGGTGAAGCTTCCCGACGGCGCCTCGTCGGTGACGTACACGGTCGAGAAGGACGGCACCGCCGACGGCGGACAGCGCACGATCGATCTCGCCGAGACCGGCGAGGTCTGGGTCGAGGCCGGCAGCGACGGCCAGGCGACCACCAGACCCGACGGTGTCTACCCGGCGCCGGACACCTCGAAGGCCGTGATCCACTTCCACCGTCCCGACGGCGACTACGACGGCTGGGGACTGCACACCTGGACCGGCGCCGCGAACCCGACCGAGTGGTCCAAGCCGCTGCAGCCCACCGGCAAGGACGCCTACGGCCTCACCTTCGAGGTGCCGCTGGTCGACGGTGCGACCTCCCTCAACTACATCGTCCACAAGGGCGACGAGAAGGACATCCCCAACGACCGCTCGCTCGACCTGACGACGTACGGCCACGAGGTGTGGCTCAACTCCGGCGACACCGGCTATCTGCTGCCGTCGGTCGGCTCGGCCCCCGAGCTCGACCTGGCGAAGGCGCACGCGCAGTGGATCGACCGGACCACCGTCGTGCTGCCGAAGGAGAAGGCCAGCGGCTCGGCGCTGTCCACGCAGCTGGTCTACGACCGTGACGGCGGCATCACCGTCGAGGACGGTGTGCTGAGCAGCGAGGGCCGCTGGCTGCGGCTCCAGGCGACGTCGATGAGCGACGAGCAGAAGGCGCGGTTCCCGCACCTGAAGGAGTACGCCGCCTTCACCGTCGACACCCGCGACCGCGACCGGATCCGCGAGGCGCTCGCCGGCCAGGTCGTGCTCACCCAGCGCATCGGCAACGGCGCCCTGGTCACCGGCACCGGCGTCCAGACGCAGGCGATCCTCGACGACCTCTACGCCGCCAAGGCGGAGAAGGCGTCGCTGGGCCCGGTGTTCAAGGGCGGCAAGGTCACGCTGTCCGTGTGGGCGCCGACGGCGCACCAGGTGAAGCTCGAGCTCGACGGCCGGACCATCGGGATGCGCCGCGACGACGCCAGCGGCGTCTGGTCGGTGACCGGCTCGGCAACCGCCTGGCGCGGCAAGGAGTACCGCTACCTTGTGACGGTGTGGGCGCCGAGCGTGCAGAAGCTCGTCACCAACAAGGTCACCGACCCCTACTCGGTCGCGCTCACCGCCGACTCCGAGCGCAGCCTGGTCGTCGACCTCGGCGACCGGTCGCTCGCCCCGAAGGGCTGGTCGACGCTGCGGAAGCCGAAGGCGGTCGCGATGAAGGACGCCCAGATCCAGGAGCTCCACATCCGCGACTTCTCCGTCGAGGACGAGACCAGCGACCACCCGGGCGGCTACCTCGCCTTCGCCGACAAGGACAGCGACGGCTCGAAGCACCTGCGCGAGCTGGCCGATTCCGGCACCTCGTACGTCCATCTGCTGCCGGCCTTCGACATCGCCACGATCCCGGAGGAGAAGGCCGACCAGACCAGCCCCGACTGCGACCTCGCGTCATACGCCGCGGACAGCGACGAGCAGCAGGAGTGCGTCGCCGCGGCGGCCGCCGGGGATGCGTACAACTGGGGCTACGACCCCTACCACTACACGGTCCCGGAGGGCTCCTACGCGACCGACCCGGACGGCACCGACCGGACGGTCGAGTTCCGGAGGATGGTGAAGGCGCTCAACGAGGACGGCCTGCGGGTCGTGATGGACGTGGTCTACAACCACACCACCAGCAGCGGCCAGGCGAAGACGTCCGTGCTCGACAGGATCGTGCCCGGCTACTACCAGCGGCTCCTCGCCGACGGCTCGGTCGCCAACTCGACCTGCTGCGCCAACACCGCGCCGGAGAACGCGATGATGGGCAAGCTCGTCGTCGACTCGATCGTCACCTGGGCCAAGGACTACAAGGTCGACGGCTTCCGCTTCGACCTGATGGGCCACCACCCCAAGGCCAACATCCTCGCCGTACGCAAGGCCCTCGACAGCCTCACGCTCGAGAAGGACGGCGTCGACGGCAAGAGCATCATCCTCTACGGCGAGGGCTGGAACTTCGGCGAGATCGCCGACGACGCGCGCTTCGTGCAGGCCACCCAGAAGAACATGGCCGGCACCGGGATCGCGACGTTCAGCGACCGAGCCCGAGACGCCGTACGAGGCGGGGGACCGTTCGACGCCGACCCGGGCGTCCAGGGCTTCGCGAGCGGTCTCTACACCGCCCCGAACGCCTCGGCGGCCAACGGCACCGAGGCGGAGCAGCGGGCGCGCCTGCTGCACTACCAGGACCTGATCAAGGTCGGGCTCTCCGGCAACCTCGCCGACTACTCGTTCACCGACACCGGCGGCCGCCAGGTGAAGGGGGCCGAGGTCGACTACAACGGCTCACCGGCCGGCTACGCGGCCGAGCCCGGCGACGCGCTGGCCTACGCCGACGCCCACGACAACGAGTCGCTCTACGACGCGCTCGCCTTCAAGCTGCCCGCGTCCACCAGCACCGCGGACCGTGCCCGGATGCAGGTGCTCGCGATGGCGACGGCCGCGCTGTCCCAGGGGCCGGCGCTCTCCCAGGCCGGCACCGACCTGCTGCGCTCGAAGTCGTTGGACCGCAACTCCTACGACTCCGGTGACTGGTTCAACGCCATCCACTGGGACTGCGCGGACGGCAACGGCTTCGGGCGCGGGTTGCCGCCGGCGACCGACAACAAGGACAAGTGGCCCTACGCCAAGCCGCTCCTGGGCTCGGTCTCGGCTCCGTCGTGCTCGGACATCGAGGGTGCGACGGCTGCCTACCAGGACCTGCTGCGGATCCGTACGGACGAGCCGGTCTTCCACCTGCCCACCACCGGACAGGTGCAGGAGAAGCTGTCGTTCCCGCTCTCGGGGAAGGACGAGACGCCCGGCGTCATCACCATGCGCCTCGGTGACCTCGTGGTCGTCTTCAACGCGACCACGACGACCCAGCAGCAGACGGTGCAGGACGCCGAGGGCGCCGGCTACCGCCTGCACCCGACCCAGGCCGACGGCACGGACGAGGTCGTGAAGTCGTCCTCCTTCGACCCGGGCTCGGGCACCTTCACGGTGCCCGCCCGGACGGTGGCGGTCTTCACCCGCTGACGAAAGGAAAACGGACGCGGCCCCGGCTCATCGAGCCGGGGCCTGCGGCTTCCCTGTCAGGAAGCTCGGCGTCAGGATCAGGAGGGGCTGTTGCCGGCGAGAGCGCCGATCACCACGAGCGCGATGACGACCAGGGCGGCGATGACCATGAGGCCGGCCGGGCTCCGGAAGTCGAACATGGGGATTCCTTTCGGCTAGTTCGGCGACAGGCGTCGAGTGGGGACCGATGGCCTGCGGACGCGTCGGAAGAGCCAGTCACCGGCGATACCCGCGGCGTCGCGTATACATAACCAGCCGGGCTCGGGAAGCGCGTAGGGCCTAAAGTCCTAATTTTTACCGAAGCCATTCACGTCGAGAGAGATATGTGATATGGCAACAGTCCGCTCGATGAACGTCTTGACAGACTAGCTCCCCGTCGGGACCGGCCGGCCGCCGGTGTCGCCGGAGACGTCCCGACTGTGAGGCCCGTCACTCGACCCGGTCAGGTCGGTCAGGTCAGCCCGGCGGCATGACGTCCGGCCCGGCGCCCGAAGTACGAGCCGTCGCCGAGCTGCATGCCCGAGGCGTAGCCCTTGGCGTCCTGGGCGAGGTTGGCCGCACAGGCGCCGGCCGCGTAGAGGCCGGCGATCGCGGAGCCGTCCTCGCGGCGTACCTCTCCGTCGACCGTGGTCGCCAGACCGCCCATGGTGAACCCGGCGTACATCGCCCTGCCGAGGGAGAGGTCGTAGGCGCCCCAGGGGCCGGCGTCCTGCGGCTCGGTCCACTCCGGCGCCTTGTGGAGCTCCGGGTCCTCGCCGCTGGCGGCGTGGGTGTTGTAGGAGGTCAGGGTCTCGTTCAGCGCCTCGAAGGGGACACCGAGGCCGGCCGCCATCTCCTCGACCGTCTCCCACCCGTCGATGAACGGGCACAGCGGCATCTTCGGGTGCTCGATGTGCGCCGAGTCGACGATCAGGAAGGCCGCCGAGTCCGGCTGCTCCATGACGAAGGCGGCGGTACGCGCGTGGTAGGAGTCCTCGGCCACGAACCGCCGGCCGTGCTTGTTGACGATGATCCCGGTCAGCAGGATCGAGGGCGGGTAGAACGGCGCGGTCTGGAACGGCTCGTCCATGAACCGCCACCGGCCGCCCGCCGAGGCGCCCAGCCGCAGGCCGAGGCCGTCGTCATAGGTCGAGGCCAGCGGGAAGAGCTTCTCGCCGAGCCGGGGCGTGTGCTCGGCGACCATGTCGGCGTTGCCGACGAAGCCGCCGGCGGCGAGGATCACCGCCTTGGCCCGGATCGCGCCGCGCTCCTCGAAGCGGCGCCAGGCCAGGCCGACGACCCGGCCGTCCTCGATCACCAGGTTGGTGGCCCCGGTCTCGTAGCGGATCTCGGCGCTGGTCTCGGCCAGGCGGTCGGCCATCCGGTCGACGACCAGCTTGGCCCCGCCGGTGTCGCCCGGCACGGGCACCTTGTGGCCGCGCGGCGCGGGGACGGCAAGGTCACGGAACGGGTGCACCTTCTCGTTGCCGGTGTACATCAGCCCCTCGGTGCCGGGCTGGATCACCGCCTTGCCGGGCCAGAACGAGCGCTCGAACTCGAAGCCCAGCGCCTCGAGCCAGTCGAAGTGCTCGACCGAGTCGTCGCAGTAGGACCGGATCTTGTCGTCCTCGGGCTCCTTGGAGACCGCGCGGATGTACTTGAACATCTCCTCGGCCGAGTCCTCGATCCCGGTCGCCTTCTGCACCGCGGTGCCGCCGCCGAGATAGAAGTGGCCGCCGGCCATCGCCGAGGTGCCGCCGGGCTCGGCGGCACGCTCCAGCAGGATCGTGCGGGCACCGGTCCGGGCCGCCTCCAGCGCCGCGGCTCCGCCGGCCACGCCGAAGCCGACCACGACCACGTCGGTCTCCTCCGACCAGCCGCCGAAGCGCTCCTCGACGTCGGCGGGGGAGAGTACGTCGGGGAGTGCCGTGCCGCTCATGCCGTCGCCTCCAGGTAGCAGTCGGCGAGGACCGGGGCGCCGTCGCGCGCCGGATCGGTCGACGAGATCGTCGCTCGGATCAGGATTATGGGCTCCTCGTCCCAGGCCTCGATCGAGATCGTCTCGCCCGGGAAGACGATCCCGGCGAACCTGGCACCGAACCCGCCCACCCGGGTCGCGTCGCCGTCCAAGAGGAGCCCGGTCGCCTCGCGCAGCACGATCCCGTAGGAGCACAGCCCGTGCAGGATCGGCTTGGGGAAGCCCGCCTTCGCGGCGAAGGCGGGGTCGGCGTGCAGCGGGTTGCGGTCGCCGCAGAGCCGGTAGAGCAGCGCCTGCTGCTCCGTGACGTCGTACGCAGCCACCGCATCGGGCGCGCGGTCGGGAACCGGCACCGACGTCGACGGCCCGCGCTCACCCCCGAAGCCGCCCTCGCCGCGTACGAAGATCGAGCTTCGGACCGTCCACAGCGGATCGCCGGCCGGGGTCGTGGCGACGCCCTCCTGGACGATGACGGCGGCCTTGCCCTTGTCCCAGACCTCGGCGATCCGGGTCGTGACGACCGCGTCACCGGAGGTGGGGATCGGGCCGTCGACGTGGATCTCCTGGGAGCCGTGGAGCACCGAGGCCAGGTCGATGTCGCAGCCGGGCAGGTTGAGTGACGGCGGCTCGGTGGCGTGGAAGGTCGGCGCGACGACCCCGAAGGACGGCAGCACCGTCAGCGCGTCGGAGTCCAGCGTGTAGCGCAGGGCGGCCGGGTCGGTCGCGTCTCCGGGACGCGAGCCGGCGCCGATGCCGAGGTGGTAGAGCAGCACGTCGGACGAGGTCCACGAGAACGACTGCGACGGCAGCGAGGCGCCGATGGCCTTGGCGGGGTCGATGGGCATCAGCTGTTCTCCTTGAGAGCGCAGTCCTCGGCGGCCAGGTAGCCGAAGACCAGGGCGGGGCCGATGGTGGCGCCGGGGCCGGCGTAGGTGCGGCCCATGACGGCGGAGGAGACGTTTCCGGCGGCGTAGAGACCCTCGATGACGGAGCCGTCGGGCCGCAGGACCCGGGCGCGCTTGTCGGTGACCAGGCCGCCCTTGGTGCCGAGGTCGCCGGGGGCCATCTTGACGGCGTAGAACGGAGCCTGGTCGATGACGTTGAGCGAGCAGTTCGGCTTGACGGTGGGGTCGGAGTAGTACTTGTCGTAGGTCGACTCGCCGCGGTGGAAGTCCTCGTCGACGCCCGACTCGGCGAAGCGGTTGAACCGGGCCAGGGTCTCGCGGAGTCCGTCCACGGGCACCTCGATCTTCTCTGCGAGCGCTTCGACGGAAGAAGCCTTCACGACGACCCCGCTCTTGAGCCAGCGCCCCGGGAACGGCTGGCCCGGGCCGAGCCCCGCGAAGATGTAGCGGTTGCGGTAACGCTGGTCGAAGACCAGCCACGCCGGGACGTGCGAGACCCCTGTCTCCTGCCCCTTGTAGATCTCGTGGACCGCCTCGACATAGGGGAGCGCCTCGTTCATGAACCGCTTGCCCGCGCCGTTGACGATGATCGAACCGGGCAGGTTGCGCTCGGCGAGCGCGAACCAGGGCCGTCCCGGGAACGGGATCGTCGGGCCCCACCAGGACTCGTCCATGAGATCGGTGTCCGCGCCGGCGGCGATCCCGGCCAGGATCCCGCCGCCGGTGTTGGAGAAGGCGCCGGTGGTCCACTCGACCGAGGTCGGCGCGGGCAGGTACTTCTCCCGCATCTCCAGGTTGCGTTCGAAGCCACCCGAGCCCAGGATCACGCCGCGCCGCGCCCGGATCACCGAGGTCGGGCCGGACTCGCCGTGGCGCACCTCGACGCCCACGACACGGCCGTCCTCGGTGACCAGGCCGACCAGCTCGGTCTCGTACCGGATCGGGACGCCGGCATCCATCAGGCCCTTGCGCAGGCCGATCGCGAGCGCCGCGCCCATGGCGTACATCTTCCTGCCGAGCAGGCCGGCGAGGATCCGCGCGACCGCGATCTTGACCATCGTGATCGGGCCGCGGACCGTGCGCATGCCGAGGCTGATCTTCCGGAAGTCGGCCTGGGTGACCACCATGTTGGCCGGCGACTTCGTGTAGGGCGGGTGCAGCCGGTCGAGCTCGGAACCGATGATCCGGGCGTCGAGCGGAGCCGGCTCGACGGAGCGGCCGGCGCCGCGGCCGCCGGGCGCCTCGGGGTGGTAGTCGGCGTAGTCGGGGACCCAGTTGAAGCGCACCGGGGTCTTCTCGCACACGAACGAGAGCACCTCCGGGCCGCGGCCCAGGAACGTCTCGCGGCGCTCGGCCGGCACGACGTCGCCGACGATCGACTCGAGATAGAGGCTGGCGGCCTCGGGGGAGTCCTTCTGGTGGGCGGCTGCCAGGGCGTGGTTGCGCGGGATCCAGACCCCGCCGCCCGAGCGGGACGTCGATCCGCCGAAGTAGGCGCTCTTCTCGATGACGACGGTCTCGAGCCCGTGCCGGCGGGCGGCCGCGAGGGCCGCGGTCATCCCGGCGCCTCCGGCGCCCACGACCACGACGTCGTAGGTCTCCTCGTCGGTCTGTCCCATGGTGCTCCCTCAACCTTGTGCGATCAGGCGGTGCTGTCTAAGAACTGAAACACGTTCTACCATAGATGACAGGCAACGAAACACGCCCGAGGACTCGACAAAACTGAAACGTGTTCTAGTATTGATCCATCGGCAGCGCACGAATCGCGCCGCCCGACGACATCTGGGACACCATGCAGGAAGGCAGAGCGGTGAGCGAACCGACACAGCGCCCCCACAAGGACGCGCAGACCGTCAGGGACGGGGTGCAGGACCTGCTGCCCACCATCAGGGAGCGCGCCGAGGAGACCGAGCGCCTCCGGGTGGTGCCGGAGTCGAGCGTGAAGGAGCTGGAGGAGGTCGGCTTCTTCAAGCTCCTGCAGCCGGCCCGGTTCGGCGGGCTCGAGGCCGACCCGGTGGACTTCTACACCTGCGTACGCGACATCGCCTCCGCCTGCGGCTCGACGGGCTGGGTCTCCAGCGTCCTGGGCGTGCACCCCTGGCAGATCGCGCTCTTCGACGACGAGGCGCAGCAGGCGGTCTGGGGCGAGGACCCCGACACCCGGGTCTCCTCCTCCTATGCCCCGATGGGCAAGGCGGCTCTCGTCGACGGCGGCTTCCGGCTCTCCGGACGCTGGTCGTTCTCCTCCGGCTGCGCGCACGCCACGTGGGTGCTGCTCGGCGGCCTCGTCTTCAACGACGAGGGCCAGGTGGTCGACTTCCGTACGTTCCTGGTGCCCCGCGAGCGCTACGAGATCGTCGACGTCTGGAACGTCGTCGGCCTGGCCGGCACCGGCTCCAACGACATCGTGGTCGAGGACGTCTTCATCCCGGAGACCTTCACGCTCTCGATGGCCGAGACCGGGCGGTGCAAGGGCCCCGGGCAGGCGGTCAACACCGGCGACCTCTACAAGCTGCAGTTCCACTCGCTGTTCACCACCACGATCACCACGCCGATCATCGGCATGGCCCGCGGCGCCTACGACGAGCACGTCACCATGCAGCAGAACCGGGTGCGCGCCTCCTACGGCGAGAAGGCATCGCTCGACCCGTTCGCCGCGGTGCGCGTGGCGACCGCGTCCTCCGACATCGACGCCGCCTGGGCGCTGCTGGTGGGCAACATCCGCGAGCAGCAGGCCTACGTCGCGCGCGGCGAGAAGATCCCGATCTCCCAGCGGCTGCGGATCCGGCGTGACCAGGTCCTCGGTACGCAGCGGGCGATCGATGCGATCGACCTGCTCTTCGAGGCTTCCGGCGGCCGGGCCCTGGCCAACGGCACCCCGCTCCAGCGCGCCTGGCGCGACGCCCACGCCGGCCGTGTCCACGCCGCCAACGACCCCGAGCGCGCGCTGCAGATGTACGGCGCCTCCGAGTTCGGGCACAAGGTCGACCCGGGGATGTACTGATGGCACTGGTGAAAGAGGACGTCGCTCATGACGTCGCGATCAAGACCGAGGCCGCCGGCGAGATCTCGCTGCGCTACTACGACCTGGGTTCAGATGGGGATGACCGGCTGCCGCTGGTGATGCTTCACGGCGGGGGTCCCGGGGCCTCGTCGTGGTCCAACTTCGGCTCGGCGCTGGAGGGCTTCGCGGCCGACTTCCGCACGATCCTGGTCGACCAGCCGGGGTTCGGCGCCTCCGACAAGCCGGAGGTGGTGGGCAACTACTACCGCTTCGCCGGCGACGCGGTGATCGCGCTGCTCGACGAGCTGGGCCTGAAGAAGGTGCACCTGCTCGGCAACTCGCTCGGCGGCGGCACCGCGATGCGGATCGCGCTGACCTACCCGGACCGGGTCGGCCGGCTGGTGCTGATGGGGCCGGGCGGGCTCTCGCTCAACCTCTTCCACGCCGATCCCACCGAGGGCGTACAACGCCTGATGGACTTCTCCGGCGACCCCACGCGGGAGGCGCTCAAGGCGTTCATCTCGACCATGGTCGTCAACCAGAAGCTGGTCACCGACGAGCTGGTCGAGGAGCGGTTCGCGGACGCGACCGCGCCCGGCGCGCGAGAGGCGATGGCGTCGATGGGGTGGTCGTTCTACAACCCCGAGACCGCCGAGGACGGCATGCTCTGGCGCGAGGCCCACCAGCTCAAGCACCACACCCTGCTCACCTGGGGGCGCGAGGACCGGGTCAACCCGCTCGACGGCGCGTTCCCCGCCCTGAAGCTGATCCCCAAGGCACAGCTGCATGTCTTCCCGCGCTGTGGGCACTGGGCACAGATCGAGGCCGCCGACGAGTTCCGCGAGATCGCAGTCTCGTTCTTGAAGAGGCACAGGGAGCGTACTGCCGAGGAGAAGCGATGAGCATCGACATCAAGTCCATGGGCTACGTACGCGTCACCAGCACCGACCTGGAGGCGTGGCGTACGTTCGCGGAGAAGGTCCTCGGCCTCGTGACGGCCAAGGGGCCGGACCCGGAGCACCTCTACTACCGCATCGACGAGGTCTCGGCGCGCCTGGTGATCGAGCCGGGCGAGGTGGACCAGCTCGGCTGCGTCGGCTGGGAGGTCGCCGATCACACCGCCCTGGCGGAGGCCCGCGAGCACCTGGAGAAGTCCGGTGTCGAGGTCGAGGAGGGCACGCCCGAGGAGCTCGCCGAGCGCCGGGTGCAGGAGATGCTGCGCTTCCGCGACCCCTTCGACAACGTCTTCGAGCTCTTCCACGGCATCACCTACGAGCGGCGCCCCGCGGTCTCGCCCTACGGCCACACCTTCGTGACCGGGGACCAGGGGATGGGCCACGTGGTGATCCCGGTCAGCGACGACGTCGAGGCACTGGAGTTCTACCGCGACACGCTCGGGTTCCGGCTGCGCGACTCGATGAGCATGCCCGGCGAGTTCGCCGGCAAGGAGCCCGGCACCAAGATCTGGCTGCGCTTCCTCGGGATCAACCCGCGCCACCACTCGCTGGCTTTCCTGCCGTTCCCCAACGACTCCAAGTGCGTGCACATCATGCTCGAGGTCGACAAGCTCGACGACGTCGGCCGGGCGCTGGAGCGGGTCAAGAAGTACGGCGCGAAGCTGTCGGCGACGCTCGGGCGGCACATGAACGACGAGATGGTCTCGTTCTACGTGAAGTCCCCGGGCGGTTTCGACATCGAGTTCGGCACCGAGGGGCTGCAGGTCGACGACCAGAAGTGGGTCGCCCGGGAGTCCACGGCCGTCTCGTACTGGGGTCACGACTTCGGCGTAGGCCAGTGATCGGGTATGCGTATAGAGGTGCCTGACGGGATGTCTCCCGATGCCGCCGAGAGCTGGCCGCATCCGGAGCTGATCGAGTCCTTCCACGGTCGCTTCGACTTCGAGGCGCCACCGTCTCCTCCGGAGACCCCTGCCGACGCGGAGGCCGATGCCCGGTTCCGTACGGTGCTGGGCCGGTTCGCCTCCGGGGTCACCGTGATCACGGCGCAGACCGCGGAAGGACCGGTGGGGATGACCTGCCAGTCGTTTTCGTCGGTGTCGCTGCGGCCGCCGCTGATCCTGTTCGCGCCCACGAAGTCCTCGCGGGCCTGGGCCCGGATCCGTCGGGCCGGGCACTTCTCGGTGAACATCCTCGCCGCGGACCAGGAGGCGGTCTCGAACCAGTTCGCCTCCCGGGCCGCCGACAAGTACGCCGACATCTCCTGGACGCCCTCGGCCCACCACGGCGACCCGCACCTCTCCGGTGCCGTCGGCTACCTCGACTGTGCCGTCCACTCGGTCCACGAGGAGGGCGACCACTACCTCGTCGTCGGCCGCGTCCTCGATCTCGAGGAGGGCCCCGCCACCGAGCCCCTGCTCTTCTTCCGCAGCAACTACCGCGAGCTGGGCTGAGGCGGGTCTCTCAGGGGAGCTCGTCGAGGCGGCGGATGGCGTCGGCCTCGTCGGGGTCGGGGGTGGTCTCGTCGAGGAACGCCCGGGCCACCTCGACGGCGACGTCCGGGGCGAGGCGCTTGAGGCTCAACGCCAGGACGTTGGCGTCGTTCCACAGCCGGGCGCCGCGGGCGATCCAGGGCTCCCACGCCAACGCGGCGCGGACGCCCGGGACCTTGTTGGCGGCGATCGCCGTCCCGGTGCCGGTCCAGCACATCACCACGCCGACGTCGGCGCGGCCCTCGACGACCGCCCGGCCGATGCCGGCGCCGAGGTCGGGCCAGGAGTCGGTGTCGACGACCTCGACCTCACCGCGCCCCCGCAGCTCGGCGAGCACGGCTCGGGTCGTCTCGTTCTCGTCATCGGCTCCGAAGGCGATCCGCATGGTGTCGAACCTACCGCCGTCCTCAGGCGTGCGTGGCCGGTCCGCCGGGTCCGGTCAGCTTCGCGCTGGGCTGGTCCTTGAGGCTGGTGGTGAGCTCCCAGGTGCGCTCGTAGCCGGTGTGGGCGATGCGCCAGCCCTGCGGCGTACGCACGTAGCGGTCCTCGTAGAAGGCGGCGCCCTCGAGGGCGAACGCGAAGGCGGGGGCGAAGACCTTGTCGTAGAGGTACCAGCGGCCGGAGGCCTCATCGCCGTCGACCGTGATCTCGGGGTGGTGCAGGTGGTGCATCGTGATGATCTCGGCGGGCAGGTTGGTGCGCATGTAGTCGACCAGCTCGCCCGGAGTGCCGAAGGAGAGGCCGGCGTAGTCGGCGGTGGCGTCGTCGCTGAAGCAGGTGGCGAACTCGTCCCACTGCTTGGTGTCGAGGAGGCGTACGTAGCGGAACTTGAGCTGCTCGATCTCCCTGATGTCACTCATGGACCGATCATAGTAGAACGTGTTCTATAAATGGGCCGGTCGTGGGCTGACGTTCGGCCACCGGTCGGCCATAGGTCACGACGTGGACCGCCGTCGAGGTGCAGGATCGCGGTGTGGACGGGATGGTCGAGCTGCGCGAGCGGCGCGCGGCGCTGTTGGCGAACCGCCGCCTGACCTGGGTCTTCGGTGCCGACGACCCGGAGGCGGTGATGCGAGAGGTGCGGGCCGGTGACCTCCGGCTGCGCGTGCACGCCCCGCTAGCTCCTGCGACCTCCGTCGCTGGCCGGCCGATCGTGCTGGCCTTCCACGGCGGCGGCTGGTGCTGGGGGTCGCCGGAGCAGTCCCGCTGGATGGCCGGGCGGATCGCGGCCCGCACGGGTGCCGTGGTCGTCGCGCCGGCCTATCGGCTGGCGCCGGAGCACCCCTATCCGGCGGCGGTCGAGGACTGCTGGACGGCGCTGAGCTGGGTGGTCGCCCATGCCGCCGACCTCGGCGGCGACGCCGACCGGATCGCGGTGATGGGCGACAGTGCCGGCGGCACGCTCGCCGCCGTCGTGGCCCTGCGCGCCCGTGACGAGGGCGCGCCCCGGATCCGCGGCCAGGTGCTCATCTATCCGGTCGTCGACCTCGTCGGCCTGCGCGGGCCCGGGCTCGGCGGGATCGTCGAGCACTATCTCGGCGGTGACGCGTCGCGCGCGGAGGAGTGGGCGGCCTCGCCGCTGCGGGCGGCCTCCCATGCCGACCTGCCCCCGGCACTCGTCCTCACCGCTCGGTTCGATCCGCTACGCCGGCATGCCGAGCGCTACGCCGGGGTGCTGCGTACGGCCGGGGTGGACGTCACCATGCACTGCCCGACCCTGGCGACCCATGCCTACCTCACCCTGCCCGGGATCTCACCCGCGTCGCGCGCCGGCCTGGCCCGCGTGGTGACCTTCCTTGACCAGGTGCTGGCCAGTCGATAACGCCGACCCGGCGCATCTGTCCCACCTGAGGATGTCGAGTCGGCGCATCTGTCTCGCGTGAGCGTGCCGAGTCGGCGCAACTGCTCCACGAGTCCGGGACATTTGCGCCGAGTGGGCGCCGAAATCTGGGACATTCGCGCCGACTCGGCGATGGCTGACGGGACAGTTGCGCCGAGTCGGCGGTTGGTCAGGTCAGATTCAGGCGGGCGGCTAGCTTGTCGAGGTAGGTGAGTACGCCTGCGGGTTCCGTGTCGGGGACGCCCCAGATCAGCTCGTCGGCGACGGACCACTCGGTGAGGTCCTCCGGGGTCGGCTTCTTGGCGACGAGCACCCGGACCTCGGGTTTGCCCTCGCGGCCGGCCGACTCCCACTCGTCCTGGAGGGTCTTGACCTTGTCGCCGATGCCGGCCTCGGTCGGTGTCGACATCCAACCCTCGGCGTTGCGGGCGATCCAGCGCAGCGTCTTGGGTCCGCCGCCGGCGCCGACGATCGTCGGGATCCGGCCCTGCGGCGGCTTCGGGTAGGCCCAGGAAGGGCCGAAGGAGACGAACTCGCCGTCGTAGGCGGCCTCCTCCTCGGTCCACAACGCACGCATGGCCTCGAGATACTCCTTCAGTGCGGTGCGCTTGCGGTCGCCGGGGATGCCGTGGTCGGCGAGCTCGTCGGTGTTCCAGCCGAACCCGACGCCCAGCGAGACCCGGCCGCCGGAGAGGTGGTCGAGGGTCGCGATCGCCTTGGCCAGCGTGATCGGGTCGGACTCGACCGGCAGCGCGACCGCGGTCGACAGCCCGATCCGCGAGGTCACCGCGGCGCAGGTCCCGAGCGTCACCCAGGGGTCGAGCGTACGCAGGTAGCGGTCGTCGGGGAGCTCGGTGCCGCCGGTGGGGTGCAGGGCGTCGCGGCGCACCGGGATGTGGGTGTGCTCGGGCACGTAGAACGTGTCGAAGCCGCGCTCCTCGGCGGCGGAGGCGAGCTCGGCGGGCGCGATGCCGCGGTCCGAGGTGAACAGGACGATGCCGTGGCGCATGACACAACAGTAGAACGTGTTCTAGTCTTTCCGGAAGGGATCACCGGGAGAGAGAAGCGAACATGGAAGCCGACTACATCGTCGTAGGAGCCGGGAGTGCGGGGTGTGCCACCGCCCGCAGGCTGGCCGAGAGCGGTGCCAGCGTGATCGTGATCGAGGCGGGCACCAAGGACACCGCCTTCGGGATCAAGAACCTCCTCGAGCTCCCCGGCGCTGTCGCCGCGATGCTCTCCACGCCGCAGCTCAAGAAGCTGGTCGACTGGGGCTACAAGTCGGTGCCGCAGAGCGCCGCCCTCGACCGGGTCATCCCGATGACGCGCGGCAAGGTGCTGGGTGGCTCCTCCTCGATCAACGGCATGCTCTGGGTGCGCGGCAACCGCCAGAACTTCGACGACTGGGCGGCCGACGGTGCGACCGGCTGGTCCTACGACGACGTGCTGCCCGCGTTCAAGCGGATGGAGGACTTCGAAGGTGGCGCCGATGAGTTCCGCGGCGAGGGCGGACCGGTGAAGGTGCGCTACCAGAAGGACCTCACCCCGGCCGCGCAGACCTGGATCGACGAGGCGCCCAAGCGGCTCGGGGTCAGCGCGCTCGACGACTACAACGGCAAGGAGCAGGAGGGCGTCGGCGTCGTCCAGCTCTCTGCGTCCGAGGGACGCAGATACTCCGCCTCGAAGGCCTATCTGCGCGACGAGCCCCTGGACAACCTGCTGATCCTGACCAAGGCCCAGGTCACCCGGGTGCGGATCGAGGGCTCACGCGCGACCGGCGTCGAGGTGGTCGGCGCCGACGGGGAGAAGCAGACGATCCGCGCGACCCGCGAGGTCATCGTGTCAGCCGGCGTCTACGGCTCGCCGCACCTGCTGATGCTCTCCGGAATAGGCCATTCCGCCCACCTCCGCGAGCATGGCATCGAGGTCCACGCCGATCTCCCGGTCGGCGACAACTTCCACGACCACCTCTTCGTGCCGGTCTCCTTCCGGATGGACTCGGCGCTGCGGCGGCCGACGCCCGCCTACTTCGCCGCCGGCTTCGCGAAGTCGCGGCTCACCCGCAAGGGCTGGGCGGCCGGGTCGCAGTTCGAGGCCTTCGGCTTCGTACGCAGCGCCCTGGCCGGCCAGGTCCCCGACCTGCAGCTACACGTCCTCTACTGGGTCTACCCGTTCCCGAACCAGGACGGCGAGAAGGCGATCCGGCCGCCGACGAGCAAGCCCGGCCTGTGCATCCTGCCGACGCTGATCTATCCCGAGAGCCGCGGCACCGTACGCCTGGCCAGCGCCGACCCGTTCGCGCACCCGCTGCTCGACCCGGCCTACCTGACGTCGGGCAAGGACACCGAGGTGCTCCTGGACGGGATCGCGAAGGTGCGCGAGATGATGGTCGGACTCGGTGACAACCAGGGTGAGATCTCGCCAGGCCCGGACCACGCCGGCGCGGAAGCCACCCGCGAGCTGCTGCCCAACATCGTGCACAGCGTCTACCACGGCGTCGGCACCTGCCGGATGGGCTCGGACGAGCGCGCGGTCGTCGACCCGTCGCTGCGGGTGCTGGGCATCGACGGCCTGCGGGTCGCAGACGCGAGCGTGATGCCCTCGATCACCGGTGGCAACACCAACGCGCCCTCGATCATGATCGGGGAGCGCGCCGCCGACCTGATCCTGAGCGCCTAGGAGGCCCTGCACATGTCTGATCTGCTGCTGAGCGAGGACCGCGACCGCGTCCGTACGCTGACCCTCGACCGACCCGACCAGCTCAACGCCTTCAACCAAGCGCTCTACGTCGCCCTCGCCGAGGCGTTGCGCGCCGCCGACGAGGACCCGGAGGTGGCGGTCGTGCTGCTCACCGGGACCGGACGGGCCTTCTCCGCCGGCACCGACCTCCTGGAGATGAAGGAGACCGCCTCGAGTGCCGGCGAGGATGCCGGTGACGGCGCACCGCACGGGTTCATCGAGCTGCTCGACTCCCTGGTGGCGTTCTCGAAGCCGCTGGTCGTCGCGGTCAACGGGCTCGGGCTCGGCATCGGCGCGACCCTCCTCGGCTACGCCGACCTAGGCTTCGCCTCCACCGCGGCGAGGTTCAAGACGCCGTTCACCACGCTCGGCGTCGCCCCGGAGGCGGCCTCCAGCTTCCTCTTCCCGCGGCTGATCGGGCGCCAGAACGCCGCCTGGATGCTGATGTCGGGGGAGTGGGTGAGCGCTGAGGAGGCCCAGCAGATGGGACTCGTGTGGCGGGTCACCGACCCCGACGAGCTCCTCGACACCGCCTGGGACCACGCCGCCACGCTCGCCGCGCGGCCGATCAGCAGCCTGGTCGCGGTCAAGGAGACCATGACCGCATCGCTGCGTCAGGGGATCGAGGCGGCCCGTGAGCTCGAGAACGCCAAGTTCGCCGAGCTGCTCGGTGGCCCCGCCAACATCGAGGCGCTCGTCGCCTTCGCCGAGGGGCGCAAGCCCGACTTCACGAAGCTTCCGCCGGGGGCCTGAGCGGGCTCAGCGGTGCGAGCGGGGTCGGTGGTCGAAGCTTCCGTAGCGGTCGCGGCCGTCGAGATGGTACTCACGCTCCATCTCGGTGAGGTCGTGCTCGATCTGGCGGCCGCGGCGGCGGTCGAGGAAGGCGGCGATCAGCATCAGGACGGTCCAGAACACGATCATCCCGATCGTGACCGCGATGACTGCGCTGTTCATGGGGATCAGCTCCTCTGTGGTGGGTCGATCTTCTCGTGGCCGGGCCCGCCCGGACCGGGCTCGGCGCTGAGCATGATGTGGTCGACGATCTCGAGCCCGGTGTCGTGCTCCCGGACGACCTCGAGGACCGTGGCCCGCCGCTCCTCGGAGGCGACTTCGCCGGAGACGACGAGATGGTCGCCGCGTACCTGGACCCGGATGCCGAGCTCGTTGGTGCGTGGGTCGGTCGCGATATCGCGCTCCAGATCTCGTGCCAGCTGTTCGTTCATGCCGACCTCCTGGGGACGACGTCGTAGACGCGGAACGCTGCCTGGATGACGGGCTGGGCGACGTTGCGTACGGGGACCCCGGCCGGGGTGAGGCCCTTCTCTCGCCCGGCGTGGGCGTGGCCGTGGAGGGCCAGGTCGACGCCGGTCTCGTCGATCGCCTCGCCGAGCCGGTAGTTGCCGAGGAACGGCCAGATCTCCTTCGGCTCCCCGACCAGGGTCTCGTCGACGGGAGCGAAGTGGGACAGCGCGACGGTCACGTCAGGCTCGTCGCCGAGGTCGTCGAGGGCTTTGCGCAGCACGTCCGCGGTCTCGATGCCGTGGCCCGTGAAGGCCTTCATCTGCGGCTCTCCGAAGTCGGCCGCGGAGCGGCCGAGGAAGCCGAGACAGAAACCCTTGACCCCGGCGACGCCGAGCCGGCCGGCGTCCGTGTCGACGGTGGTCGAGGTGCCTTCGAGCACGGTCATCCCGCGGTCCTCCAGCAGCCGGGTGATGTCCCGCTCGGCTCCGGAGTGGTAGTCGTGGTTGCCGAGCACGACGAGGACGGGCACGTCGGCGACGCCGAACTCGTCGGCGAACGCCTCGGCCTCCTCGAGCGTCCCGTGCTGGGTGAGGTCGCCGGCGACGAGCAGCGCGTCGGCCTCCCCGGAGATCCCCTCGAGCAGCGGTGCATAGCGTCCTCGCAGATCGTCAGCGAGATGTACGTCGCCCACGGCTGCCACACGAATCGGGTCAGGCATCGTCCCCTCCCAGGATGCTTCTGTCCGTGACGGCGAGCGAGTCCAGCAGGCCGAGTGCGGCCTGCGCGAACGGGCTCCGCTTCGCCTCCTGTCGCACCAGCTGCCAGTCGATCTGCTCGCGCAGCGCCCGGGCGCTGCCGACGATCGGCGAGAGGTCGCAGGCGTGCTCGCTGAGAGCGAGCATGCGCGAGACGACCAGGTCCGTCGCCGACATGACGGGCATGGTCACCGAGTCCACGGGCAGCTCGGTGCACCGCATCAGCAGCTCCTCGTCGACCGGGCCGGTCGGGAGCCGGTGGATCAGGTCGACGACCACGGTGTCGCGGCCGACCTTGACCAGCCAGTCCTCGGGGGCGGCGACCCGATCCATCCCGTTCTCGACCAGCTTCTGCACGGCCTCCTCGACGCAGTCCTGAGGGAGGACGAAGTCGACGTCGTGGGTGCTCTCCGGGCCGCCACGGGTCCAGACCGCGTACCCGCCCGCCAGCGCGAACGGGATCTCGGCGGCCTTCAACGTCGCGCCCACCCGCTTGAGTACGTCGCGTTGTCGCTGAAGCTCCTCGCCCAGCACGTCAGTTCTCGGCATAGAGGTGCGGTACCCCGAATCGGCTCTGCTCACCCCTTGCCCAAAATAAGAACGTGTTCTAATCTGGACACGTGTCCAGCGCAACGAGCACCCGACAGGCGGAGACGGTCGAGCGACTGTTCTCCGCCGGCCTGCAGGAGCTGCGCGAGGTCGGGCACGAGGCGCTGACCATCCGTTCGGTCGCCGCGCGGGCCGGAGTCTCCTCGGCGACGGCCTACACCTACCTCGCCTCCAAGAGCCGCCTCTTCGCCGAGCTCTTCTGGCGCCACCTCACCCACGTCTCGTCGACCACGGCGACCGGTTCCCGCGTGGAGCGGGTGCAGGAGGCCGTACGCAGCCTGACCACGAGGATCGCCGAGGAGCCGGCGCTCGCGGCCGCGGTCACCCCGGCGCTGCTGGGCAGCGATGCCGATGTCGAGCGCCTCCGGCTGCGGATCGGCGGCGAGTTCGCCGCCCGGTTCGAGGCGGCGCTCGGCGAGGGGGCCGAGGATGCGGTGCGCGAAGCGCTGCTGCTCGCCTTCTCGGGCGCGCTGCTGCAGGCGGGCATGGGCCTGATGACCTACGACGAGATGGCCGACCGGCTCGCGCCGGTCGTCGCTGTGATCGTCGACAAGCCGTCGAATCGAGCCTGTCGAGATGAGTGAGATGACGAGCACCGCCACCGAGATCTTCGACCCCTACGACTACGACTTCCACGAGGACCCCTACCCGGTCTACGCCCGGCTGCGGGAGGAGGCGCCGCTCTACTACAACGCCTCCGACGACTTCTGGGCGCTCTCCCGGCACGCCGACGTGCACGCCGCGATCAAGGACGACGTGGCCTTCTCCAACCGGATGGGGGTCTCGCTCGACGCCAGCGCCTGGAACGCCGACGCCCACCGGGTGATGTCCTTCCTCGCCCTGGACGGCAGGGAGCAGACGAGGCTGCGCAAGCTGGTCTCGGCCGGGTTCACGCCGCGCCGGGTCCGCGAGCTGACGCCGCAGATCCAGGCGCTGGCCGACCACTACCTCGACGCGCTGACCACGTCCTCCGCGGACGCGGGGGACGCCGGGGACGCCGGGGAGGTGGACTGGATCGCGGAGCTCGCCGGCAAGCTCCCCATGGACGTCATCTCGGAGATGATGGGCGTCCCCGCCGCCGACCGCGACGAGGTGCGGCGGCTGGCCGACCTGGTGGTGCACCGGGAGGACGGCGTACGCGACGTGCCGGAGGCCGGGATGACGGCCGCGCTGGAGCTGATCGGCTACTACGCCGAGATGGTCGCGCAGCGGCGCAAGCAGCCGAGCGACGACCTCACCTCGGCGCTCCTCGAGGCCGAGGTCGACGGCGACCGCCTCCTCGACCACGAGGTGATCGCGTTCCTGTTCCTGATGGTCGTGGCCGGCAACGAGACCACGACCAAGCTGCTCGGCAACGCGCTGTTCCACCTCGGCGCCCGTCCCGCCCAGCTCGCCGAGGTCTTCGCCGATCCCGACGACACCGCGCTGGTCGGCTCGTGGATCGAGGAGACCCTGCGCCACGACACCTCGAGCCAGATGCTCGCCCGCTACGTCGCCGAGGACGTCGAGCTCCACGGCCAGGTCGTCCCTGCCGGGTCGAAGCTGCTCGTCCTGCTCGGCTCGGCCAACCGCGACGAGCGGGTCTTCACCGCACCGGATGTCTTCGACATCCACCGCCCGCCCGAGGAGCTCGGCAGGATCATGAGCTTCGGCGTCGGCCGGCACTTCTGCCTCGGCGCCAACCTCGCCCGGCTCGAGGCCAAGGTCGTGCTGGCGGAGCTGGTGCGGCGTACGTCCGGCTTCGAGGTCCACGCCGAGCGTGCCGTCCGCGTTCACTCCACGAGCGTGCGCGGGTTCGCCGAGCTGCCCGTCACGTTCGCCTGGAGGGCTGTGTGATGAGCAAGTACGCACAACCCGACCGCCGCCCGGCGGTGATCACCGGCGCGTCCTCCGGGATCGGCGCGGAGACGGCGAGGGCGCTGGCCACGGCCGGGTTCCCGGTCGCGCTGGGCGCCCGGCGCCTTGACCGGGTCGAGGAGATCGCCGCCGCGATCCGGGCCGACGGGGGAGAGGCGGTCGCGCATCCCCTCGACGTGACCTCCGACGACTCGGTGGCCGAGTTCGCCGCGAAGGTGGCCGCCGACCTGGGCGATGTCGAGGTCCTGGTCAGCAACGCCGGCGTCACCCACCCGGGCGCGACCGTCGAGGTCCCCACCGAGACCTTCGCCGGTCAGGTCGACGTCAACCTGCTCGGCGCCCACCGGGTCCTGCGGGCCTTCGGGCCCGGGATGGTCGAGCGGCGCCGCGGCGACCTGGTCTTCCTCTCCTCCGACGTGGCGGTCAAGCCGCGACCGTTCATGGGCGCGTACGCCGCCTCGAAGTGGGGCCTGGAAGGCATGGTCGCCGCGCTCCAGATGGAGCTCGAGGGCACCGGGGTCAGGGCGTCCATCGTGCGGCCCGGCCCGACCCACTCCGACATCGGCAACGAGTGGCCCGCCGAGCTCGGCGGGTTCGTGCTCGAGCAGTGGGTCCGCTGGGGTCTGGCCCGGCACCCGCACTTCCTCAAGGCGCGCGCTCAGGCCGACGCGATCACGACGATCGTGACCGCTCCGCGCGGCGTCCACATCAGCACCATCGACGTCAACCCCGAAGCCCCTGTGGTTCCCGAAGGGCCCGGGGAGCGAAGCGACCGACGGGAGGCACCATGACGATCCCCACCGTCTCCACCGTCCTGGACGACCACGATCCGAGCGTGCCCGAGATCATCCGCGGCACCGGGCACCTGCCCGAGATGCGGGTCGACCCGATCTCGCTGTTCACCCGCGTCCGGGAGGAGTGCGGCGACCTCGGCCGCTTCCGCCTCGCCGACAAGGACGTCGTCCTGGTCACCGGGGCCGAGGCCAACGAGGCGTTCTTCCGGGCACCCGACGACGTGCTCGACCAGGCGGCTGCGTACCCGTTCATGACGCCGATCTTCGGCAAGGGCGTCGTCTTCGACGCCTCGCCCGAGGAGCGCCAGCAGATGCTGAAGAACCAGGCGCTGCGCGGCGACATGATGCGCGGCCACGCGCAGACGATCGAGGCCGAGATCCGCCGGATGATCGCCGGCTGGGGCGAGGAGGGGGAGATCGACCTGCTCGACTTCTTCGCCGAGCTGACCATCTACACGACCTCGGCGTGCCTGGTCGGGAAGCCGTTCCGCGAGGAGCTCGACTCCTCGTTCGCCCAGCACTACCACGAGCTCGAGCACGGCACGGACGCGATCGCGTACGTCGACGCCTACGCCGACATCGAGAACTTCCGGATGCGCGACGCCGCCCGCGAGCGGCTGGTCGCACTGGTCCAGGCGATCGCCGACAAGCGGGTCGCCCGCGGCAAGGTCCCGCGTGAGGAGCGCGACCTGCTCGACGTGCTGATCTCGATCGACATGGACACCGACACCATCACCGGGATCTTCATCTCGATGATGTTCGCCGGCCACCACACCTCGTCGGGCACGGCCTCCTGGGCGATGATCGAGCTGCTGCGGAACCCCGAGGTCATGGGCGATGTCGTCCACGAGCTCGACGAGCTGTACGCCGACGGCAGCGAGGTCTCCTTCCAGGCGCTGCGTTCCATCCCGGTGCTCGAGGCCGCGCTGAAGGAGACGCTGCGGCTGCACCCGCCGCTGATCATCCTGATGCGGCTGGTGCGCGAGGACTTCGAGCTGCTCGGCGAGACCATCCCGGCCGGCACGCTGCTCGCCGCCTCGCCGCGGGTCTCCAACCGGATCGAGGCCGACTTCCCGAAGGCCGAGGCCTTCGACCCGTCGCGCTACATCGACCCGCGCCAGGAGGACATGCAGAACCGGTGGACCTGGATCCCGTTCGGCGCCGGCAAGCACCGCTGCGTCGGCAACGCGTTCGCGATGATGCAGATGAAGGCGATCTTCTCGGTCATCCTGCGCGACTACTCGTTCGAGGCGGCGCAGCCGCTGGAGTCGTACGCCGACGACTTCACCAAGATGGTGATCCAGCTCCAGCAGCCCTGTCGGGTCCGCTATAGGAGGCGGTCGTGAAGCTGATCGCCGACCTGGGTCTGTGCCAGGGGCACCAGGAGTGTCTCGCCGAGGCACCGGACCTCTTCGGCTTCGACGAGGACCGCTACCAGGTCGTCGTACGCGTCACCGAACCGTCCGAGGAGCAGCTGCCCGTTGCACGTGCGGCCGTGAAGTACTGCCCCGCTTTCGCTCTCACCCTGGAGGACTGAATGCCTGACCTGAAACGCGCCGAGATCGAGGCGTTCTGGGCCGAATGGCTCAGCCTTAACCGTCAAGCAGAGGCTGAGGGTGATTGGGCGCCCCTGGCCGACGTGTATGCCGAGGACGCGACGTACGGCTGGATGTACACCCCCGACGAGCACTTCATGGCCGTGGGCCGCGACCAGATCCGGGAGTGGGCGCTCGGCACCGAGATGGCCGGGCTCGAGGGCTGGCACTACGACTACCAGGCGACGGTCATCGACGACGTCAACGCGATGGTGATCGGGTTCTGGCGGCAGCGGGCCGGGATCGTCGACGACGCGACCGGCGAGGAGTACGAGATCCTCGGCATCGGCGGCTCCTGGTTCGGGGTCGCCCCGCGGCCCGACGGCAACGGGCTGGAGTTCGCCTGGCAGCGCGACTGGTTCGACCTCGTCTCCACCGCGACCACCTTCCTCGACATCGTCAAGGCCAAGAAGGCGACCGCCGGGCTGCTGGAGCGGATGTCTCTCAACGGCATCGAGCAGCCCGGCCACTACCGCCTCGCCGACCTGCCCTCCACCGTCTGGCCGCCGCCCGTCGCGGCCGGGAACTTCGTGACCCAGGAGACCGTGTGACGAACCGGAACCCCACCAACCCGCCCGCCCAGCAGCTCGTCGACGGCAAGCTCGGCGCGGCCGCGTCCGGCGAGACGTACGCGATCCTCAACCCGGCCACCGGGCAGGAGATCGGGCGCGCGCCCGACTCGACGGCCCAGGACATGGACACCGCGATCGCCGCCGCGCGCCGGGCGTTCGACGAGACCGACTGGTCCACCGACGTGGCGTTCCGGGTCCGCTGCCTGCGTCAGCTGCACCAGGCGATCCTCGACAACGCCGACGCGCTGCGAGAGCTGACGACCGCCGAGGTAGGCGCCCCGGCGTTCCTGGTCGCCGGGCCGCAGTTCGACACCCCGGTCGACACGCTGCGGTGGACCATCGACCTGGCCGAGTCCTACGAGTGGTCGCGAGATCTGGGGGTCGGGGTCACGATGGGCATCTCCTCGCGCCGCACCGTGGGCAAGGAAGCTGTCGGGGTGGTCGCGGCGATCACTCCATGGAACTTCCCCAACCAGATCAACCTGGCCAAGATCGGCCCGGCCCTGGCCGCCGGCAACACCGTGATCCTCAAGCCCGCACCCGACACCCCGTGGCTGGCCGCGGAGCTCGGGCGCCTGGCCGCCGAGCACACCGACCTCCCTCCGGGGGTGTTCAACGTGGTCACCCCGCGCGACAACCGGGTGGCCGCGATGCTGGCCGAGGACCCTCGGGTCGACCTGGTCTCCTTCACCGGCTCCACGGCCACCGGCCGGGCCATCATGGCGGCTGCGGCGCCGAGCCTGAAGAAGGTCTTCCTCGAGCTCGGCGGCAAGTCCGCGGCGATCGTCCTCGACGACGCCGACGTGGCATCGGCCGCGTCGATGGCGGCCTTCTCGGTGGCCGTGCACGCAGGTCAGGGGTGTGCCCTGACGACCCGGCTGCTGGTGCCCCGGGCGTCCTACGACGCGGCCGTCGAGGCCGCCGCCGCGACCATGGCCTCGCTCGGCGCGGGCGACCCGGCCGAGCCCGGCACGATCTGCGGCCCGGTGATCTCCGCGGTCCAGCGCGACCGGATCCTCGGCTACCTCGCGCTCGCGGAGGAGGAGGGCGGCCGCTTCGCCACCGGCGGCACGCCTGTGGCTCAGGACGGCGACCTCGCCGGCGGCTTCTGGGTCGAGCCCACCGTCGTCGCCGGCCTCGACAACACCGCACGCGTCGCCCGCGAGGAGATCTTCGGTCCCGTCCTCACGGTCATCGCGCACGACGGCGACGACGACGCCGTCCGCATCGCCAACGACTCGCCCTACGGCCTCTCCGGCTCGGTCGAGTCCGGGTCGCTGGAGCGCGCGAAGTCGGTGGCCGCCCGGATCCGAACCGGCACGATCGGCGTCAACGGCGGCCAGTGGTTCGGCCCCGACGCCCCCTTCGGTGGCTACAAGCAGTCCGGCCTCGGCCGGGAGATGGGCGTCGAAGGCTTCGAGGAGTACCTGGAGACCAAGCTGATCGCGGAGCCGGCATGAGCACAGGAGAGACCATGAGGTTCGAGGACAAGGTCATCGTCGTCACCGGCGCCGCGCAGGGGATCGGCGAGGCGTACGCGAAGGGGCTGGCCGCCGAGGGCGCCAGCGTCGTCGTCGCCGACCTGAACGAGGAGAAGGGCCAGCAGGTCGCCAAGGAGATCGAGGCCTCCGGAGGCATCGCGAGGTTCGTACGCTGCGACGTCTCCGACCACGCGTCGGCCGCCGCGCTGGTGGCCGAGACGACCGAGGCGTACGGCGGGATCGACGGTCTGGTCAACAACGCCGCGATCTACGGCGAGATGGCCTTCGACCTGCTGATCACCGTCGACTGGGACTACTACGAGAAGTTCATGGGCGTGAACCTCAACGGCGCCCTGGTGATGACCCGCGCCGTCTACCCCGCGATGCAGAAGCGGGGCGGTGGCGCGATCGTCAACCAGTCCTCGACCGCGGCCTACCTCTACTCCGGCTTCTACGGCCTGGCCAAGGTCGGCATCAACGGGCTGACCCAGCAGCTCGCCCACGAGCTCGGTGGGATGAACATCCGGGTCAACGCGATCGCCCCCGGACCGACCGACACCGAGGCGACCCGGGTCCAGGCCGGCGACGCGGCGCGAGAGATGACGAAGGGCATGGCGATCAAGCGTCTCGGCACCACCGAGGACATGGTCGGGACCGCGAAGTTCCTCCTCTCCGAGGAGTCCTCGTGGATCTCCGGGCAGATCATCGCCGTCGACGGCGGAGGGACGTTCCGGCTGTGAGACGCGCAGGTTTTGTGGGACTCGGCAACATCGGCAGGCCGATGGCGCTCCGGCTCGCCGGTGCCGACGGCATCGAGCTGTGGGTCCACGACATCGCCGCCGAGCCGGTCGCCGAGCTCGGTGCCGCCGGGGCGAAGACCGCGGCCTCGGTCGGCGAGCTGGCCTCGGCCGTCGACGTGCTCAGCGTGATGGTCCGCGACGACGAGCAGGTCCGCCAGGTCATCGCCGAGGTGATCGCGGCCGACCGCTCGACGCAGGGACCGCTGACGGTCCTGGTGCACTCCACGGTCGCCCCGGAGACGCCTGCCGCCCTGGCCGCGACCGCGGAGCCGCACGGCGTGCAGGTGCTCGACGCTCCGGTCTCCGGCGGCCCGATGGGAGCGGCCGAGGGCACGCTGGCGATCCTCGTCGGCGGCACCCCCGAGGCGTACGCAGCCGCTGCGCCGGTCCTGGCGGCGATGGGCACCAAGGTGGTCCATGCCGGTGAGATCGGTGCCGGGACGAAGCTGAAGCTGGCCCGCAACCTCCTCCACTTCGCCTCCTTCACCGCAGCCACCGAGGCCGCCCGGCTCGCCGAGGCGGCGGGCCTGGACCTGAAGGCGCTCGGCGAGGTCGTACGCCACACCGACGCGATCACCGGCGGCCCGGGTGCGGTCCTCTACCGCGACACCACGGCCCCGATCGAGGAGACCGACTTCTGGCACGGCGTCTTCGGCCACGTCGCCGCGCTGGGGGAGAAGGACCTCGGCTTCGCGATCGCCCTCGCCGACGAGCTCGGCGTCGAGGTGCCGCTGGCCCGGCTCGCACTCGAGCGGCTCGCACCCGGACTCGGGCTCCCCAAGAACTGAGCAAGGAACACAGAGACATGAGCACTGGACATTCGAGTGAGGGCACCGACAAGTTCGCCGACCTCCCCGAGGCGCGGGCCAGGGGGCTGCGCAAGATGGAGGAGGTCTACGGCTTCGACATGGCCGACGGCGAGGGTGACTTCTTCCGCTACACCGCCGACCACCTCTTCGGCGACATCTGGCAGCGCCCGGGCCTGACCACGCGCGACCGCCGGCTCCTCCTGATCGGCCTGCTCGCCGGCCGGGGCGCCGCCGACGTGCTCGGGATCCAGATCCCCGCTGCGTACGCCAACGGCGAGCTCTCCGAGGACGAGCTGCGCGAGATCGTGGTGTTCCTGAGTCACTACGCGGGGTGGCCCGACGGTGCCAGGATGAACACGGTCGTCGAGGAGACGATCGGAAAGGCCCGGCGGAAGGCTCAGCGCTCATGACGTACGTCATCACCCAGTCCTGCTGCAACGACGCCTCCTGCGTGGAGGTCTGCCCGGTCGACTGCATCCACCCCGGCCCCGACGAGCCCGGGTTCGGTGCCGCCGAGATGCTCTACATCCACCCCGACGAGTGCATCGACTGCGGCGCCTGCGAGGACGCCTGTCCGGTCAACGCGATCTTCCCGGACTACGAGGTCCCGGACGCGTTCGCGCCCTACGTCGACATCAACGCCGCCTTCTTCGAGTTCACCGGCGAGCAGGACGAGCCCGTGCCGCTGCCGCCGCCCGGGGCGAAGATCCCGGGAGGCCCGCTCAAGGTGGCCGTGGTGGGGGCCGGCCCGGCCGGCTGGTACGTCGCCGAGGAGCTCGCCGCGACCCGCCGCTGTGACGTCGAGATCACCGTGATCGACCGGCTCGCGACGCCCTACGGCCTGGTCCGCTACGGCGTCGCGCCGGACCACCTGGACACCAAGGAGATCGTCTCCGGCTTCGCCAAGACGGCCCGCCATCGCCGGGTGCGGACGCGCTACAACGTCGAGATCGGGCGCGACGTCACCCACGAGGAGCTGCTCGGCGCCCACCACGCGGTGGTCTACACGACCGGCGCCGGCGAGGGCCGCAGCCTCGGCCTGCCGGGGGAGGAGCTGCCGGGCTCGACGTCGGCCGCCGAGCTCGTCGGCTGGTACAACGGCCATCCCGATCGCGCCGCGCTCAGCTTCCCGCTCGCCCACGAGCGTGCCGTCATCATCGGCAACGGCAACGTCGCCCTCGACCTGGCCCGGCTGCTGCTGGCCGACGAGGAGGCGCTGCAGGCCTCCGACCTGGCGCCGGCCGCGCTCTCGGCCCTGGCCGCCAGCGGCATCCGCGAGGTCGTCGTCACCGCCCGTCGAGGCGCCGAGCACGCCGCCTTCACGAGTCCCGAGCTGCGTGCGCTGGCCGACGACCCCCACCTCGACGTCGTGGTCGACGAGGCCGACCTGGGCTCGTTGCCGACCGAGGCGGACCTGACCGAACGCGACGCCGGCACCTTCGCGGCGATGCAGAAGGCGGACCTGCTCCGCGATCTGGCCGCCCGGCCGCGTACCGACGCCGACAAGCGGCTGGTCCTCCGCTTCGGCCTGACCCCGACCGAGATCCTCGGCTCCGACACCGTCGCCGGGGTGCGCTTCGACACCGGCGAGGAGATCGAGGCGGGGCTGGTCGTCCGCGCCACCGGCTACCGCTCCGCCGGTGTCGCCGGCGTCCCGAGCGAGGAGGGCAGCGGCCGCTTCCCGCACGAGGCCGGCCGGGTCACCGGTTCCCGGGCCACCTACACCGCGGGCTGGGCCAAGCGCGGCCCCAGCGGTGTGATCGGCACCAACCGGGCCTGCGCCGCCGAGACCGTACGCACCCTTCTGGACGACTACGCCGCCGGCTCGCTCGCCGAGCCCACCGGCGAGCCGCTCGATGACCTACTGGCGGCACGCGGGGTGGTCGTGGTCGACCAGACCGGCTGGAACACGCTCGACACCCACGAGCGCGAGTCGGGCAAGGAGATCGGCCGGCCGCGGGCGAAGGTGACGGACCGGGAGGAGCAGGTGCGCATCGCGGCGCTTGCCCGCGTTTGACCCTTGTCCGTTGGGGATGTCTGCCAGAGTGGGTGAAAACCGATCCTCGGGGAAAGGCACTCGATGTCAGGCAGCGACTACAAGGACTGGAACCAGTCGATCATCGACGAGTTCCGCGCCAACGACGGCAATGTCACCTCCGTGCCCTTCGGGCGCGGGCTCGTGCTCGTGCACCACACCGGCGCCAAGACCGGCAAGGAGCGCGTCTCGCCGGTGGCCAACCTCCACCCGGACGCCGACACCTGGCTGATCGCCGCCTCCAAGGCCGGCGCACCGGAGAACCCGGCCTGGTACCACAACCTCCTGGCCCATCCGGAGACCAAGATCGAGACCCCTGACGAGGGCGTCGTCGAGGTCGAGGTCACCGAGCTGAAGGGCGCCGAGCGCGACGAGGCCTGGGAGCGGTTCAAGGCGATGAGCCCGGGCTTCGGCGAGTACGAGGCGAAGACCGACCGGGTCATCCCGGTCCTCGCGCTGCGGCGCAGGTGAGCCTCAGACGGGTGTGATCGGCAGCGACCGGCGCGGCTCGAAGGCGAAGTCTGCGCCGGTGCTGAACCTCACCACCGCGACCTCGGAGGCCTCCGGGGCGGGTTCGGGCCGGCGGACGACCTCGACCCGCCACCCGGGGCCGGCTCCCTCGGGCGTCACCTCGACGTCGAGGTGAGGGTCGAGCGCTTGCACCGCCGCCTGCAGCGGAACGAACCATTCCGGGCCGATCAGCGAGACCCAGGCGCCGTCCTCGTCGGCGGCCCCGGGGCGGACGACCAGCGCGTCGGTGCCGGCCTCGACCGAGACGTACGCAGCGGGGTTGAGCATCGGGTGGAGCGCGAGCAGCCGCAGCGCGCCCTTGGTGTCCGGCGGCAGGTCGAGGCCCCGAGCGAGCCGGGCTCCGGCGATGCCGGCGAGCCCGACGAGCTGTTTGCGGCGGATGTCGAGGAGCTGCTCGGGTGAGCTCGCCCGCGGCTCCAGGGCGAGCGTGAAGCCACGGTCGAGCAGGGCCATCTGCAGGCAGACCTCGTCGGCGATGCGCGCCAGGGCGGAGCGGGAGAACGCAGCGAGGTCGAGGTCGGAGACCAGGGGACCCGCGTAGTCTGCCGCGCCGTCGTCGGCGGGGTCGATCGGCGCGAGCTCGAGCCCGGCGGCGCGGGAGCGCTCGTTGACCGCCAGCTCCGGGATCGCGACCGCCTCGGGGTGGGCGTCGTCGATGACCACGGTCCAGCGGCAGTGGGGCGTCCGGTCGGCGGGCGTCCGCGGCGGCCGGTGGACGGGACGTACCTGGGCCCGCGGGTGCGTCGCGATCGCGGTGGCGTCGAAGGTGGGGTCCTCGATGTCGTGGCACATCCCACGGACGTACTCCTCGCCCATGGGCTCGACGTCCATCAGCGCGCCGCAGTGGTCGAGGTGGAACTCGCCGTGGCGGGCGTCGTGCACGGTGTAGCGGAAGTCCATGAACTGCGGCGGCGCGCCGATGTCGAGCTGGAGGCCCTTGAAGATGGTCGGTACGTCACCCTGCCCGGGCACCGCCGGCGCGTAGCCGAGCGCGGCCTGCATCCGCCGCGTGTAGATCGGCGAGGCCGCGGCCCATTCGACGATCGCGATCCGCAGCATCTCCTCGCGCCCGAAGGCGGAGATGCACCACGCCATCCCGGCCCGGTCGATCAGCTGGCCGATCAGGAGGAGCTCGCGGACGACCTCGGCGAGCTCCTCCCGAGTCAGGTCGGCATAGCGGGAGATCAACGGATGTGGAGCTTCCGCATCCACCGCAGCGACGTCTGCATCTGCTTGGCGTAGTCGTCGAAGGTCTGCTTGCCCTGCGGCCCCATGACCTGCTTCTTCAGGGTCGCGACGTTCTGGGTTTCGGTGTACTTCAGCAGCCCCTGGTCGCCGTGACGTGCGCCGACGCCAGACTGCTTCATGCCGCCCGACGGTGTCGACTTGGAGGCGTACGCGGTGGCGAGGCCGTCGTTGATGTTGACGTTGCCGGACTCGATCCGGGCCGCGATCGCCTGGGCGCGCTTGAAGTTGGTGGTCCACACCGAGGCGTTGAGCCCGTACTCGGTGTCGTTGGCCAGCTCGATGGCCTCCTCCAGGGTGGAGTAGCGGTGCAGCGAGACGACCGGCCCGAAGGTCTCGGTCACGCCGTGGAGCATCTCCTTCGTCGTGCCCTCCAGGATGGTCGGCTCGAAGAAGGTCGGCCCGATGTCGGGGCGTGCCTTCCCGCCGGTCAGCACGGTGGCGCCCTTGGCGACCGCGTCCTCGACGTGCGACTGCACCCGCGCCAGGTGGTCGGGGGAGACCAGCGCCCCGAGGTCCGGCCCGAAGGCGTACGCAGCCTCGATCCGCATCCCCTCGACCGCGGCGACGAACTTGTCGCGGAACTCGTCGTACATCGCCTCCGGGATGTAGATCCGCTCGATGTGCATGCAGATCTGGCCGGTGTTGCCGAAGACGGCGAACATCGAGCCGCCCACAGTCTCGTCGATGTCGGCGTCGTCGAGGACGATCATCGGGTTCTTGCCGCCGAGCTCGAGGCAGGCGCCGATCAGGTTGCGGCCGGCCTGCTCCCCGATCACCCGGCCGGTGGCGGTCGAGCCGGTGAACATCGCGTAGTCGACGTTGTCCAGCATCGTCGGGCCGACGTCGGGGCCCTCGCCGCAGACCACTTGGAACAGCCCCTTGGGCAGCCCGGCCTCCTCGAGCAGCGAGATCCCGAACAGCGGCGAGAGGGCGGTCTTGTTGTCGGGCTTGAGGAGCACCGCGTTGCCGGCCATCAGCGCCGGGATCGCGTCGGAGAGACCGGTCGCGAACGGGAAGTTCCACGGCGCGATGATCCCGATCAGCCCTCGCGGCGGGTGGCGCTCGATCGAGCTCGACAGCAGCGGCATCACGCCGGGGCGCTTCTTGTCCTTGAGCAGCTTCGGAGCCCGCTTGAGGTAGTGCGAGATCACCATCGGCGGGTCGCACACCTCCTCGAACGCGATCCGGCGCGCCTTGCCCGACTCGGCCTGGATGAGGTCGGCGATCTTGTGCTGGTTTCGCAGGATCAGCTCGTGGGCACGCTTGAAGACGGCCAGCCGCTCCGGGAGCGGGGTGGCCGCCCACGCGCGCTGAGCCGCCCGGCCGGCCGCGGCGGCGCGCTCCACGTCCTCCGGTGAGGACTGCGGCAGCGCGACCAGCACCTCACCGGTGTAGACCTCGGTCAGCTTCCAGGACGCACCCGTCGAGGACGGGACCCGGGAGACCAGCTCGCCCAGCAGCTCCTCGGTGATCCAGTCGGGGCGGCGTACGTCTGGTGTCTTCGCTGTGTCAGTGCTCATGTCTGCTCCGATCAGCTGTTCTCGAGAATGGCTCTATGAATTTTCGTCAAGGACGAAGGCCGCGCACCGGTCACCGATCATGACCGCGGGAGCGTTGGTGTTGCCGCCGATGATGGACGGCATGATCGAGGCGTCGGCGACGCGGAGGCCGTCGATGCCGCGTACGCGGAGCCGCGGGTCGACCACGGCCCGCTCGTCGACGCCCATCCGGCAGGAGCCGACGCCGTGGTAGATCGAGGTCGCCCGGTTGGTGACCTCCTCCTTCATCGCCTCCGCGTCGATCGCCTTGCCGGGGTGGATCTCCGACTTGACCTGGTCGCCGAAGGCCGGGGACGCCATGATCTCGCGGATCATCTCGACGCCCTCGAGCAGCACCCGCTTGTCGTCGGGCTCGGCGAGGTAGTTGAAGTCGATCAGCGGCTCGGCGGTCGGGTCGGCGCTGCGCAGCCGCAGCGTCCCGCGCGAGCGCGGGTAGATCAGCGACGACATCACCGTCAGCGCTGCCCGTGGGTCGACCTCGTGGCGGATCGGCGCGTCCTGGTTGGGGGAGGGGTAGGCCCAGGGGAGGACGTGCAGCTGCAGGTCGGGTACGTCGGTGGCCAGCGAGGTGCGGACGAACCCGACGGTCTCGAAGACGGTGTGACCGAGGATCGACCTGCCGACGGTCTGCTCTTTGAGGACCGCCTTGCCGAAGTATCCGGCCGTGCCGTGGTGCAGCGCGGTCGGCATCTCCCAGGTGGTCGGCACGAACATGTGGTCGTGCAGGTTGTCGCCGACCGGCAGCTCGTGGACGGTCTGGATGCCGTGCTCGGCCAGGTGGGCGGAATGACCGATTCCGGAGAGCATCAGCAGCTGCGCCGAGCCGAAGACGCCGGCGGAGACGACGACCTCCTGGGTCGCCGAGATCCTCTGCGGGCCCTGCCTGGTGATGATCTCGACGCCCGTGGCGCGGCCGTTCTCGATCACGATCCGGGAGACGTGCACGCGGGTGAGCGTGGTCAGGCTGGGCAGCTCCTGGTCGTGGAGATACCCGCGCGAGGCCGAGTAGCGGAGGCCGTCGATCGCGCTCTGCTGGAAGGTCGAGACGCCCTCCTGCTCGGCGCCGTTGTAGTCGTCGAGCACCTTCACGTCGAGGGTCTCGGCGGCGGCGCGCTGGAAGGACAGCGACGCCTCGGTCGGCCGCGGGTGCTTCATGACCTTGATCGGTCCGCCGGTGCCGCGGTAGTCGGAGCCGCCGCCCTCGTAGTCCTCGATCCGCCGGTACGCCTCGTTGACCGAGTCCGCGTCCCAGCCGGTGTTGCCCTCTGCGGCCCAGGCGTCGTAGTTGGCCCGGTTGCCCCGGACCCACAGCAGACCGTTGATGGAGGAGGAGCCGCCGAGCACCTTGCCGCGCGGCTGGGGGAGCTCGCGGTTACGGGCGTGCTTCTGGGGGACCGTGTGATAGCCCCAGTCGACCAGCTTCTTCAGCCGCGGCTCGGCGTGCATCGGGCCGATCATGCCGGGCTTGGTGACCATGTAGTTGTGCTTGTCGTTCTTCCCCGCCTCGAGCAGGATGACCGACTTGCCGGCCGCGGCCAGGCGGCCGGCCACGGCACAGCCGGCTGAGCCGGCGCCGACGACGACGTACTCGGCCTCGGTGATCTTCTCGCGGCCCATCTCAGATCCTCTCGATGATCGTCGCGGTGGCCTGTGCGCCCCCGGCACACATCGAGACCAGGGCGGTGCTGGCGTCGCGGCGCTCGAGCTCGTGGAGGGCGGCGGTGAGCAGCCGGGTGCCGGTGGAGCCGACCGGGTGGCCGAGCGCGATGGCGCCGCCGTTGACGTTGATCTTCTCCTCGGGCACCTGGTGCACCTTGGCCCAGGACATGACGACGCCGGCGAAGGCCTCGTTGACCTCGGCGATGTCGATGTCGCCGATCGTCATCCCGCTGTCCTTCAGCGCCTTCTCGGTCGCCTGGACGGGGCCGTCGAGGTGGTAGTAGGGGTCGGAGCCGACGAGGTTCGAGGTGACGATCCGAGCCCGTGGCTTCAGCCCCAAGGACGCGGCGACCGAGGAGTCCATCAGCAGCAGCGCCGAGGCGCCGTCGGAGATCTGCGAGGAGGTGCCGGCGGTGTGGGTGCCGCCCTCGAGCACCGGGCTGAGCCCAGCCAGCTTCTCCAGGGACGTGTCGCGGATGCCCTGGTCCTCGGTGACGGTGCGGAGCTCGCCCGTGGGGTTGCCCTCGTCGTCGAGCATGGGGGCCTCGACGGCGAAGATCTGGCTCTTGAAGTGGCCGGCGTCGCGCGCGTGGCGCGCCTTGACCTGCGACCACAGCCCGAACTCGTCGACCTCGTTGCGGGAGAAGCCGCGGTTCTTCACGATCCGGTCGGCGCCCTCGAACTGGTTGGGCAGATCGATGTTCCAGTCCGCGGGACGCGGGTCGCCCGCACCCTTGGGGACGTTGGCGCCCAGCGGGATGCGGGACATCGACTCGATGCCGCAGGCGATGCCGACCTTGATCTGGTCGGAGGCGATCATCGCGTTGATCAGATGGGTGGCCTGCTGGGCCGACGAGCACTGCGCGTCGATGACCGTGGAGCCGGTGTGGATCGGCAGCCCGGCATGGAGCCAGGCCCGGCGGACCATGTTGTTGGACTGCTCACCGGCCTGGGACACGCAGCCGCCGATGACCTGATCCACCAGGTCAGGGTCGACTCCGGCGCGCTTGAGCACCTCCACCTGGGCGGCACCGAGCAGCACGCCCGGGTGCAGGCCGGCCAGCCAGCCCTTGCGCTTGCCGATGGGGGTACGTACGGCTTCGACGATGACGGGCGTGCCCATGGAACCTCGCTCTTCGGGGGTTTCGACAAGTCGCTGGTGCGCGGCAACGCGCCGCCACGCCTGGTGACGTGACACCGGTTACACTCGATTGTCCCAAAGTAGAACGTGTTCTCGTTTGGCGCAACCCTTGTGTGATGCGGAGCATTGTGTGACGATAAACTAGAACGTGTTATAGAAAAGACCTCGAAGGAGCACACCCGTGACCGCTCTCCCCGTGGATTTCGATCCGACTGATCCCGTGCTCAACGAGGAGCGCGTCCCGCTGCAGGAGTTCCTCGAGCTTCGCAAGACCGCGCCGGTGTGGTGGGTCGAGCAGTCGCCGGCCGCACGCGCCGGCTTCCTGGACACCGGGTTCTGGGCGGTGACCAAGCACGAGGACATCCTGGCCGTCTCCAAGGACAGCGAGAACTTCGGCACGAACGAGAACGGCGTGATCATCCGGTTCGCGCCCGACATGACCCGTGAGCAGGTCGAGCTGCAGCGCGCGATGCTCATCCACCACGACGCCCCGGACCACACCAAGCTGCGCCAGATCATCAGCCGCGGCTTCACCCCGCGCGCGATCAACGCCCTCAAGGAGCGCCTGGTCGAGCGGGCCAACAACATCGTCGACGACGCCCTGGCCAAGGGCGAGGGCGACTTCGTCTCCGAGGTCGCCGCCGAGCTCCCGCTCCAGGCGATCGCCGAGCTCCTCGGTGTCCCGCAGGAGGACCGGCGCAAGCTCTTCGACTGGTCCAACCAGATGCTCGCCTACGACGACCCGGACTACGACGCGGACCCCGAGGCCGCCTCGATCGAGATCCTCTCCTACGCGATGGCGCTGGCCGCGGAGCGCAAGGCCGACCCCAAGGACGACATCATCTCCAAGCTCGTCAACGCCGAGCTGGAGGGCGGCGCGCTGGGCGACGACGAGTTCGGCTTCTTCGTCATCCTGCTCGCGGTCGCGGGCAACGAGACCACCCGCAACGCGATCACCCACGGCATGCAGGCCTTCTTCGACCACCCCGACCAGTGGGAGCTGTGGAAGAAGGAGCGGCCGGACACCATGGTCGACGAGGTGATCCGCTGGGCGACCCCGGTCACCGTCTTCCAGCGTACGGCGCTCAACGACGTCGAGGTCGGCGGGCAGCTGGTCAAGAAGGGCCAGCGCGTCGGCATCTTCTACGCCTCCGGCAACCACGACGAGGACGTCTTCGACGACCCCGACACGTTCGACATCACCCGCGAGCACAACCCCCACCTCGCCTTCGGCGGCCACGGCGCCCACTACTGCATCGGTGCCAACCTGGCCCGGATGGAGGTGCGGATCATGTTCGACGTGATCGCCGACCGGATGCCCGACCTGAAGCCCAACGGCACGCCGCGACGCTTGCGCCACGCCTGGATCAACGGCATCAAGGAGATGCCGGTGACCTACGCCTGACTCCGGGCGCTACGGCACGACCACGTTGGAGAAGTGGGGTCGGCGGAACGGATACTCCGCCGGCACCCACTTCTTCAGCGCTTCATGGACCACCTCGTAGAGCCCACGCTCGTAGGCCTCGGTGGTCACCCACCAGCTGACGTCGACGTCGTACGCAGCCAGCTCCTCGCTCAGCTCCTGCCGGACGCCCAGCGGGTAGAGATAGGCGCACCCGACGTAGCCGAGCTCTGAGGTCTCCAGGACGTAGGAGAACGACTTGTTCTCCTTCCACTCGCCCTCGTGCCAGACGAGGTCGATGTAGTCCTCCTCCTCCGACGTCGGACCCGTCGGCCAGCCGCCGCCCCGGGTCGCGTTGATGAGGTCGATGTCGGCGTTGATGGCGCGCACGTCGTCGGCCAGGCACTCGCGCGACAACGGCCGCGCGGTCAGGTCGCCGTGGGTGAGCACCCTCGGTGCCTCGAACCCGGCGGGGACGGCCAGCAGCTTGCTCAGTCCTGCGTAGCTCATGCCCGAAGGCTACGTTCGCAGACGCACGGCCAGCATCCCGGCGTACGCGGCCAGCAGTCGCTCCTTCGGATATTCGTCGGGTCGCGCCAGCAGCAGCCGGGCGAACTCCTGCACCAGCGTGACGAGCGAGTGGGCGACCACCTCGACGTCGAGGTCGGTCTCGGGCCCGAGGTTGGTGCGCAGCACGTCGGCCACGAACCCGCGCAGCAGGACCAGGGTGCTCTCGATGCGTTCGCGCACGGCGGGCGGAGCGCCATCGGTCAGGCCGAGCACCGGGCGCCAGGTCTCCGGATCCTCCTGGACCGCCTGGAGGAGTCCGTCGGCCGCATCGAGCAGCCACCGGTCGAGCTCGACCGGGACGCCGCCGGCGGGGATGAGCGCCAGCGCCGCGTCCGTGGCGCGCTGCTGGGTGCGGTCGAGCAGGGCGTGGAGGAGTGGGTCGATCCCTCCGTACGCGTCATAGACGACCGGCCGCGTCACGCCTGCCTCGGCGGCGATGGCGCTGATGGTGAGCTGACCGTAGCCGTCGCGGCCGAGCACGCGCAGCGCCGCGTCCAGGAGCGCCTCCCGACGCTCCTCGAGAGGCATCCGGGCGGCATAACGTCGCCTGGCGGCGGGTCGGTCGTTGGCCATCACGAGGAACGTTACGGGTTGGAGGACGCACGGCGGAAGGGGTGACACACGCCACACGATGTGCGAATCTACACCCGTGTAGTAATTGACGGCGGCTGTCGACGACGAGGAGTTTCCGGGTGACCGCAACCTTGCCCGAGCGGCTGGCGACCGGCCTCTGGCGCCGTTTCGCCGAGGGGCTGAGGACCGTCGGGGAGACCATCGCGCTGGGCGCCGAGGCCTGCGCGTACGCCGCCAGGGACATCGTCACCGGCCGGTTCGACTGGGCGCAGGCCGCCGACCAGGCCTGGTTCATGGCCCGTGTCTCCCTGCTGCCGACGATCCTGGTCGCGATCCCGTTCGGGGTGGTCACCTCCATCCAGGTCGGCGCGGTGGCCAACAGCATCGGCGCCTCGTCGTTCAGCGGTGCCGTCAACGGCGTCGGCGTGCTGCGCCAGGCCGCGCCGCTGGTCACCTCGCTGATCATCGCGTGCGTGGTCGGCTCGGCGATCTGCTCCGATCTCGGGATGCGCACGATCCGCGACGAGATCGCCGCCCTGGAGGTGATGGGCACCAACCCCGTCCAGCGGATGGTGGCGCCCAGGATCGTGGCCGCCGTCTTCCTCTCGGTGATGCTGACCGCGATCGTGGCGGTGGCCGCGATCGCGACCGGTTACGTGATGAACGTCGGGCGGGGCGTGGTCGGCGCGGGCACCTATCTGGACGCGTTCACCAACTTCAGCCAGAGCGCCGACCTGTGGCTGGCCGAGGGCAAGGCGGTGCTGTTCGGGCTGATCGGCACCACGGTGGCGGCCCACAAGGGGCTGGGGGCGACCGGAGGGCCGCAGGGCGTCGCCGACGCGGTCAACCAGACCGTCGTGCTGAACGTGATCGTGCTGGCCGTGGTGAACGCGGTCGTCACCCAGGGATACCTGGCGCTCGCTCCGGGCGGGGCTGCCTGATGGCCGCGGTCGAGAACGGCGGGCCGTCGACCGGCTGGTGGAGCCCGCTGGTGCCGTTCGGCTCCTTCCTCACCTTCAGCGCCTCCGTCCTGCTGGCCGTGCCGGCCACGCTGGTGCACCACTGGCGCACCTGCCTGGAGCACTTCTCCGACATCTGCTGGGGCAAGGGCGCGATCATCGTCGGCGGCGGCACGATCGGGGTGATGGTGCTGCTCTCGGTCTCGGTCGGCACCTCGCTCGGCATCGAGGGCTTCAACGGGTTGGAGCTGGTCGGACTGGCGCCGCTGGTCGGGTTCATCTCGGCCACCGCCAACACCCGGGAGCTCGGGCCGCTGGTCGCCGCCCTGGCGCTGGGGGCGCAGGTCGGCTGCCGCTTCACCGCCCAGCTGGGCGCGATGCGGGTCAACGAGGAGGTCGACGCGCTCGAGGTCATGTCGGTGCGCCCGGTGAACTACCTGGTCGCCACCCGTCTGGTCGCCACCATGCTCGCGATCGTGCCCCTCTACGTGATCGGCCTGCTCGGCTCCTACATCGCCTCGGAGTCGACCGTGGTGATGCTCTTCGGGCAGTCGCCGGGCCAGTTCGACCACTACTTCCTGGAGTTCCTGACGATGCGCGACATCGGGTTCTCGCTGATCAAGATCCTGATCTTCGCCGCGATCGTGGTACTGATCCACTGCTGGTACGGCCTCGCGGTCTCGGCCGGCTCGCTCAACGTCGGCGAGGCCACCGGCCGCTCGATCCGGGCCAGCTTCGTGGTCATCGTCGTGCTCAACATGCTGCTCACCGTCGCCATGTGGGGTGGCGACCCGGGCTTCAGGATCTCCGGATGAGCCGCGCCACCAGGCCCCAGACCCTGGCCGTACGCGGCGCCGCCGGTGTCGTGGTCTGCGGGCTGCTCGCGGCCGGGATGATCGTGCTCTCCGGGCGCCCGTTCGCCGACGTCGTCGCGACCCGGGCCGCCATGGTCGACGTGGGGGCCTCGCTGCGTACCGGGTCGGACGTGAAGATGGGCGGGGTCGTCATCGGCACCGTCACCGGCATCAGCCGGGCAGCGGAGTCCTCGAAGGCCTCCGTCGCGATCCGGCTGGACGGCGAGGCGGCGGAGAGGCTCCCGGCGGACGTGGCGGCGCGGGCGCTGCCGGCGACCGTCTTCGGCACCGCGTACGTGGACCTGGTCTCGACCGGCTCCCGGCCAGGGAGGTGGGCGGGCGGAACCATTCCGCAGGACCTGCGCCAGGGCACCGTCGAGCTGCAGCAGGCCCTCGACAGCATCGACGAGCTGGTCAGGGCGGTCAGCCCGGCCGACCTCAACGCCGCGCTGGCCGCGGTGGCCGGCGGTCTCGACGGCCGTGGCGACGACATCCACCGGACCCTCGAGCTCGCCGCCACCGTGCTGGAGCGGGCCGAGGCGGACCTGCCCACGATCCGGTCGACCGCTGCGCTGCTGGCGGTCAACCTGGAGACGCTGGAGGCGACCGCCGGCGACCTGTTCGCAGCCCTGGAGTCCGGCACCGCGACCGCCGAGACGATCGCCGCCAAGCGTGAGCAGCTCGCCGCGCTGCTCTCCGGCGGCCTCACCCTGACCGCCGACGCGCAGCGGTTCCTCGACGAGCACGGCGCCGAGCTGGTCGAGGCGATGGACCAGGCGGCGGTGGTCGCCGACGCCGTCGCCGACAACCGGGAGGACGCCGTGGTGGAGAGCTTCCGGGCCAACCGCGAGATCGGCCAGGAGATCCCCACCGTGATCGACGACGGCCGGGCCGCCCTCGACCTGATCCTGAGCCGGGTCGCGCCGCCCTACTACACCCGTGAGCGCGACTGCCCGACCTACGGCAGCACGAGAGGGGAGTGCTGATGTCCGGGCTGCGTGGCTCCTCGGGCCGCCCCACCGCGACCTACCTCAAGCTGGGTGCCTTCACCCTGGTCGCCGGGCTCGCCTTCGCGCTCGTCCTCGGCACGCTGAAGGCGCCGGTCGCCGGAGACCTGGTCACCTACACCGCCGAGTTCGCCGACGTGAACGGCCTGCACGAGGAGGATGCCGTACGCATCGCGGGAGTCAGCGTCGGCAAGGTCACCGACATCACCGTCACCGCCGCCGGGAAGGCGACGGTGGAGCTGACGGTGTCCCGGAAGCAGCAGGTGCTGGACACCGCGCGGCTCTCGGTGCGCTACCAGAACATCGCCGGGCAGCGGTTCCTCGGGATCGAGCAGACCCGCGGCTCGGGGAAGCCCCTGGCGGCCGGGTCCCGGATCCCGGCGACCCGGACCAGTGCCGGGTTCGACCTGACCGAGCTGCTCAACGGGTTCCGGCCCCTCTTCGACGTACTCGACCCCGACGAGGTCAACCAGCTCGCGGCCACCATCTTGAAGGTCCTCCAGGACGAGGGCGGCAGCATCCCGGTGCTGCTGGAGCAGACCGCCGAGCTGACCAGGTTCGTGGCCACCCGCGACCAGGTCTTCGAGCGGGTGCTGAGCAACCTGACCCCCTTCCTCGCCGACCTGGCCGCGCAGGGGGACGAGTTCGAGACCACGGTGCGCGAGCTCGAGAAGCTGATGAAGGGTCTGGCCGAGCAGCGCGACGCCCTCGGTGCCTCCGTCGAGGAGCTGTCGGGACTCCTGGCCACCGGCGCCGACTTCGGTACGCAGATCGAGGCTCCCGCCCGCACGCTGAGCCGCAACCTGCGGATCTCGGTGACCGCCTTCGCCGCCAACCTGACCAGCTTCGACGGTGCCGTGGTCGCGTTCGCCCAGCTGGTCGAGACGCTGGGCAGGATCACCTCCTACCGCAACGCGCTCAACATCTACGTCTGCCGCTACGACTTCGCCGTCGACGAGCTCGTGCTGGCGCTGCCACCGACCGACGACCGCTACTCCGAGGTGTGCTCCGGATGACCCCACTACGAACCATGGACCCGCTCAAGGTCGGGATCGTCGCCGTTGTGCTCGCCGCGCTGACGGTTGTCTTCGTCTTCCGGGCCGGGGCGCTCGGCTTCGGCGAACGGGTGTGCGTGGCCCACTTCGAGCACACCGCCGGCCTCCGGGTCGGCGAGGACGTGACCGTGGCCGGCGCGCGGGTCGGGGAGGTGCGCTCGATCTCGCTCGGTGCCCGCGATGTCATCGTGGAGTTCACGGTCGAGGACCACATCCGGCTCGGAGCCCGCACCGGCGCCGAGATCGAAGTCGCCACCCTGCTTGGCACGCATCTGCTCGCGGTCACGCCGGCCGGCGGGGGAGAGCTCGCCGAGGACACGATTCCGCTCTCCGCGACCAGCGTGCCCTACAACCTCCAGGACATCGTCGACCGCGGGAGCGCCTCGCTCGACGAGCTCGACCCCGAGCTCCTCTCCCGCACCCTCGACGAGGTCGGCGCCACCATGGCGAGCTCCCAGCCCGACCTCGCCGCCGCCCTCGACGGCGTCTCCGCGGTGTCGGAGGTCGTGCTCACCCGGGCCGACCAGGCCGACGCCCTGGTGAGAGCGGCCACCGACGTGACGAGCCGGCTCAACGCCAACAGCACCGAGATCGTCTCGCTGATGAAGCAGGCCAACGCGGTGATGGCCGAGCTGCAGAGCCGCCGCGGCGCGATCCGTCGGCTGCTGGCCGACGCCCAGCGGCTCACCACCACCCTGAAGCGGGTCGTCTCCGCGAATCAGCAGGACCTCGACGTCGCGCTGACCAAGCTGGCCGTGGTCATCAAGGGGCTGCGCGCGCAGGAGAAGGAGCTCAGCGCCGCGCTCGACGTGCTCGGTCCGTCGGCCCGCTACCTGGCCAACGCGACCGGCAACGGCCCCTGGGTCGACATCCGGCCCGACGACCGCGCGCTGCCCGACGGGCTGACCTGCCGGCTGAAGGGGCTGTGCTGATGAGCGCGCCGTGGACGCAGGGCAGGCATCTGGGCAGGTATGTCGCGATCGTGGTGGCTCTGGTGGCCGCCCTCGGCGCCGGTGCCGCGGCGATCCCGTTCGCCGGCACCTACTCCGTGACCGTCACCTTCGCCGACACCGCCGGCCTCTTCGTCGGCAACGACGTCGGCGTGCTCGGGGTCAAGGTCGGCGAGGTCAAGCGGATCACGCCCGCGGGCGCTGGGGTCGAGGTCGACCTCGAGCTCGACCAGGACGTCACCGTGCCGGCCGACGCCCAGGTGCTGATCGTCTCGCGCTCGGTGGCCAACGACCGCTACGTCGAGCTCACCCCGCGCTACGCCGGCGGGCCGGTGCTCGCCGACGGCGACCTGATCACCAGCGAGCGCACCCGCACCCCGGCCGACTTCGACGCCATCCTGAACGCGCTCGACCGGTTCAGCAGCGGGCTCGCCGGAGGCGACGGCAAGAGCGTCGACCGGTTCCTCCAGGCAGGATCGGCGACCCTGGGGTCCAACGGGCAGCGGGCCGGCGCGGCGTTGGCCGATCTCGCCGCCGCCCTGAACGAGGTCAACGGCCACACCGACTCCGCCGTCGCCGCGCTGCACGAGACCGACGAGCTGACCAGCGCGATGGTCGCCCACGATGCGCTGATCGAGCTCTTCATCGAGAACGTCACCGCGACCTCCGAGCTGCTCGCGGAGCAGCGCACGGAGTTCACCGCCACGCTGCGTACGACCCGGGAGGCGATCGACGCGCTGGCCAGGTTCACGCAGGCCAACGACAAGGACCTCCAAGCGGCGCTGACGCAGGTCAACGCCGTGCTCGACCTGATCCTGGCGCACACCGACGACATCGAGGAGTTCGTCGAGGTGCTCCCGCTGGCCCTGCAGAACGTCGAGCAGGCCCGCGCGCCCGGAGGCGTGATGCTGCGCGTGCCGCTCACCGACGCGCTGAGCGAGGAGCTCGCCGGCCGGTGTCGTGAGGCCCTCTCGGACGTGTGCGACATCGTCGGCACCGACCCGCTCCAAGGCCCGCTCTCAGGGAGCCGGCCGTGAGGCGGGCGGTCCTGATCTCCGTGGCGGCGGCGGGCCTGCTGCTGACCGGGTGCGGCATCGACGCCCGTACGCTGCCGCTGCCCGGCACCCGAGCAGGAGACGACGCGACCACGGTCGAGGCCGTCTTCGACGACGCCCTCAACCTCGGCGTCGGCTCGAAGGTGAGCGTCAACGGCGTCGACGCCGGCCGGGTGGTCTCGCTCTCCACCGACGGCTACTCGGCGGTGGCCGAGATGAGCCTCGAGGACGGCGTACGCATCACCGACCACTCCGCGGCACGGCTGCGCTACGACACCCCGCTCGGCGAGGTCTACGTCGACGTGACCACCCCCGAGGGCGGCCGGGCGATCCCCGAGGGAGGACGGCTCGACCCGGCCCGGTCGACGACGGGCCCGACCGTCGAGGACGCGCTCGCCTCGGCGTCCCTGCTCATCAACGGCGGCGGCATCGGTGACCTCGGCCGGATCGTCGACGAGCTCAACCGGGCCGTCGGCGACGGCACCGACCTGGCCCAGGTGCTCGACCGGAGCGCCACCTTCCTCACCCAGGCCAACCGCACCACCGCCGAGATCGACCGCGCCCTCACCTCCCTCGACGCGGTCTCCGCGACCCTGACGAAAGAGAAGAAGACCATCACCGACGCGCTGGCGGCGATCGGGCCGGCGGCCCGCACCGTCCGGGAGCAGACGAAGCAGATCATCGCCCTGCTCAACCGGCTGGTGAGGCTCTCCCGTGACGCCAACGGCGTGCTCGGCCGGATGGACGACGACACCGTCGCCGTGGTCCGCGACGCCGGGGCGATCCTCGCCCAGGTCCGCCGGATCAGCGGCGATCTCGGCCCCGGCCTGGACACGTTCATCTCGGCGATCAACGAGCTGCTGGAGGTCATCCCCGCCGACCACCTGCCGATCCAGCTCCGCGTCGACATCGGCGACTCCGTCGCGCAGGACCCGCTCAACCCGCTGCCACCCCTCCTGGATTCGCCGGTCCTGCCCCAACAACCCGGCTGGGACCTGGGCGGCCTCCTCGGTGACGGCGCCGTGCTCGGAGGGGTGGGCTGATGGCGCTGCGCGAGACGGACCGGCGCCTCTTCGTCGGCTTCGGGGCGGCCGTGGTCGTGTTCGTCGCGGCGACGGCGTACCTGCTGCTGGTCACCCTCGAGATCCCGCTCCTGTCCCGGCCGTCCACCGTCACCGTCGACCTGGAACGCACCGGCGGCCTGTACGAGGGCTCGTCGGTGACCTACCGCGGCGCCAAGGCCGGGGTCGTGGAGACGATCGAGCTGACGACCGACGGCACGGCGCAGGCCCGGATCAGGCTGGATCCGGACGTCCGGATCCCGCAGGACTCCCCGGCCGAGGTGCGCAGCCTCTCGCCGGTGGGGGAGCAGTACCTCGACTTCCAGCCGACCACTGCTTCCGGGCCCTTCCTCCGCGACGGCAGCCGGGTGCGCGCCGAAGCGGTGGACCTGCCCACCACGCTGGCCAGCACGGTGGTCAGTCTCGAGATGCTGATGGACCAGGTCGACCCCGAGCAGCTGCGGACGGTGGTCACCGGACTGCGCACGACCTTCGCCGGCCGCGAGGACGAGCTCGCCGACCTGGTCGAGGGCAGCCAGGTCCTGCTGGTCACCCTCGACGAGGAGTGGCCGACGATCTCCCGCGTCCTGGTCAACTCCGAGTCGCTGCTGCGCATCGGCGACCGGCACGCCTCCGACGTACGCGCCGCCGCGCACGACCTCGCCCTGCTCACCGCCGAGCTGGAGAAGGCCGACCCCGAGCTGCGCCGCGCCTTCGACCGTGGCCCCGAGCAGTTCGCCGACCTCGTCCGCCTCGTCGGTGTCCTGGACCGTACGCTGCCGCCGACCCTGGAGCGCACGACCGCCCTGACCGACATCCTCGTCGTGCGCGACCCGCACCTGCGTGAGCTGCTGGCCGAGTATCCCGACGCCATCCGCTCGCTGGCGGATGCGATGTACGACGGCGCGATCCACGGCGGCCTCGTCCTGCAGAACGACTACCAGTGCGACTACGGCGGCCCCAAGTATCCGGCCACCGACACCACCTCCGAGCCGCTCTACGAGGACGGCCACTGCTCCGCGCCGCCCGACCGAGTCGTGCGCGGGGCGGACAACGCGCCCGGCTCGACCGGATAGGCAGACCCTCAGGCGTCCTTGAACGCGCGGTGGAGCGCCTTGCCCATGAAGGTGCCGAGGTCGTCCGGACCCCAGTCGTTGCTCGTGTCGAGGAGCGAGCGCACCGCCGACTCGCAGGACGACAGGAAGAGATCGATCAGGACCGGCAGCTTGCGCTCCAGGTCGGCCGTCTGCCACCAGCGCTCCATGGCGGGCCTAATCCACTCGGTCGCCCGGGTCTGGACCAGGGCCTTGACGTCGCGGAAGCGCTCCGCGATGACCGGGTCGGGCTCGCCGGAGAAGACGAACCGCCAGGTCTCGGGTGCGGAGGCGGCGGCGTGGAGGAGCGCCCGGAAGCCGTCGATGAACGCCTGCTCCGGATCGTCGGGGTTGGCGGAGCCGTGCAGCGCGGTGAGGATCGCCTCGAGGAGCTCGGCCGACTCCCGGTCGAGGAGAGCGTCGACCAGCTCGACCCGGTCCGCGAAGCAGGCGTAGACGACGGGCCGGGTCACGCCCATGGCCGCTGCGACCGAGCCGATGGTCACGGCGCCGATGCCGTCGGCCACCGCGATCGTCCGGGCGGCGTCGAGCACGTGGGGCCGCCTGCGCTCCGGGCCCAGATGAGGGGCACGGGCGCGCTGCGCTTGACCGGTTGTCGACGGTGGCATGAGGCGATCCTAGGCGATCAGGAAAGTTCCTACATAGGTGTAGCAAATTCCTACACGAGTGTATTAATGTGACGGAGTCCCCTCACCACGGAGTGCTCACATGCCGCTGTTCAACCCGCACAAGCCCGACCTCGACGAGTTCGACGACGAGACCCGCCGCATCTTCGAGGCGACGATCGACTTCTTCGAGGGCAACGGCAAGGAGTGGCTGCTTCAGCAGGACCGCGACCGCGTCTGGTACGACGAGTTCCTCGCCTTCCAGCAGCGGGAGAAGGTCTTCGCGACGCTGCTGACCCCGGCGGCCCAGGCCGACGGCGACCCGAACAAGCGCTGGGACGAGGCCCGCATCGCCATGTACAGCCAGATCCTCGGCTTCTACGGGATGTCCTACTGGTACGTCTGGCAGGTCACGATCCTCGGCCTCGGTCCGATCTGGCAGTCCGGCAACGAGCTGGTGAAGCGCCGGGCCGCGGGCCTCCTCGACGACGGCGCGATCTTCGCCTTCGGTCTCTCGGAGCGCGAGCACGGTGCGGACGTCTACACCACCGACATGGTCCTGACCCCTGACGGCAACGGCGGCTACCTGGCCAACGGCGGCAAGTACTACATCGGCAACGGCAACAAGGCCGGCATGGTGTCGGTCTTCGGTCGCGTCGAGGGGCTCCCGACCGGGCCCAAGACCCAGGACGGCTACGTCTTCTTCGTCGTCGACAGCCGGCATGAGGCGTACAAGCTTCGCAAGAACGTCGTGAACTCGCAGATGTACGTCGCGGCCTTCGACCTCGAGGACTATCCGATCCGCGAGGAGGACATCATCCATGTCGGCTCCGAGGCGTTCGACGCCGCCATCAACACCGTCAACGTCGGCAAGTTCAACATCGGCTTCGGGTCGCTCGGAGCGGTGCAGCATGTCTGGCACGAGGGCATCACCCATGCCGACGGCCGCGTTCTCTTCGACACCAAGGTCACAGACTTCCCGCAGGTCCGGGCGCTGTTCATCGAGAGCTGGGTCCGGCTCGCCGCGATGGAACTGTTCGGCGAGCGAGCCATCGACTACATGCGCTCCGGCAGCGTCGACGACCGCCGCTATCTGCTCTTCGACGCGATCGAGAAGATGACCGTGAGCCGCCAGGGTGCGAAGGTCTACGACCTGATCGCCGACTGCATCGCGGCCCGGGGCTTCGAGAACGACATGTACTACCCGGTCGGCGCGGTCGCCATGATGGGCCTGCCCCGGCTCGAGGGCACGGTCCACGTCAACATGGCGCTGGCGCTGAAGTTCCTGCTGAGCTATCTCTTCAGCCCTGCCGATCCGAGCCTGGCCGCCCTGCCGCCGCGGCGGCGCGATCCCGTGGACGACACCTTCCTCTTCCGCCAGGGCCCGGCCCAGGGGCTCGGCACGGTGGCCTTCCACGACTGGCGTGCGGTGTACGCCGCATGGGCCCACCTGCCGAACGTGAGGCTTCTCCTCGAGCAGGTCGACGCCTTCCAGGCGCTGCTCGTCACGACGCCGCTGTCCAAGGCCCAGATGCGCGACCTGGACCTGCTCCTGGTCGTCGGCGACATCTTCACCACGGTCGCCTACGGCGACCTCATCCTGCAGCAGGCGACGATCTGGGGCGTCGGCGACGACCTGGTCGAGAGCATCTTCGAGGTCATGGTCGGAGACGTCTCCGCCCACGCCCTGACCCTGACGCGCAAGCCGTCGCTGACCGACGCGCAGGCCAGGGCCGCTGACGCCATCCAGCGCCGTCCCGCCTTCGACGCCGAGCGCACCGCCCGGGTGTGGGCGGAGGCCCGCGCCACCGCCGGCACCTACGCGATGAACCCGTGAACCGACCGAGGAGGAGCAAGCGATGAAGAAGACGCGCGAGATCACGCCGCACGAGGACTACGGGTTCTTCGGCCCGGACTCCATCACCCAGAAGGTCTGGGGCCATCCGGCGGTCCCGCTGATGGGCATCGTACGAGCGGTGACGATCGAGGAGCTCGATCCCAACCTCCTCGCCGCCGTGCACAACACCGGTGCGAACTACGACCGGCTCGACACGCGCTACGCCAGGACGGTCCAGTACTTCGCCGCGGTGGCGTTCGCGGACAGCCGGACCGTTGCGAAGATGGCCGACGTGCTGGTCAAGATCCACTCCAAGGCGATCGGCATCGAGCCGGTCAGCGGCAATCGGTACGACGCCAACGACCCCGACTCCCAGCTCTGGATCCTGATCACGGGCTGGCACTCGGTCCTCACCGCCTACGAGACGTTCGGGCCCGGCAGGCTCTCGGACGCCGAGGTCGAGCAGTTCTGGGCCGAGTGCGCGATCGCCGCGGAGTTCCAGACCTGCGACCCGCGCGCGGTTCCGCGCACCCGCGAGGCGGTGCGTGCGTACTTCGAGGAGTGGCGTCCCAGGCTCGCGGCGAGCGAGGCCACCCAGCGGATGATGCACCACCTGCTGAACGGCACCAACGCGATCCTTCCCCGCAAGGGTCTGCTCGGCCTGGCCCGGCCGATCGCGAACGCGTTGGTCTGCAGGGCGACGATCGCCACCCTGCCGCGACACATGCGTCGGCTCGCCGACATCCGGCAGTCACGGGTGACGGACATGGTGGTGATCGCGATCATGAGGGCGATGCTGGCGCCCGCCCACCGGAGTCGCACGCTGCAGCGGTGGATCCTCGGCATCCTCGCACCGAAGGTCCTGCCGATCATGGATCCCGTCTGGCGCGGTGTCCCGCCCGTGCACCCGGTCGTGCTCACGCCCGCCGAGGCGCGGGAACGCTACGGGTACGTCAAGCCGGCCCAGGCGCATCTCGAGCTGCGTGCGCGCCAGCGGGCGCGCGTCTTCGACGACCGTCAGGCCCCGAGCGACGAAGGCCTGATCGAGTCCCAGCCCATCCTGGGGACTCTCGGCTGAACGCCTGCCGCGGATCGCTGTCGCCGCTGGCTCCCGGTCGGTCACGACAGGTGACCGACCGGGAGCCAGGCGTTCGCTGTTGGCCGAGGCAGGGGCTAGTTCCCCGGCTGCTCGGACCCCACGACCCACATCGAGAAGAACTGCGACCCGCCGCCGTAGGCGTGCCCGAGCGCCCGGCGGGCACCGTCGACCTGGTGCTCGCCGGCCCGGCCCCTGACCTGCAGGGCGGCCTCGGCGAAGCGGAGCATCCCGGAGGCGCCGATGGGGTTGGAGGAGAGCACGCCGCCGCTCATGTTGACCGGCAGGCTCCCGCCGATGGCGGTCTCGCCGGCCTCGCTGAGCTTCCACCCCTCGCCCTCCGGCGCGAAGCCGAGGTTCTCGAGCCACATCGGCTCGAACCAGGCGAACGGCACGTAGATCTCGGCGCAGTCGATCTCGCGGGCCGGGTCGGTGATCCCGGTCGCCTTCCACAGCGCCGCCGCGGCCTCGCGGCCGGCCTGCGGGTTGACCTGGTCGCGCTCGGCGGCGGAGGTGGGCTCCGAGCGCATCGCGGTGCCGTGGATCCAGGCAGGTGCCTCGTACGTCTTGGCGACGTCCTCCGAGGCGATCACCATCGCGCAGGCGCCGTCGGAGGAGGGGCAGGTCTCGTCGTAGTGGATGGGGTCCCACAGCATCTGCGAGGCCAGCACGGACTCGACCGTGGTGCCCTCGTTGTGCAGGTGCGCGTAGGGGTTCTTGAGCGCGTTGTTGCGGTCCTTGGCCGCGACGATGGCGCCGATGTGCGAGGGCGCCTCGGAGCGGCGGATGTAGGAGCGTACGTGCGGGGCGAAGTAGCCGCCGGCACCGGCGTGCACCGGCATCACGAACGGGATCGGCACCGACAGTGCCCACATCGCGTTGGACTCCGACTGCTTCTCGAAGGCGACGGTGAGCACCTTCTTGTGCACGCCTGCCTGCACCAGCGAGGAGGCCACGATCGCGGTCGAGCCGCCGACCGAGCCGGCGGTGTGCACCCTCAGCAGCGGCTTGCCGGCCGCGCCCAGCGCCTCGGCCAGGTAGAGCTCGGGCATCATCACGCCCTCGAAGAGGTCCGGCGCCTTGCCGATGACGATGGCGTCGACCTCGTCGAGGGTCAGCCCGGCGTCCTCGAGGGCCCGGTCCATCGCCTCGCGGCACAGCCCGGCCATCGAGACGTCCTCGCGCTTGGCGCGGTGGTGGGTCTGGCCGATCCCGATCACGGCCGCGGGAACCTTGCTCACTTGCCTCTCCCGTTCTCCTGGGCTTCCATCACGCACACGAGGTTCTGCTGCAGTGCCGGCCCGCTGGTCGCGTGGCCGAGCACCTTGTCGGCGCTGCCGTCCCAGATGTGCTTGGCGGCCTCGCCGATCCGGATCGCCCCGGCGCTGAACATCGGGTTGGCGGCGAGCGCCCCACCCGAAGGACTGACCTGTACGTCACCACCCAGCCTGAGCGCGGAGCGCAGGACGAGCTCCTGGTGGCTGAACGGCGCGTGCAGCTCGGCGACCTGGACGCCGGCGGTGCCGCCCACGGCGGCCGCAGCCCGCTGCGCCGAGCCCGAGACGGTCAGGTCGCGGGTGCCGAGGTGGAGGCCGTCGGAACTGTGCGCGATCCCGGTGATCCAGGCAGGACGCTGGTTGGCCTCGTAGGCCCGGTCGCCGGCGGCGAGCACGATCGCGGCCGCGCCGTCGGTCACCGGCGCACAGTCGTGCTTGCGCAGCGGGTCGGCGAACATCGGCCGGGCGAGCAGCTCGCTCACCGAGGAGCCTCCGGCCCGGACGGCGTACTCGTTCTTCTCGGCGTCGGTCAGGGACCGGTTGACGATCTCGGCCATCGCGGCCTCGTCCCAGAGCCCGGCGTCGAGCCCGAGGCGCGCCTGCAGCGCGGCCAGGGACACGGTGTCGGGCCACAACGGCGTCATCGTGTAGGGGTCGAGTTGGAGCGTCAGCGTCCGACGGAGCACGCCCGCGGACGCCTTGCCGAACCCGAAGACCAGCGCGGTGTCCACCTCGCCGGTCTGGATCTTCACCCAGGCCTCGTAGAGCGCCCACGCGGCGTCCATCTCCACGTGCGACTCGTTGACCGGCGGCAGCACCCCGATCGCGTCGATCGCGCTCACGAACGAGAACGAGCGTCCGGCCAGGTAGTCCGAGGAGCCGGAGCACCAGAACCCGATGTCCGATCTGCCCCATCCGGTCTGGTCATAGCACTCGGCCAGGATCGGCACGAGCAGCTCGGCCATGCTCGGCGATCCGTCGAAGTCCTTCATCTGTCGCTGGGCGAACCCGACGACGGCAACGTCTCTCATACGGTCCTCTCTCCCGGGCCTAGAGGTGGTGCTTGTAGCTGTCGAAGTCCGCGTCCGGCTCACCGGTCGGCGCGAAGTGGCTGATGTTCTCGATGCTGGTGCCCCACTCCTCGCGCGGCTTCCACACCGCCTTGACCCGCATCCCCATCCGGACCTCCTCGGCCGGGACCTCCAGGATCAGGTGCTGCAGCGCGATGTCGGCGCCGTCGAGGAGGACGTACGCGGAGACGTAGGGCGGCTTGATCCGCTGTCCCAGGAACGGCACGTTGACGACGCAGAACGTGGTCACGGTCCCGACGTCGGAGAGCTCGATCTCCTCCGAGGTCGGCACGCCGTCGGTCGGGCACGCGCCGCGGGGCGGGACGTAGACCTTGCGGCACTTCGGGCACCGCTGGCCCACGATCCGGCCCTCCGCCAGGCCGCGGAAGAACGAGGACTCCTCCGGGGAGGCCGCGTACTGGTAGTCGAGGCTGACCGGGGTGACGATCAGGCCGACATCGTCGGTGCCGCCCGCCGGCGTACCCGTCTCAGGGGCGTTGCCGTCGTCGGCCACGAAGACCAGGTCGGTGACCGACCCGGTGCGTTCCTCGGCCCAGCGTGCGCGGACCCGCATCCCGGTCTCGATGTCGTCGGGGGAGGCGACCTCGACCGCGTGCAGCCACGGGGTGTCGGCGCCGTCGATCGTGATCAGCGCGTACGCGAACGGCTTCTGGAACGGCTGGCCGGCGACGGGCTCGCTGACCCAGGTCCACGAGGTGACCGTGCCGGTGTCGGGGAGCTCGACGAACTCGGTCACGGCCCGGTACGTGACCGGGTCGTACTCGGGTGGTGGGACGGCCACTCGACCGTCACCGAGGCGTCCGCCGACGATGGTGGCGTCCCTCAGTCCGGTGAGGAAGCGGCCGATCACCGGCCCTGTGGATCTGGTGTAGTCGAAGGCCACCGTCACGGGTGCCTGAAGAGTGCGACTCATGGTAGAAAGTGAAACACGTTCTAGTATTGGCCACAACCCGTACGCCCTGCCGAACGGCTACGGAGCCTGCGGACGAAGGAGTCGATGAGAGTGAAGCTGGGGCTACAGCTGGGCTACTGGGGAGCACAGCCGCCGAGCGGGGTCGGCGAGCTCGTCGCCGCCGCGGAAGAGGCCGGGTTCGACGCGATCTTCACCGCCGAGGCGTGGGGGAGCGACGCGTTCACGCCGCTGGCCTGGTGGGGCCGGGAGACCTCTCGGGTCCGCCTCGGCACCTCGATCGTGCAGATGTCCGGACGTACGCCGACCTCGATCGCGATGCACGCGCTGACGCTCGACCATCTCTCCGGTGGCCGGTTCGTCCTCGGGCTCGGGGTGAGCGGCCCGCAGGTGGTCGAGGGCTGGTACGGCCAGCCGTTCGGCAAGCCGCTGGCCCGCACCCGCGAGGTCGTCTCGATCATCCGCAAGGTGCTCGCCCGGGAGGCGCCGGTGACCAACGACGGCCCGCACTACCCGCTGCCCTTCACCGGCGAGGGCTCGGTCGGGCTCGGCAAGCCGCTCAAGCCGATCGTGCACCCGCTGCGCGCGGACATCCCGATCTGGCTCGGCGCGGAGGGCCCCAAGAACGTCGCCCAGACCGCGGAGATCGCCGACGGCTGGATCCCGATCTTCTACACGCCCCGTTCCGCGCCGATGTACGCCGACTGGCTGGCCGAGGGCTTCGCCCGTCCCGGCGCGCGGCGCACCGCCGACGACTTCGAGATCGCCGCGACCTGCCACCTCCAGATCGTCGCCGACGCCGAGGAGAAGAAGGCCGCGCTCGAGGCGATGAAACCGTTCGCGGCGCTCTACATGGGCGGCATGGGCGCCAAGGAGCAGAACTTCCACAACCAGGTCTTCGAGCGGATGGGCTACGCCGAGCTCGCCGGCCAGGTCCAGGCCCTCTACCTGACGGGCGAGAAGGAGAAGGCGACCGCGCTCATCCCCGACGAGCTCGTCGACGACCTGCACATCATCGGCACCGAGGACGAGGTACGCGACAAGGTGGCCCAGTGGGAGGAGACCGGTGTGACCACGCTGCTGCTGAGCCTCGGCTCGGCCGCCGATGTCCGCCGCATCGCCGAGGTGCTCGGGTGACGGCGGCGCGTGTCTCTGGGGCGGTCCGCTGATGGCGGTCTACGCCGTCACCGGGTCGGCCTCGGGCATGGGCGCCGCGGTGGTCGAACGGCTCCTCGACGCCGGACACCGGGTCGTGACCGTGGATCTGCGCGACGCCGACGTGGTCGCCGACCTGTCGACGGCGCAAGGCCGGCGCGATGCCATCGAGAAGGTGCTGGCAGCGGTCGGCGGCCGGCTCGACGGCGCCGTCCTCGCGGCCGGCCTCGGCCCGGCGCCGGGCCGCGAAAGGCCCGCCCTGATCACCCAGGTGAACTACTTCGGCGTGGTCGAGCTGCTGGAGGGCTGGCGCGAGGCGCTGGCGGCCGCCGGGAACGCCAAGGTCGTGGTCTTCTCCAGCAACTCCACCACGACGATGCCGCTCGTCCCCGGCCGCGCGGTCGCCGCGCTGCTCGCGGGCGACGCGGAGCGGGCGGTGAAGGCGTACCGGATCTTCGGGAAGGGCGCGCCGGCGATGGCTTACGGCGGCTCGAAGGTCGCCGTCACCCGATGGGTGCGGCGGCGCGCGGTCGAGCCGGAGTGGGTCGGCACCGGGATCCGGCTCAACGCGATCGCGCCGGGCGCAGTTCTGACGCCGCTGCTGGAGAGGCAGCTGGCGACGCCGTCGGAGGCGAAGGCGATCAGGTCGTTCCCGGTGCCGGCGGGCGGCTACGGTGACCCCGGGCTGCTCGCCGACTGGGTGATCCACATGCTGAGCCCGGCCGCGGACTTCATGGTCGGCAGCGTCGTCGTGGTCGACGGCGGCAGCGACGCCTGGTTCCGGGCCGACGACTGGCCACGTCCCGTGCCCGGCCGGCGGCTGCGGGACTATCTGCGCAGGATGCGCGAGTTCCGGAAGACCCGCCCATGACCGACGCCACGACCGATCCGCTCGCGCCCGCGACCCTCGGGCCGGTGACGCTGCGCAACCGGGTGATCAAGGCGGCGACCTTCGAGGGCGCCTCGCCCGGTGCGCTGGTCTCGGACCGGCTGATCGACTACCACCTCGCTGTCGCCGAGGGCGGTGTCGGAATGACCACGGTCGCCTATCTCGCGGTGGCGCCGGAGGGACGTACGCATGCCGACTGCATCTACTGGCGGCCCGAGGCCCTGCCCGGCCTGACCAGGTTGACCGAGGAGATCCACAAGACCGGAGCGAAGGTCTCGGCCCAGATCGGCCACGCCGGCCCGGTGGGCAACGCGAAGTCCAACGGCGCCCCCTCGCTGGCGCCCGCGCGGTCGTTCAACGCGCTCGGGATGGCGTTCAACCGCGCCGCGACCGCGGCCGACCTCGCCCGGGTCGTCGAGCAGCACGGAGCCGCGGCTCGGATGGCCGTGGAGACCGGGTTCGACGCGATCGAGGTCCACCTCGGCCACAACTACCTGCCTAGCTCCTTCCTCAGTCCGCGTCTCAACCCGCGCACCGACGAGTTCGGCGGGTCGCTCGTCAACCGGGCCTCCTCCCCGCGCCGCATCCTCGCCGCCGTCCGAGAGGCGGTCGGCGGCCAGGTCGCCGTGCTCGCCAAGATGAACATGCGCGACGGTTACCGCGGCGGGTTCGACCTGCCGGAGTCGGTGGAGTTCGCGCGGCTGCTGGAGGCCGACGGTCATCTCGACGCGCTCGAGCTCACCGGCGGCTCCTCGTTCATGAACCCGATGTACCTCTTCCGAGGCGACGCGCCCTACCGCGAGATGGCCGCCAACATGCCGCTGCACCCGGTGATCAGGTTGGGCATGCGGATGGTGGGGAAGGGCTTCTTCAAGGAGTACCCCTACAAGCCGCTCTACTTCCTCGACACCGCCCGCGAGTTCCGCCGCGCGCTCACGATGCCGCTCGTGCTCCTCGGCGGGGTCACCGACCTGGCCGGGATGCGGACGGCGATGGACGAAGGCTTCGAGTACGTCGCGATGGCCCGCGCGCTGCTGCGCGAGCCCGATCTGGTCAACCGCCTGCGGGCCGATCCCACGACCGAGTCGCGATGCATCCACTGCAACCTGTGCATGTCGACCATCTACCCGGGGACCCACTGCCACCTCGACACCGAGCACGTCTACGGTGAGGCTCATCCCCTCCTGCTGCCCCCATCCTGAACGCGAGGACCCAGATGTCGATGCACTACGGACGCGCTCACCACCCGCAGGCTCCCGCGGGATACGTCCACGACGACATGACCGAGGCCGAGATCAAGGAACGCGAGGCCGCCCTGGTCCCGTTGACCGACTCGGTCCGCGGGCTCGTCGACGCCGTCGTACGCACCCAGGTCCCGGATGCGGTCCTCGACGACGTACGCCGCCGGGTGGAGGCGCTGACCGAGGAGCTGCTGGCCGAGGCGCTGCCCGGCCCGCATGGGGTCCGGTTCGGGGCGGATGGCGGGTTCCGCAACTACGGCAACCCGGTGGTCGGGAAGGGGAACGCCTTCGCCCCGCCGCTGGCGGTGCAGCGTGACGGTGAGGACGTCTGGGCCGACTTCGAGCTCGGCCCGGCGTACGAAGGTCCGCCGGGGCTGGTCCACGGTGGTGTGTCCGCGCTGATCCTGGACCAGCTGCTCGGCGAGGCCGCCTCCGCGGGCGGCCGGCCCGGGATGACCGGGACCCTGACGATCGTCTACCGGCACGGCACCCCGCTGGGTCCGCTCCGCGGCGAGGCACGGATCGAGTCGACCGAGGGCGTGAAGGCGATCGTGCGCGGTCGACTGCTGACCCGGCCGGACGACGGCTCCGAGCCGATCTTGTGCGTGGAGGCCGAGGGGATCTTCATCCTGCCCCGGTGGGCGCGTCAGCCGGTCGACGAGGCCGACCGGGAGCACGTCGGCGACGCCTGAGGCCTTGCCGCCCTCGATCCAGGGGCTAGAACACGTTCTAGTTTCACGGTAGGGTGCGGCACATGGATACCAGCCGCATCGGTCCCCACAACGGTCATCTGATGGTCTCGGCGCTGGAGCGCCACAAGCATCGTCCGATCATCCATCTCGGAGACGTGAGTCTGACCGGGGCGGAGGTGGCGGCGCGGATCAGCCAGTACGTCCAGGCGTTCGAGGCCCTCGGGGCCGGCACCGGCTCCGCGACCGCGCTGCTCGCGCTCAACCGTCCCGAGGTGCTCTTCATCCTCGGCGCCGGCCAGACCCAGGGATTCCAGCGCACCTCGCTGCACCCGCTGGGCAGCGCGGAGGACCAGGCGTACGTGATCAACGACGCCGGGATCACCGGCATCGTCATCGACCCCTACTTCGCCGACCGGGCGGTCGAGCTGCTCGAGCTGTGCCCGGGCCTCAAGCAGGTGCTGACCATCGGGCCGGTGCCGCCCCAGCTCGCCGAGGTCGGGGTCGACCTGGTCGCCGCCGCGGCGACCTATCCGGTCGAGCCGTTGACCGCGCGGCTGCTGCCGCCCGACCACGTCACCTCGATCACCTACACGGGCGGGACGACCGGCAAGCCGAAGGGCGTGATCGGGCTGGCCGGGTCGTTCGCGACGATGACCCAGGTGCAGCTCTCCGAGTGGGAGTGGCCCGAGGCGCCCCGCTTCCTGATGTGCACGCCGCTCTCGCACGCCGGTGCCGCCTTCTTCGTGCCGGTCGTGATCAAGGGCGGCACCCTGTTCGTACTGCCGAAGTTCGACCCGGCCGAGGTGCTCGCGACCATCGAGCGCGAGCGCATCTCCTCGCTCATGGTGGTGCCGACGATGCTCTACGCGCTCCTGGACCACCCCGACTCCCGGACCCGCGACCTGTCCTCGCTCGAGACCGTCTACTACGGCGCCTCCGCGATCAACCCGGTGCGCCTGGCCGAGGCGATCGAGCGGTTCGGGCCGATCTTCGCGCAGTACTACGGCCAGTCCGAGGCGCCGATGGCGATCACCTACTTCGCGAAGACCGACCACGTCGACGCCTCCGGTGCGCCGCTGACTCACCGCCTCACCTCCTGCGGCCGCCCCTCCGCGCTGGTCCGCACCGCCCTGATCGGTCCCGACGGCACCCCGGTCGCACCCGGCGAGCCGGGCGAGATCTGCGTCGCCGGCCCGCTGCTCTCCGGTGGCTACTGGCAGCTCCCGGAGGTCACCGCGGAGACATTCAAAGACGGCTGGATGCACACCGGCGACGTCGCCCGCGAGGACGAGGACGGCTTCTGGTACATCGTCGACCGCACCAAGGACATGATCGTCACCGGCGGGTTCAACGTCTTCCCGCGCGAGGTCGAGGACGTCATCGCGACCCATCCGGCCGTCGCCCAGGTCGCCGTCATCGGCACCCCCCACGAGAAGTTCGGCGAGGCCGTGACCGCTGTCGTCGTCGTACGTCCCGGCGCAGCCCTCACCGACGACGTCGTCGCCGAGATCCAGGCCCTGGTCAAGGAGCGGAAGGGCTCGGTCCAGGCGCCGAAGTCGGTCATCGAGGTCGACGCGATCCCGATGACCGCCCTCGGCAAGCCCGACAAGAAGGCGCTGCGGGCCCGCTTCTCGGGCTGAGGTGTCTCAGGGGTAGCGCACCAGGTAGCGGAGGTGCGTCACCCCACGCCCCTCGAGCCGCCGGACCAGCTCGAGCTCGACCGGACCGACGCCGTCGTCGGGGAAGAGCCGCCGTCCGGCGCCGAGGAGCACCGGCACCAGATGGATCTCGATCTCGTCGAGCTGGCCGGCCGCGAGGAGTGCCTGGGCGACGCCAGCACCGTGGACCATGACGGCCTTGTCTTGGGCCGCCGCACGGGCCTCGTCGGCGCACCGGTCGACATCGGTGAAGTAGCGGACGCTGCCTGGCGGGACGTCGTCGGGATGATGGGTGAGCACGTGGATGGGCACGCCGTCGTGGTGGTCGCCGCCCCAGCGGTCGGCGAGCTCATAGGTACGTCGCCCCGAGATCAGCGCGCCCGTCGCGAGGTACTCGCGGAACACGTCGCCGTTCACGCCGGCGTCGTGACGGTCGTCGAGCCAGTCGAAGATCCGCCCGCCGCCCCGCCCGAGACCTTGGCCCGGGCGGTCGTCGGGGCCGGTGACGAATCCGTCGAGGGTCATGGACATGGTCAGACGGACGGGCGTGCGTGCGGTGCGTGGGGTCTCGGACATGGGATCCTCCTGTGGTCGGTCGTGCGTCGCCGGCGGCGACGCTCACCCACGCCACGATCAGGATCGTGCCGATCCGACACGAAGCGCTCGGCGTTTGTCGTGATCGGCCGTGCTTCCCCGGATGCTGCCGGGGGCGGCGTACGTCCGGAGGGACCGGGCCTGAGCCCGGCTCAGCGTCCCCTGAACTCGGGCTTGCGCTTCTCCAGGAAGGCCTTGGGGCCTTCCTTGGCGTCCTCGGAGGCGAAGACGGCGGCGCCGACCTTGGCGTCGTCGGCCCAGCACTCGTCCTCGTGCTTCCCCTCGGAGTCGCGCATGGTGCGGAGGATGGCCTGGACCGCGAGCGGGCCGTTGGCGGCGATCATGTCGGCGAGCTCGTGGGCCTTCGCCAGGGCGGTGCCGTCGGGGACGACATGGCCGATCAGGCCGAGCTCCTTGGCCTCGGGGGCCTTCAACGTACGTCCGGTCAGGAGCAGCTCGGCGGCGACCGTGTAGGGGATCTGGCGGGGGAGGCGCACCGCGGATCCACCCATCGGGTAGAGCGACCAGCGGGCCTCGGCGACGCCGAACTTCGCCGACTCGCCGGCCACCCGGATGTCGGTGCCCTGCAGGATCTCGGTGCCGCCGGCGATGGCGGGTCCCTCGACCGCGGCGATCAGCGGCTTGGTGAGCCGGAAGCCTTTGAGTAGGCCCTTGAGCACCGTCGGGTCGAAGCCCTCCTCGAAGGACTCCGAGGGCGGCTTCTCGTCGGCCGCCTTCAGGTCCATCCCGGCGCAGAAGTAGCCACCGGCGCCGGTCAGGATGCAGACCCGGATCTCAGGGTCGGAGTTCACCCGGTCCCAGGCGTCCTCCATGATCCGCAGCATCTCGGAGGAGAGCGCGTTGCGGCGCTCGGGCCGGTTCATCGTGACGATGAGCTTGTGGCCGTCCTGCTCGACGATCGCGTGCGGCGTCTCGGCAGAAGATTCTGTGATCGGCATAACATCGACCCTAGCGGAAAACTGAAACGTGTTCTAGTCTCGCAGTCATGGCGCTGAACCTTGCTGACCTCTTCGAACACGCCGTCGACGCCGCGCCCGAGAAGGTGTCGGTCCAAGTCGGCGACCGCAAAGTGACCTACGCCGAGCTCGAGCGTGAGTCCAACAAACTGGCCCACTACCTGGCCGCCCAGGGGATCGGGAAGGGCGATCACGTCGGGCTCTACTCCAAGAACTCCGTCGAGCACGTCATCGCCCTGCTCGCGATCCTCAAGATCCGTGCCGTCGCCATCAACGTGAACTATCGCTACGTGGCCGGTGAGCTGGAGTACCTCTTCGAGAACGCCGACCTCAAGGCCCTCGTCCACGACCGCGTCTACGCGCCGCTGGTCGCCGAGGTCGCCCCCAAGCTGGAGGCGCTGAAGACGTTCGTCGCGGTGCCTGATCCGCTCGAGCCCGGCGACGACTCCGACCTGAGCCCGTTCGGCGGCGTCACCCTGGAGGAGGCGCAGGCCGGCCAGTCCGACGCCCGCGACTTCGGCGAGCGTAGCCCCGACGACATCCACGTCATCTACACCGGCGGCACCACCGGGTTCCCCAAGGGCGTGATGTGGCGCCACGAGGACTTCTGGCGCGTGCTCGGTGGCGGCATCGACTTCATGACGGGCGCGCCGCTGGAGGAGTACGACCAGTCCAAGCAGGCCGCGGGCGACGGGCTCATCACCCTCCCGCTCAGCCCGCTGATGCACGGCGGCGCCCAGGCGTCGCTCCTCATGCATCTCTTCGCCGGCCAGGTCACGATCCTCGAGCCGAAGTTCGACCCGGTACGCACCTGGGAGATCGTCGACCGCGAGAAGGTCCAGATGATGTTCATGACCGGTGATGCGATGGCGGTGCCGCTCATCGACGCGTACGAGGCCGGCGGCTTCGACGGCCAGTCGCTGTTCGCGATCGCCTCCAGCGCCGCGATCTTCTCCAAGTCGGTCAAGGAGCGCTGGATGAAGGCGTTCCCGAACGCCGTCTTCACCGACTCGATCGGCTCCACCGAGACCGGCTTCCAGGGCACCGGCCTGCAGGACGCCTCCGCGCTCTCGACCGACGGGCCGGTGGTCACCGCTGGTGCGCACACCGCCGTCATCGGCGACGACGGCCACCCGCTCGACCTCGCCAAGGACGTCGGCAAGATCGGCCGCACGGCCCGCAAGGGTCACGTGCCGGTCGGCTACTACAAGGACCCCGAGAAGTCGGCGAAGACGTTCGTCGAGATCGACGGCGAGCGCTACGCGATCCCGGGCGACAACGCCCGGATCGAGGAGGGCAACCGCCTCACGCTGCTGGGCCGGGGCTCGAACTGCATCAACACCGGTGGCGAGAAGGTCTACCCCGAGGAGGTCGAGGCGGCCATCAAGGCACACCCCGACGTCTACGACACCCTCGTCGTCGGCATCCCGGACGAGCGCTACGGCCAGGCGGTGGCCGCGGTCGTCGAGCCGCGACCGGGCGCGACGATCGAGCTCGAGGGGCTGCGTACGTTCCTGCGGGCGCACCTGTCCGGCTACAAGCTGCCTCGAGCGCTGACCATCGTCGACGAGGTGCCCCGCAACGCCACCGGCAAGGCCCAGTACCCCAAGGCCAAGGAGATCGCCCTGGCCAGCCAAGCGACCGAGCAGGACTCCGAAGGAGCAACAGCATGATCCGTACGCCATTGTGCGAGGCATTCGGGATCGACTACCCGATCGTCGCCTTCACCCCCTCGGAGCACGTGGCCGCGGAGGTCTCCAAGGCCGGCGGGCTGGGCGTGCTGGGCTGCGTACGCTTCAACGACGCCGAGGAGCTCGACCGCACCCTCACCTGGATGGACGAGAACACCGACGGCAAGCCGTACGGCGTCGACGTGGTCATGCCGATGAAGGTGCCGACCGAGGGCACCTCGACCGACCTGTCCGCCTACATCCCGGCGGAGCACACCGAGTGGGTCGACAAGACCCTGCTCTCGCTGGGCGTGCCGCCGCTGCCGGAGGGGGAGGGGCGCGAGGGGGTGCTCGGCTGGTTGCACTCCACCGCCCGCTCGCACGTCGACGTCGCGCTGCAGCACCGGCCGGTGCTGATCGCCAACGCGCTCGGCACCCCGCCCAACGACGTGATCGAGAAGGCGCACGAGCACGGGATCAAGGTGGCCGCGCTCGCGGGCGCCCCGAAGCACGCGGTCTCCCACGTCTCCAACGGCGTCGACATCATCGTCGCCCAGGGCTACGAGGCCGGTGGGCACACCGGCGAGATCGCCTCGATGGTGCTCCAGCCGGACATCGTCGATGCGGTCGGGCCCGACGTACCGGTGCTGGGGGCCGGCGGGATCGGGTCGGGCCGGCAGATCGCCGCCTCGCTGGCGCTCGGCGCGCAGGGCGTCTGGACGGGCTCCATCTGGCTCGGGACGTCGGAGTACCGCAACCTCAACACCCACGCCGGCTGGGAGACCGCCTTCACCCGCGCGACCTCGGCCGACACCCGGCGGATGCGGATCTACACCGGTAAGCCGGCCCGGCTGCTGAAGTCGAAGTGGACCGACGCCTGGGAGGCCGAGGGCTCGCCCACGCCGCTGCCGATGCCGCTGCAGAACCTGCTCGTCTCCGACGCCCACAACCGCATCAACGCGGCCGGGGATCCCGACGTCGTCGCGATGCCGGTCGGGCAGATCGTCGGCCGGATGAACGAGGTGCGTACGGTCGCCGAGGTCATGGCCGACCTGATCGCCGAGTTCGAGGCGACGGTCAAGCGCCTGGACGCGATCGCCGAAGGCTAGACCCGCAAGACCACGAGAGGCGCCGGCTCCGAGAATCGAGCCGGCGCCTCTTTCGCGCCTGCTCGATGGCCGACTTTGCAGCCGCGCACTATCGCACAGCTTGGTCGCCGGCGCCGCTACCGCACACCCGAGCCCGCCTCGGAGCGGAGAGCGACTGACAGGATGGGCGCGTGACGATCTCGAGCTACGTACGTGACGGACTCACCTTCGACGTGATCGACTCGGGCCCCGCCGACGGCGACCCGGTCGTGCTCCTGCACGGCTTCCCGGAGCGGGCGACCTGCTGGCGCGAGGTGTCGCCGATCCTGCACGAGGCCGGCTTCCGCACGCTCGCCCCGGACCAGCGCGGCTACTCGCCCGGCGCCCGGCCGCGTACGCGCCTGGGCTACGGCGCCGGCGAGCTCGTCGAGGACGTGGTGGCGCTGATCGACGAGATCGGGCGTCCGGTCCACCTGGCCGGTCACGACTGGGGGAGTGCGGTCGGCTGGGGAGTGGCGGCCAAACGGCCCGACCTGGTGCGCAGCTGGACCGCGATGTCGGTCCCGCACCCGGTCCCGTTCGCGCGCTCCATGAAGGGTCCGCAGCGGCGCAAGTCGGCCTACATGGCCTACTTCAACATCCCCTTCCTTCCCGAGCTGGTCTCCGGGCGCGACGGCCGGATGGAGCGGATGATGCGGGGGAGCGGCTGGACCGACGCGGACGTCGAGCGCTTCCGTGAGGAGATCGTCGACTACGGCGCGCTCCCGGGCGGGCTCGGCTGGTACCGCGCCCTCTTCCTGGCCCCGCGCGTCGGCCGGGTCTCGGTCCCGACGACCATGCTCTGGAGCGACCGCGACGTCGCCATCGGCCGCACCGCGCTGGAGGGCAACGAGAACTCCGTCACCGGCCCCTACGAGTTCATCGAGCTCCCCGGCGTCAGTCACTGGATCCCTACCAAGGCGCCCGAGGCCGCAGCCGCGGCGATCCTCGGCAGCATCACGATGGCGTCCTAGCCAGCCCCACCGACGCTCGGGGAGGTTGCCCGAGGCGCGGTGTCGCGCGTTGCGATCGCAGCGCCGATGCCGCCGATCGCGGCACGGATCATGTCACCGTACGGCCCCAATGGAAGTGCGTCCGCACCCTCCTCGGCGCGCCCGATGTGCTCGGTGGCCGCTTCGAAGGCGCCCAGCCGACGGAGGTTGTCGGCGATGTTGAGGTGCAGGCTCGGGTAGAAGCCTGCGACCTGCAGGCTCGCCTCGTGCTCCTGCGCCCGTTGGTCGGTGAGGGCGTCGGCGGCGTCAAGGGCACGTACGTCCCAGATCAGCGCCACGGCCGCGTCCGTGTAGAGGTCGGCGAGATAGTGGGCGAGCACGCACCGGTGGAGCGGATCTCCCGATACCCCGAGGTCGGCCCAGATCGCGAGCAGGTCGTCCCGTGCCCTGGTCACGTCACCCTCGCGGCCGAGCGTCACGGCAGCGGTGATGGCATCCATCGTCGGATCAACAGCGGGCATTGCAGTCATGTCGCGAGCCTGAGGCTTCGACCGGCCTGAAGGTCAAGCAGTTGAGTACGCAGGCTCATCACGCCGCGCTCCAGGTCGGCAAGACTCGTCGCATGCTCGCTTTCGACCGACCGATCCTGACGCCGCGCCGCGTCAGGCGGGCGCCCTGGGCCGGCGTCGCCACCGTGCTGGCATCGGGCGTGGCGATCGTCGCGCTCGGGAACCTGGTGTCCAACTGGTTGGACGTCTACCTGGTCTTCTTCGGCGACCAGCCGCAGGTGCTGCCTGCGAACGTGGCGGCATATCGGGTCTGGGGCACGATCCTGGCCGTCGCCCTGGTGGCAGGTGTGGTGACCCACCTGCTCAACCGCCGCCGTCGAGTTCTCGGGACGGTCTGGCAGGCGCTGCTGGTCGTCGGCGGAGCCGCGATCCTCGTGCTCTGCTACATCCCCGGGGCGGTCGACCTGCCGGAGCCGGAACGCGACCAGGACGGCTACGGCGCCCCGCCCTGCTACTCCGGCGGCGACAACGACGAGTGCGTCGGAGGCTGACGCTGTGGCCGGCCGTCAGGTGCGGTCGTGGAGCGTGATCTGGTAGCCGTCGGGGTCGGCGAAGGTGAAGGTCCGGCCGAAGGGGCCGTCGATCGGAGCGGTCACGATGGTGTGGCCGTCGGCGACGAGGCTGTCGTGGATGGCCTGCACCTCGGTGGCGTGGAGCCAGATGGCGGCGCCGATGCCGGGCTGGGCGACGGACTCGAGGTCGGTGCCGGGGATCACCTCGCGGAGAGCGAATGCGATCGGCTTCGTCTCGAAGACGACAGCGTGCGGAGGCCCGGCCGGCGAGCGGACGAGGCCGAGATAGTGCTCGTAGAACGCCTGCGAGGCGTCGAGATCGCGGGCCTGCAGCGAGATGAAGTCGGGGCCGGTGACGGGCATGATGGTCTCCTCAGGGTTGTGTCAGTTTTCTGACACAAGGAACGTATGTCAGGATGCTGACATGAGTCAAGACGGCGTCGACCTGGACAAGTCGCTCGGCTACCTGCTGAAGGAGGCCTCGAGCGCCCTCCGCGCCGCCATGGAGGAGGTGCTGCGACCACTGGGCATGAGCATCACCCACTACGCCTGCCTGGAGCTGCTGGCCCAGCGCCCCGGCCTGTCGAACTCCGAGCTCGCCCGTGGCGCCTTCGTGACGCGACAGACGATGAACGTCCTGCTCCGGTCCCTCGAGAGGGAAGGCGATGTCACCAGGCCTGCGGAGGCACCCGTCGGAAAGGTCCTGCCGACACGGCTGACCCCACGCGGCCGACAACGGCTCGAGAAGGCGACCGCGGCGGTGCGGTCCGTCGAGGTCAGGATGCTCGCCGATATGACGCCGGCCGATCAGGCCGAGGCGTTCCGGATCCTGCAGGGGATGATCCGCTCGTTGCGGGGTCCGTCGGCCTCCGGGTGACCGTGGTCATCGGTTCGAAGGGCCGGCCTACGTACGCCTGGTGAAGCGAATGTCGCCGTTGGGGAGGCGTTCGTGGAGGTAGGTGGGGTCGTGGGCGCGGTGGTGGTGATGGCTGCAGAGGAGTGCGACGTTGGACAGGTCGGTGGCGCCGCCTTGGGCCCATTCGATCCAGTGGTGGGCTTCGGCCCAGGTGCCGGGGATGTCGCAGCCTTCGGCCTCGCAGGTGGCGGATCTGAGGAGGAGGGCGCGGCGTTGGGCGGCGGTGAAGAGGCGTTCCTTGCGGCCCAGGTCGAGGACTTCGGAGTTGCTGCCGAGGACGGCGGGGATGATGCCAGCGGTGCAGGCCAGGCGCCGGGCTTCGGCGGCGGTGATCGGGCTGCCACCGAGGACCTGGGCGATGCCGGCTTCGGTACGGAGCTGGTCGAGGTCGATGGTCACGATCACGGTGGTGGCGTCCCCGCCGTGGATCGGCAGCCGGGCTGGGTCGAGGGTCTCGAGGAGCTGGCAGAACGCGAGGCCGAGCCGACGGGCGTAGGGCAGGTAGTCGCCGGTCTCGGTGCGGGTGCCGTCCTCGCGGCGGGGTGAGGCGAAGGCTTCCAGGTTGGTGGCGAGCCGGTCCGCTGCCGCGTCCGGGACCACGGCCGCGATCCGGGTGGTGCCGTCCCCGAGGCGGCGCATGCTCAGCCGGGTCTTCTTCCGGGCGTGGGCGTCTTCGGCGGCGAGGCGTCGAGCTTCTTCGGCCTCGGCGATCTCGGGGGCGATGACCTCCAGGATCCGCCGTCCCAGGCGGCGCAGCTGGGTGGGGTCGAACTGGGTGGCGTAGGCGAGGAGGGTCTCTTCGGCCTTGGTCTTGATCTCGACATCGAGGTCGGCCGGGAGCTCGTCGAGGGCCGCGACGATCACGGCGGCTTGGGCGGGGTTACATCGACCACTGCGCATCGCGGCCGCGACCAGGCCGTAGGACCGGTCCAGTGCGGTAGCGAGTCGGAGGTCGGCCCGCAGGGCCTCGGGGCGTTGATGGGTGTGGTGATGAAGCCAGGCCGCCACATCCCGTGCGGCAGACTCGGCGGCGACATCGTCAGCGGTCGCGAGCACGCGGAGCTCGAGCTCGGCCAGCTGCGCCTTCGCGCGGGCGATCTGGACCAGGGTGGTGGCCTTCTGGTCGGTGCCCATGAACGCCGGGGTCGCCTCCGCAACCTGGTCCAGAGCGGCCGTGATGCCGACGACGGCCTCGAGGACGGGGTGTTGGGGCTGTTGCAGCGTGGTCATCGAAGCGGTCACCTCCCGACGTACGAACTCAAGGATCTGCCCGCGCAGATCCGCCTGGTTCGCTGGTCTCGGAGGCCCGGCAGTACGGGCTATTACTTACCCTCGCAGCTCAGCGTTCACGCCCCTGGTTCCCCTGGAATACCCGCACATTGAATGATCGGGGCACGCCTCTTTCGAGGTGGTCGGCCTTCACGTTTACGCCTGCGCCGAGCCTACCACACAAAGCAAAATGAACCCAACCCGATCAGGGACAGGTATCCCAAACCAAACCCAGATCGCTGCTGGAACCCAGGCAAGTCAGGGAAATGGCACCCAACCCAGACACCCTGGCTTGGTAAATCTCCCAACCCAAACCCGGTATTGGCCCCACCCGTGCTGGAACCCAGACCCGAGACCAGACGGACACACACCAAGCCTCCCCACACGATCCGCGGCCAGCGCAGCGCCCTGATTCAGACCCGCCCAGCCCGCCACAGAGCCAACCCGAGCCACAGAGCCGCAGCAGCAACGAGTCCGCCCCAGGCGATCCGCAACGCGTGCGGCAAGAAATACTGGGGCAGCATGGTGACCAGGAGAGCCGCAAGCGGTACTGCGCTCCAGCGGGGGAGGGACCCCGAGCGCCAGACGGCGATCGCGACGAGCACGGCCGCGACAGCGATCAGCAGCAGCCCGATGGCGAAGACGGTCATCGCGGTCGGATCGAGGCGGAAGTCGTTGCCCACGTCGGTCAGGCTGGCGTCACCGTCGGCGACCGCGCGCTGACCGATGGCCTTGAGCCCGTAGACCTCCGCTCCGTAGTAGGAGATGGTCAGGCCGGAGCCGATGTAGCCGGTGGTCGCGGCAAGGAACGCGGTCCTCTCGTGTGGAGTGCCCTCGAGAAAGCCGCGGATCGCGCCGTAGCCGAGCGGGATCAGGACGAGGCCGACGATCGCGCTGATGTGCGCGATGCTCCAGCCGGCGGTGGTCCAGGATGCCGCGCCGTCGAGCGTCGTCTGGTCGGTGCGCGGAGCTGCGGCCTCGTAGACGGCGAAGAGGACGCCGGCGATCGCCAGGGCGATCGCGCCCAGGCGCGTGCGGTGGACGGGGGAGACGTGGGGAGAGGCGTGGGGGACGGTCACTGCGGAGCTCCTCGGCGGGCGCGATGAGAGCGGTGCTCTCGGTTGCGAGCGATGATGACACCGACCGGCGTGCCCCGCACACGAATTTCCCCGACCTTCACCCCTGACGATCCGATCGCCGCGATAGCAAGCCCGATAGGCCGAAGCGCTATCGCACAGCCTGGTTGCGAGCCGCGATACCGCACAGACAACCGCCACGAGAAGAGGGGCTCCGGCGAACGCCGAAGCCCCTCCGGGATCCGCTCGAGGTCAGGACGCCGCGAACGTACGTCCGATCTTGAGCGCCTGCTCGGTGGCGCCTCCGAAGACGAACTCGAAGCGCTTGGCGGTGGTGAAGTAGCGATGGGCCTCGCCGTCGAGGTCGATGCCGACACCGCCGTGCACGTGGACGGTGGTGTGGGCGAGGCGGTGGGCGGCGTCGGCAGCCCAGAGCTTGGCGACCGCGACCTGTTCGGCGGCAGGCAGCCCGGAGGAGACCCGCCAGACGGCCTGCCAGAGGGTGAGCCGCTGGGCGAGTACGTCGATGAACCCGTCGGCCAGGCGCTGCGAGACCGCCTGGAAGGTACCGATGGCGCGGCCGAACTGCTCCCGGGTCTTGGCGTAGGAGGAGGTGAGCTCGAGGGCGCCCTCGGTGACGCCCAGCAGCTCGGCGGCAGCGGTGACGGTCAGGAGCTCACCCAGCCGGTCCGCAGCAGAGGCGTCGCCGATCCGGCGGGCAGGCGCCGATGAGAACGAGACCAATGCTGTGACGTCTCCGTCGCTGGTGTGCTGAGCCTGGCGGTCGACGCCGGCGGCCGACGCCTCCACCAGGAAGACCCCGACGGTGCCGTCCGGCACCGAGGCGGTGACCAGGAACGCGTCGGCGATCATCCCGGCTCTGACCAGCGTCTTAACGCCCGTGATCGTGTCGCCCGCGGCGATGACGGTGGGGGAGTCGGGCAGATGGGAGTGCTCCTCGGCGACCGCGGCGGCGAGCACACGAGACCCGTCGGCAACGCCGGTCAGCGCGTCCGCGGCGGTCTCCGAGAGGAGCAGCCCGCAGGGCCCGTGCACGGCGAGCGGCACCGGCGCGACGCGTCGCCCGGCCTCGACGAGCACCCGGCACAGCTCGACGAGCCCGAGCCCGGCACCGTCATGAGCCTCGGGAAGATGGAGCCCCAGCAGCCCGGCCTCGCCGAGCGCGGACCAGAGGTCGGGGTCGAAGCGGCCGCGGTCGCCGGCGTCCGCCTCGGCCGTACGCAGCCGCTCGAGCGAGGTGGCGTCGCCGATGATCTTCGCCGCGAGCTCCGCGGCGTCGTCGGATTCGGTGGTGAAGGAGAAGTCCATGAGGTGTCCTCGGGGGTCGGGGTGGTCAGCGCTTGGCGGCGGGGAGGCCGAGGCCCACGTAGCCGATGATGTCTCGCTGGATCTCGTTGGTGCCGCCGCCGAAGGTCATGACCAGCGATGAGCGGTGGAACCGCTCCAGGCGGCCGGCGAGCACGGCGCCGGGGGAGTCGGCCGTCACCCCGGCGTGCGGGCCGACGATCTCCATGAGCGTCCGGTAGACCTCGGTCGCCAGCTCCGAGCCGTACACCTTGGTCGCCGACGCCTCGGCCGGCGAGAGTGCGACCCCGTGGTCGGCGTCGGAGGCGAGCTTCCAGTTGACCAGCGAGAGTGCCTCGATCCGCGCGTGCGCCCGGCCCAACGCGACCTGCACCCACTCGGAGTCGATCACCCGGCTGCCGTCGGGCACGACGGTGGTGCGTGCCCACTCCTTGACGAGCCCGAGCGAGTGCACCAGCGGCGCCGCCGAGGTGAGCGCGACCCGCTCGTGGTTGAGCTGGTTGGTCATCAGTGCCCAGCCCCCTCCGCGCTCGGAGACGAGGTTCGAGGCCGGCACGCGGACGTCGGAGTAGTAGGTCGCCGAGGTGCCGACGCCGGCGACGGTCTGGACCGGCGTATAGGAGAAACCCTCCGACGACGTCGGCACCAGGATCATCGACAGCCCCTTGTGGCGCGACGCCTCGGGCTCCGTCCGGCAGGCGAGCCAGATCCAGTCCGCGTACTGGATCAGCGAGGTCCACATCTTCTGGCCGTTGATCACCCACTCGCCGGTGCCCTCGTCGAGAACGGCGCGTGTCTGCAGCGAGGCGAGATCGGTCCCCGAGCCCGGCTCGGAGTAGCCGATCGAGAAGTGCAGCTCGCCGGCGAGGATCTTCGGCAGGAAGTACGCCTTCTGCTCCTCGGTCCCGAACCGCATGATCGTCGGGCCGACCGTGTTGAGCGTGAGATAGGGGATCGGCACCCCGGCCACGGCGGCGGCATCGGTGAAGATCAGCTGCTCCACCATGGAGCGGTCCTGGCCGCCGTACTCCTTCGGCCAGCCGATCCCGAGCCAGCCGTCCGCGCCGATCTGCCGGATGGTCGAGAGGTAGACCTCCTTGTCGGCCTCGTCCCCGAACTCACCCGACGCTCGCGCCAGCGCGGCGCGACGCTCCGGCGTGACCAACTGGGCGAAATAGGAGTTGAGCTCTGAGCGAAGTTGCTCCTGGGCGGGTGTCAAGGCCACATGCATGTGATAAAACTAGAACAGGTTCTTGTTTTTGAACAGGCCCACCAGGCTCAGACCAGCGGAAGGTACGACCATGGCCGACCCCACCACCCAGACCCGCACGCTCGACCACGGCTCCCAGCCGGAGCGCTTCGCGCGCGGTTGGCACTGCCTGGGTCTGGCCAGCGAGTTCAAGGACGGCAAGCCGCACGCGGTCGAGGCGTTCGGCGGCAAGCTGGTCGTCTGGGAGAACAGCAAGGGCGAGCTCGGCGTGCTCGACGGCTACTGCCGCCACATGGGCGGCGACCTCACCCAGGGCACCGTGAAGGGCGACGAGGTCGGCTGCCCGTTCCACGACTGGCGCTGGGGCGCCGACGGCCGCTGCAAGCAGATCCCCTACGCCCGCCGGGTCCCGCTGCGCGCCCGCACCAAGGCGTACGAGACGGTGATCCGCAACGACTCGCTGCTGATCTGGCACGACCCCGAAGGGTCGAAGGCCGACTACGACATCCTGCCGCCGGAGCTGCCCGACATCAGCAACCGCGAGGTCTACACCGACTGGATCTGGAACACCGTCCCGATCAAGGGCAGCCACTGCCGCGAGCTGATCGACAACGTGGTCGACATGGCGCACTTCTACTACGTGCACTTCGCCTTCCCGACCGACTTCCGCAACGTCTTCGAGGACCACACCGCGACGCAGTACATGGCCTCGAAGGGGCGGCCCGACGTGGCCGGCGGCTACGGCGACGCCGACATGTTCCTCAAGTCCGAGGCGACCTACTACGGCCCGGCGTACATGATCAACTGGCTCGAGGTCGACTACAAGGGCTTCGTGACCGAGGTGATCCTGATCAACTGCCACATCCCGACCGGTCCGGACTCGTTCCTCCTGCAGTACGGCATCACCGTCAAGAAGCCCGAGGGCCTCGACGACAAGACCGCCAACTTCATCGGCAAGAAGTACGCCGACATGTTCGGCGACGGGTTCCTCCAGGACGTGGCGATCTGGGAGAACAAGGCGCCGGTGCAGAACCCGCTGCTGTGCGAGGAGGACGGCCCGGTCTACCAGCTGCGCCGCTGGTACGAGCAGTTCTACGTCGACGTCGCCGACATCGAGCCGGAGATGCGTGCCCGCTTCGAGTTCGAGGTCGACACCACCAAGGCCAACGAGTTCTGGCACGAGGAGGTCGCCGAGAACCTCCGCCGGATCGAGGCGGAGAAGGCCGAAACCGAGGCCGCCGCGTCGAGCGACGCCGGGGTCAGTTGATGGCCTCGTTCGTCCCGACGTCGCAGGAGACCATCGAGGACCAGCGGCTCTACACCCAGGCCCGCCTGGTCGAGGTGGAGTGTCTCGACTGTCTCGCCCGCGTCGGGGTGAAGAAGAACAGCGAGCACCAGACCTCCGTCCAGTGGACGGCCGAGGCGCAGGCCCAGTGTCCGGACCTCGTACGCCGCAAGGCCGCCGCCGACGGCGCGCGGCTCGTCCACGCCCGCTGCCCCCGTCTGGCCGCGTCCATCGAAGCAGCCGTCGCCGACGGCCGGATCCAGATCGGAGCCGAGGATGGCTACTGACTCCTTCCTGCTGCCCGTAAGCGACGTCGTCAAGGAGACAGCCGACGCGCACTCGATCGTCTTCGAGCTCCCCGAGGACGTGAGGCACGCCTTCCAGCCCAAGCCGGGACAGTTCCTCACCGTTGCGGTGCCGAGCGACCGTGACGGTCTCGCGGCCCGCTGCTACTCGCTCTCCAGCGCGCCGGGCGACCCGCTGACCGTGACGGTCAAGCGCACCGTCGACGGCTACGCCTCCAACTGGATCTGCGACAACCTCCGCCCCGGCGACACGCTTCGCGTGCTCCCGCCGAGTGGGATCTTCACCCCCGCCGACATCGACGCCGACTTCCTGCTCTTCGCCGGCGGGTCGGGCGTCACCCCGATCATCTCGATCGCCCGGACCGCTCTGCGGGAGGGCACCGGCCGGATCGTGGTCTTCTACGCCAACCGCGACGAGCGCTCGGTGATCTTCGCCGAGGAGTGGGCGCGGCTGGCCGCCGAGCATCCGGACCGGCTCCAGGTGGTCCACTGGCTCGAGTCGGTCCAGGGGCTGCCCACCGGGGAGCAGCTGAAGGCGTTCGCGGCGGACCATCTGACGTACGACGCCTTCGTCTGTGGCCCGGCGCCGTTCATGAAGGCCACGATCGCGGCGCTCAAGGAGCTGGAGTTCCCGCGGGCACGCCGGCACCAGGAGAAGTTCGCGTCCCTGGGCGGCAACCCGTTCGGTGACGTCGCCCCGGTCGAGGAGGCCGAGGCGGAGGTCATCGAGGGCGACGGTGTCGCCCAGCAGCCGGTGACGCTGGAGATCGAGCTCGACGGCACCACGACGACGTACGACGACTGGGACCCGGGCACGCCGATGCTCGACTTCCTGGAGTCGAAGGGGGTCAAGGCGCCCTACTCCTGCCGCGAGGGCGAGTGCTCGGCGTGCGCCTTCCGGCTGCTCGAGGGCGAGGTGAAGATGGCGCGCAACGACGTGCTCGAGCAGGAGGACCTCGACGACGGGATCCGGCTCGGCTGCCAGTCGCTGCCGACCACCGACACCGTCCGCGGCACCTACTCCTGAGGCACCCGCGGGAGACACAGATCACCAACCGGTTGCCAGGTCGTCGCTCCGGGCGCGATAGTGTCGCGCTGCCCGAACCACCTCCCACCGGGTCATCCGCAGCGAACCGGATCGGCTGACCACTGGGACTCAAGCGAGGTTTCCCCCTACGTGTTCAATCGCAACTTCTACGCCGCCCAGGACGACCGACGGTTCGTCGTCGGCTATGCCCTCGACCTCGGTTTCCGGGTCTTCGACGCCTACTCGGCCCCTGGCCAGCCGCTGAGCGAGATCACCACGACGGCCTCGGCCTCGCTGCTGGCGGCTCGGCCCGCGTTCAAGCTCTACGCCCCCAACACCGGCCCCGAGCCGGTGATCACCCGGGTCGAGCTGGACGAGTCCGAGTTCGGTCCGTCGGCCTATGAGTACCAGTGCAGCGGCTGGGGTCTGATCAGCCTCAACTTCGGTGGCGTGGTCGGTCTCGGCGGCCTCGGCTGGAGCACCCTGACCACCATGGCCGAGGCCCGCGCGACCCGCTGGCACGCCGTCGAGCCGATCGGTCCCGCTCCCTCGGAGTGGAACTGGCCCGCCGTGGACGACGCTGCCGTCAAGATGTTCGAGGCGATCACCTCGATGTCCAGCACCGCCGTCGGCACCAGCCCGGTCCTGGCGGCTGCGGGACAGCTGATCAAGGACAAGGGTCTGCTCTACGAGTCCGGCGGCGGGCTGCACGCCCGGCCGGGCCTCGGCTGACGCCTGCTCGGTTGTTGATACGCCGGGCGTATCAATGCCGGGCATATCGATACTTCCCAACATCAGGTCGGCGCTCCTAGATTCTCGGGCATGGACGTCACCCGTGTAGCCAGCCGTGCCCCGGTCCGCCGCGAGCAGGTGGCGTCGTGAACGCGGTCGACGTGCACCATGTCGTCTCGGGCCGGACGGACGGTCCGGTGGTGGTGCTGTCCAACTCGCTGGGCGCCACCCACGCCATGTGGGACGAGAACCTCGACGATCTCGAGCGGCACTTCCGTGTGGTGCGCTACGACACCCGCGGACACGGCGCGTCGCCCGTGCCCGCCGGCCCCTACTCGATCGACGAGCTCGTCGACGACGTCGTCGCCCTCCTGGACCGCCTGGGTGTCGAGCGAGCCCATTTCGTCGGCCTCTCGCTCGGCGGCATGACCGGCATGCGGCTCGCCGCACGCAACCCCGACCGCGTCGACCGCCTCGTCCTCTTGTGCACCGGCGCGTACCTGGCTCCGTCCTCAGCCTGGCGCGACCGTGCGGCGACGGTCCGGACCGAGGGGGCCCAGGCCGTCGCCGAGGCGGTCGTCGCCCGCTGGTTCACCCCTGGCTTCCTCGAGACCAGCCCCGAGGTGAAGGCGTCCTGCGAGGCGATGGTGGCCGAGACTCCCGCCGAGGGGTACGCCGGTTGCTGCGAGGTCATCGCCGCCATGGACCTGCGCGACGACCTGCCCGCGATCACCGCACCGACCCTGGCCATCGCCGGTGTCGATGACCCAGCCACGCCGCCTCCCCATCTGAAGGAGATCGCGAAGACGGTCGAGGACGGCCGGCTGCTGGTGGTCCCCGACTCGGCGCATCTGGCCAGCGCCGAGCGGCCCGAGACCATCACCCCCGCGATCATCGACCACCTCCAGGGTTAACCGCGTGCGGGAGGGTGCGCGACCTGACTAGGTTCGGGTCGATGCGAGAACCCGATGCCGCGTTCGCGGACCCCCGTCAGGCCGAGCTCTACGACGTCTTCGACAGCGACCGTTCCGATCTGGAGGTCTATGTCGCGATCGCCCACGAGGTCGGCGCCCATCGTGTCGTCGACATCGGTTGCGGCACGGGCTCGCTCGCGGTTCGACTGGCCGAGGAGGGGTTCACCGTGGCCGGCGTCGATCCTGCCGCAGCGTCCCTGGACGTCGCCCGCACCAAGCCACGCGCCGACCGCGTGACCTGGATCAACGGCGACGCGACCGCGCTTGCCGACCTTCCCGGTGACGCCGACCTGGCCGTGCTGACCGGCAACGTCGCCCAGGTCTTCGTCTCCGACCAGGACTGGTCCGTGACGCTCGCCGGCGTTCGCAGCGGTCTCCGCCCCGGTGGCTGGTTCGTCTTCGAGACCCGTCGCCCGGAGGCCCGAGCCTGGGAGGAGTGGGATCTCCCACCGACGACCGTCGACCTTCCGGACGGCCGCACCGCCGTCGTCACCCGCACGGTCACCGACGTCGACCTTCCGCTGGTCACCTTCCAGGGGTCGACCACCATCGGCGACGAGACCCTGACCTCGACCTCCACCCTCCGCTTCCGCGGCCGCGCCGAGATCGAGCGCGACCTCCTCGCTCACGGCTTCACCGTGAGCGAGGTACGCGACGCCCCGGATCGCCCGGGCAAGGAGGATGTCTTCCTCGCCCGATGCGGCGATCTCAGTGCTGCGGGGTGAGCACGTCGAAGACGATCTCGTCCTCGGTCCCGGCAGCCAGCCGCCAGACGGCGTCGGCGACCTTGTCCGGGTCGAGGGTGGCGTAGGGGGCGGGGGTGCCGGGCTCGGTGAGCATCTGGTGGATGTCGCCGCGCTCGATGAGGCCGCCGACGACGAGCGAGCCGACGTGGATGCCGTCCTCGGCCACGGCTGCGGCGAGGGTGCGGGCGTAGGTCCGCAGTGCGCCCGAGGCGGGGGCGTATGGGCCGAGGAAGGGGAGCGGGACGAGCGCGCTGACCCCGGAGACGTACACCAGGGAGCCGCTGCCACGGGAGCGCATCGCGGGCAGGACGAGCGAGGCGACCTCGGCGGCGGGCTCGACGATCTCGGCGGTCGCGCGGCGGATCTCAGCGGGGCCGGTCTCGAGGATGCCGACCGTCGGTGCGCTCAGGTCGTGGGCGCCGGGGCCGTGGTAGACGACGTCGATCGGACCGAGCTCGGCGGTGATCTCGGCGAGGGCGCTGCTGATGCCACCGGGCTCTCGGAGGTCGGCGGCCACCGCGACGGCCGGCACTCCGCTGGCTGCCAGCGTCTCCAGGTAGCCCGGGTGGCGGTCCGCGCTGCGGGAGACCAGCCCGACGGCGTACCCCTCCTCGGCGAACCGCTGCGCCACCGACATCCCCAGGCCGGGGCCGGCGCCCAGGACCGCGATCGTGCTCATCTTCTTCTCCCTCATGGATAGGTTGCTGATGTCAGCAACCCTCGCCGTCCGGCGGCGCTCGCGGAAGAAGGCACTTCAATGTCAGATGGGAACACCGATGTGCCCCGGCACATCGTGAGCGTGGCTCTCGGCCCCGGGCTGCCGGAGCTGGTCCCGGCCGGGGACTACGAGGCGTGTCCGGTGACGCAGACCCTGCAGATGCTCGGGGACAAGTGGACGCTGCTGGTGCTGGTGATGCTGGCCGAGCGCCCGCACCGCTACAACGAGCTGCGGCGCCGGGTCGAGGGGATCAGCCAGCGCATGCTCACCCGGACCCTGCGCACGCTGGAGGAGGACGGGATCGTGACGCGTACGGTCTTCCCGACGATCCCGCCGGGCGTGGAGTACGCCCTCAGCGACCGCGGCCGGGACCTGCTGGTTCCGCTCGCCGGGCTCGCGGAGTGGGTGGTGAGCGGCCAGGCGGCCTGACGCGTCAGAACCCGCGGGTCCAGAAGACCTCCTCGTGGAGGTGGCGGGAGCGCCAGCCGTCCGGCGTGCGCACGAAGCTGTGCCGGTAGCGGCCGCCGACCTCGACGACGCGCTCGCCGCCGGACCCGTCGGCGATCACCATCGGGTTGTCGAAGTACGCCACGACGTCCGCCCCCTCGTCGGTGAACGTGATCCCGACCTGGCCGATCGTGTGCAGCCGCTTGCTGGAGAACGCCGGCAGCATCTCGGCGAGCCATTTCTTGACGTCGGCGACCTCGCCGACGGTGCCGCCGGACTCGGAGTAGTCGATCGTGGCGTCAGCGGCGAACACCGTGTCGAGCGCGTCCCAGTCACCGTCGTCGACGGCCAGGGTGTAGCGGGTCAGCGCGTCGGTGATCTCGGCGCGGTCGATGAGCTCTTGAACGCCATCGATGTGCGTGGTCATGGCAGGTCTCCTTCAGCGAGGTGAGAGGACGATGACCGGGATCTCCCGGTCGGTCCAGGTCTGGTAGGTCTCGAAGTCCGCGTACGTCCCCAGCAGCTGCGGCCACAGCGCGGCCCGCTCGGCGGGGTCGGCGACGCGGGCCCGGACGAGGCTGCGGCCGCTGCGGGGGAGGCGGACGGCGACGTCGGGCTGGGCGCGCAGGTTGGCGACCCACTGCGGATCCTTCGGCAGCCCGCCCTGGGAGCCGACGACGACCAGGTCGGGGCCGGACCGCATGAACAGCAGGGGAGTGCTGAAGGTGCGTCCCGACGTGCGGCCGATGTGCTCGAGGAGGAGCACCGGCGCGGGCTTGCGCCAGCCCGCCATCACCCGCCACCGACCGCCGACCCGGCCGTTGGTCAGCTTGAAGAGCGCCGCGTTGGTACGGGCGCCGTACTTGATGATCCTCGCCGTCAGCGGCGAGTCCAGGCCAGCAGGACGATCGAGAGAAGGAGACATGGCGAACACTCTGGCAGAAACTTAGAACACGTTCTAGTGTTGGCCCATGCGCTTCACCTATGCCGAGGCAATGACGCAGGCCGACTACTACGCACCGCTGGCTCAGGCGGCGGAGGCCGCCGGCTACACGAGCATGACCGTGGCCGACAGCCTGATCTATCCCGAGGAGTCCGACTCCACCTATCCCTACACCGACACCGGCGACCGGGAGTTCCTGCAGGGCAAGGAGTTCATCGAGGCGTTCATCCTGTGCGCCCACCTCTTCGCGGTCACCGAGACGCTACGCCTGACGCCGTTCGTGGTGAAGCTGCCGGTCCGCCCGCCCGTGCTGGCCGCCAAGCAGGCCTCGAGCCTCGCCTTCCTCTCCGGCAACCGGCTCGGCCTCGGCGTCGGCCTGTCCCCGTGGCCGGAGGACTTCGCCGCCCTCGGCGTCGACTGGAAGCGGCGCGGGAAGCGGATGGACGAGTGCATGGACATCCTGCGAGGCCTCACCGACCCGAGCGGTGACTTCTTCGGCTACGACGGCGAGTTCTACGAGTTCGCGCCGCTCCAGCAGCGTCCCGCGCCGACCGAGAAGATCCCGCTCCTCGTCGGTGGCCACGCCGACGCCGCGCTGCGCCGGGCGGTCCTCAAGGGCGACGGCTGGATGCACGCCGGTGGCGACGGCGAGGAGCTCGACCGCCTGCTGGTGCGCCTCGCCGAGATCCGGCGCGAGGAGGGTGACACCCGGGACGACTTCGAGGTCCACGTGATCAGCTACGACGCGTACGACCTCGACGGGATCAAGCGGCTCGAGGACAAGGGCGTGACCGACTGCATCGTCGGCTTCCGCGATCCCTACGTGAAGGGCGCCGACCCGGAGCCGCTGGAGAAGAAGATCAAGCACCTGGAGTGGTACGCGGAGAACATCATCGCGAAGGCGAACGGATGACCTCGCCGGAGCCCAGCGCGGCGTACGGCCTGACCGAGCCGCTCCAGCGGGCGATCGCGGAGGCGGAGGAGCTGATCGCGAACGCGCCCTTCATCCGGACCGAGGCCGACCGGCTCGAGGGCTATGAGTACCTCTCCGGACGGATCCGGATGGCGATGCAGACGGCGTTCGACTACGACCTCGAGCAGCCGCTCTTCGTGAATCCGACCCACCAGTTCTCCAAGCAGGGCCTGGACAACCCCGACGCCATCTACCTCAACGCCTACCTGCGAGAAGGCGTCGAGTACGTCGTCCGCGGCCGCCGTGGGACGAGCGCCGACCTCTCCTTCCAGGTGATGGGTGGCGCCTACACCGCGGATGCCGCCGCGACCAGCCTGATGGCCTTCGACGACCGCAAGCTCCAGCTCGACGACGACGGGTCCTTCGAGTTCACCTACACCGCCGAACCGGGCGCGAAGACCCTGATCGTGCGCGAGGTCTTCAACGACTGGGACACCGAGACCCGCGGCACCATCACCATCGAGCGTCCCGACACCCTCGGTCGGCCGCGCCGCCCGCTCACCCAGGAGCTGCTCCGGAAGAAGTACGAGGTCGCGGCGCGATCGCTGACCGGCTCGATCCAGACCTGGTTCGCCTTCCCCCAGTTCTTCCAGTACAAGGAGCCGGTCAACACCCTCACCGTCCCGGCGCGCACGCCCGGCGGGCTGGAGTCGCAGTTCTCCTCGATCGGCCACTACGAGCTGGCCGAGGACGAGGCGCTCGTGGTCGAGGTGCCCCGGTGCGACGACTGTTCGTACCAGGGGTTCCAGATCGGGTCCGACTGGTACGCTTCGACCGACTACGAGACGCACCAGACCAGCCTCACCAAGGCCCAGGCGATCACCGATCCCGACGGCGTGATGCGCTTCGTGATCTCCGAGCGCCCACCCTTGGACGGCAAGCCGATCGCCAACTGGCTCGAGACCACCGGCCACCGCACCGGCTCGGTGATGCTCCGCTGGCAGCGGCTCGAGCGCGACCTCACCGCTGCCGACGGTCCGGTAGTTCACAAGGTGAGCCTCGGGGACGTACGTGACCTGCTCCCGCACACCGAGACCCTGAACCCTGGGGGGTATGCGGAGAGGATCACCGCACGTCAGCGGGCGGTTGCGCGCCGGATGCTCAGCTGAGGTAGGGCGCGACGCGAAGGCGTCGGACGCCTATGCTTGCCGCCCATGGCCAGCCCCCACCACGAGCCACCGACGATCCCGGGTTTCCGGCATCGCGCGCTGATCGGCGCGGGCGACTCCTCGGAGCTCTTCCTCTACGAGTGGCAGCAGGAGAAGGTCGACGTCGCCGTGAAGGTCTGGAACGACCGGCTCAGCGCGGAGATCCAAGACGCGCTCGCCCGGGAGACCAAGGAGGTCGCCGAGCTCGCCGCGCACCCGCACGTGCTGCCGCTGCACGCCGTCGGGGTCAGTGACGACGACCGCTGCTTCGTCGTGATGGACCACCGCGCCGGCGGCGACCTGGAGGCGCGCAGACGGAGCGAGCGGCTCCCCGTCGCCGAGGCGCTCAGCCTCACGATCAAGGTCGCCGGAGCGCTCGACGTCGCGGCCCGCCACGGCATCCTGCACGGCGACGTGAAGCCGGGGAACATCCTGCTGACCAGCGGCGGCGAGCCGCAGCTGGTCGGCTTCGGAAGCCTCTCCTCGGCCGGGCGTCCCGGCGGCGCCGAGTCGCCCTCGCTGCCGTGGATGGCGCCGGAGATGCTTGCCGAGCCACCCGAGCCGAGCGCCTGGGCGGACATCTGGAGCCTGGCCGCGACCTGCTACACGCTGCTGGTGGGACGTACGCCGTTCGAGGGGCCGGACGGTTCCGGTGCTCCCGGGGCGCTGGCGGAGCGGATCCGGGGGTCCGACCCGACGGCCATCGACCGCGACGACGTCCCGGCGTCGTTCGAGGAGGCGCTGCGCAAGGCGATGTTCAAGCGCCGCGCCGGGCGGCACTGGAGCGCCGCCGACTTCGCCAAGGCCCTCCAGGCGGTCGAGGAGGAGCTCGGTCTGCCGGTCACGCCGCTCGCCGAGATGCCCGAGCCCGGGGAGGAGCTGCCGGGGCGGGCCTCGATCGTCGACGCTCCCGAGAGTGTGGACGCACCCGACGTTCCCGACGTTCCTCGGGCGCCCGAGATCTCCGAGGCCCCAGAGGTCGAGTTCGCGCCGGACCCGGTTCCCCCGCCGGTGCAGTCGGAGTCGGAGGCGGCCGCGGCGGGAGACACCGCCGAGGTGCCGATCGTCACCGGTCCCGTGATCGACACCGCGCCCGAGCAGTCCGAGGACGTCCTGGGCCATCGGGTCGACGTCGACCGGGTCGCCCGCCTCCTCGTCTCCGCGCACACCCAGCTGCCGATCTCGGTGGCCGTCCAGGGGCTGCCCGGGAGCGGCAGGTCGACGTTCCTGCGGAAGGTCCAGGAGCGCATCGAGTGGCTCACCGAGCACGACGACAGCTACGCCGTCCGCACGAGACACGTACGCATCGACGCCCGGCAGTACGCCGACGGCGATGTGGCGAGCCGGGTGATCGACCGGGTGCGGAGCGTGGGCAGGACCCAGCCGCCGCCGCTGGTGGCCAAGCACCAGGCCGCGCAACGGCGGACGGCCGAGCTGCGGGCCGCCCTGGCGGGGCTGCCCGAGGAGGAGACGCAACGCGGCAAGCGCCGGACGCAGCAGCCGATGACCACCAGCATGGCCCTCGCGGCGATGGACCGGGAGGTCGCGGCCTACGAGGCCGCGCTGCGGGCGGCGCCGCCCGGACCGCCGCCGGGCCCGCCGGCCGGCGCGCTGGCGGGCGCCGTGGCTGTCCGGACGATCGTCTACGTCGACGACCTGGACCGGTGCGACCCCGCCACGACGGCCGGCGTGCTGCGGGCCGTCGACGAGCTCGGCGGCCAGGAGGAGGTCGCGGTCGTCGCGGCCGTGGATGCGCAGATGCTGCGGCGATCGCTCGAGGGCCGGGTGGCGGAGCCTGCTGCGTACCTCTCCCGGGTCTTCGACGTGCCGTTCGCGCTGCGCGCGTTCGCGGGCGACCCCGCGGTGCGGTTCATGCGGTCGCTGATGCGCCAGGCGGTGCCGTCGTGGCCCTCCGCGCTGGCCACGGGCGCCGGTGACCGGTCCGGCCGCCAGAGTGCGGTCGCGAGCTTCGAGATGACGCCCGGCGAAGCGCTGTTCACGAGCGAGCTGGCGCGCTTCTGCGCGACGCCCGGAGGCGCCCGGAAGCTGCTCGCGGTCTATCGGCTCGCGCGTACGGCGCCGGCGAAGGTGAGCGCCGGCCCGGCCGGTCACCACGCCCTCGGGATCCTGATGGCGATCCTGGTCGGCGCCCCGGCCCAGGCAGCCCAGGTGCTCGGGGCCGTCGTCGAGGCGCTCGCCGCGGGCGAGGACAGCGGCACGTTCCGCACGCTGCTGGAGAAGGTGGCGCGGGAGCACACCGCCGAGTGCGGGCGGGCGACCTGCGGGCCGTGCGCCGACTGGTCCCGGGTGCTCCGTGCCCACGCCGACCTCGTCCGCGGGCAGCAGGTGCCGCAGGAGATCGGGGCGTACGCCGAATGGGTCGACGAGGTGGCGAGGTTCAGCTTCCCGGCCTGACCCCTTCCGCGCCGAACCCCTTCCAGGCTGTGCCTTTTCAAGAACTGAAACACGTTCTACTCTAGGCGCCATGACTGGACTCCTGGATGGCAAGGTCGTCGTGCTCTCGGGGGTCGGCCCCGGCCTCGGACGCTCGCTCGGCGAGCAGGCCGCGCTGATGGGCGCCGACCTCGTGCTCGCCAGCCGCACCGAGAAGCGGCTGCAGAAGATGGCCGGCGTCATCGAGGAGCACGGACGGCGTGCCCTGGTGGTGCCGACTGACATCACCGACGAGGACGCCCGCCGACACCTGGTCGACGCCGCGCTGGAGGAGTTCGGCCGTGTCGACGTGCTCCTCAACAACGCCTTCGGCATCCCGCCGATGGACCCGCTGACCCAGATCCCGCTGGACGCGCTCCGGCTGGCCCAGGAGTCCAACGTGTACGCCCCGCTGCGGCTCTCGGCGCTCTTCGCCGACGCGCTCGCGGCCACCCCCGACAAGCCCGGCGGCGCGATCGTGATGATCAACTCGGCGGTGCTCTACCAGAGCCAGCCGGAGTTCGCGGGCTACAAGCTCTCCAAGGGAGCCCTCGCACACCTCGCCTCGTCGCTGGCCACCGAGCTCGGCCCGCGCGGCATCCGGGTCAACTCCGTCGCGCCCTCCTACATCTACGAGGACGTCAACAAGGCCTACTTCGACTGGATGGCCTCGGAGTCGGGACGCACCCACGAGGAGGTGTACGCCGAGAAGGCCGCCCCCACCGACCTGAAGCGGCTCGCCACCCCCGAGGAGGTCGCCCGCGCAGCGCTGTTCCTGGGCAGCGACCTGGCCTCCGCGGTCACCGGAACCGTGCTCAACGTCGACTGCGGGGAGTTCCATGACTGAGACGCGCCCGAACGAGACCGCACCGCGCGAGCGGGCGGACGTCGGGACGTACGAGGACATCTGCGCCGCCGCCACCCGCACCACCGGGCTGAGCGACTTCGGCGGGACCGACCACGAGGAGGGGCTGCGGCTGCTCGTCGAGGACCTCGCCTCGCCCGAGGCCGGTCTGACCCCGGTCGGCAACTACTTCCACCGCGCCCAGGTGAAGTCCGCCCTCGTCGGCCGGCTGATGACGCAGGCCCGGCTCGCGGAGTTCCCCCAGCACCAGGACGTACGCATCGAGCGGCCGATCTTCGTCACCGGGCTCGTCCGCACCGGCACCACCGCCCTGCACCGGCTCCTGGCCGCCGACCCCGCCCACCAGGGCCTCGAGACCTGGCTGACCGAGTTCCCCCAGCCGCGGCCGCCGCGGGAGACCTGGGAGGACGACCCGGTCTTCGACGCGCTGCAGAACGCCTACCGGCAGCACCATGTCACCAACCCCGAGTTCATGGGGATCCACTACATGGACGCCACCAGCGTCGAGGAGTGCTGGCGGGTGCTGCGGCAGAGCGGCAAGTCGATCTCGTTCGAGTCGCTGGCCAACGTCCCGCGCTACTCCGCCTGGCTGGCGAAGCAGCACTGGCGCGACGCGTACGAGCTCCACCGCCGGAGCCTGCAGCTCATCGGGCTCAACGACACCGACAAGCGGTGGGTGCTCAAGAACCCCTCGCACCTGGTCGCGCTCGACGCGCTGATGGAGGTCTACCCCGACGCGCTCGTCGTCGTCACCCACCGGGACCCGGTCGTCTCGGTCGCCTCCGGCTGCTCGCTGTCCGCGGAGGCGACCGCGGGGATGTCGACCACGTTCGTGGGGGAGACCATCGGGGCGACCCAGCTCGAGATGCTCTCCCGCTCGTGGCGCTCGTTCGGGGAGGCCCGTCGGCGCTATGACCAGGCGCAGTTCCTCGACGTCGACTACCGCGGGTTCGTGCAGGACCCGGTCGGCACGGTCGAGGGCATCTACAGCCACTTCGACATCCCGTGGAGCGACGCCGCCCGGGCCGAGGTCTCCCGCATCGACGCCGAGTCCCGGAGCGGGAGCGCGCGGCCCAGGCACGACTACAGCCTGGCCGACTACGGGTTGACGGAGGACGAGGTTCGCCAGGCGTTCACCTCCTGATCCGGCGAGCGCTCGCCGTGGCGGACCGGATGTGCTCTACCGTTCGGCGCGAGCTCAGCGCGTGCGGGCTCATGAAGCTGCCCAACTCACGGGAGTCGTGCGATGAGTCACGCCACTGCTGTCCTGGCCTCCGAGTCGACGGACGCGCCTGCCAGGCCCTCGGCCCGGCTCGTCGCCGTACTGGCCCTGCTGGCCGCGTTCGCCGCCTCGATGAGCCTCTACTTCGCCACCACGCACGCGCTGTCCTACCACGCACGTGACGAGGGACCGAACGCCTCGTACGCCATCTCCCTGCACGCCGGCGACCTGCCCACGATCGACTCGCCGGTGGCGCTCGACCGGGACCGCTTCCCGCAGATCGCCCGAGGCGCGAACCGGGAGGAATTGGACCGGCACCGGATGATCTGGACCGCCAACCATCCGCCGCTCTACTACCTCCTCGGGGTGCCGTGGGTCGCTCTCGCCGACGCGCTCGACAATCCGCAGGTGCTGATCACCGGGATGCGGGTGATGAGCGCGCTGGCGTACGGGGCGTTGGTGTTCCTGGTCGGTCTGATCGCCTTCGAGGTCACCCCTCGGCGTCCTGCGGCGGCGATGCTCGCCACGGCGATCACCGCCTCGCCCGCGGTGCTGGCGGTCGCGGCGGGGTTCATCATGAACGACAGCGTCGCGGTGGCGGCCTCGTCGCTGACCGTGCTCGCGACCCTGCGCATCCTGCGGCTCGGCGTGACGCGGAACCGGATGATCGTGATGGCGGTCGCCGGCACGCTGGCCGCCGCGACGAAGGCGCCCGGCGTGATCACCGTGATCATGTGCGGTGCCGCGCTCGGGGTGACGCTGCTGCTCCGCGACCGCACCTGGAAGGGCTTCCTCCGGGCGACCTGGCTGACCGCGATCGCGACCGGGGTGCCGGGCCTGGCGATCGGCTGGTTCTACGTACGCAACATCGTGCTCTACGGCGACCCGACCGCGAGCTCTGCGCTCCTGGAGCGCTACCAGCGGGTGCAGGTGGACACCTGGTTCGAGGTGATGACCGCGCCACGGTTCTGGCACGGCTGGTACGACCACCTGTGGGTGCCCCTCCCGCTGCGCGGCACCGGTCTGCACTGGGTCATCGACACGATCACGCTCGTCGCGCTGCTCGGGCTGGCGCTCGGTGTCGTGGCGCGGCTGCGCGACCACGGCCGGGAGCACGGCCTCGTCGTCGGCGCGCCCCGGACCCCGTCGGTGGCGACCGTGGGTCTGCTCGTGCTGATCGCGCACGCGTTCGTGATCATCGTCAACCTCGCCCAGTTCCGCTCCGGAGGCGGCAATCCGCACGAGCGCTACCTGATGACGATCATGCCGCTGGTGGCCATCGTGCTCTCGGTCGGCCTCCTGGCCATCGTCGACGCGGTCCCGTGGGGCGAGGTCCGCCGGCGCGAGGAGATCGCCGCCGCGATCGTCTCCGCGTTCCTGCTGGGGATGGCCGCCGCCACCTTCGCCGTCTCGGTGCGCACGCAGATCCGCGTGGGCGCGGATGTCATGCTCCCGGAGCTCCGGCTGGTGCCGTACGCCGTCCTTGTCGCCGGCGGACTCTGCGCACTCGCCGCGGTGGCACTCCCGCTCGTCTGGCGGCCACGTGCGGACGGCGGCGTGGGTGTCGAGCCGCTTCGTGGGTTCTCCGGCCCGGGCTTCGCCGATGTGGAGGGGACCCTGCGGGCTCCTCTCTAGCGCCGCGCCCGAGACAGGTAGCGCACTACTCGCTCTCCGGGGCGCGGGGCGCGGTTGGGTGACTGCATGATCACCCACGCCATCCCGAGCTCCCACCGCACGGCATCGACGGTCTGGAGCAGGATCGCCGCGGTGCTGTCCGGTCTGCTCAGCGTCGGCTTCGGCATCCCGGCCGCCTATGGCACCTACCACTTCGCGACCCACGACGGCGAGGTGTGGATGTTCATGGGCTTCCCGACGTACGGCGACGGCCCGTTCGTCGACGTCGGTATCCCGACGACCGTGCTGCTGCTGGCCGGGTTCACCGCGGTGTGCCTGGCCGAGGCCGTGGTCGGCGCTCTGCTGTGGACGCGTCCGCGCCTCGGCGGGTGGCTCTCGATCGCCCTGCTCCCGTTCGAGCTCGCCTACTGGTGGGGCTTCGCGTTGCCGTTCGGGCCGATCGTGGGGCTGGCTCGGACGGTGGCGGTGGGCATGGTGCTTCGTCGGCGGGACTAGTCCGAGCGTTGGCGTGGATGTCGAGGGCACCAAGACTGTCGGTGGTCCCGAGTAGCCTGGACGTCATGCGTCCTGTCACCGATCTCGAGCGTCGTGTCGCCCCGTTCAAGGTGGTCTCCGACTACCAGCCCTCGGGCGACCAACCGGCAGCGATCGCGGAGATCACCAAGCGGATCCAGGACGGCGTCAAGGACGTCGTCCTCCTCGGTGCCACAGGAACCGGTAAGACGGCGACGGTGGCCTGGACCGCCGAGCAGCTGCAGCGTCCGATGCTGGTGCTGCAGCCCAACAAGACCCTCGCGGCGCAGTTCGCCAACGAGCTGCGCCAGCTGTTCCCGGACAACGCGGTCGAATACTTCGTCTCCTACTACGACTACTACCAGCCGGAGGCGTACGTCCCTCAGACCGACACCTACATCGAGAAGGACTCCTCGATCAACGAGGAGGTCGAGCGGCTGCGCCACTCCGCCACCAACTCCCTGCTGACCAGGCGCGACGTGATCGTGGTGAGCACCGTGTCGTGCATCTACGGCCTTGGCACCCCGCAGGAGTACGTCGACCGGATGATCCGGCTGCGGGTGGGGGAGGAGCACGACCGCGACTCGATCCTGCGGCGTCTGGTGGAGATCCAATACACGCGCAACGACCTCTCCTTCACCCGCGGCACCTTCCGGGTGCGCGGCGACACCCTGGAGATCTTCCCGGTCTACGAGGAGCACGCCGTCCGGATCGAGTTCTTCGGTGACGAGATCGAGCGACTGATGACGCTGCACGCGGTCACCGGCGAAGTGCTCACCGAGGACCAGGAGCTCTACGTCTTCCCGGCGACCCACTACGTCGCCGGTCCCGAGCGCATGGAGCGCGCGATCAACGGCATCGAGGCCGAGCTCGACCAGCAGCTGAGCACCTTCGAGAAGCAGGGCAAGATGCTCGAGGCGCAGCGGCTGCGGATGCGTACGACCTACGACATCGAAATGATGCGCCAGGTCGGATCGTGCTCCGGGATCGAGAACTACTCGATGCACATCGACGGCCGTGAGCGTGGCTCGGCGCCCAACTGTCTGCTCGACTACTTCCCGGAGGACTTCGTCCTCGTCGTCGACGAGTCCCACGTCGCGGTCCCGCAGGTCGGCGGGATGTACGAGGGCGACATGTCCCGCAAGCGCAACCTGGTCGAGCACGGCTTCCGGCTGCCCAGCGCCCAGGACAACCGGCCGCTGAAGTGGGAGGAGTTCCTGGAGCGGATCGGCCAGACCATCTACCTCTCCGCGACTCCGGGCGACTACGAGCTCGACAAGGTCGGTGGCGACACCGTCGAGCAGATCATCCGGCCGACCGGGCTGATCGACCCCGAGGTGATCATCAAGCCGACCAAGGGCCAGATCGACGATCTGATCGGCGAGATCAACGACCGGGTCGCGAAGAACGAGCGCGTCCTGGTCACCACGCTCACCAAGAAGATGTCCGAGGACCTCACCGACTACCTGCTCGACGCCGGGATCCGGACCAGGTATCTCCACTCCGAGGTCGACACCCTCAAGCGGATCGAGCTCCTCCGCGACCTGCGGCTGGGCGAGTACGACGTCCTGGTCGGCATCAACCTGCTCCGTGAGGGTCTCGACCTCCCGGAGGTGTCGCTGGTCTCGATCCTCGACGCCGACAAGGAGGGCTTCCTGCGCTCGGACAAGTCGCTGATCCAGACGATCGGCCGAGCGGCCCGAAACGTCTCCGGTCAGGTGCACATGTACGCCGACAAGATCACCCCCTCGATGGAGTCGGCGATCGAGGAGACCAACCGCCGGCGCGCGATCCAGATGGCCTACAACGAGGCCAACGGCATCGACCCGCAGCCGCTGCGCAAGAAGATCGCCGACATCACCGACATGCTCGCCCGCGAGGACGAGTCCACCCAGGAGCTGCTCAACACCTGGGCCGGCACTGAGGCCAAGGGCCGCGCGGGCAAGACGTCCGCCAAGGCGCCCACCCCGATGCTCGGCGACGCCGCCCGCGAGGCCCGCGAGCGCGGCCTCGTCGGCCTCCCTTCCTCCGACCTGGCCCAGCTCATCGGCGACCTCACCGACCAGATGAAGGGCGCCGCCGCCGAGCTCCAGTTCGAGGTCGCCGCCCGGCTGCGTGACGAGATCTCCGAGCTCAAGAAGGAGCTCAGGCAGATGATGGAGGCGACCAAGTGAGGAGGGAGACCGCTCGACCGAGGAACGAGGTCGAAAGCGGTCTCCCGAGGAGCGCGGGAGCAAGGCGCGAGCGAAGCGAGTGCCAAGCCACTAAGTAAAGAGGCTTCCCTGCTGGTCGAGCCGCGAGCGCCAGCGAGCGTGTCGAAACCAACACAGTCCTATCGAGCGCCGACGTGAACTGTGTTGGTCTCGACACGCCTCCGCCTAGCGGCTCCGGCGGCTCGACCAGCGGTGGAGCATGCCCTCGATCAGGTCAGCAGCCCGGTGGGTGCCGCCCTCAGCGATCGCGTCGGCGCGCAGCTGAGCAGACCGGGCGACCCGGTCGGGGTCCTCGAGCAGCTCGAGCAGAGCCGTACGCAGCGCAGCCGCCGAGACGTCCTCGGCGTCGATCCGACGGGCGACCCCCAGCTCGACCAGCCGGTCGGCGTTCATGAACTGGTCGACGGCCTGCGGCACCGTGATCATCGGCACGCCCGCCATCAGGCCCTCGCTGCTCCCGCCCATCCCGGCGTGGGTGACGAACGCGTCCGCCGCTGCGAGAACGGCGCGCTGCGGCAGCCAGCGGTGGACCTCCACGTTGCCGGGGAGCTCGCCGAGCTCGGCGGGGTCGAGCGTGGTGCCGATCGACATCACGACGTGCCAGCCGGGGAGGGCTGCGTACGCCTCGATGCAGGCGCGGAAGAAGGAAGCGTCGCCGGTGTAGGCCGAGCCGAGGGAGACCAGCAGGACGTGTTCGGCGCCGGCGGGGCGGGTCCAGGTCTCGTCCGATTCGAGCGCGAAGCACGGCCCCACGAAGGTGACCACGTTCTCATCGACCTTGTCCGCGTTCGGCTGCATCGCCCGGGGGATGAGCGCGAGCGCGCGCTTCGGCGCCCCGGCGAACGTGTCCAGATCCAGGGTGGTCGCCCCGGCTTCCTCGAGCCATGCCGAGAACCGGTCGAGGTAGTCGTCGTAGCCCGGCAGCTGGCGCACCTGTGCGCCGACCTCCTCGGCGTACCCGTCCCAGGCCACGAACGTCGGCGAGAGCTGCACGAACGGGCGCTGCTGCTTCTCGGCGAGCGCCCGGGCGGCGTAGCCGCCGATGTCGTAGAGGTAGAGGTCGGCCGGCTCGGTGTCGTAGAACGCGTGCAGATGCGGCAGCACGAGCATCGCGTCATCGAGGAAGATGCCCATCCCGGCGACCGGGTCCTCGGGCCACTGCCGGTCCTCGACGGGCAGCACCGTCGGCATCGGGACCAGCTCGGCCCCGGTCGGCTTGATCGCGTCGGACATCGACTCGTGGGTGGCGTACGTGACCCGATGGCCGCGCGCGACCAGCTCCTTGATCAGCTCGAGGCTCGGGAGGACGTGGCTGATCGCGGGAGAGGCGACCATGGCGATGTGGCGCGGTGGAATAGTCATGACATCGCTGGACGCTATCGGCCCGGCGACGGCCGAAGCGACCGAGTATTCGCGTCGACCTTCGCTCACCTGCCCGTCGCGGTCTGTTCACCGCACGTGAGCCGTGGGCCGCGTGTCTCGTCAGTTTTGCGCGTTACGGTCGTAGATGTGTCCGTTCCCCGGGTCTCCGCGTCCCAATCCACGATCTGCGTCCTGCTGCTGGGTGTGCTCGGCTTCGCGATGAGCGCCCAGGTGGCGATCGCGATGCCGGCCCTGTTCAAGGCCGACGAGCGGGCCCATGCGGCGTACGCGGTGGCGCTCTCCCAGGGGACGCTCCCGACGATCGACACCGACATCCCCGACGACCCGGTGCGCTACCCGCAGCTGGCCGAGAGCCTCTTCGGGGCCGACGAGGCCCACCGTGACATCTGGGTCGCCAACCACCCGCCGCTGTTCTACGTGATGAGCCTGCCGCTGGTGTGGCTCGGCGACGCGGTCGGCTCGCCGGGGCTGACGCTGCTCGGGATGCGGCTGCTCAACGCGCTCGGCTTCGCCCTGACCACGATCATGGTCGGCCTGCTGGCGCGCGAGCTCGTGCCCAGGCGCCCGGCGGTCCCGGTGATCGCCTCGGCGATGTGCATCGGCTGCGGCGCGATGACGTTCCTGGGCGGCGGGATCTACAACGACGGCTGGTCCTCGGCCGCGGCGTTCCTGACGCTCTTCCTCGGCTTCCGGATGATCCGCCAGGGGGTGACCCGCGAACGCCTGGTCGCCGCGGCAGCGGTGGGCGTGGCGGCCGCCGGCCTCCGCTCGACCGGCCTGGTCGCGGTCTTCTTCCTCGGTCTCTGCGTGCTGGTGGCCATGTGGCTGCGGGAGCCGTCGCTGCGTACGTTCCTGCGGGGTACTTTCTGGCGCGCGGTCGGGATCGCGGCGTGCATCGGGATGGCGCCGGTGGTCGTGTTCGGCTGGTTCTACGTGCGCAACATCCAGATCTACGGCGACCCGACGGCCTCGAGCTCGCTCTTCGAGAAGTTCGGGCGCGAGCCCAACGGCACCACGCTGTTCCAGCTGGTCAACCCCGAGTTCTACGGCCATCTCCTCGGCAGCTTGTGGACCGACGGCAACATCGCCAACACCTGGAGCCAGGCGGCGGTCATCGTGCTCACCCTCACGTTGGTCGGCCTGGTGCTCGACGCCGCCGCGAAGGCCAACCCGCGCCGCACCGGGGTCCTGCAGCGCATCCAGCTCGCTCCGCAGAGCACGATGCAGCACCGCCAGGACCTGGCGATCTGGGCGCTTCTGGGTGGCTACTGCCTGCTGATCCTGGTCAACGTCGCCGGGTTCATCGCCGGTGGTGGCTGGATCCACGCCCGCTACGCGGTGCCGTTCCTGCCGTTCCTCGCCGCCGGCGCCGGGCTCGCCGCGCTGCGCCTGGGTCGCGTCTTCCCGCTCCGATCCATCCCGACGGGTCCGACCTCCGGAGCGACCGCGCCCGACGAGGCCCGCGACCTGCGCATCGGCCTGGGTGTCTCGCTGGCCTTCATGGTCGTAGGCCTGGTCTGCCACCTCGACACCGAGCAGTACGTCGACGGGCCGGTCAGCAGCACCTTCGCGCTGGTCGCCCTGGTGACGGCCGATCTGGTGATGTTCGCCGTCGCCGCGTACGTGGCCACCGAGCTGCGACGGCGGATGCGACCGGGCACCTTCGACGCTGCCCGCACCCTCGCCGCGCCCGTGACGACAGGGGCTGTGACCGAGGTCGCTGCCAGCCGTCCACGGGCCAGCACCGGGAGCTCGGCGACCCCGAAGACCCCGTAGCATCCCTATGTGAGCCACGAAGATCCCCAGTCATCCGCACGCTCATGGCTCGTGTGGGGCATCGGCGTAGCGGTCTACGGCTTGGCGGTCTTCCATCGCAGCAGCCTCGCGGTCGCCGGGCTGGTGGCCACCGAGCGCTTCGGGATCGGCGCCAGCCAGCTGGCCGTCTTCACGATGCTCCAGCTGTTGGTCTACGCCTTGATGCAGGTGCCGGTCGGGCTGCTGGTCGACAGGTACGGGTCGCGTACGGTCCTCTCCGCCGGCGCCGTGATCCTGGCGGTGGCGCAGGCCGGCTTCGCGTTCGCCGACTCCTACCCGCTGGCGTTGCTGGCACGTACGTTCGTGGGGATGGGCGACGCGATGACGTTCATCTGCGTGCTGCGGCTGGTGCCGTCGTGGTTCCCGACCCGCAAGGTGCCGCTGGTCAGCCAGCTGACCGGCACGATCGGCCAGATCGGCGCGATCGCCGCCGCGGTCCCGATGACCTGGGCGCTCGGCCACCTCGGCTGGACCCGCGCCTACCTGACCGCCGCGCTCATCGGCCCGGTCCTGCTGGTGCTGCTGTTCCTCTTCGTCCACGACGGCCCGGGCGCCCGGCACCGCCGCGGCATCGCGCTCAAGCCGCGCGAGGTCTTCCGGAGCCTGAGGGCGTCCTGGTACCAGCCGGGCACCCGCCTGGGCTTCTGGATCCACTTCTCCACCCCGTTCAGCTCCCACCTGATGGGGCTGCTGTGGGGCTTCCCGTTCCTGGTGACCTCCGAGGGGCTCTCCGACACCCTCGCCGGCACCCTGCTCTCCGTCACCGTCGTCGCCGCCCTGGCCGCGGGCCCGGTGATGGGCATCCTCGCCGGCCGCCATCCCTGGCACCGCTCGACCCTGGCACTGACGATGATCGCGGTGATCGCATCCGTGTGGACCCTCGTGCTCGCCTGGCCGGGCGAGGCGCCGCTGCCGGTCCTGCTGCTCCTGATGTGCGTCGTCGGCTTCGGCGGACCCGCCTCCATGATCGGCTTCGACGTCGGCCGCACCAGCAACCCGCCAGCCCGGATGGCGAGCGCCAGCGGCATCATCAACCAGGGTGGCTTCGTCGCCGCGCTGCTCGTGATCGTGCTGGTCGGCTGGATCCTCGACTGGCGCACCGCGGGCGACTCGACCTCCTACACGCCGGAGGCGTTCCGCTGGGCGATGTCGGTGCAGTACCTGTTCTGGGGCCTCGGCGTGGTGCAGATCTGGCGTCACCGGCGCGACGTGCGGCGGCGTACGACCCGGGAGCAGGTCGCCGCCGGCTCCTCGATGGTCGCCGACTGAAAAGCGATCGACGCCGTTCGCCCGGACGTCACCTGGACGGCACCGAGGCGCACTAGCTTGTCGAGGTGCCCACGCCTCCGCGCTCGCTGTCCCAGGTGACCGTTTGCCTGCTCCTGCTGGGGGTGCTCGGCTTCGCGATGAGTGCGCAGTACGCGATCGGGATGCCGCCGCTGCTGAAGGCCGACGAGAAGCAGCACGCGGCGTACGCCATCGTCCTGTCCCAGGGTGTCCTGCCGACGATCGACACGAACACCCCGGCGGACCCGGTGCGCTATCCGCAGTTCGCCGAGGCGCTCTTCGGGCTCGACGAGCCGCGCCGTGACATCTGGGTCGCCAACCACCCGCCGCTGTTCTACGTGATGAGCCTGCCGTTGGTCTGGCTCGGCGACGCCGTCGGCAACGTCGGGGTCACGCTCCTGGGCATGCGGCTGCTCAACGCGCTCGGCTACGCGCTGAGCATCATCCTGGTCGGGCTGCTGGCTCGTGAGCTGGTGCCCAGGCGCCGGGTGGTCCCGGTGCTCGCCGCGGCGATGGTACTCGGCTGCGGCGCGGTGACCTATGACGGCGGCGCGATCTACAACGACGGCTGGGGCATGGTCGCCGCCTCGATGACGCTGCTGCTCGGCTTCCGGATGATCCGCGAGGGCGTCACCCGCGACCGGCTGGTCTGGGCGACCGTCGCCGGCGTCGCCGCGGCCAGCTTCCGCTCGACCGGCCTGGTGGCGGTGCTCGTGCTCGGTGGCTGCGTGCTCGCCGCGCTGTGGCTGCGCGACCCGACGATGCGTACGTTCCGCCGCGGTGTGCTGCTCGCGGTCCGGATCGGACTGGCGCCGGTGGTCGTGATCGGCTGGTTCTACGTACGCAACATCATGCTCTACGGCGACGCGACCGCCTCCGCGGCGCTCTTCGAGAAGTTCTCCCGGCAGACCCACGGCGACACGCTCTTCCAGCTGGTCAACCCGGAGCTCTACCTGCACCTCTACGGCTCGCTGTGGGCCGACGACGTGATCCCGAAGATCTGGATCGTGGCCGCCGCGGCGACGCTGGCCGTCACCGTCACCGGCATGGTGCTCGACGTCAACGCGAAGGCCCGGCCACGGCCGGACGGGGTGATGCGTCGAGTCGTCATCCCCGGACCGGAGCCGACGCTCCTGGAGCGCCGGCTGGAGCTGGCCGTGCGCGCGCTGATGGGCATCTACTGCGTCATCATCATCGTCAACCTGGCCTCCTTCCACGCCGGCGGCGGCTGGATCCACGCTCGCTACGCGGTGCCGTTCCTGCCGGTGATCGCGGCGCTGACCTCGCTCGCCCTCCTGCGCGTCGGCCGCCGCTGGGTCCGGGGCGACGACGAGGAGAGGGTCGACCTGCGCATCACGCTCTACGCCGCCGTCGCGTTCGTCGTCTCCGCGATGGTCGCCCACCTGCACATCCAGCAGCGGATCGACGGACCGGCGGATGCCTCCTGGCTCTTCGCCCTGATCGCGGCCGACCTGGTGATGTTCCTCGCCGCCGCGTACGTCACCGCGCAGCTGCGGCGCCGGCTGCGGCCGGAGGTCTTCGGCCTGACCGCGCGGGCGGAGGCGAACTCTTCGCCCGCCGGTCACCTGGCGACCAGTCACCTGTCGCCGCGGTGAACATCTGAGCCGCCATGGTGGCCCCCACCCCCACCTGAAGGAGCTCCTGTGGTTGACATCGATCGTCGTAGGTTTCTCGGACTCGCCGGCGGCGCGACCGCGCTGACCATGCTCGACCAGAGCATCGCGCGCGCCGCCTCCATCCCCGCGGCCCGTCGGACCGGCACGATCCGCGACATCGAGCACGTGGTCGTCCTGATGCAGGAGAACCGCAGCTTCGAGCACTACCTGGGCACGCTGCGCGGCGTCCGCGGCTTCGGCGACCCGCACCCGGCGATCCTGCCCTCGGGCAAGCCGGTGTGGCACCAGCCGAACGGCGACGGCGAGCTGCTCCCGTTCCACCCAGAGGTCGACGACCTCGGCGCCGCCTTCCTCGAAGGCCTGCCGCACGGCTGGACCGACGGTCAGCAGGCGCTCAACCGTGGTCGCTACGACCAGTGGGTGCCGGCCAAGGGCACGACCACGATGGCCTACCTCGAACGACAGGACGCGGCCTTCCACTTCGCGCTGGCCGACGCGTTCACGGTGTGCGACGCCTACTACTGCTCGTTCATCGGCAACACCGACCCCAACCGCTACTACATGCTGACGGGCTGGACCGGCAACGACGGCAAGGGCGGCGGGCCGGTGCTCTACAACGACGAGGCCGGCTACGACTGGACCACCTACGCGGAGCGGCTCGAGGCCGCCGGGGTGAGCTGGAAGGTCTACCAGGACGAGGGCAACGGCCTCAACGCCGAGGGCGACAACTGGTGGGGCTGGGAGAAGGTCGACGCCTACATCGGCAACTACGGCGACAACTCGCTGCTCTACTTCAACAAGTTCCAGGACGCCCAGCCCGGCGACCCGCTCTTCGAGAAGGCCCGCAGGGGCACCCGCGCGGTCGACGGGCAGGACTACTTCGAGATCCTGCGCGCCGACGTCGAGGCCGGCACCCTGCCCTCGATCAGCTGGATCGCGGCGCCGGAGGCCTTCTCCGAGCACTCGAACTGGCCGACCAACTACGGCGCCTGGTACATCTCCAAGGTCCTCGACGCGCTCACCTCGAACCCCGAGGTGTGGTCGAAGACCGCGCTGTTCATCACCTACGACGAGAACGACGGCTTCTTCGACCACCTGGTCCCGCCGCACATCAACAGCCCGCTGGTGCCGGGGGAGTCGACCGTCTCGACCGAGCACGAGCTCTACACCGGCTCCCACGGCGACGGTCACTACGGCCTCGGGCCGCGGGTGCCGATGTTCGTCGTCTCCCCGTGGAGCGTCGGCGGCTGGGTCTCCTCGGAGACCTTCGACCACACCTCGATCCTGCGCTTCATGGAGAAGCGCTTCGGTGTCGCCGAACCCAACATCACGCCCTGGCGCCGCGCCGTGTGCGGTGACCTGACCTCCGCCTTCGACTTCTCCCGCACCGCCGAGCCGCCCACGCTGCCCGACACGAGCGGATGGGAGCCCGCCGACCGCGAGCGCCACCCGGACTACGCCCCGGAGGCGCCGGCGAACGGGACGATGCCCATCCAGGAGCGCGGCTCCCGCCCGGCTCGCCCGACGCCCTACCAGCTCGAGGTCGTCGAGACCGTCGCCGCCGGCGCGATCGCCGTCGAGATCCGCAACACCGGCAGTGTCGGTGCGCACTTCCAGGCCCGGCTCCTGGCTCCGGAGGGCGCGCCGCACAGCTACACCGTCGGCGCGGGCGACAGCCTCTCCGTGCGGTGGCCGGTCAGCGGCGATTACGAGATCCATCTGCACGGCCCCAACGGCTTCTTCCGCTCCTACGCCGGCACCGCGGGCTCCGACCCCGCCACCGCCGCCGGGCTGCGGCGCGAGGGCCGCTCCCAGCGACTCACCGTGACCGCGCCCGGGAAGGCCGACATCACCAGCGCGTACGCCGGCAGGATCCGCTCGCGCCACGTGGACACGCGCGCCACCGGCGGTTGGTACGACCTGACCCTGACGATCCCGGGCACGACCTGGTCCCGCGGGTTCGCCGGGCACCTGGAGAACGGACGTCCCTCCGTGAGCGACCCGCAGCTGGGCGCCTAGCGGCGGCTCAGGAGGGATCGCCGGGCCGGTCCTTCTCGGACTGACCCGGCGGGTCGAGGATCGGGGCAGCCGTCTCGGGGGCTGCCTCGATCTCGTCCTGCGATGGCTTCTTCGCCGCCTTCTTGGCGGCCTTCTTCTCGAGGCGGTGCACCTCACGCTGCACGATCGCCTCGCGGCGTACGCCGGTGCCGACCAGGTTCACGACCAGGAAGAGCATCGGGTAGAGCGGCCAGGGGTGCCCGTCGGGGGCGGTGGTGAACAGCCAGATGCCCCAGGTGATGAGGCTGACCATCAGGAAGGTGGCGATCGCCTCCTGGAACTCCTTGCGGTAGGCAGCCGCCCCCTGCTCACGGAAGCTGAGCGCCTCGGGCAGGCTGGCCGCGGCCTCCGCCGGAACCGGCGAGACGACCACGAGATCGTCGACGAGCGCGGGCAGCTCGCCGAGCGTACGGGCCTCGAGCAGGGTGCCGACCCTCTCGTCGTGCTCCTCGCGGGTCAGCCGGCCGTCGGCGAACGCGTCGGTCAGCACGGTGCGTACGACCTCCCGATCGGCATCGGAGGCGCGCATGTGTGCGTTGTCGGCCTGCCTCGGGTCGAGGCGGAACCGGGTCCAGAAACCCTCCACGGCACCAGCCTAGACGCACAGCCCGGCACCGTCTGTTGAAGCGGCTGCATTAGAGTGACTGGCGCTGGCTACCTGCTAGTATAGAACACGTTCTAGTTTTGCTCTGCCTAGTTTCGAGGGAGGTGGCGGATGCGGATCGCTCTGCTGTCGTATCGCAGCAAGCCGCACGTCGGCGGTCAAGGCGTCTATATCCGCCATCTGAGCCGGGAGCTCGCCAAGCTGGGGCACACCGTCGAGGTCTTCTCCGGTCAGCCCTATCCCGAGCTCGACCTCGAGGGGGAGGGTGTCACCCTCACCAAGGTGCCGAGCCTGGGGCTCTACGAGGAGCCCGACCCGTTCGGCAACCCGAGGCTCTCCGAGATCCGCGACCTGGTCGATGTCGAGGAGTGGGCGCGGATGCGCACGGGTGCCTTCCCGGAGCCGCTGACCTTCGCGAAGCGCGTCCTCAAGGTCCTGAAGGAGCGCACGGACGACTTCGACATCGTCCACGACAACCAGACGCTCGCCTTTCCGCTGCTGCGCGTCGAGCCCGACCTCGGTCTGCCACTGGTGACCACGATCCACCACCCGATCTCGTTCGACCGGCGCATCGAGCTGGAGAGTGCGGAGGGCTGGAAGAAGAAGTTCGGGGTCTGGCGCTGGTACTCGTTCGTGAAGATGCAGGCGAAGGTCGCCTCCCAGCTGCGGCACGTGATCACGCCCTCGGACAACTCCAAGCGCGACATCCTCACCGACTTCGGCGTCCCCACGGACCGCGTGCAGACCGTGCACCTCGGTGTGCCGGAGGAGTTCGTCCCGCCGACCGGGCCCCGCGTCCAGGGCCGGATCCTGGCCATGGCCAGCGCCGACGCCCCGCTGAAGGGCATCGCGTTCCTGCTCGAGGCCTTCGCCAAGCTGCGTACCGAACGCGACCTGGAGCTGGTCCTGGTCTCCAAGCCCAAGAAGGACGGGCCGACCGAGCAGCTCATCGAGAAGCTGGCGATCAAGGACCACGTACGTTTCGTCAACGGCATCTCCGACGCCGAGCTCGTGGAGCTGATGGGCTCCGCGGAGATCGCCTGCGTGCCCTCGCTCTATGAGGGCTTCTCGCTGCCGACCGCCGAGCTGATGGCGTGCGGCACCCCGCTCGTCGTCTCTCGTGCCGGTGCGATCCCGGAGGTCGTCGGCCCCGACGACCTGTGCGCGAAGCTGGTCACCCCGGGCGACACCGAGGAGCTCGAGCAGGCCATCGCGGCGCTGCTCGACGACCCCGAGCGCCGGGCCCGCTACTCGGCCGCCGGCCGTGCCCGGGTCGAGGAGCACTTCTCCTGGCACGCCGTCGCCGAGCGGATGACGGCCCTCTATCAGCAGTCCATCGACGAGTTCGGTCTCGACAAGCTCGACCAACGAAACGGAAGGAAGTGAGCCGTGCTCACCGTTGACTTCGACCGCCTTGGCCTGAAGGCCGGAGAGCGCGTGCTCGACATGGGTGCCGGCGGTGGCCGGCACGCCTTCGAGATGTACCGCCGCGGCGCCGACGTGATCGCGTTCGACCAGGACGCCGAGGAGCTCGCCAAGGTCTCGGAGTGGTTCTTCGCGATGCGCGACGAGGCCCCCGCGGGCGCCAACGCGGAGGTCAAGGAGGGCGACGCGCTGTCGCTGCCGTTCGCCGACGGTGAGTTCGACCGGATCGTCGCGGCCGAGGTGCTCGAGCACATCCACCACGACGTCGACGCCATCAAGGAGCTCGTCCGGGTGCTCCGCCCCGGTGGCACCCTCGCGATCTCGGTGCCGCGCTGGCTGCCCGAGGTCGTCAACTGGAAGCTCTCCGCGGACTACCACAACACCACCGGCGGTCACATCCGTATCTACACCGACCACGAGCTCATCGACAAGGTCACCAAGGCCGGCCGCCCCAACGACGGCACACCGGGTGACGCGATGATCTTCGAGGGCAAGTCCTACGCCCACGGTCTGCACGCGCCCTACTGGTGGCTCAAGTCGGCCGTCGGCGTCGACAACGACAAGCACGTCCTGGTGAAGGCCTATCACCAGCTCCTGGTCTGGGAGATCATGAAGAACCCGCTCCCGCTGCGGCTCGCCGGCAAGGTCCTCGACCCGGTGATCGGCAAGAGCATGGTCCTCTACTTCCGCAAGCCGGGCCCCATCGCCTCGGACCCGAACTCGGCCGGCTGATTCTCGGATGCGAGTCGAGATCCCGTACGTCGACGGGGTGCTGACCCCTGCCCAGATCGCTGCCACGGCCGGGTCGATCGCCCGCGCCCAGGAGCCGTCGGGCGCGATCCCGTGGGTGCCCGGCCAGCACACCGACATCTGGAACCACGTCGAGGCGGCCATGGGCCTGCTCGTCGGTGGTCTGGTGGAGGAGGCCGAGGCTGCGTACGACTGGATCCCGTCGCTGCAGAACGCCGACGGCTCCTGGCCGATGAAGATCGTCTCCGGGGCTCCGGTGGAGACGATCGGCGAGTCCAACATGTCCGCCTACTTCGCCGTCGGGCTCTGGCACCACTGGCTGATCCGGCGTGACCGGGCGTTCGTGGAGCGGCTGTGGCCCTCCGTACGCGCCGGGCTGGACTTCGTCGTCGGGCTGCAGCTGCCCTTCGGCGGGATCGCCTGGACGCCGCGCGACCCGTTCGCCCTGCTCACCGGCTCGTCCTCGATCTACCAGTCGCTGCGCGCCGGCGTCGCGCTGGCCGACCTGATGGACGACCCGCAGCCGGAGTGGGAGCTCGTCGGCGGCCGGCTCGGTCACGCGCTGCGCCACCACCGCGACTCGTTCGAGGACAAGTCGCACCACTCGATGGACTGGTACTACCCGGTCCTCGGCGGTGCCGTCGTCGGCGCCGCGGGTCACGACCTGATCGAGTCGCGCTGGGACCACTTCGTACGCCCCGGACTCGGCGCCCTCTGCGTCGACACCAACCCGTGGGTCACCGGAGCGGAGACCTGCGAGCTGGTGATGGCGCTCGACAACCTCGGCGACCACCGTCGGGCGCTGGGCCTGTTCAAGGACATGCAGCACATGCGCGCCGACGACGGCGGCTACTGGACCGGGTGGGTCTACGAGTCGCCCGACTACCCCAACCCGAACCCCAACGCCTTCTGGCCCGAGGAGCACTCCACCTTCACCGCCGCCGCGGTCATCCTGGCCGCGGACGCGCTGGGGGAGCGCTACGGCGGCTCCACCGCAGGCTCCGGGATCATGCGCGGCACCTCCCTCGCCGCGCGGTTTGAGGAGCTGGCGCTGGAGTGTGGCTGCGAGACGTCAGAGGCGTCGCAGCACGCGTAGCGATCCGACCGCGTCGATCTCCTCGAACTGCTTCGAGGCGAGCGCGGGGAGGTAGATCTCCTCGTACGGCGGCCGGCCACCGTCGGCCGGGTCGGGGAAGACATCGTGGACCAGGAGCAGGCCGCCGGGCATGACCTTCGGCGCCCAGCCGCGGTAGTCCAGCTGCGCGGGCTCCACGCCGTGGCCGCCGTCGATGAAGAGGAACGAGACCGGCGTGGTCCACCACCGGCTCACCGTCGTCGAGGCGCCGATCACCGCGACCACCTCGTTCTCGAGACCGGCCTGCTCGATCGTGCGCCGGAAGGTCGGCAGCGTGTCCAGCCGCCCGGTGGTCGGGTCGACCAGGCTGGTGTCGTGGTGCTCCCATCCCGCCTGGTTCTCCTCGCTGCCGTGGTGGTGGTCGACGGTGAACACCGTGCCGCCGGTCAGCTTCGCCGCGGCGCCGAGATAGACCGACGACTTGCCGCAGTAGGTCCCGATCTCGACCGCCGGGCCGTGGGGCAGCCGCTCCACGGCGTACTCGAACAGCGCGATGCCCTCCTCGGGAGGCATGAACCCCGTGGCGTCGAGGGCGTGCTTGAGCAGTTCCGCGGGCATCTCAGGCGTAGACACCCGGGCACCCTAGCCGAGCCGTCGCTCGTCGGTGACAATCCGGTGCATGACGAACATCGAGGAGGCCGCGACGGGATCGGCCGGGCACTCGGTGCTGGTCATCCCGGTGCCTGCGCTGGAGACGTACGTCCTGGAGCGCACGCGCCACTACGACGACTCGTTCGTCTCGACCGACCCGGCGTTCGTCCACGCGCACATCACGCTGCTCGCGCCGTTCCTCGCCTCGCCCACGAGCGACGATCTGGATCTGGTCGAGAAGATCGCGGCCGCGGCGCCGGCGTTCGATTTCGTTCTCGAGGACGTACGCCTCTTCGCCGGGGGCACGATCTATCTGCACCCCGAGCCCGCGGAGCCGTTCGCCGCGTTGACCGCTGAGCTGAGCGCGGCGTTCCCGCAGTGTCCGCCCTATGCGGGGCTCTTCGAGCCGGTGCCGCACCTCACGGTCGACCACGTCGCCGGGGGAGTGGATCTCGACTCGACGCGTACGTCCCTGGCGCCGCTCCTGCCGGCGCGGTGTCGCGCGGACCGGATCAGCCTGCAGTGGTACGCGAACCACGGCTGTCGTGTGATCGCCGAATGGTCGCTCGGCGGGCCGCCGGCGCTGTGACCGCTCGTCAGGGTGCGGGTGCGGACATCGCCTGCATCACGTAGCCGATCGCGACCAGGATGGTCAGGCTGCTGATGGCGATGCCGGCGATCGCGGCCCAGCGGCCGCGACGCTTGTCGTCGGCCGTGCGGTACAGGCCGATGATGCCGAGGATGAACCCGAGCGGGCCGCACATCAGCACGCTCGCGATCAACGAGGCGACCGAGACGCCGTCGAGCGGCACCGCGTAGAGCGACCAGGCGTTGGTCGGCTTCCTGGTCGCCGCGGCCGGAGGCGGCGTCGGCGTCACCGGCTGCGGGTTGGCCGGCTGAGGATTCGGAGCCTGGGGGCTGGGTGCCGTCGCCTGGATGGTGGGCTGTGGCCGGGGCGTCTCAGGTGCCGCAGGCGGTGGCGTGGGCGGTGCGGGGCGCTGGCGCGCCGACAGCGCGGGGTTCGCCGCACGAGCCTGCCGGGTGGCCTGGCGCAGTCGGCTGACCGAGGGGCGCACCCGGGCCGGTGGGGGTGGCACCGTGCCCGAGGCGCTGCCGGCGGCCGGGGCGGGGCGAGGCGTGCTGCTGCCCCACTCTGCTCGCCAGCGGCGGTCACGGCTGAGCGGCGGAGCGGAAGGAGCCGACTCAGGCGTGGACGCCGTGGACGCCGCGGACGGCGTGGGCGCAGCAGGACCAGGGGGAGCGGCCGTCCGGCGGCGCCGGGCGAGCTCCTCGTCGAGCGTCGCACGGGCGACCGGGTCGAGCAGTACGTCGCGCGCCCGGTTGATCCGCATCATCAGCTCGCCGTCGGCAGCCCGGCCGCCACGGTCGGGATGGAACTGCTTCGCGAGCTCCCGGTGGCGTGCCCGCACCGCCGCATCGTCCGCGTCCGGGGCGACCTGGAGCACGGAATAGGCGTCGATGAACTTCCCGCTCACTCAACGCCCCCCACGCACAGTCCTTCGGTTGTCGGCCTCGACCCCCGGGCTCTTCCTCACCCGGTGCCTCACAAATCCCAGAGCAGTGAAATCCTAGAGCAGTAGCGGCGAGATGCTGGTTTCGCCACGGGAAATTGACCGAGGGCCGCCCAGGTGGGCGGCCCTCGCTCTACGAAATCTTCGCCTCCGGCGAAAGTGGAGCGGACGACGAGGCTCGAACTCGCGACCTCAACCTTGGCAAGGTTGCGCTCTACCAACTGAGCTACGTCCGCTTGCGAGAAGAAACAGTAGCGGATGTGGTCGGCAGAGCTCCAACTGGGGTCCCGCGTGTCATGAACCCGCTTCGGGCGCATCGGCCGGTGGCGTACGCCGCTCGAGCTGCTCCACGAGCTGGGTGACCTGGGCCTGGTGTGCGGCTCTCAGGTCGTCGAGCCGCTCAGCCACGTGGGCACGTTCGCGGTCCAGCTCCGCGCGGGCGGCGTCCCGGTCCGCCTTGGCCGCGGCCTCGCTGCCGCGCAGGTCGGCGATCCTGTCCCGAAGCGCGTCGATCTGCTCGCGGGCCGCGTCGCGCTGCGTACGCAGCCCCGCGCTCGTCGCCTCCGCGCCGGCGACCGCCTTCTCGGCGGCCTTCTTCTCGGCGATCAGCTGCTCCTGCATTCGTGCCACGGCCTTCTCGGCTTGGTCGGCTCGCGCGGTCTCGCTGCGCCGGCGCTGCACCGCTGAGTCGTGCTCGGCCTGCAGCCGGTCGAGTCTCTCGGCCAGTCCCGCGCGGGCGGACGCCGTCTCGGCGAGGCTCTTCTCGAGCGAGGCGATCGTCGCGGCGGCGGTCTCGGCCGCGGCTCGCTCGTCCGACTCGGCTTGCTCCAAGGCCGCCTGAGCGGCCTGACGGGACTCCTCGGCTGCGGCGGTGGCAGCAAGCGCCTGCCTCAGGATCTCGGCCGATCGTTCGGACTCCTCCGATGCCTCCGCAGCCGCGGCATCGGCCTCGTCGCGCTCCGCCTCAGCCGCGCGCTGGGCCTGCTCGGCGCGGACCGCACGGGCGGTGGCTGCGGCGATCTGCTCCTGTGCCTCGCTCTGCACCGTGGCGATCTGGGCCTCGGCGGCGGTCAAGTCGCCGAGTGTGCGCAGCTCCTCGAGTGCCTTCGGAAGCTGGTCGAGGAACCGGTCGGCGAGCTGGGTGAGCTGCGTGGTGATCTCGGCGGCGCGTTGCTGTGCGGCCTGCACCGGCCGAGCGGTCTCCTCGGGCGGCCGCGACTCCGCGAGCCGCTGCAGGCGCTTCCGCTCGCGCCAGGCGGCGGCCCGGTTGTGGGCGGGGTCGTCGCAGTACTCCGGCGGCCGGCCGCTCCCGCTCTCCGACACCGCAGCTGGCAGGGGACAGCCGGGGAAACGGCAGAGCTTCTCGTCGACCGCGATCGTTTCCGTCATTGCGTCATCGTAGCGTGACGAAAGACGAAACGGATACTCAATAGACGTTCAAATGAGATACCGAGAGGACACACAACATAACCGGCATTATGATGTGTGCTTGTGAGCGCGATCGAGCCCCGTCCGCAGACCCCCAGCACAGCCCTCGCGGTGACGGAATCCGTCAAAGAGCTGTTCCTCGAGGACCTGAACGAGCTGCCCCGGGAGAAGAGGGCCGAAGCGCTCGCCCGCAGGTTTCTCCTCTCCTACGCAGGACACACCCGCGCTGCGTACGCACGAGACCTCGCCGACTGGTTCGGCTGGTGCGCGGCCCTGGAGATCGACCCGCTCGCCGCCAACCGGGCGATGGTGGACGGCTACGCCCGCCACCTGGAGACCCGGCGGAGCCCGGCGACGATCGCCCGACGGCTCTCCGCGATTGCCGGCTTCTACCGCTACGGCGTCGCGGAGGACGTCCTGAGCGCCTCGCCGGCCCAGCACATCAAGCGCCCCAAGACAAGCAACGACTCCCAGACCCTGGGCATGGACAGGGGAGAGGCCAGGGCATTCCTCGCCGCGGCTCGTGAGCACTCCAGCCGCGCCGCGGCGCTGGTGACGCTGCTGCTCCACGACGGCCTGCGCATCTCCGAGGCGCTGGGCGCGGACGTGACCGACCTCAGCCACTCCCGCGGCCACCGCATCTTGACGATCACCCGCAAGGGAGGCGCCCGGCGGGACGTCGTCCTCAACCCCGCGACCTCGCAGGCCCTCGACGCCTACCTGGACGCCCGGGTCGACGGGCCTGTCTTCGTGACGAGCACCGGCAACCGCTGGCACCGCTCGGAGGCGTTCCGCCTGATCCGCCGCCTCGGCGCGTCAGCGGGCATCGAGCACGGCGACAAGCTCTCCCCGCACAGCCTGCGCCACACCTTCGTCACCCTGGCCCGCGAAGCCGGAGTACCCCTCGAGGACGTCCAGGACGCCGCGGGTCACGCCGACCCTCGCACCACCCGCCGCTACGACCGCGGCCGCCACAACCTCGACCGCCACCCCGCCTACGCGCTGGGTGCCTTCCTCGCCGACTGAGAGTGAGCAGACCCTCCCCAACCACGCCTTCGCGGCGGTAGCCTTCCGAGAGCCCGTCAACGCTGACGAAGGAGATCCGGTATGAGCCAGGAACTGACCAGCGACTACGTGGTGGTGGGGGCCGGATCCTCGGGGGCGGTGCTCGCGGCGAGGCTCAGCGAGGACCCGAGCGTGCGGGTGACGCTGCTCGAGGCAGGTCCGCGCGACAAGGGCATGAACATCCACATCCCCGCGGCGTTCTCGAAGCTCTTCCGGAGCGAGCACGACTGGGACTACTCCACCGAGCCGCAGCCCGAGCTCGGCGGCCGCCGGATCTATTGGCCGCGCGGTCGGATGCTGGGCGGCAGCTCCTCGATGAACGCGATGATGTGGGTCAAGGGGTTGCAGGCCGACTACGAGGAGTGGGGCGTTGCCGCCGGACCCGAGTGGGGGTGGGACGCCGTCAAGAAGGCCTACGCGAAGCTCGAGGACGTCGAGGACGCCACCGCGCTCGACGGCACCGGCGGCCCCGTCCGCGTGGAGCGGCAGCGGAGCCCGCGCCCCTACACCGAGTCCTTCCTCCAGGCCGCCGAGCAGGCCGGCTTCACCCGCGGACGGGCCAACGGCCCCAACCCCGAGGCGTACGTCGAGACCATGGTCACCCAGCGCCGCGGCGCCCGGTGGAGCACCGCCGCGGCCTACCTCAAGCCCGCCGCCAGACGCGGCAACCTGAACGTGGTCACCGGCGCCCAGGTCTCCCGGGTGACCTTCGACGGACGCCGCGCGACCGGTGTCGAAGCCGTCATCGACGGCCAGCAGACGATGGTCACCGCCCGGCGCGAGGTGATCCTCTCCGGCGGCGCCATCAACACCCCGCAGCTGCTGATGCTCTCCGGGATCGGGCCGGCCGCCCACCTGAAGGACCTCGGCATCGAGATCGTCCAGGACGCCACGGAGGTGGGGGAGAACCTCACCGACCACCTCGTCGCCGGCCTCGGCTGGGAGGTCGAGCAGGGCTCGCTCGCGACCGCGGAGTCGCTACGCCACCTGGCCAACTACCTGCTGCGCCGGCGCGGGATGCTCACCTCCAACGTCGGTGAGGCCTACGGCTTCCTCCGTTCGCGTCCCGACCTGGCGGCGCCCGACATCGAGATGATCTTCGCCCCGGTCGGCTTCTTCGACGAGGGCCTGGTGCCGTTCGTGGGCGAGGCGGTCGTCGCCGGTCCGATCCTGGTCGACCCGGCCAGCCGCGGCCGGATCACGCTCGCCTCCGCGGATCCCGCCGCCAAGGCGCTCATCGACCCGCGCTATCTCTCCGACCCCGAGGGCAGGGACCGCGCCGCGATGGTCGAGGGCGTCCGGGCCGCGCTGGACATCGCCTCGCAGCCCGCGCTCAAGCCGATCCTCGGCGAGCTCCTGCGTCCCGAGCTCCCGGCGGACTCGTCCGCGGAGGAGGTCGCCGACGCGCTCCTAACCCGTCACGCCCACACCCTCTACCACCCGACCGGCACCTGCCGGATGGGCACGGACGAGGCGAGCGTGGTGGATCCGAGTTTGCGCGTACGCGGCGTCGAAGGCCTCCGCGTCGCCGACGCCTCGATCATGCCGAGGATCGTGCGTGGCCACACCAACGCGCCGGCGATCATGATCGGCGAGCGTGCCGCGGAGATCATCAGGGGCGCCTGAGGTCATCCGGTGGGGGGGTCAGGTCAGCGAGGCCGCGGCGACCGCGGTGTCGTCGCCGTCGAGGGTGATCTCGACCCGCTCGACGTCGGCGATCGGCACCGCCGAGGAGGCGTCCAGCCCGAGCGTCTCCCCGCCCGACCAGGTCCAGGAACCGGCGACGGTGCGCGCCCCGTCGCGGCGGACCAGCACCAGGTCGTACGTCACCGGCTCGCCCGGATAGTCGGACTGCGGCGGCTGGCTCTTCCCGGGCTTGGGCGGGTAGTGGCAGCTCCACTTGAGCTTGGTGCCCCACGAGGTCGGGGTGACGACGAGCTGGGCCCACATGTCGACGCTGCCCACGGGGCGCAGGTCGACGGTGCGTACGTTTGCGCCTGCGGAGCCCGACGGCGTCGCAGAGGCCGAGGGCGCGGCGAGCGGCTCCTGGCTCCCGTCGCGGCCGAGCAGCAGCCCCCCGATGGCCGTGCCGCCGGCGAGAAGGACGACGGCGGCCGCGGCCGCGAACGCCCGGCGGCGCAGTCGCGACCTGCGTACCGCCCCGGCCAGCTCGGCGAGCGGAGGCGGCACGGCCTCGGTGGCGGTGTCCTCCAGGAGCTCCTCGGCCTCCTCGCGGGAGAGTGCCCCGAGCAGCCCCGGCATCCCGGCGAGCTCGGCGACGGCGGCGCGGCACACACTGCAGGTGGTCAGGTGGCGCTCGAACGCCCTGCGGTCGCTCGGGCTCAGCGCCCCGAGAACGTAGGACGCGTCCCAGTCGGCGAACGTCTCGTGTCCGGAGGCGTCGACGTGGTCGTTCATGAAGTGACCCCCTTCTCTTGCAGGGCGAGACGCAGGGCTCGCAGACCGTAGTGCAACCGAGACTTCACGGTGCCGGGCGGGATGTCGAGCTCGCGGGCGAGCTCGGCGACCGACCGGCCGCCGTAGTAGGCGCCGACCACCACCGCACGATGCTCGGCGGACAGAGCCAGCAGCGCATCGGCGACGACCCAGGAGTCGAGCACAGCCTGGGTGTGGTCGGCCCGGCTCTGGTCGACGCACCACTGGTCGGGCAGAGTCTCCGCGGCGTACTCCCGCTTGCGGCGAGCGCTGCGCAGGTCGTCGATGACGAGATTGCGAGCGGTGGTGAACAGCCAGGCACGTACGCCCTCGTCGGGCCGCTGCAGCACCTCCGGGTTGCGCCAGGCCCGCAGCAGCGTCTCCTGCACCACGTCGCGGGCCTCCTCGGCGTCCCCGGTGCGGCGTACGACGTAGCGGTAGAGCGCCTCGGAGTGGGCGTCGTGCACCGCTACGAGCAGCTCGTCCTCCGCGCCCATGTCACCTCCTCGCACACCCCAAGCGTCCCAGATCAGCCCTTGGCCAGCTCGAGGGAGAACTCGACGGTGCCGGTGTCCTCCACCTTCACGAAGCCCAGGTTCGGCGCCTCGACGCCGAAGTCGGCGAAGGTGATCGGCACGCTGCCGACGACCTGGAGGGCGCTGGTGCCGTCGCCGCCGACCTCGGCGTCGACCGTCACCGACTTCGTCTCCCCGTGCACGGTGAGGTCGCCGACCAGCTGGACCTCGGTCGCGCCCGGCTCGAGAGCGGCGGGCTCGGTGAGCTCGAAGGTGGCGGTCGGGAACTTCTCGGCCTCGATCGCGTTGTCGCGGAAGTAGCCGTCCCGGTTGCCGGAGTCGGTGGCGATCGTGGCCACCTCCACCTCGATGCTCGCCTCGGTGACCTGGCCTCCGTCGATGGTGACCTCGCCGGTCACGTCCTCGGTACGGCCGGTGACGGTGACGTCCTCACCCTGCAGCACCTCGTCGAGGCGGTAGCCGGCGTAGGAGCCGTCGGAGACCGTCCAGGTCCCGGCGCTGTCGGCCGTGTCCGCGGGCGCCGCCGAGCTGCTGAGGCTGGGCTTGTCCGCGGCCGCCTCCTCGGCGCGGTCCGCGTACCAACCGGGTCCGAAGATCGCCGCGGCCCCTCCGACCACGACCACTGCCGCACCGACCCCGACTACTGCTTTCGTACGTGTCCGCACGCCGTTTCCTCTCGCCTCGAGGCCGACCCGATGCCGGCCTTCACCCTCACTACGGAGTGCTGCGGCGAACGGTTCAAACGAGCCCGCGTGACGGGTGACACAATCGGTCGCGGCCCCCGATCGACCCCAAGGAGACTCCCCATGCCCCAGACCCCGCTCGAGCTCTTCGGCACCGAGGCCCTCATCGGCGAGGAGGACCGTGCGATCCGCGACACGGTGAGATCCTTCGCGGAGAAGGAGATCAAGCCGCACCTCGCCGACTGGTTCGAGGCGGGCTCGGTGCCGGTCAAGGAGCTGGCCCCGGAGCTCGGCAAGCTCGGCGTCCTCGGCATGCACCTGGAGGGCTACGGCTGCGCGGGCACCAGCGCCACGGCGTACGGCCTGGCCTGCCTGGAGCTCGAGGCCGCCGATTCCGGGATCCGCTCGCTGGTCTCGGTGCAGGGGTCGCTGGCGATGTTCGCGATCTGGAAGTGGGGGAGCGAGGAGCAGAAGCAGGAGTGGCTGCCGCGGATGGCGGCCGGCGAAGCGATCGGCTGCTTCGGGCTCACCGAGCCGGACTTCGGCTCGAACCCGGCCGGGATGCGCACGCGTGCTCGGAAAGACGGTGACGACTGGGTGCTTACCGGCACCAAGATGTGGATCACCAACGCCCCGGTCGCCGACGTCGCGGTCGTCTGGGCCCAGACCGACGAGGGCGAGAACGGCAAGGGCATCCGCGGCTTCGTGGTCCCCACCGACACCCCGGGCTTCTCCGCCCCCGTGATCAAGCAGAAGCTCTCCCTGCGCGCCTCGGTCACCGGCGAGATCGTCCTGGACTCGGTCCGTCTTCCTGCTTCCGCCGCGTTCCCCGAGGTCAGGGGCTTGAAGGGCCCGCTGTCCTGCCTCAACGAGGCCCGCTTCGGCATCGTCTTCGGCGCCGTCGGCGCGGCCCGCGACTGCCTCGAGTCGGCCATCGCGTACGCCGCCTCCCGCGAGATCTACGACAAGCCGCTGTCCGGCTACCAGATCACCCAGACCAAGCTCGCCGACATGACCCTCGAGCTCGGCAAGTCGATGCTCCTGGCGCTGCACCTGGGACGGCTGAAGGACGAGGGCACTCTCCGCTCCGAGCAGATCTCGCTGGGCAAGCTCAACAACGTTCGCGAGGCCATCGCCATCGCCCGCGAGTGCCGCACCATCCTCGCCGCCGCCGGCGTCACCCTCGAATACCCGATCCTGCGCCACGCCAACAACCTCGAGTCGGTCCTGACGTACGAGGGCACGAGCGAGGTCCACCAGCTCATCATCGGCCAGGCGCTGACGGGGGAGTCCGCCTTCCGCTGACCGGGTCTGGCCCGCGGTCAGGCGAGGGCGGCGACCAGCAGCGTGAAGGCGGCAATGATCACGGCGACGCGCAGGTAGTGCCAGCGCTCCCAGCGGCTCAGCTGCGCCCTCCAGTCCTCGGGCCGGTTCTCGGGGGTCCAGGACTTGTTCCGGTTGTTGATCGGAACGAGCAGCAGGACCGACATGACGACGCTGAGGATCAGAAGCCCGCCAGCAGTGATGACGAGGGCAGTGCCGTCGTGCTGCCACCCGGCGACGGCCCAGATGCTCACCAGCACGAGCGAGCCGATGTACCAGACCGGCATGACGGCGCCGAGCATCCGCCCGCCGTGAGCGTGGCCGAGCTGGCTGCTGTCCTCGGGGAGTGCGTTGAGGATCCGGCTCATGACGAAGGCGACCGAGAACTCGACCCCCACCATGACGCCGACGACCACGGTGGTGACGACCTCGAGTGTGCTGAACATGATGCTCCTCCAAAAACTAGCACTGCTAGAACGAAGTGCAACGCTAGCAGTGCTGCCGCTCGGATGTCTAGCAGTGCTAGGATTCGGGTCATGTCGGTACAGGAGCGCAAGCAGCGCGAGCGAGCAGACCGTGAGCGCCTGATCGTGGCGACGGCCCGTGAGCTCGCCGAGCAGCAGGGCTGGGACGCGGTGACCACGCGCCGGCTCGCCGAGCGCATCGAATACAGCCAGCCCGTCCTCTACAGCCACTTCCGCGGCAAGCGCGAGATCATCGGTGCGGTGGCGCTCGAGGGTGCCTCCGAGATGGCCGTCGCGATGCGGGCTGCCACCGCGGCCGCCGCCACTCCACGCGAACGGGTCGCCGTGTTGGCACGTGCCTATCTCGACTTCGCCGACCGCAACCCCGCGGTCTACGACGCCCTGTTCCAGCTCGACGGCGGCCTGGCGTACGCACAGGAGGACACCCCGGAGCAGCTGAAGGACGCCTTTGCCGCGCTGATGGAGACCCTGAGCGAGGTCGCCGGCGAGGGCGTCGGGCCGGAGCTGTTCACCGAGGTGTTCTGGGCGTCCCTGCACGGGATCGCGACCCTGACCCGGTCGAGGCGGTTGCTGCCCGAGGACGCCGAGCAGAGGCTGGAGCTGCTCGTCGACCGCCTCGCCGTGCTCTGAGGCGCGAACCGGTCAGTCGCGCGGCACCAGGAAGGATGCCCGCCAGATCTTGCGGTCCTTCTCCGAGACCATCCCGTGCTCGGTGAGGTAGGGCATCATCTTCTCGCCCATCCAGGCCAGCGTGGCGCGGTAGTGCTCGTTGCCGAGCGCCTCGCGCCGGGCTGCCATCGGATCGAGGCCGACGGCGGCGTAGCAGTCCGGGTGGACCAGCGAGCGGGCCATCACGTAGGCCGCGCGGGCGGTGAGGTTCTGGTGCAGCCGGAGCTGCGTACGGCTGATCTTCTGCGTCATCGCCGCGGCGAGCTCCTCGCGGGCGAAGGTGACGTGGCGGGCCTCCTCGGTGACGTGGATGCGGGAGGCCATCCGGGTCAGCGGCTGGCAGCGCTCGTCCTTCATCAGCTCGCGCTGCCACCGGTCGAGCGGCTCCTCGCCCACGAGGGTCGCGGAGAAGACGCTGGGCCCGTGCAGCAGGGGAGCGAACTTCCCGATGCGCAGGACGGTGGGCCGCGGGCCGTACGCCGGTGCGCCCATCGCCGCGATCGCCCGCCCGAACATCACCGAATGACGGGTCTCGTCGCCGATCTCGGTCAGCGCGTACTGCGTGCGCGCCGTGCGCGGGTCGGCGCCGTAGACCTCGCGGAGCAGCAGCTGCATCAGCAGCACCTCGAACCACAGCCCGACGCTCATGATGCTGGCCACCTCATGCCGGGAGAGCTCGATCTGCCGCTCCTGGCTGAGCCGGTCCCACATCGGGGTGCCGTAGAGCGAGACGCGCTCGGGCTGCATCCACCACAGGCCCTCGACGGGCGCGGCGTCCCAGTCAAGATCGACCTCGGGGTCGTAGGACTGACGTGCGGTGGAGCGCAGGAGCCGGTCGGAGGTCGGGTCGGCGATGGTCATTCTTCTCCAGACTGAACTACGTGTTACCGAGAGTTACGGGTAGTTGCTAGAGTGCAGGACATGACACGGAAGGTCAAGGACGACGGACGCTCCTCGCGCTGGGACGCGCACCGGGAGGCGAGGCGCGCGGAGCTGGTCGCGGCGGCGATACGCGCCGTCGACTCCGCCGGTGCCGAGGTCTCCATCGCCGACATCGCGGCGGAGGCGGGGGTCAGCAAGCCGGTGCTCTACCGCTACTTCGCCGACAAGGCGGAGCTGCACGCCGCAGTGGGGATGTGGGCCGCGCGGCAGATCCTCGACGCCGTGGTGGAGGCCGTGCTCGCGCCCGCGCCGACCAGGCAGCGCGTGGAGGCGGGGGTCGCTGCGTACGTCGAGACCATCGCCGAGCACCCCAACGTCTACCTGCTGCTGGTGCGCCAGCACACCGGCGGCACCGACCCGCTCGCCGACGGCAAGCAGCTCATCGCCGCGACCTTCGCGCGCCTGCTCGGCGACACCTTCGGCCGTCTCGGCATCGACGCCGCGGGTGCCGAGCCGTGGGCGCACAGCCTGGTCGGGATCGGTGAGTCCGCCGGCCAGTGGTGGCTCGACCGGCGCACCATGTCGCGCGCCGCGTTCGCCCGCTACCTGAGCGAGTTCGTCTGGCACGCCCTGGAAGGCACCACCGCCGAGTACGGCGTCGACCTGAGCGCCCTGGACCGTCCCGAGATCGTCACCCCGCTGCGAAAGAGTCCCCGATGAGCGAGCATGAGCCCCAGCACCTCTACGACGGTCCCGCCCGCCTCGAGTCCGCGGGCGCCACCTGGGAGGTCGACGTCGCGCTGCGCGGGGTCTTCCAGCCGATCGACGGCCACTTCCACTGGTACGGCCGGGTCGCGACGGCCCTCGACGGCGTACGCAACGGGCAGACCGTCACCGTTCGCACCGATCACGGCGAGGCCGAGGGCCGGCTCTCCGACATCGATCCCTGGGGCCGGTTCCGGATCTCCGGAACGGGAAAGCCGCCCTTCTGAGCTCGGCTCTGACCTCAGCGCACGAGCATGAGCGTCGCGGCGCCGATCCCGACAACGACGATCAGCGAACGTAGCACCGTGGCCGGCAGCCGCCGACCGATGTGGGCCCCGACGTACCCACCCACGACCGAGCCTGCGGCGAGCAGTCCGACGGCCCGCCAGTCGAGATCGGCGATGGCCAGGAAGATCACGGTCGCGACCACGTTCGAGGCCATCACCGCGAAGGTCTTGAGCGCGTTGACGGTGCGGAACTCCAGGTCGGTCCCGAGCCCGAGCACGGCCATCATCATCACCCCGGAGCCGGCACCGAAGTAGCCGCCGTAGACGCCGGTCAGCGTCGCGAACACGGTGGTGAGGCCCGAGATCCGCACGCGCGGCTCGTCGTCGGTGGCGTGCTGGCGCAGGAAGCGGCTCAGCCGGGGCTGGATGCCGACGAGTACGCAGGTGCCGAGGATCAGCCAGGGAACGACCGCCTCGAAGACCGACCCCGGCAGCCACAGGAGCAGCAACGATCCGGCGACACCGCCCCCGGCCGCCGTCATCAGCACGGCAGCGGTGACACCCGGATGCTCGGCGAGCTCACGCCGGTAGCCGAAGGAACCGCTGAGCCCGGCCGGCGTCATCCCGACCGTGTTGGAGGTGTTGGCCACCACCGGCGGCAGGCCGACCGCGACCAGGACGGGGAAGCTGAGCAGCGAGGCGACACCCACGGTCGAGGTGAGGATGCCGGCGCCCAGGCCCGCGGCGAGCACCGCGAGCTGGTCCAGCCAGGTCATCAGTCGCGGAGCAGGGCGACGTCGCTGACCAGCATGACGTGGCCGTGCATCGCGGCCGCGGCGGCCTGAGAGTCACCCGACGCGATCGCGTCGGCAATCTTCTGGTGGCCGGCGAGCGAGGTCTTGGGCCGGTCGGGCTGGGAGAGCGACTCGATACGGGTCTCCCGGATCAGCTCGCTGATCTCCGACATCATCTGCTCGAGCAGAGGGGAGTGGGCGGCCTCGGTGACCGCGTGATGGAAGAGCTCGTCGCCCTGGACGCCGCGCCCGCCGCCCTCGATGTCGTCCGCCATCGCCTTCAGCGCCGCCTGGATGCGGTCCAGGTCCTCCTGCGTACGCCGCTGCGCGGCCAGTGCGGCGATCTTGGTCTCGAGCGCGTCGCGCGCCTCGATGACGTCCGGGATCCGCTCCGCATGCGCCCGGATCGCATCGGTGATGCGCTCGACCCGCGGCTTGTCGGTCAGCACCGTCCCGTCACCGTGCCGCACCGCGACGACGCCGATCACCTCGAGCGCGACCAGCGCCTGACTGAGGGTCGCCCGACTCACCCCGAGGCTGGTCGCGAGCTGTCTCTCCGGCGGCAGCCGGTCACCTGACTTCAGGTCGTTCTCCGAGATCCAGGCAGTGATCTGCTCAGCGACCTGCTCGTACAGGCGGGTTCGCTGCAGCGGACGCGGAAAGCGCGCGGACTCACTCATGACTACAGAGTAGGGACGTCAGGGCGTATTGACCTATTGGCTAGGCCACCAATGTCTGTGGGACGCGTCACAAGTGAGACGTGGCCGCCCCCTGAGAGGGAGCGGCCACGTAGGTCGTCGTACGACGTCGGGCTGGTCAGCCCACGTGCACGCCGCCCTCCGGCCCGTCCGTCGCCAGCTCGGTGTGCTTGACGTTGAGGAAGATCCAGATGATCGCGGAGACCCCGAGCATCATCACGGATCCGACCAGGAACGCCGCCTGGGCGCCGGAGGTGAAAGTGCCCTGGAACAGCGCGCCCTGGAAGAAGGACAGGTCGCTGCCCGGGATCAGGGCGTTCGGGTCCATCCCGGACTTGGTGATGCCGTCGCGCAGCGGAGCAGCGATGTCGTCACCACGGCTGTTGCTGAACTGGAGCGCCACCGTGCTCAGAATCGCGAGGCCGAGCGCACCGCCGACCTGCTGCATCGTGTTGAGGACGCCGGAGCCGATGCCCGAGTCCTCGGTCCGCACGTTGTGCACTGCGGTCAGGGTGAGCGGCACGAACACCATGCCCATGCCGATCGCCATCAGGAGGATGTACGGGAACAGGCTGGTCCAGTAGTTCACGTCCGCACCGACGGGGTTGCCCGCGCCGAGCGCCGGGAGGACCGCCGAGGGGCTGTCGTCGACGTCGATGCGAGAGAACATGAACAGCGAGATCGCCGCGAGCAGGGTGCCTGTGCCCGAGAGGTAGCGCGGAGGGATCCGGGCCACCAGGTTGGACGACACGGCCGCGCCGATCACGATGCCGAACGAGAACGGCAGGAACGAGAAGCCGGCCTCGAGCGGGCTGAACCCCTTGATCTGCTGCACGAACAGGCTCAGGTAGAAGAACATCGCGAACATCGCGGCCGGGGCGATCATCATGGCCACGAAGCTCGTGGCCCGCGTCCGGTTCGCGAAGATCCGCATCGGCAACAGCGGGTGGTCGACCCGCGACTCGATGACGACGAACGCGATCAGCAGGGCGGCGCCCGCGACGAGCGAGCTGATGGTCTGGACGTGGTCCCAGCCGTAGGCCTCCTCGCCGGCGCGCGAGAGACCGAACACGATGCCCAGCAGGCCGAAGGTGCCGGTGATGGCGCCCGGGATGTCCAGCCAGCCGGTGTGCTTCTCCGACTCCTGCAGGATGCGGGGAGCCGCGAAGGCGGCGACCAGGCCGATCGGGACGTTGATCAGGAAGGTGAGCCGCCAGCCGTCGACGCCCAGGGGCTGGTCGAGGCCGGTGAGCCAACCGCCGAGGATCAGGCCGATCGCGGCGCCGATGCCCGACATGGTCGCGTACGCCGCCATCGCGCGGTTGCGCTGAGGACCGGCGGGGAACGTCGTGGTGATCAGCGCCAGCGCGGCCGGTGCGGCGAGCGCCGCACCGACACCCTGCAGGCCTCGCGAGCCCAGCAGCAGCGCCTCGTTCTGGGCGAGCCCGCCGAGGAGCGAGCCGATCGCGAAGACGGTGAGACCGCTGATGAAGAGGCGGCGCCGTCCGTAGAGGTCGCCGAGGCGGCCGCCGAGGAGCAGCAGGCCGCCGAATGCGAGCGCGTAGCCGGTGACGATCCAGGTCAGGTTCGCCTGGGAGATCTCGAGGTCCCTACCGATGTAGGGCAACGCGATGTTGGCAATGGTCGAGTCGAGCACCACCATCAGCTGTGCGGTGAGGATGAGCACGAGGGCGAGGCCGGCGTGCGGGACCTTGGCCTTCTCCTGCTCCGGCGGCGCGGTCGTGGAGATCGTCCCTTCGGCGCCGAGGGATTCGGTGTTGGTCATCAGTTGGATTCCTTGGTGTGGGTTGGAGTCAGCCGCGGATCACGGCAGGGAGGATCAGCTGGTCGACCACCTTGGCGATCAGCTCGGTCGTCGGCGGCTCCCCGAGGAGGAATGTGTGGTGCAGGACGATGCCCGGGAGGGCGGAGGAGATCAGATCGAGATCGAGGTCATCGCGGAGCTCGCCGCGCTCCTGCGCGCGGCGGAACATCTCGGTCGCGATGGCCTTCTTGGGGCCGACGACACCGCGCCGGAACGCCTCGGCGAACTCGGCGTCACGGGAGATCGCGGTGACGACGCTGCCGAAGATCGCGATCTGGCGCTGGTCGGTGAGACCGCCCATGCCGCAGAAGGCGCCCAGCAGGTCCTCGCGTAGGTCGCCGGTGTCGGGAGCCGTCATCGGCTCCTTGGTCGAGGTGAGCGCTTCGATCACGAGCTGAGCCTTGCCGTTCCACCGGCGGTAGAGCGTCGCCTTGGAGGCCTTGGCCCGCCCGGCGACGGCGTCCATCGTGAGCCGGTCGTAGCCCAGCTCGGCCAGGATGTCGATCGTCGCATCGAAGATCTCCTGCTCCCGCTCACCCTCGACTCGCGGGCGAGACTGCGCCTCGGCGGCGGCACGGGCGGCTCGGGCGGGGGACATCGGCACCTCACAGATGGGTGGTTGATGAAACGGTACGGTTTCGTTTCAAAAGATAGTACGGAGCCGTTTCGTTCCAGGCAAGTCGGTATTCGGTCTTGACGTTCTCCTGATTGTCCTATTGGCTAGGCCACTGAGCCGCCGTGATCCGGGTCACACACCATGCGGTGTCATCTGGGGGCCAACAGAAGGGAAGTCCGATGGGACCGGAATGGGTGGCGATCATCGCGTTGGTCGCCTTGTTCGTGGCCGGCACGCTGCTGCCGATCAACATGGGAGCACTGGCGTACGTCGCGGCCTGGCTGGTCGGGATGTTCGCGCTGAATCTCGACGAGAAGGAGATCCTGGCCGGGGTCAGCGCCGACCTGATCCTGACGCTGATAGGTGTCACCTATCTGTTCGCGATCGCGAGGAACAACGGCACGGTCGACCTGATCGTCAGCAGCGCCGTCCGCGCGGTCGGAGGCCGGGTCGCCCTGATCCCGTGGGTGATGTTCGGCGTGACCGCGCTGCTGACCGCGATGGGCGCCGCGAGCCCGGCGGCCTGCGCGATCATCGGGCCGGTGGCCCTCGGGTTCGCGGGCCGCTACAAGATCAACCCGCTGATGATGGGCATGTTCGTCGTGCACGGCGCCCAGGGCGGTGGCTTCTCGCCGATCAGCATCTACGGCACCATCACCAACTCGGTCATGGTCGACAACGGCCTTCCCGCCAGCGAGATGACGGTCTTCCTGACCAGCCTGGTGGTCAACCTGATCATGGCGGGGATCCTGTTCTTCGCCCTCGGCGGACGGTCGCTGATGTCGATGCGGCTCGACCCCGACGAGGCGGCCAGCGCCGCCGCCGGCGTACCGGGCGAGCTGAACGAGGGCGGTGTGACCGTACCCGCCCGCGGCTACGGCACCGTCGCCCCGACCGGCACCAAGCCCGGCATCCGCACCGAGCAGCTCCTGACCCTCGCCGCCTTCGTGATCGTCGCGGCCGTCGCCCTGTTCTTCGACAAGAACATCGGCTTCGCCTCGATCACCGCGGCCACGGTCCTCGCGGCCCTCTCGCCGAGCCAGCACAAGGACGCCATCCGCCAGATCGCCTGGCCGACCGTGCTCCTGGTCGCCGGCGTCTCGACGTACGCCACGATCCTGAACACCGCCGGATCGCCGGAGTTCGTGGGTGGCTGGGCAGCAGGCCTGGGTGTCGCCGCGATCGGCGCGCTCATCCTCTGCTACGTCGGCGCCGTGGTCTCCGCGTTCGCCTCCTCCACGGCGCTGCTGCCGATCATCATCCCGATCGCGGTGCCGCTGATCGCCGAGGGCGGTATCTCGGCGGCGATGTTCGTGGCCGCGCTGGCGATCTCCTCGACCATCGTCGACGTGAGCCCGTTCTCCACCAACGGCGCGCTGATGCTGGCCAACCGGCCCGAGAGCATCACCGAGGAGCGCTACTACAAGCAGATCCTCGGCTACAGCGTCATCGTGGTGCTCGTCGGTCCCCTCCTGGTCTGGGCCACCATGGTCCTCCCGGGCTGGTGACGCGCATGCGTGGACCGCTCGACGACGTCGTCGTCCTCGACCTCTCCCGTGCCCTGGCCGGGCCGCACGCCGCGATGATGATGGGCGACCTCGGTGCCCGGGTGATCAAGGTCGAGGCGCCCGGGCACGGCGACGACACCCGGGGCTGGGGCCCGCCGTTCGTGGGGGAGGAGGGACAGCGGGAGGCGACGTACTTCCTCTCGGCCAACCGCAACAAGGAGTCGATCACCCTCGACCTCAAGGACACCGACGACAAGGACGTGCTGCTGCGGCTGGTCGACCGGGCCGACGTGCTCATCGAGAACTTCCGCACCGGCGTCCTCGACCGGCTCGGGCTCGGCATCGACGAGCTGCAGGCCCGCAACCCCCGCCTCGTGGTGCTCTCGATCACCGGGTTCGGTCACGACGGCCCCGAGGGCGGGCGGTCCGGCTACGACCAGATCGCGCAGGGCGAGGCCGGCCTGATGTCGCTCACCGGCTCGGGCCCCGACGACCCCCAGCGGGTCGGCACCCCGATCGCGGACCTGCTGGCCGGGATGTACGGCGCCTACGGTGCGCTCGCCGCTCTCCACGAGCGGGACCGCACCGGTCGCGGCACCGTCGTCCGCACCTCGCTGCTCTCCGCCGTCGTCGGCGTCCACGGGTTCCAGGGGACCCGCTGGACCGTCGCCGGTGAGGTCGGCCGCGCGCAGGGCAACCATCACCCGAGCATCTCGCCGTACGGCCTGTTCCGCTGTGCCGACGGGACCGTGCAGATCGCGGTGGGCAGCGAGGGGCTGTGGCGGCGGTTCTGCACCGCCTTCGACATCTCGCCCGACCTGGAGGGGATGGCCACCAACCCCGAGCGGGCGGCGAACCGGGAGAAGGTCGTCGAGCTCGTCGAGTCGCTCTTCGAGCCATGGCCTGCCGAGGAGCTGCTCGCCAAGCTCGCCGAGGCCGGTGTCCCGGCCGGCAAGGTGCGCTCCCTGGACGAGGTCTACGCCTGGGAGCAGACCGCCAGCCAGGGTCTGCTGATCGACGTCGACCACTCGACGCTCGGCCATCTCACCCTTCCCGGGCCGCCCCTACGGTTCTTCACCGAGGGAGCCGAGGTGACCCCCACCGGACACGCGGCGCCGCCCACCCTCGACGAGCACGGCCCCGAGCTGCGTACGTGGGTGGCGGACCAGCCCTGAATCCGGAGGAGGAGGGCGCCTGACTGGGATACTCCAGGATCATGGACGACTCTCGTGACGGCGCCCCTCTCCGGCTGGGCAGTGCCCAGGGCCGCTGGGTGCTGGCGACCACCGTGCTCGGCTCCGGCCTGGCGATGCTCGACTCGACCGTCGTCAACGTCGCCCTCGGCCGGATCGGCGAGGATCTGGACGCAGGCTTCTCGGGTCTGCAGTGGACGGTGAACGCCTACACCCTGAGCCTCGCGGCGCTGATCCTCCTCGGCGGCTCGCTCGGCGACCGCTTCGGCCGGCGCCGGGTGTTCCTCGTCGGCGTGGTGTGGTTCGCGGCCGCCTCGTTGCTGTGCGGGCTGGCGCCCGACATCGATCTGCTGATCGCGGCGCGCGGGCTGCAGGGGGTTGGCGGCGCCCTCCTGACACCGGGGAGCCTGGCGATCATCGCCGCGTCGTTCCACGCCGATGACCGGTCGGCCGCCGTCGGCGCCTGGTCGGGACTCAGCGGCATCGCGGCCGCGATCGGGCCGCTCGTCGGGGGCTGGCTGGTCGAGGTGGACTGGAGGCTGGTCTTCCTCGTCAACGTGCCCGTCGCGGTGCTCATCGTGGTTGTCGCCGTCCGCCACGTACCGGAGAGCCGTGACCCGGACGCCGGCGGCCGGCTCGACCTGACCGGGACGGTGCTCGCCGTGGCCGGACTCGGCGCGCTCACGTTCGGGCTGACCCGGGCTGGTGAGGTCGGGTTCGCCGGCACGGTGGCGGCGACCGTTGCGGCCGGGGTCGCCTGCCTGGTGGCCTTCGTGGTCGTCGAGGCCCGCTCGAGCCACCCGCTGGTCCCGCTCGAGCTCTTCCGCAACGCCCAGTTCAGCGCGGCCAACGCCGTCACCCTGCTCGTCTACGCGGCGCTCGGCGTCATCTTCGTGCTCCTCGTCCTCCAGCTCCAGGTCGTCAGCGGCTGGTCGCCGCTCGCCGCCGGGTCCGCGCTGCTCCCGGTCACCGTGGTGATGCTGCTCTTCTCCTCGCGCGCGGGCGCCCTCGCCCAGCGCATCGGCCCCCGCCTGCCGATGACGCTCGGGCCGCTGCTGGCGGCCGGCGGGGTGCTCTGGATGGGGAGGATCGGCCCCCAGGCGTCGTACGTCGCGGACGTGCTCGCGCCCGTCCTGCTCTTCGCCGCCGGGCTCACGCTGCTGGTCGCGCCGCTGACCGCCACCGTGCTCGGCGCTGCTGACGACCGGCACGCCGGCATCGCCTCGGGCGTGAACAACGCCGTCGCCAGGACAGCCGGGCTCTTGGCCGTGGCCGTCGTCCCGGCCGCCGTCGGCATCGCCGGCGACGACTACACGAACCCGAGCGCCTTCGACGACGGATTCGGCATGGCGATGCTCCTCAACGCCGGCCTGCTGGTCCTCGGCGCGGTGCTCGCAGCGGTGTTCGTACGACGCCCGCTCGCGGCCGAGGAGGAGCACGACGAGCACCGGGTGCACATCGAGACGTGTGCGCACTGCGGTGTGACCGGTACGCAGCTGCACCCCGCCGACCACGACCGGTGAGGTCGGCTCGACCGTCGACCGAACCTCGGGTGGCATGACCTGAGCGGCTTCCGGTTACCGGGGCTCCCGTGGAATCCCCGTGGTGGCGTGAGGCCGTGACGTACCAGATCTACCCACGCTCGTTCGCCGATGCGGACGGGGACGGCACCGGAGATCTCGCCGGTATCACCTCGCGGCTGGACCATCTGGCCGACCTCGGGGTGGACGCGATCTGGCTCTCGCCGTTCTACCCCTCGCCGCAGATCGACTACGGCTACGACGTCACCGACGCCCGCGGGGTGCACCCTCTCTTCGGGTCGCTCTCCGACGCCGAGGACCTGCTCACCAAGGCGCACGAGGTGGGCCTGAAGGTGATCATCGACCTGATCCCCAACCACACCTCCTCGGAGCACCCGTGGTTCGGCGAGGCGCTCTCGGCCGGACCGGGCTCGCCGGAGCGTGACCGCTACGTCTTCCGCGACGGTCGAGGGCCGGACGGCGACGAGCCGCCGACCAACTGGCAGTCCGTCTTCGGTGGGTCCGCGTGGACCCGGGTCGAGGACGGGCAGTGGTATCTCCACATGTTCGCCGAGGAGGAACCCGACCTCAACTGGCGCCATCCCGAGGTGGCCGAGGAGTTCCGGTCCGTGCTGCGGTGGTGGCTGGACCGGGGCGTCGACGGGTTCCGTGTCGATGTCGCCCACGGCCTGGTCAAGGCGCTGCGCGACCAGCACGTCCCCGAAGGGAAGTCACCGAACTCCGACCCGGCGGTGATGTACGACACCGGCGTCGAGGACGATCCGATGTGGGACCACCCGGACGTCCACGGGGTCTACCGGGACTGGCACGACGTCATCTCGTCCTATCCCGGCGATCGGATGCTGATCGCCGAGGCGTGGACCCGAGGCCCGGCAGACCTGCGCGGCTACCTGCGCACCGACGAGTTCGAGCAGGCGTTCAACTTCCGGTGGCTGCAGGCGCACTGGTCGGCGCGCGAGTTCACCGACGCGATCGTGTCCACGCTGGAGGCGCTGAGTCCCTCCCGGGCTTGGCCCACGTGGGTCCTCTCCAACCACGACGCCGTACGCCACCGCACGCGCTACGGCGACGGGGCCCAGGCGCTCGCCCGTGCCCGCGCGGCGACGCTGACGATGCTGGCACTGCCCGGGTCGGCGTACCTCTACCAGGGCGAGGAGCTCGGCCTGCCGCACGTGGAGCTGCCCCCGGAGCACCAGCAGGATCCCTGGGCGGCCGGCGGGAACGGCCGCGACGGCTGCCGGGTGCCGCTGCCGTGGAGCGGTGACGCACCACCCTTCGGCTTCGGTCCCGGCGACGGCCAGCCGTGGCTGCCGCAGCCGGTCCAGTGGGCGGAGCTGACCGTCGCGGCGCAGACGGGCCGGCCCGGCTCGACCCTGGAGTTCTACCGGTCGGCGATCGCGGCCCGGCGCCGCTACGCCCGGGGCGGCGAGGTGCGGTTCCTCGACATGCCCGACGACGTCATCGCCTTCCGCCGCGGCCGGCTGACGGCGGTCATCAACTGCGGGGCGGTTCCGACGCCGCTGCCCCCGGGAGACGTGGTGATCTGCAGCGGCGAGCCCGTCGGCGCCGAGCTGCCGCCGGACACCGCGGTCTGGCTGCTCGACGACGACGGCTGAGCCGGGTCAGCGGCGGTAGACCCGCGACTCCCAGGGCTGCATCACCGCACCGCGCCCGGACCCGAGCACGAGCTCGCCTCGGCACTCGTCGGCGAGCTCACCGAGGTCGGCCTCGTCGCCGCTGAAGTTGGCGAGCACCGTCAGCTGCCCGCTCTCGTGGCGACGGCGGAAGGCGAAGACCTGCGGATGGCTCTCGGCCAGCAGGCTGAAGTCGCCGTCGACCACGACCGGGTCCTCGTGGCGCAGCTGGATCAGCCGGCGATAGTGCGAGAGCACCGAGTCCGGGTCCTCGAGCTGCGCGGCGACGTTGATCTCGGTGTGGTTCGGGTTGATCGCGAGCCAGGGCGTCCCGGTCGTGAAGCCGGCGCCGGGGGAGTCGTCCCACTGCATCGGCGTACGTCCGTTGTCACGAGACATCGCCCGCAGCGAGCGCATCACGTCCTCGTGCTCCTGGCCGGCGGCGATCGCCTCGTGGTAGTAGTTCACCGCTTCCACGTCGTCGAACTCGTCGATGGAGGCGAACGGGTGGTTCGTCATGCCGATCTCGTCGCCCTGGTAGACGAACGGGGTGCCCCGCTGCAGGTGCAGCACGGTCGCGAGCAGCTTGGCCGACTCGGTGTGCCAGCGGCCGTCGTCGCCGTACCGCGAGACCACCCGCGGCTGGTCGTGGTTGTCCCAGTAGAGGCTGTTCCAGCCGACGTCCGCCAGACCGGTCTGCCAGGCCGCGAACCGGTCGCGGAGGCGACCGAGGTCGAAGGGGCGTACGTCCCACTTGAAGGTGCCGTGGTCGATCTCGACGTGCTCGTAGTGCAGGACCATGTCGAGCTCGCGGCGTGCCGGATCGGTGTACTTGCGGCCCTCCTCGACCGTCGTCTCGCCGGTCTCCCCGACGAGCAGGAGGTCGCGGTCGTAGCGGTCGAAGACCTCCCGGTGCATCTCGGCGAGGAACTCGTGGACGCGCGGCCCGTCGATCACCGACCGGCGCATGTTGCCGTAACGCTGCCCCGGCATGACCGGCGCCTCCGGGAGCTCCGGGTCCTTGGAGATCAGGTTCACCACGTCCATCCGGAAGCCGTCGACACCACGGTCCAGCCACCAGCGCATGACCTCGTACACCGCCTGCCTGACCTCGGGGTTCTCCCAGTTCAGGTCCGGCTGCTTCCTGGTGAACAGGTGGAGGTAATAGGCGGCCCTGCCCTCGCTGTAGGTCCAGGCCGGCCCGGAGAAGAACGAGCCCCAGTTGTTGGGCTCCTCGCGCCACCAGTACCAGTCGCGCTTCGGGCTCTCCGGGCTCATGGTCGAGTCCACGAACCAGGGATGCTCGTCGGAGGTGTGGTTGGCGACCAGATCCATCACCAGCTTCATCCCGCGCTCGTGGAGCTCGGAGATCAGGGCGTCCAGCTCCGCAAGCGTCCCGTACGTCGGGTCGACATCGTGATAGTCGCTGACGTCGTAGCCGTTGTCGGCCATCGGCGAGGGATAGACCGGCGAGATCCACAGCACGTCGACGCCGAGCCACTCGAGGTGGTCGAGCCGCTCCCGGATCCCGCGCAGGTCGCCGACGCCGTCACCGTTCCCGTCGGCGAAGCTGCGCGGGTAGACCTGGTAGACGACGGCGGAACGCCACCACCCCGGACCGGTGCGACCAGCGGGTTCGGTGAGGTTCGAGGGCATCCTGGTTTCCTCCTGGTGAGGGGACAGCGGTCCCTGCGAGCGGTAACCGGGTCGGGCGCCACGCATACGCGTCGCGCCCGGCCGGCCGCTAGCGTGTGGGGCATGGCACTGACCCACGACTACACGGTCTCGGTGGAGTGGACGGGCAACCGTGGCACCGGGACGAGCGGCTACCGCGACTACGCCCGCGACCACGTCGTACGCATCGACGGGCTGCCCGAGATCCTCGGCTCCGCCGACCCGACCTTCCGTGGTGACGCGAGCCGGCACAACCCCGAGCAGCTGCTGCTGGCCTCCCTGGCGCAGTGCCACATGCTCTCCTACCTGCACCAGGCGGTGACGGTCGGTGTGATCGTGCTCGACTACCACGACGCCGCGACCGCGACCATGGAGACGCAGGGGACCGGCGGCCGGTTCACCCGCGCCGTGCTCCACCCCGTCGTCACCGTCGCCGACGAGTCCATGATCGAGGCCGCGACCACCGCCCACCACCAGGCCCACCTGGACTGCTTCATCGCGAGCAGCGTGAACTTCCCGGTCGAGACCGAGCCCACCGTCATCGTCGGGGGACTGAATCGGTAGCCCCCTCTTCCGGGGGTAGGGCGGGCATCGGGTCCGCCACCAAGATGCCGTCATGACGAGTACGACTTCGACGGATGCCCTGCGTGCCGCCCGGGACGCGCTGATCGCCCAGCGCGTCGACTACTCCGCGGCGGTCGACACCTTCCGCTGGCCCGACGTCGGCGAGAGCTTCAACTTCGCCCACGACTGGTTCGACCCGATGGCGCGCGGCAACGAGGCCCCGGGGCTGATCATCGCGGAGCCGGACGGGTCGCGGGCTGCGTACTCCTTCGACGAGCTGGCGCGGCGCTCGGACGCGGTGGCGCGCTACCTCGGACGGCTCGGGGTCGGGCGAGGGGACAGCGTGGTCGTCATGCTCGGCAACCAGGTCGAGCTGTGGGAGACCATGCTGGGGGCGATGAAGCTCGGGGCGGTGCTGATGCCGACAACGACCGCGGTCGGCACGGCCGAGCTGGTCGACCGGGTCGCCCGGGGCCGGGCGAAGGCGGTGGTCTGCAACGCCGAGGACACCGGCAAGTTCGACGGCGTGCCCGGCGACTACGTCCGGATCTGCGTGGGGGAGCAGGCGGGCTGGCACGGGTACGCCGCAGCCGCCGCGGAGAGCCAGGAGCCGCTCGAGCATCCCGGCAACGCCACGAGCGACGCGCTGCTGCTCTACTTCACCAGCGGCACCACGAGCCGGCCGAAGCTCGTCGAGCACACCCACTACACCTACCCGGTCGGGCACCTGTCGACGATGTACTGGCTCGGTCTGCGCCCCGGCGACGTTCACATGAACATCTCCAGCCCCGGCTGGGCCAAGCACGCCTGGTCGAACTTCTTCGCGCCGTGGCTCGCGGGTGCGACCGTCTTCGTGCTCAACTACGCCCGCTTCGAGGCGGCCACGCTGCTGCAGCGCATCCGGGAGGAGCACGTCACCAGCATGTGCGCCCCGCCGACGGTGTGGCGGATGCTCATCCAGGCCGACCTCAGCGGCGGCCGCGGCTCGCTCCGCGAGGCGATCAGCGCGGGGGAGCCGCTCAACCCCGAGGTGATCAGCCAGGTGCGCCAGGCCTGGGGCCTGACCATCCGGGACGGCTTCGGCCAGACCGAGATGACCGCGACGGTGGCCAACAGCCCCGGTCAGCCGGTGCGGCCGGGCTCGATGGGACGCCCGCTTCCCGGCGTACCCGTCGTGCTGGTCGACCCGATCGAGGGCACCGTGATCGAGGGAGCGGGGGAGGGGGAGCTCTGCCTCGACCTCTCCGCGCACCCGGCCACGCTGATGACCGGCTACCGCGACGACGAGAAGCGCACCGCCGACGCGATGCGCGGCGGCTTCTTCCACACCGGCGACGTCGCCGGCCGCGACGCGGACGGCTACATCACCTACGTCGGCCGCACCGACGACGTCTTCAAGGCCTCCGACTACAAGGTCTCGCCCTTCGAGCTGGAGTCGGTCCTGATCGAGCACCCCGCCGTGGCCGAGGCCGCGGTCGTCCCTGCCCCGGACCCGGTGCGGCTCGCCGTCCCCAAGGCGTACGTCTCCCTCACCGCCGGCCACGAGCCGACCGCCGAGACCGCCCGGGCCATCCTCGAGTTCGCCCGTGACCACCTGCCGCCCTACCTGCGGGTGCGTCGCCTGGAGTTCTTCGACCTGCCCAAGACGATCTCCGGGAAGATCCGCCGCGTCGAGCTTCGCGGCCGGGAACAGGACGTCGTCGACCAGCGACCGCCGGGCGAGCACCGCTACGAGGACTTCTTCACCCGCAGCTAGCGCTGATGCTCCGCTAGTCGTTCTCCACCAGGCGCCGGACGCTCTCGACGACGATCTCCCGGCACCGGGCGCGGCTCGGCCGGCGCACGAGCGCCAGCTCGGGGGTGTGGAGATGCCAGCTCATCGCGAGGGCGCGCACCTCGGTGAGCAGCTCGAGGGGGGAGTAGGCCGTCGTCAGCTTCCCCGCTCGTTGCGCCTCCTCGATCTTGGCGAGCTTCGCGTCGTTGGAGGCGACGATCGCGGGGAGCTTCCCGTCGGGTCGCTCGAGCTGATACCACGTCGTCAGCCGAAGGGTCGTGGGGAAGCGCTCGTAGAGGTCGAAGGAGCGCCCCGCATAACCGGGCAGGTCGGTGGCGTCGAACTCGACCTCGTCGACGAACGCGAGCACCCGGTGGGCGAAGACGGCGTCGAAGAGCTCGTCCTTGGTGCCGAAGTACTTGTAGATCAGCGCCTTGTTTGCCAGCGCCGCATCCGCGATCCGGTCGACGCGCGAGCCGGCGATGCCGTACGCCGCGAACTCGGCCTCGGCAGCGTCGAGGATGCGTGCGCGGGTCGCTTCGGAGTCTCTGGCCATGCACCCACCTTAAAGCAAGTAACTAGTTAGTTGTCTTTTCTGGCGATCAGTGTTTCACTGAAGAAACCAACTCGTTAGTTACTTAGGAATGGTGCAACCATGTCTTCGACACCTCCGAGGGCCGCCCGACACCGGGCAGTCGTGCTCATGGTGATCCTCGGCTGCCAGCTGATGATGACCCTCGACGCCTCGATCGTGACCACAGCTCTCACCCACATCAAGACCGAGCTCGGATTCACCGACTCCTCGTTGTCCTGGATCCAGAACGCGTACGTCCTCACCTTCGGTGGCCTCCTGCTGCTCGGCGCCCGCGCCGGTGACCTGCTCGGCCGGCGTCGCGTGTTCATCGCCGGCGCGGCGGTGTTCACGGCGGCCTCGCTGCTGGCGGGGATCGCGCCCTCGGCCGGCGTCCTCATCACGGCACGTGCGCTGCAGGGGCTGGCGTCGGCCTTCGCGATCCCGTCCACGTTGGCGCTCCTGATCACGAGCTTTCCCGAGCCCGAGGAGCGCACCCGGGCGATCGCGATCTACAGCGCCGTCATCGGGGCCGGTGCGAGCGTCGGGATCATCGTCGGCGGTGTCTTCACCGAATACCTCTCCTGGCGCTGGGGCCTCCTGGTCAACGTCCCGATCGGGATCCTGATCCTCGCTCTCTCACCGCGCTTCCTGCCGGAGACCGAGCGTCGGCCCGGCCGCGTCGACATGCTCGGCGCGCTGACCGTCACGGTCGGCATGTCGGCACTCGTCTACGGGCTGGTCGAGGCCGCCGAGATCGGCTGGGCCAGCCCTCGCACCCTGCTCCCGCTGGCCGCGGCGGTGGTCCTGCTCGTCGGCTTCGTGCTCGTCGAGCAGCGGGCCGCCCAGCCGATCGTCCCGATCCGGCTCTTCCACAGCGTGCAGCGCTCCGGGGCGTACGTCGGCCGGATCCTGATCGTCGGCGCGATGTTCTCGACGTTCTACTTCCTCTCCCAATACCTGCAGAACGTCCTCGGTCTCAGCCCGCTCGCCACCGGGTTCGTCTACATCCCGATGACCGGCATGTTCTTCGCCATGGTGTACGTCGTGCGCTGGGCCGCCCCGAGGGTCAGCAAGCCTGCGCTGCTGCTCACGTCCTTGGCCACCGCGGCGATCGGCATGGCCTGGCTCAGCCGGATCGACAGCACCACCACCGTCGCCTGGATCCTGCCGCCGCTCCTGGTGCTGGGGATCGGCCAGGGCATCGCGATCATCCTCCTCACCGACTTCGGCATGGCCGAGGTCGACCCGGGCGACGCCGGCGCCGCCTCCGGTCTGGTCAACACCGCCCATCAGATCGGCGGGTCGATCGGGCTCGCGCTCCTCACCGTCGTGTACGGCGCCGCCGTGCACCACGACGCGACCCCGGACGCGGTCACCCAGGCCCATGGCTACGCGGTCGTCTTCGATGTCGCGACCGGGTTCTATGCGCTGGCCGTGGTCGTCGCCCTGGTCATCCTCGCCGCCGACCGCCGGCGGGCGCGCCGACCGGCCCCTTCGGTGCCGGTGGCGGCGGCCCGCTGAGCGGCCGTCACGGACGCACGGTCAGGCACTGCGTACTGACGCCGAAGGCGCCGTGCTCGTCATGGAGCACGGTGGTGGTCACGCCGGCGCCTTCCGGGCCGAACGAGACGGTCGTGTCGAGCCCGAGCCAGCCGGCGGCCGGGGTCCGGAACAGGTGCGCGGTCAGGTCGAGGTTGGGGAAGCTGACGTCCTTCGGGTCGACCCGGACGGCGACGCCGTTGGTGATGTCGAGCAGCCCGGCGACCTGGGCGAGCCGGCTCACCTCCTCGCCTGCGACGAGCGGATGAGGCGTACGCACCCACGACTGCGCCCGTCCCGGGCCGAGGTCGCGGCGGCGCACCTCGACGGAGGCGATGAAGCCTCCGTCCCACAGCGAGGTCATGTCCCAGGCGGGCACCACGTCCGGCGCGGGCATGGCCTCGTGATGGGTGCCGGAGAGCTCGCCGGTCGGATAGCCGGCGGTCAGCCAGGCTCGGAGCAGCACGACGGGCCGGCCGCCGTGGCAGGCCCGCGCCTCGACGAGCTCGATCGTGCGGCCGGCACGGAGGACGGCGACCTCGACGTCGACCGCCTCGAGGGGGATCGTGCCGAGGATGTCGTAGCTGATCCGGGTGATCTGGAGCCCGTCGTCGCGGCGGGCGTCGCGGTCCCGTTCGACCTCGTGCGCGAGCACGCCGAGCAGGGTGGCGATGTGCTGGGTGTCCAGGTCCCAGGCGCCGCCGACGTGCTCGGTCGGCGCGAACGTGTGCGGGCCGGTGCGGTGCCAATAGGCCATGCGGCGGCTCACAGGCCAAGCAGAGCGACGCTCTGCTCACGCATGTCGATCTTGCGGACCTTGCCGGTCACCGTCATCGGGAACTCGTCGACGATGAGCACGTAGCGCGGCGACTTGTAGTGCGCGAGCTTGCCGTCGGCGAAGGCCCGGACCGCGGCGGCGTCCAGCGGCTCGGCGCCGGGACGCATCCGGATCCAGGCGCAGAGCTCCTCGCCGTACCGCTCGTCCGGCACGCCCACGACCTGGGCCTCGGCGATGTCGGGGTGGGTGAAGAGGAACTCCTCGATCTCGCGCGGATAGATGTTCTCGCCGCCGCGGATGACCATGTCCTTGATCCGGCCCACGACCACGCAGTAGCCGTCCTCGCGCATCACGGCCAGGTCGCCGGTGTGCATCCAGCCGTCGGCGTCGATCGCCTCGGCGGTCTTGGACTCGTCGTCCCAGTAGCCGAGCATCACCGAGTAGCCGCGGGTGCAGAACTCGCCGGCCGTGCCGCGGGGGACGACCTCGCCGGTGGCCGGGTCGACGATCTTGATCTCGACGTGCGGCGCGGCCCGGCCGATCGTCTCGGTGCGCCGCTCGAGGTCGTCGTCGGTGCGGGTCTGGCAGGAGACCGGCGAGGTCTCGGTCATCCCGTAGGCGATCGCGACCTCGCTCATGTGCATCTCGCTGACGCAGCGCTTCATGACCTCGATCGGGCACAGTGCACCCGCCATGATCCCGGTACGCAGGGTCGAGAGGTCGAACGAGGCGAACTCCGGGTCGTCCTGCATCGCGATGAACATCGTCGGCACACCGTACAGCGCGGTGCACTTCTCGTCCTGGACCGTCTGCAGCGTCGTACGTGGGTCGAAACCGGGCCCCGGGATGACCATGGTCGCCCCGTGGGTGGTGGAGCCGAGGTTGGCCATCACCATGCCGAAGCAGTGGTAGAACGGCACCGGGATGCAGAGCCGGTCCTCCTCGGTGAAGTGGATCGTCTCGGTGACGAAGAAGCCGTTGTTGAGGATGTTGCGGTGCGACAGCGTCGCGCCCTTCGGGAAGCCCGTGGTCCCGGAGGTGTACTGGATGTTGATCGCGTCGTTCGGGTCGAGCGGGTAGTCGACATGGTCGGCCAGCCGCTCGCCACGGCCGGCGGCGAGCAGCGCGTCCCACTCCGGCGTACCCAGGAAGACCGTCTTCTCGAGAGCGCCGCAGTCGCCCTCGACCTCGCGGACGAGCGAGACGTAGTCGCTCGTCTTGAAGGCGGTCGCGCTGATCAGCAGCCGCACCCCGGACTGGTTGAGCGCGTAGGCGAGCTCGTGGGTGCGGTAGGCCGGGTTGATGTTGACCAGGATCGCGCCGATCTTCGCGGTGGCGAACTGGACCATCGTCCACTCGGCGCAGTTGGGAGCCCAGATGCCGACCCGGTCACCCTTGCCGATGCCCGCCTTGCGGAGGCCGACCGCGAGGGCGTCGACGTCGGCGTTCAGGGACGTGTAGGTCCAGCGCCGTCCGGTGGCGATCTCGACGAGCGCCTCACGGTCTCCGAAGCGGGCGACCGTGCGCTCGAAGTTGGCTCCGATCGTCTCCTCGAGCAGCGGGACGTCGATGTCGCCGCGAGCCGACGAAGCGGTGAAGGAAGAGGTCTCGGTCATGCCACGAGCATGACCGAGACCGTGGCGACATCCACACCCCCGAAAGAGGGTGGTTCAGGCGGGCACCGGCTCCGCGTCGAGCTCCACGCGGCTGGTCTCCTTGGCGATCAGCAGGCAGACGACGCTCAGCAGCGCCAGAGCGGTCAGGAAGTACGCGATCCCGTCGGTGCCCCACCGGGACAGCAGGTCCTCGGCGATGACCAGCGGGACGGCCCCGCCGAGGATGCCGGCGATGTTGTAGCCCAGCCCGGCGCCGGTGTAGCGGTACTTGGCCTGGAACGTCTCGGGCAGGAACGCCGCGATCGGACCGTAGTTGAGGCCGAGCACGCACAGCAGCAGGCTGTTGCCGAGCGCGAAGCTCGCGAAGCTGCCCGGCTGCATGACACCGAATGCCAGTGGTCCGGCCACGATGCCGAAGGCGGCGCCGAGGAGCAGGACCGTGCGGCGTCCGAGCGTGTCGGAGAGCCAGGCGGAGAGGATGACGGTCAGGCTCATCGCGAACGCGGCGATGATGACCCCGAGCAGGGCCTGGGTCATGCTCAGGCCGAGGGTGCCGACCGCGTGCGCGACCATGAAGCTCGCGCCCGTGTAGAAGGCTCCGAAGACGATCGCCATGATGCCGCCGCCGAGCAGCACCTGGCGCCACTGGTCCCGGATGCACCCGACGAACGGCAGCGCGCTGCGGGTGCCGGCCGACTGCACCTTCTTGAACGAAGGAGTCTCGGCGATGTTGAGCCGGACCCAGAGGCCGACGCCGATCAGGACGGCGCTGGCCAGGAACGGGATCCGCCAGCCCCAGGCCGCGAAGGCGTCGGGGTCCATCAGCCGGAAGGTGGTCAGCATGGCGCCGGCGGCGATGATCAGGCCCAGGCTGGGACCGAGCTGCGGGAACATGCTGTAGCGCCCGCGCTGGCCGTGGGCGGCGTACTCCGTGGTGAGGAGGGCGGCGCCGGCCCACTCGCCACCGAGCGCGATGCCCTGCAGTGCCCGCAGCACCACCAGGATCACCACGGCGCTCTTGCCGATCGACTCCACGCTCGGGATGAGCCCGATCGCGAACGTCGAGGAGCCCATGATCAGCAGCGTCGTGATCAGCGTCGCCTTGCGGCCGATCCGGTCGCCGTAGTGGCCGAAGAGGATCGCGCCGAGCGGACGGAAGACGAACGCGACGCCGAAGGTCGCGATCGACGCCAGGGTGCCCTCGGGCCCGCCCATGGACGGGAAGAAGATGGCGTTGAAGACGAGTGCTGCGGCGAGTCCGTAGATGAGGAAGTCGTAGAACTCGATGGTGGTGCCGGTCAGTGACGCCGTCGCGACGCGGCGCATGGTGCGCCCGTCGACCTCGGCTCGGCTAGCCGCGATTTGGGCCATGATCGTGCCTCCTACTCGGATTGGTGAACCGAGTGTGGGACCGTCACCACCGCTCCGATACCCCCGGACGAGTGCCCTCGAAGGAGGGGGTGCGCCTCTTGTTGCCTGTGATGGTCGTCACTTACGCTCAACGTCATGAGCACCCCCGCGATCGCCCCTGAGGCGCCGTACGACGGGTCCCGGATCGCCCAGACGCTGGCCTCGTTCCGGGCGGCGTCGGGGCTGGATCTCGCCTTCGGAGGTCCGGTCCGTCGCGACGGCACAGCCATCGACATCACCGCGACCTGTGGTGCGAAGGGCATCTCGCTGCGCGGTCTGCGGGTCGTCAACGGGGAGGGCCTGGGAGGGAAGACCCTGCAGACCCGTCAGCCCGGCTCCGTCGACCACTACTACACGGCGCGCGGGATCACCCACCTCTACGACACCGCCGTGGCCCAGGAGCAGATCCAGACCGTCGCCGCCCTGCCGATCATGGTCGATCGGAGCCCGCGGATGCTCATCTACCTCGCCTCCCGTTCCCGGCTCGGACTCGGTGGCGTCTGGTTCGATGGGCTGCGTCCGCTGATCCGAACCCTCGAGCGCGAGATCCTGATCGACGACGAGGTCCGCAACCGGCTCTCCCGGCTGGCCCCCGCGCCCGCTCACATCTCGAGCTCGGCCGAGGCCGCGGCCGCCGCCAAGCGCGACCTCGCCGAACGCCGGGAGATGGCCGCCGAGCTCACCGATCTGGCCGGTCAGGTGATGGACCCCGAGGTACGCAGCCGCCTGGAGGCCATGGTGCTGCGGCTCACCGCCGTGCCGGGGGAGAAGCGCCCGGCCCAGCTGGTCCCCGCCGTGCGCCTGGCCGCACGCGAGATCGATGTCCTGCGCCAGGTGGCGCTCGGCAACAGCAACCGCGAGGCCGCCGAGGCCCTCGGCATCGTCGAGAGCACCGTGAAGTCCTACCTCAAGAGCGCCACCCGCAAGCTCAACGCCAACAACCGCGTCCACGCGGTCCGGATGGCGCGCGAGGCCGGCCTGATCGACTGACCTCTCAGCGCAGCAGGGTTCGCATCGCGTCGCGCGCCTCGTCGTAGGCAGCCGCGCGCCCGCCCGCGGAAACCGACACGAGCATGCCCTCGTAGACCAGGTGGCAGGCCGTGCCGACGGCTTCGGGATCGCCGATGCCGGCCTCGGCGGCAAGGCGGACGAACAGCTCGCGAGCCTGGGCCTTGCCGGTGCGGACGACCTCGGCGCCGGGGTGGTCGGTGTTGCCGATCTCGGCATAGGCGTTGATGTAGGCACACCCGCGCAGACTGCCGGCGCGCCAGGCCTGCTCGGCGTCGATCACGGAGAGCACCCGCTCGGGTCCCTCGGCGGGATGGGTGGCGAGCCAGTCGGCGATGAAGGTGTGCCACAGCTCGCCGCGACGCGAGAGGTACGCGGCGACCAGCCCGTCCTTGGAACCGAAACGGTCGTAGACGGTCTTCTTCGTGGTCTCGGCCTCGAGCGCGATCAGGTCCACGCCGACCGCGCGGATGCCTCGCTCGTAGAAGAGGGCGGTGGCCACCTCGAGGATCCGGCGACCGGTGGGGGTGTCGGGGTTGGGCAGGCGCTTCACCGTGGATCTCCTTCGCTCAGGACACTGAAAGTATACCTACCGGTATGGTTACCTCGCTGGTATGTCCCGAGTGCTGCTCACCCTGGCCCTGTTCGCTGCGCTCGTCGTGTCCTGGAGCTCCGGTTTCATCGGCGCCACGATGGCGGCGGCGACCGGTGCGCCGGCCGAGACCACGATGCTGTGGCGCTACCTGTTGACCGCGGCGCCGCTGGTCGCGATCGCGGTCGGCCGGAGGCGCCGCCTGAGCGCGACCTTCCTCTGGCGCGAAGGCCTGGTCGGTCTGCTGTCCCACGCGATCTACATCTACGGGGCATACCAGGCGGCAGCGCACGGCGTGCCGACCGGTACGAACGCACTGGTCGCCTCCCTCCAGCCGCTGCTCGTCGCGGTGACGGTGACGGTGCTGGCCGGGCGCATGCTGACGCCACGTACGCTGCTCGGGCTCGCGGCGGGCCTCATGGGCGTCACGCTCGTCGTCGGCACCGACCTCGGCGCCGGCGGCCAGGGGGCGGCGTACGGCCTGACGATGGCCAGTGTCGCGATGGTGGCGCTCTCGGCTGGAACCGTGCTCGGTGAGCGGTGGAGCACGGGCACGGACGTGCTGGACCGGCTCACCGTCCACGTCGTGGTCACCGTCGGTTTCATGTCCGCGATCGCGGTGCCGTCGGGGCGGTGGCAGCCACCTGCCGACCCGGCGTTCTGGAGGGTTCAGGCGTTCATCGTGCTGGTCGCCGTGATGGCGTACGTGCTCTATCTGATCGTGCTGCAGCGCCATGGGTCGGTCGCGGCCAGCGCCCTCCTCTACCTGACCCCGGGCGTCGCGGCCGCGTTGGCCTGGCCCGTCTTCGGTGAGATCCTGACGCCGATCGCGGTCGCAGGCTTCACGCTCAGCGCGGCCGGCGTGGTCGCGATCCTGGGGCCGGCTCGGCGAGGGCGCCACGCACCTCGCCGAGCGCTCCTGAGCGGTCATCGCTCCATGAGCGGACCGGTGACCGCCGATGAGCACGGGTCGTCGATGTGATCCTGACCGCGGGACCGAGTCACGTACGCTCGCGGGGTGGCCATCATCGGAGTCATCGCCTGCGCCGCCGGCGGTGTGGAGCAGCTGTGCGACGAGCTGGTCACCCCGCTGGTGAACGCCGGCCATGACGTGCCGGTGACCCTGACCCCGACCGCGTTCTCCTGGCTCAGCGCGAACGGCGAAGCCGACCGGATCGAGGCGCTGACCGGCTTCCCTGTACGCGGCGAGAGCCGCCTCCCTTGGCAGCCGCGCACCCACCCGGCGCAGCTCGACGTCATCATCGTCGCCCCCGCGACCTTCAACAGCACCGCGAAGATCGCGCTGGGCCTGGCCGACAACCAGGCCCTCACGGTCGTCACCGAGAGCCTCACGACCGTCCCCGTCGTGCTCTTCCCGCTCATCAACGCCGCCCACGCCGAGCACCCCGCCTGGGCCTCCCACATGGCCGCCCTCCGCGCCGCCGGCGTACACCTCATCGAGGGCCACGACCTCTGGCCCCTCTACCCACCCCGCCAGATGCCACCGGACCAGAGACTGCCGTGGAGGGCGATCCTCGACGCCACCGAGCGGGGGCTCAGAGCAGACGAACCGCGCGGGTGACCTCGTCCAGCGTGATCCGGTGGGCCGTGGCCTGGAGATAGCGCGCCGGAACCCACGAGGCCCCGTCGTACGACTCGACCCACGTCGCGGGATCGAAGATCGCCTGCCAGGACCGTTCGAGCTCCTCGCGAAGCGGCTCGGGCCACGAGTCCAGCGGGATCTCCTCGCAGCCACGCGTACGTTCTGACCAGTCATCCCACGACCGATCGAACCGTGCCTCCCAGTCCGGCCACGGGACATCGCGGTCGCCGGGGATGTGGAGCGTCCGATTGAGTACGTGGTGCCAGTCGTCGAAGTGACTGAGCAGCACGTGCTTGCGGGGAAGCCGGACGGAGACGAGCACGTCCCCTCGTGCCCTACGCGCCGAGGCGAGCAGCTCGCGCCGAGTGGTGGCGGCCCACATCCAGACCATCCCGTCGCCGGAGGTCGGAAGCCGGCGATCCATCTCCCGCTTCATCCACCGATAGGCCTCGGCGAAGTCCTCCATCCAGTAGCGCGATGACCCCTCCAGCACTCCGGTTCGCCGCAGCTCGTCGAAGGCCTCGACAGTCTGGAACGTGTGGAGGTCGACGTACGCACCCGGGGCCGCGTCCGCCCGGACGTGAGGTGCCGCCGGAGTCGCGAGGAACCACGGAAGCCGCCGAGGCTTCGCAAGCCCTTGAGACAGCCGGCCTGCTCCCCGGCGCTTGTTCGCCCGAGGTGCTCGTTCCGACATGAAGCGGATGCTAGCCGTGACCACCGACAAGGATTCGCCAGCTCACGACACCCCGGGGAGTGCTGAGCGGTTCCCGTTGGACGAAGGTCGTCGACCAGGCACCGCGTCTCCAGGGGCGTAACGCTCGGTCGAGAGCTGGTCGGCGGAGACCCACTCCGTCGACCAGTCCGTCGGCGTGGTCATGCGCACGATCTGAGCCCACCAGACGTACTTGCCGAACTGATCGGCCGGTGAGTGTGCCCAGGCCAGGAGGAACACCGGGTCCCCTTCGCTCCCCGGCGAGGGCGACAGGTGCCGCCAGCAGTGCCGTGCCTCCGGGCGGGGCACGATGATCGGTGGCTCAAGGCCGGGTGGCTTCGAGGAACCTGGCGTGCGGGTCATGAATCGATCATACGTTCGATTCAGGCAGGTGTGACTGCTGGGTAGGGCGCCGACAATTCCTCGTGGTCAGTCGACGGTTGCCCCCGCGGGAGTCGCCTCGGCGGACTCCGGTCGGGGTGTCCGCTTCGGGAGCTGGGTGTGGGCGATGAGGGCGGCGAGGAGCCCGGCGACGACGGGGACGAGCATCGCCGTGCGGAGGCTGGTGAGGTCGGAGAGCCAGCCGATGGTCGGTGAGGTGATGAGGAACCCGATCCGCATGAGCCATCCGAGGATCGCGATGCCGGTGCCTTCGGGCAACCCGGGGATGCGACCTGCGGCGGCGAACGCGGCGGGCACGAGGGTGGCGCAGCCGAACCCTGCGATGGCAAACCCGGCGAACGCGAGCGGGTAGACGGGGGAGGTCACGATCAGCAGCGCACCGCCGCCGATGAGCAGGCCACCGGCCCGGGCCACGCCCTCCCGGCCCCACCTGTCGGTCATCGGGTCACCGAGGAGCCGGCCGATGAACTGGGCACCGAGGGCGACAGTGAGCCCGAGCCCGGCGATGGCGGTCGAAGCGCCGGTCTGGCCGAGGAAGAGCACTGCCCAGTTGTTCGCGACGTCCTCGACCAGGGTGCCGCAGATCGCCAGCACGACCAGCGGGAGCAGCAGCCGCCACGCATGGCGGCGCGCCGATCGGTCGGCTCTACCAGCTGGAACGCCGTGGTGATCCGCCTCGACCCGGAGCGCGCCGCGGACTTCGACAGGCACAGCCGCAAGCCGGCACGCGAGTACGGCAACCAGGGCCCACACGATGCCGTTGATCAGCATCTGCGTGGAAGGGGCGACGCTCGCTGCCGCGGCGGCAGCACCGATCACGCCGCCGGTGGCAGCGCCGACCGACCACAGGGCGTGGAAGGAGTTCATCACCGAACGTCCCCGCCACTGCTCCGCCACGACACCCTGCACGTTCTGCGCCGCGTCCACGACCGCGTCGACAGCCCCCGCGACCACCAGCGCGGCAGCGAACAGCCACACCGAGTGGCTGAACCCGGCCACACCCAGCGCCGAGGCCAGGACCATCGAGCCGTACCCGTTGGTTCGTAGCGCGCCGACTCTCCGGATGATCAGACCAGCGAACCCGGCTGCGATCAGCGCCCCGACCGGGAAGGCGATGACCAACAGCCCGAACTGGCTGTTGCTCAACCCGAAAGCGGCCTTGATCTCGGGGTAGCGTGGCAGGAGCGCACTGAACAGGACACCGTTGGTGAAGAACATCAGCGAGACGCCGGTGCGGGCACGTCCGGGGGAGGCAGCGAGGTGGGGGAGGAGGCGAGGCACGTCGGCAACGTAGGTGCTTGAATGATCACGTGCAACGATCACTTCGGCACAAAACGATCATCAGATCCGTGGCCTCCGGGACCACCGTCAGCGTCGAGGCCCTCTGCGACCTGACCGGCGCCTCGGCCATCACGATCCGCCGCGACCTCGCCGAGCTCGCCGACCAGGGCGCGGTGCGCCGCGTGCGCGGCGGCGTCACCCGTGCCGACGTGCGGGGCACGCTGATGCCGTTCTCGGTTCGGTTCGAGACCGATCGGGAGCGCAAGGACGCGCTGGCGGTGGTCGCGGCCGGGCTGGTTGCCGACGGCGAATCCCTCGTCCTCGACAACGGCACCACGTGTTACGCGGTCGCTCGCCATCTGGCGGGTCGCCCGGTCACGGCGCTGGCGCTCTCTCTTCACGCCGCCGCGGCGCTGGCAACGCGTCCCGGTGCGACCGTGATCGTTCCCGGTGGACCGGTCGAGAACGACACCCTCGCGTTCACCGGCCACGCCGCCGTGCGCGCCATCAGCGAGACCAATGCCGATGTCGCCATCATCGGAACTTGTTCAGCACAGCCCGGTTTCGGGCTGACCTCCACCAACTACGAGGACGCGCAGGTCAAACGCGCCTGCCTGGCCGCGGGCGCCCGGCGCGTCTTGATCACCACCGCCGAGAAGCTGACCCGTACGTCGACGTTCCGGTTCGGCGAGTTCGGCGACCTCACCCACCTCGTCACCACCGCCGACGCCGATCCCGACAGGCTCGCACAGTTCCGCGCCGACGGCGTCGAGGTCTACCTCGTCGAAACCCCACCTCCGCCTTCGGCTGGGGGCTGACGCCCGAGGCACCTTTGTCAGAGGTCTCCCGAGGATGGGGGCGAATATGATCTCGGGCTCGATGTGCTCGGGCAGCGGTTGGAGCCCGATCGGGCGATTCTCCGACGACCCGGAACGCGGACCGACGACGCGCCGCGAGCCGTCAGTCGCCGACGCTGCCGTCGATCATCTCGCGCAGGATGTCCGCATGGCCGGCGTGCCGGGCGGTCTCCACGATCACGTGCAGGTACATCCACGTCAGCTCCCTGCCCCGCGGTGTGGTGGCGGCGTGGTCGAGGCTGTGCTGGGCGGCGATCTCGCGGGAGCGGTCGCACGCCGCCTGGTAGGCGGCGATGACGTCGTCGAGCTTCTCGTTCGGCTCCAGCCGCAGGTCGGCCTCCGGGTCTGCGTCAGTCCACGGCGGCGTGGGCAACTCCGCGGCGGGGATCTGCCCGATCTGCTGGGCGAACCCGCCCAGCTCCACCCACCGCAGATGTTTGATCAGGCCGCCGAGGTTGGTGCCGGTCGGCACCGGGCTGCGCCGGGCGTCCTCCTCCGACACCCCGCGGGCCTTGCGCACGACGGCGTCGCGCAGATAATCCAGGTACGTCTCGAGCTGTTCGCGCTCGCTGGCGGCGAGCACGGTGCCGAGGATCTCACCGGGTCTGGTCATGGCCCGAACGTAGCACGCGGGCCGACCCTCTCACCGGGGCTATTTTGGGCTCTTCGAAGTCGCAGATGAGGGTGTACGACGCATTGCGACGGGCATCGTGCTCTCGCGAAAGTCGAGGGGATCGAGCCCGAAGGAGTTAGTCAGGCACTTTGTCAGGCGCCGTTGAACCCCAATTCGATAGGGCGAAATCAAACCGGCCCTTGATCAGCATTTCCGCTGGTCAAGGGCCGGTTTCAGTGGTGGACGATACTGGGTTTGAACCAGTGACCTCTTCCGTGTCAAGGAAGCGCGCTACCGCTGCGCCAATCGTCCGTGGTTATTCAGTTTATATCAGGGTGGTGCTTCGAGGTGGGTACGGGATTTGAACCCGTGTACACGGATTTGCAGTCCGTTGCCTCGCCTCTCGGCCAACCCACCGCTGGAGGCAATGCCTCCGGTGGAGACCTACTCCGAGCGGACGACGAGGCTCGAACTCGCGACCTCAACCTTGGCAAGGTTGCGCTCTACCAACTGAGCTACGTCCGCTTGTGCTTCCGGCCCGGTTTCCCGTGCCCTTGGCGACGAGAAGAACATTAACGGAGCCGCACCCGGGGGACAAATCGGGGGTCACCTTCGTGTCATTCACCATCAGCCCCAGGAGTCCCATCGGCGGGCATTCCGGCCCCTGACCAGGGACGTCATAGAGTTGCCGCATGCGCGCGTGGATCGATGGTCAGCTTCTCGACAACCCGGCCGCCCCGGCGGTCTCCATCCGTGACCATGGTCTGGTGGTCGGCGACGGCGTCTTCGAGACGCTCAAGGTGATCGAGGACCAGCCGTTCGCGCTCGACCTTCACCTCGACCGGCTCGAGCGCTCGGCGAGCGGCCTCGGCCTGCCTGCGCTCGACCGCGGCTTCATCACCAAGGGTGTGGAGGCGGTGCTCGGGGCAGCCCCGACGGCGTACGGGCGGCTTCGGATCACCGTCACGGGCGGGCCGGCGCCGTTCGGGTCCGGCCGCGTCGAGGTCGCGCCGACGGTCATCATCGGCCTGGAGGACGCCGAGCCGAACCCGGCGGAGACCAAGGTCGTCAGCGTGGCGTGGCGCCGCAACGAGCACGGCGCGACGAGCGGCCTGAAGACGACGTCGTACGCGGAGAACGTGATCGCCCTCGCCGAGGCCCGCAAGCACGGGGCCAGCGAGGCGATCTTCGCCAACACCGTGGGCGACCTGTGCGAGGGCACCGGGAGCAACATCTTCTACGTGCTCGACGGGGCGCTGAAGACCCCGACGCTGTCCAGCGGCCCGCTGGCCGGGATCACCCGCGCCCTGGTGCTGGAGTGGTTCGGCGCCGAGGAGACCGACGAGCCGCTGGCCGAGGTCGAGGAGTACGCCACCGAGGTCTTCCTCACCTCCAGCCTGCGCGACGTGCAGGCTGTGACGGAGTGGGGCACGCGCACCCTCCCGCACGGCCCGGTGACCCGGGCGGCGCAGGAGGCGTGGCGTACGAACGAGCCGAGCCTGCTCGGCCTCTGAGCCGAAGGAAGAGCTCAGCCGGTGAAGAGCTGCGCCGCACGGCGCAGCGTCTCGATGACTCCGTAGGCCAGCGGGATCCCGACCAGGGCCCAGGCGACGACGATCTTGGGGTTCATGCTGCGCTCCTCTCGGTCTCAGCGGGATCGGCCGAGGACGGCTCGTGGAACCGGTCCGGCACCTGGTGGACCAGGAGGTTGGCGACGAAGCCCACCGCCAGCAGACCGACCATGGTCAGCAGCGCCGGCCGGTAGGCGTCGGCGGTGAGGGTGCCGGGCTCGCCCTGCGCGTCGAGGAACGCGTTGATGATGAGCGGCCCGGCGATCCCGGCGGCCGACCAGGCGGTCAGCAGCCGGCCGTGGATGGCACCGACCTGGAAGGTGCCGAAGAGGTCACGCAGGTAGGCCGGGACGGTCGCGAAGCCGCCACCGTAGAAGGACAGGATCACCACGGCCAGCAGCACGAACAGCGCCATCGAGGCGTGCCCGACGGTCGCCAGCAGCAGATAGAGGACCAGGCCGACGCCGAGATACATCATGTAGATCGGCCTACGGCCGATGACGTCGGAGGTCGAGGACCAGACGAACCGGCCGCCCATGTTGGCGATGGAGAGCAGCCCGACGAAGCCTCCGGCCGCGACGGCGCTCACCGACGAGACGCCGTCGGAGCGGAAGAAGTCCTGGATCATCGGCGCCGCCTGCTCGAGGATGCCGATGCCGGCGGTGACGTTGCAGAAGAGCACGATCCAGACGAGCCAGAAGGAGCGGGTGCGGACGGCGTTGCGAGCAGACACGCTCGCGGTGGTGACGAGCTTCTTCTCCTTGACGCTCGCCGGGTCCCAGCCGGCCGGCGTCCACCCTTCCGGTGGGACCCGGACGGTGGCGGCGCCGAAGGACATGAAGACCAGGTAGACCACGCCCAGGGTGAGGAAGAGCATCATCACGGCGTGGCCGTCGGGCACCGTGGTGGCGTCACCGGTGTAGGACGGGTCGTAGAGCGCCAGCAGCCGGCCGCTCAGCGGGCTGGCGATCATCGCGCCTCCGCCGAAGCCCATGATCGCCATCCCGGTGGCCAGGCCGGGCCGGTCCGGGAACCACTTGATCAGCGTGGAGACGGGGGAGATGTAGCCGATCCCGAGTCCGATGCCGCCGACGAAGCCGTAGCCGAGATAGACCAGCCACAGCTGGCCGGTGCCGATGCCGAGGGCGCCGATGAAGAAGCCCGACGCCCAGAACACCGCGGCCGCGGTCATCGCCGCGCGTGGGCCGTTGCGATCTACCCAGGTGCCCATCACCGCGGCGGAGAGGCCGAGCATCACGATCGCGATCGAGAAGATCACGCCGATCGCGGTCTGGCTCGTGTCGAAGTGCTCGACCAGAGCGGTCTTGTAGACGCTCGTGGCGTACACCTGGCCGATGCAGAGATGGACCGCGAGAGCGGCGGGTGGGATGAGCCAGCGGCTGAAGCCGGGACCGGCCACCGTTCGCTCGCGAGAAAGGAAAGCTGGCAGCACTGTGACCTCCGAGAGGGTGCGGGTGACGCACATCACTACCACAGTTGACCTGGCAACCGCGAGAGATCGCTTCCGACCAGCGAAAAGCACGCACCCTCCCGCCCCGGATGTCCGGGACGGGAGGGTGCGCTGACGAACGAGCAGGCGGGCGGAGTGCCTACTCGGCGTCGAAGGAGCTGCTCAGCAGGTCCGCGATCAGCGCGTCGAGATCCATGTGCTGGCTCTCGGAGCCGACCGGGACGGCCGAGAAGGACTTGCCGAGGAACGTCTGCACCTCGCCGGAGTCCGCGGTCGCGATCAGGCGGCCGTCGGGGGAGCTGAAGTCGAAGACGGCCACCGCCTTGGCGTCCTCGTCGATGCTCGGGTAGATCTTCACGTCACCCTCGCCGGCCGGGGCCGACAGGCCCTGCAGCATCAGGGTGCGGGACACGACCCACTCGACGTCACCCGCGCCGGAGTGGAAGGTCAGGCTCACTGCGTACGGGTCGTTCTCGCGGTAGCCCAGGGTGGTCGGCACCTCCACCGTTCGACCCCAGGGGTCGAGGCACGAGATCTTGATGTCCTGCTGCACTGCCGGGTGCTTGATGTCGCTCATTCGTCCGCTCCTTCTTGGTGGTCTTGCCAAGGAGACGGAGCGGTGAACGGGTGATGATGCCGTTTCTACAAACTTTCTGAATCGAATCGGGGAGACCCCGATCACACCCGCGCGAGCGCTGCTTCCAAGCGGGCGACGGGGGAGCTGAGGTTGTACGTCGCGGCCAGCTCGCGCAGCCGTTCCGGGTCGGCCGGAGCGCTGGGCAGCGCGGTCCGGCTGCGGTCCAGGTCGAGGTCGCGTGCCACCGCCACGACCTTCGGCGCCACGGCCAGATACGGGACGGCGTCGATGAACTTCTGCCGCTGGGCCTTGGTGAGCGAGGTGGTGGGGTCGGCGACGGCGGCGACGATCCCGTCCAGGTCGCCGTACTGCTCGAGCAGCTTGGCGGCGGTCTTCTCGCCCACGCCCTTCACGCCCGGCAGCCCGTCGGAGGTGTCACCGCGCATCGTGGCGAAGTCGGCGTACTGCGCGGCGCTGATGCCGTACTTGGCGAGCACCCACTTCTCGTCCACCAGATCCGGGTCGCCCACACCCCGCGTCGGGTAGAGGATGCGTACGCCGGCCGCGTCGTCGACCAGCTGGAAGAGGTCCCGGTCGCCGGTGACGACGTCGACCGGCATCCCCGCGCCGGTGGCGAGGGTGCCGATCACGTCGTCGGCCTCGTAGCCGTCGGCGCCGATGACGCAGATGCCGGCCGCCGCGAGCACCTCGCGGATGATCGGCACCTGGACCTGCAGCGGGTCGGGCACCTCCTCCACGTCGGGGGCGGTCTCGAGCTCCTCGACCACGCGGTGCGCCTTGTAGGACGGGATCAGGTCGACCCGCCACTGCGGGCGCCAGTCGTTGTCCCAGCAGCACACCAGATCGGTGGGGGAGTAGTCGTTGACCAGCCGGGAGATGAACTCCAGCAGGCCGCGGACGGCGTTGACCGGGGTGCCGTCCTCGGCCTTGATCTCGGGCACACCGAAGTAGGCCCGGAAGTAGAGCGACGCGGTGTCCAGCAGGAGCATTCGAGGTTCAGCCACGAGTGAAGCCTAGTGAATCGCCCGCGTCGTGTCGGTCGGGTCGGACGAGAGTCGCTGAGCGAGCCAGATCGGCGCGACCGAGACGACGATCATCACGACCGCCACCACGTTGACGATCGGCGCCTGACCAGGGCGGAACAGGTTGGTCAGGATCCAGACCGGCAGCGTGGTCACCCCCGGTCCGGCGGCGAACGTCGTCACGATGATCTCGTCGAAGCTGAGCGCGAACGCCAGCAGCCCCCCGGCCAGCAGCGCCGAGCGCAGCTGGGGGAGCGTGACCAGCCGGAACGTGGTCCACATCCCCGCCCCCAGGTCGGCGGAGGCCTCCTCGAGGTTGCCACCCATCCGTCGCAGCCGCGCCTGCACGTTGTTGAAGACGGTCACGATGCAGAACGTCGCGTGCGCCACCACGAGCGTGAAGAACCCCAGGCGTACGCCGAGGATCGACGAGAACGCGTTGGACAGCGCGATCCCGGTGACGATGCCGGGCAGGGCGATCGGGAGCACCACCAGCAGGTTGACGGTGTCCTTCCCGAAGAAGGAGTAGCGCTGCATCGCCAGGCCGAGAAGCGTGCCGAGCACCAGCGCCAGCACCGTGGCGCAGGCCGCGACCGTCAGCGAGGTGAGGATCGCGTCGTGCGCTCCCGGGTTGACCGCCGCCCGCTGCCACCACTGGGTGGTGAAGCCGCTGGGCGGCCAGGTCAGCGCCTGGGAGGTGTTGAAGGAGTTGACCACGACCAGGGCCAGCGGCGCGTAGAGCACGGCGAGCACCAGGCCGGTCACCGCGGCCAGCAGGCGTCGGGTCGATCGCGAGATGGTCATAGGTTCTCCAGAGCTCCGGTGCGGCGTACCAACGCCAGGTAGATCATGATCACGACGATCGGGATCAGCGCGATCGCGGCGGCCAGCGGCAGGTTCGACCCCGAGTTGATGTAGACGAGGTTGCCGAGCATCTGGTTCGCGCCGCCGACGATGTTGACCGTGATGTAGTCGCCCATCGTCAGCGAGAACGAGAAGATCGACCCCGCGACCAGGCCCGGCACCACCAGCGGCAGCACCACCGTGCGGAACGTCAGCGCGGGCCGGGCACCGAGATCGCCGGCGGCGTCGAGCAGCGAGTCCGGGACACGTTCGTAGGCCGCGTAGACCGGGAGGATGACGTACGGAAGCCAGATGTACGCCTGGGTGAGCACGATCGCGGTGAAGCCGAATCCCGGAGAACCGAGGCCGACCAGGCCGCCGGCCCAGTCCAGCAGACCGCCGTTGGACAGCAGCGATCGCCAGGCGAGCGCCTTGACGAGGTAGGACGCCCACAGCGGCATCAGGAACGCGATCACCAGCAGGTGCCGCGAGCGCCGCGAGGCGATCTTGGCCATGTAGAAGCCGACCGGCAGCGCGATCGCGCAGTCGATCAGCGTCACCAGCAGGGCCACCCCGAGGGTGCGCAGCGTGACGGTTCGGTAGAGCGCCTCGCCGGTGATCTCGCGGACGTTGTCGAGGGTGAAGGTGCGCTGGAGCTCGTTGGTGAAGGAGTCGATCGTCCAGAACGCCGTCACCAGCAGTGCCGCGAGGGCGACGACGTAGACGAGCACCAGCCAGGTCAGGGGAGCGGCCAGCAGGAGGCCGAGGCGGATGCCCGGCCTCCTGCTGAGCGTGCTGCTGATGGAGCTCAAGGTCATCCCTTGATCTCTGCCCAGGCCTTGGTCCAGTCCTGGTAGTCGGTGCACGTGACGTCGGTCCGGCCGTCGAGGCACTTCTCGATCGGGGTGTTCCAGAACCAGATCTGCTCGGCGTACTTCTCGTCGCCGGCGTGGAAGGTCTCGCAGTGGCCCTCGGAAGCGAACTCGCAGGCCTTGTCGGAGTTGGGGGCCTCACCGAAGTACTCGGTCGCCTGGGCGTTGGTCTTCGGGTCGGAGATGTGGTCGAGCCAGGCGTAGGCGCAGTTGGGCGACTTCGCGTTCGACGAGATCATCCAGGTGTCGTTCCAGCCGGTCGCACCCTCGGAGGGGAGGATCGCCTTGACCGAGGCCTTCTTAGGGTCGATGAGGTTGGCGATCACCTGCCAGGTGGTGCCGACCACGGTGTCACCGGTCTCGAACGAGGCCTGCGTCTTGGTGTAGTCGGACCAGTACTCGCCCACGGAGGCCCGCTGCGCCTTGAGCAGATCGACGGCGGCCGCCAGCTGCTTCTCGTCGAGCGAGTAGGGGTTCTCGATCCCCAGGTCCGGCTGGTGCGCCATCAGGTAGACCGCGGCGTCGGCGATGTAGATCGGCGAGTCGTACGCGGTGACCTGGCCCTTGTGCTTCGGCGCGTCCTCGAAGACCGCCTTCCACGAGGTCGGCGCCGGGGTGACGTCCTCGGTGTTGTACATCAGCAGGTTCGCGCCGTAGCCGTGCGGGATGCCGTAGTTCTTGCCGTCCACGGTGTTCCACTCGCGGTCCTTGAGGAAGTCGTAGATGCCCTCGTAGTTGGGGATCAGGTCGGTGTTGACCTCGGCCGCCTCGCCCGCCGCGATCATCCGGAGGGTGAGGTCGCCGGAGGCGGCCACGACGTCGTACTCGCCGGACTTGGCCAGGTTGAAGGCCTCGTCGGAGGTGCCGTACACCTTGGCGGTGACCTGGCAGCCGGTCTCCTTCTCGAAGCCGGAGACCCAGTCGACCGCCGGGTCGGTCGAGCCGTCCTCGACATAGCCGGGCCAGGCGAGGATCGAGACCTCGCCCTCGTTCTCACCGAGCTTCTCGACGGCGCCGGTCGACTCGCTCCCGCTGTCGCCGCCGCAGGCGGTGAGCGTGATCAGGGACAGGGCCGCGAGCGCTCCGCCGATGGTGCGGCTGGCGGCGTACCTGGTTGGGATGTTGCGCATGGTCAAACCTCTCTGGATGGGTTCTGGCTCATCGGTGTTGCACGGCACGGGACGAGTCGGTGCCCAAGGGGACCAGGTCGCCCGGCGACCAGGAGGCGACCACGCGGTCGCCCCGAGACTCTGGTTCGGCGGCATCCGGGTGCAGCGCGCCGCGGCTCTGCTCGAGGGCGACCAGCCTGGTGCCGTCCTCCAGCTCGATGTGGACGCGATGACCGGTGCCGATGTAGATCGACTCGGTGATCACTCCGGCAGCGGTCATCGCGCCGGCCGGGGCGCTCGCGGACTCCGGGGAGAGCAGGATCTTCTCGGGCCGCAGGGCGAAGGCGCCCTCCATCTTCAGCACCCGCTTGGCCACCTCCTCGTCGAAGACGTTCGAGGTGCCGACGAAGTCGGCGACATACGGGGAGGACGGCCGCTCGTAGATCTCCTTCGGGGTGCCCAGCTGCACGATGTGACCGCTGTCGAAGACCGCGATCCGGTCGCTGAGGGTGAGCGCCTCCTCCTGGTCGTGGGTGACGAAGACGAAGGTGATGCCCAGCTCCCGCTGGATCTGCTTGAGCTCGACCTGCATCTGCTCGCGGAGCTTGAGGTCGAGCGCGCCGAGCGGCTCGTCGAGGAGCAGCACCCGGGGACGTACGACGATGGAGCGGGCCAGGGCGACCCGCTGCCGCTGTCCGCCGGAGAGCTCGGTCGGCTTCCGGGTCGCGACGTGGTCGAGGCGGACCATCGCCAGCGCCTCCCGTGCCCGGGAGCTCCGCTCGCCCTTCGCGACGCCACGGACGCGCAGGCCGTACGCGACGTTCTCCAGCACGTTGAGGTGCGGGAAGAGCGCGTAGTCCTGGAAGACCGTGGTGACGTCGCGGTCGAACGGGGCCAGCGCGGTGACGTCCTCGCCGCCGAGGCGGATCGTGCCGGAGTCGGCCCGCTCGAAGCCCGCGATCAGGCGCAGGACCGTCGTCTTGCCGGAGCCGGAAGGGCCGAGCATCGAGAAGAACTCGCCGTCGCCGATCGTCAGGTCGAGCGCGTCGACGGCCATCACGTCGCCGTACGCCTTGGACACGGCGTCGAGCTGGATCTGCGGAGATTCGGTCGGTCGCATTCGTGAATCATATGGAACCAGATCTTAGATTTTAAAGACCTTCTGCGTAAGTTCTTCGTAAACCCACTCGAAGGAGGAGCCCGATCGTGGCCAACCCCCGTGCGATCACCTCGCGCGCCCGGTCGGCGATCTTCGCGCCGATCGGCGACGAAGGCAGAGCCGTACGTGTCGAGAACCGTCTCGCGGAGGCGATCCGCTCCGGCGTGCTCGCCGACGGTGACCGCCTGCCGAGCGAGCTCGAGCTCGCCCAGATGCTCGGGGTGGCGACCGTGACCGCGCGCGAGGCGCTGGTCTCGCTACGGGCGCAGGGGCTGGTCGTGACGACACGGGGGCGTGGCGGCGGGTCGTTCGTGCGTGCGCCCGCTCCCGGCGACGTCGTGAAGGGACGGCTCGCCACGATGTCGCGCGTGGAGCTGCGCGACCGGGCCAGTCTCTATCTGGTGGTGCTGACCGGCTGCGCCGAGCTGGCCGCCGAGCGGGCGGCTCCGGAGGAGGTCGAGGATCTTCACGATCTGCTGGTCCCGGCGGACGAGGAGGACGTCGGCCGGTGGCGCGACGCGGAGAGCGAGCTCTATCTCTCCGTCGCCGCACTGACACAGTCGGCGCGCCTCACCCGAGAGGTGGTGCGACAGGAGGCCGACTTCGGTACGTTGCTGCGAGTGCCGCTGAGCGAGTCGGACTTCCGGCAGGCATCCGGCGAGCGGCACCGGGCGCTGGTCGCCGCACTGGGGTCGGGCGACGTGGCCGCGGCCCGGGCGAGCGTACGCGACCACGTGACCCACGCCGTTGAACGTCTGACCGAGATCCACGAGGTGGTACGACAGTGAACATCGATGTGTCCCTCGACTGTGCCGCCCGGATCGAGCAGCACTTCGGCTCGATCCTCGCCGAGCTCGAGCGGCTGCGCACCGAGGTGGGCGCCCTCTTCAACTCCGGACCGGTCACCTCGGACCAGCTGCGGGCCCACGTGGAGGAAGGCACGCTGGCGTTCCTCCACGACCCGAACCTCCTGGGCGGCGGGTTCGTCGCCGCACCGGACGCGCTCAGCGACCGCCGGCTCTACCTGGCCTGGTGGCAAGGCGCGGGCCGCGACCTCCTCGGCGAGGCCGAGGTGCCGGGCACACGGGAGATCATCGACTACACCCGCCAACCGTGGTTCCGAGTCCCGGAACGCACCGGCCAGCTGCACGTCGCCGGACCCTACGTCGACTTCATCTGCGCCGACGAGTACGTCATCACCACGACCCTCCCGGTCTACGCGGGCGGCCGGATGGTCGGTGTCGCCGGGGCCGACACCTTGGTCGAGACCCTGGAGACGATGCTCCTGCCCGGCCTGCGCGAGGTCGGCGGCACGCTGGTCAACGCACACGGCCGTGTGATCGTCTCCGCGGACCCGCACCGGGCCACCGGAGAGGCGATGAGCGGCGCCCACGAGGCCTCCGCCGGCCGGCTCCTGTCCGTCGTCGGAGTAGCTGCCGCCGACGGTCGCGATGAGCTGATGTCGCTCGCCGGCTGGCCCTCCTGAAGCCGGAAATCTTTCGACATCAACTAGTTTTTTGGACGTTGCGGCGGAGATATTGCTGTTGTGGGTACGCTATCGCCGTGACTGCACCTGAGATCGAGGCCACCGACCGTAAAATCCTCCAGCTTCTCGCGGAGGACGGTCGGATGTCCTACACCGACCTGGGCAAGGCGACCGGCCTGTCGACCTCGGCGGTGCACCAGCGCGTCAAGCGGCTCGAGCAGCGCGGCCTGATCACCGGCTACGGCGCCACCGTCAACTACGCCGCCATCGGCGTGCCGCTGACCGCCTTCGTCGCGGTGCAGCCCATGGACCCGTCCCAGCCCGACGACTGCCCCGAGCGTGTCGCCGACCTCCACGAGGTGGAGGCCTGCTGGTCGATCGCGGGCGTCGAGTCCTACATGCTCAAGGTGCGGGTGGCGACCCCCGAGGCGCTCGAGGAGCTGCTCGGCCGGATCCGCTCGGTCGCCAACGTGTCCACCCGCACGACCATCGCGATGTACACCTACTACGAGAACCGCCCGACCCTGACGCACTGATCAGCGCGCGCAGAGCCGGGCGATCTCGATCACTTGGCGTGGGTGCGCCACCACTCCTGGCCCGACTCGGGCAGCGTGTGGATCGGGTCGTAGTACTCGTAGGTCCTGGTCAGCGCCTCGGAGTCGGACGCCTCGATCGAGGTGCGGTAGTTCTTCGTCCAGTAGGAGATGCCGCGCTCGGTGTCGTAGTCGGCGAGCTGGTGGACCCAGCGCTTCCCGACGAAAGGTACGTCGCACACGATGCGCGGGGTCGCGAAGCCGGGCAGGTAGCCCATGATGTCGTGCTGCATCCGCTGGGCGTCGGCGACCGAGACGCGCCAGTGCTCCGAGAACGGGATCATGTCGCACATGTAGAAGTAGTAGGGCATGATCTGCGCGCCGTCGAGCAGCCGGAAGCAGAGGTCGAGCAGGGAGTGGCTGTCGGCGTTGACGCCGGCGAGCAGCACACCCTGGTTGCGTACGTCCCGAACCCCGGCCGCCATCAGCGCCTTGGACGCCTCGGCGACCAGGGGCGTGACCGAGTTGGCGTGGTTGGCGTGGGTGTGGACGGCCAGTGACACACCGCGCTCGCGGGCGATGCTGGTCACCCGGCTCATCCCCTCCAGGAGCGGCTCCTGGAGCCAGTGCTGGGGGAGTCCGATCAGGCCCTTGGTGGCCAGCCGGATGTCACGGATGTTGTCGATCGCCATCAGCTTGGTGAGGAAGTCCTCCAGCCGCGGCCAGGGCAGGTTGGCGACGTCGCCGCCGGAGACGACCACGTCGCGCACCTGCGGGGTGTTGCGGAGGTAGTCGAGCATCGCCTCGTGGCGGTCGACCGGCTTGCCGGTGAGCTTGAGCTTGTCGATGACAGGGGTCGAGTTGCCGACCAGGTCCATCCGGGTGCAGTGGCCGCAGTACTGCGGGCAGGTGGAGAGAAGCTCGGCGAGCACCTTGGTCGGGTAGCGGTGCGTCAGCCCCTCGGCGACCCACATGTCGTGCTCGTGCAGCGAGTCGCGGCTCGCCTGCGGGTGCGAGGGCCAGTCGGTGCGGCGGTCGGAGAAGACCGGGATCATGTAGTGGCGGATCGGGTCGGCGTAGAACGCATCGGTGAACTCGCCGGGATCGGTGGTCGAGCTTGTCGAGACCACCATCGTGTTGACCATCTGCGGCGGCACCAGCATCGACATGGTCGCGCGCTCGGCCATGTCCTTCTCGAGGTCGGCGTAGAAGCGCTCCTCGAGCAGATCGCCCATCAGGGCACGCAGCTGGCGCACGTTCTTGATGCAGTTGACGCGCTGCCACTGCACGTCGCGCCACTGCTCCTCGGTCACGTCGGCCCACCCCGGGAACCGGGTCCAGTCGGGCTCGACCAGCTCGACACGCTGGTAGGCGTAGGGCTGTCCGTCTCGGGTAGTGGGCTCGATGGTTGCCGTCATGTTCTCCACCATAGCGGGAGATCCTCCGGTGTTAGCAAGCCTAGGCCGCAATTCTTCCATCCATCGCTGGTAGGGTCCGGCGTGAGATGGACGCAAGGAGGCGTACGACGATGACCACTTCTGACCCGACAGGCCTGCACCGGGTGCTCGATGAGCCGGTGGCCGGCTCGTTGCCGCTGCCTCAGGCGGCGCGAAGACTCGACACCCGAAAGACCTTGTGGCCCGACGAGGTGCGGATCCGGGTCGAGCGGCTGAACCTCGACGCCGCCTCCTTCCGGCAGCTGGAGTCCGCGCACGACGGCGACGGGGAAGCCGTACGCCGCGAGGTGCTCGACATCGTCGCCGACCGCGGCAAGATGCAGAACCCGGTGACCGGCTCGGGCGGGATGCTCGTCGGCGTGGTCGAGGAGGTCGGCCCGGAATCCCCGCTGGGGTTGAAGGCCGGCGACCGGGTCGCGACCCTGGTGTCGCTGACGCTGACCCCGCTGGTGATCGAGGACGGGCTCGCCGGCTGGGCTGGTGATTCCGAGCAGGTGCCGTGCGACGGCTACGCCATCCTGTTCGGCCGCTCCATCGCCGCAGTCCTTCCCGACGATCTCGCCCCGGAGCTGGCGCTGTCGGTCATGGACGTCTGCGGTGCCCCGGCGCTGACCCGGAGGGTCGTCTCGGAGCGCTACGTCGACGGCGTCGTCGCCGTGATCGGTGGCGGCGGCAAGTCCGGGTCGCTGTCCCTGGCCGCGGCCCGTGATGCCGGAGCCCGCCACCTGATCGGCGTCGTCCCGACCGAGGCCGAGGCCGAGCGTCTTCGCGACGCCGGCCTGGCCGACGAGGTCGTCGTCGCCGACGCCCGCAACCCGGTGGCCCTGCGCGACGCGGTGGTCAAGGCCGGTGGCCCCGCCGACGTCACCGTCGTCTGCGTCGACGTGCCCGGCTGCGAGGGCGGCGCCATCCTCGCCACCGCCGATCGGGGCACCGTCATCTTCTTCTCGATGGCCACCTCCTTCTCCGCAGCAGCGCTCGGTGCCGAGGGCCTCGCCGCCGACGTCACGATGCTGGTCGGCAACGGCTACGTCCCGGGCCACGCGGTCTACGCGCTGGATCTTCTCCGTGCCGATGCCGGGGTCCGGGCACTGTTCGAGGGGAGACTGGCCCAGTGAGACTCGACCTGGACCCACGCACCATCGCCCGCGCCCGTGAGCTGGCCACGCGTGCCGGGGAGCCGATCGTGGAGATGGCGAAGCGGCACACCACCGTCGCGGTGGAGCGAGCCACGCTGCGGCTGGCCGGGCTCGCCGGCGCCGACCCGGACGGCACCCCCTGGGTGAACCACCTGGTCGACGCGGTGCGTGCCGACGTCGGCCTGGAGCACGGCATCGCCCTGCCGGTGTGGCACGCGCTGGCCGCCCACGACAACGACCTGGCCCGCCTCGCCGAGGAGGCCGCAGCCGGCCAGGTGACCTTCCACCTGCCCGAGGGTGCCGAGGCCGAGCTGGCCGCGAAGCACGCCCGCGAGGCGGTCGGGGTCGGCATCTCCCGGCTCGACGCCAGCCGGGTGGCCCGTGAGCGGATGATCGCCGAGATCGGCGACGCACCCCGCAAGCCATGGATCTACCTGATCGTCGCGACCGGTGACATCTACGAGGACATCCCGCAGGCACAGGCAGCCGCCCGCGAGGGCGCCGACATCATCGCGGTCATCCGCTCGACCGGCCAGTCGCTCCTCGACTACGTGCCCGAGGGGGCGACCCGGGAAGGGTTCGCCGGGACGTACGCGACGCAGGAGAACTTCCGGCTCATGCGGGCCGCGCTCGACGAGACGAGCCGCGAGCTGGGTCGCTACGTACGCCTCACCAACTACGCGAGCGGGCTGTGCATGCCGGAGATCGCGGCGCTGGCGGGCATGGAGCGTCTCGACATGATGCTCAACGACTCGATGTACGGGATCCTGTTCCGCGACATCAACCCGGTGCGTACGTTCGTCGACCAGCGGCTCTCGCGCCAGATCCACGCCCGCGCGGGGATCATCATCAACACCGGCGAGGACAACTACCTCACCACCGCCGACGCGGTCGAGGCGGCCCACACCGTCACCACGAGCCAGCTGCTCAACGAGTACTTCGCCAAGGAGGCCGGTCTCGAGGACTGGCAGCTGGGCCTCGGTCACGCCTTCGAGATCAACCCCGACGTACCGGACTCCTTCCGGCTCGAGCTCGCGCACGCGCTGCTGGCGAAGACGATCTTCCCCGACGCTCCGCTGAAGTGGATGCCGCCGACCCGCCACATGACCGGCGACATCTTCAAGGGCTACCTGCTCGACGGGTTCTTCAACCTCGCCGGAGCGATGACCGACCAGGGCATCCTGCTGGTCGGGATGATGACCGAGGCGGTCGTGACGCCCTGGCTCTCCGACCGCGACCTGGCGCTGCAGAACGTCCGGTACGTGATGGACGCGGCCGGGCGCCTCGGCGAGGACTTCCACCCGGCTCCCGACGGGTTCATCGCCAACCGGGCCCGCGAGGTGCTGGGGGAGTCGATCGACCTGCTCGGGAAGATCATCGACGAGCCCAACGGGCTCCTGGACGCCATCGCCGACGGCACCTTCGGCCTGATGAAGCGCCCCGCCGACGCCGGCAAGGGACTCGAGGGCGTGGCCGAGAAGTCCGAGGCGTACTACAACCCGGCCAGCGACATCTTGGAGGGCAAGTGACCATCATCAGGCCGTACGGCGACACCACCGGCGACGGGATGGTGCAGCTCTCCTTCACGCTGCCGATCAAGCACAGCAAGGTCGCCGACGGCGCCGCGCTGCAGCTGGCCAACAAGATGGGCATGGAGCCGGCGATGGTCGTCCACTCCAAGCCGATGGGCGACGACTTCACCTTCTTCGTCGTCTACGGGCAGGTCAACCACCTCGTCGACACCGACAAGGTGCAGGTCGTCGAGCGCGACTTCCCGTTGCTGACGCCCAAGGAGGCCAACGCGGTGATCAAGGAGACGCTGCGGCGCCCGCTGGTCGTCGTCGGTGCCTGTATCGGCACCGACGCCCACACCGTCGGCATCGACGCGATCCTCAACATCAAGGGGTTCGCGGGGGAGAAGGGGCTGGAGTACTACAAGGAGATCGAGGTCGTGAACCTCGGCGCGCAGGTCTCCGTGCCGTCCCTGGTCGACGCCGCCGTCACCCGGCGCGCCGACGCCGTGCTGGTCTCCCAGGTCGTCACCCAGCGCGACGCCCACCTGCTCAACACCCGGGAGATGTCCGCCGCGTTCCGTGAGGCCTATCCGGCAGGGGAGCGGCCGCTGCTCGTCGTCGGCGGGCCCCGGTTCGACGAGTCGATGACCGCCGAGCTCGGCGTCGACCGCATCTTCGGCCGCGGCACCACCCCCGCCGAGGTCGCCTCCTATCTCGTCCACCGCACCACCGCCAAGGAGCCCGCCGCATGACATCGCCCCAGAACGGGCCCAGCATCGGAACCAAGGTCGTCCACCGCCGCTACGTGCCCTACTCCCACGCCCACTACGCCGGGAACCTGGTCGACGGCGCCTACAGCCTGGGCCTCTTCGGCGACGTCGCGACCGAGATGTGCATCCTCACCGACGGCGACGAAGGCCTCTTCGCCTCCTACGACGACGTCCAGTTCAAGGCGCCCGTACGTGCCGGCGACATCCTCGAGATCACCTGCGAGCTCACCAAGGCCGGCCGGCGGTCCCGGGTGATGGAGTTCGCCGTGTACGTCGTGGCCCGCGGAGCCGCCACCGAGGACCGTCCCGGTGCCGCCGAGATGCTGGACCAGCCGATCCTCGCCACCTCCGCGCGCGGTACTGTCGTCGTTCCCTGATCGCCGCGACGGGTACCCGCAGGCGACACGCCGAGGTTCCCCGGTAATTCGTTGCTTTTTCGCGTCCGCCAGGCTGTTGCTGACCTGCGGAAACATATGTTTCCGCAGGTCAGCGGCGTGTTGACTTACGCCGAGCCAGCGGGTGATGGTGGCAACGTTCGCCCATGCAGAGTCGCGGTCGGCGGACCGGCGCTCGACGAATCGGGTCGGGGGGTGTCGAGCCAGGCATACCTTCGTTCCGTTTTCGCGGGCGCGGTCAACGACCGCGAGGGCAACGCGGGAGGGCAAAGGCGCCCTTAGACAACGATCGTCTCCCTGCATCCAGCAGGGATCGGAACGGCCCGAAGATCGTCTGGGTCCTCCCGCGCTCTGTGTTATTTGCGATTGCTTCGCAATTCGCGCAGCACCTCCGCTTCACCCTCGTCTTCCTCCGCTTCGTTCGTCGCTGCGCTCCTCACTGCGCTGCGTCCAGACGAGGGACGCTCCGGTGCTGGATTGCTGGGCTTGGTGTCGTCTGCTCGCCTTGGTCTTCACGGCGCGAGGATCTTGGGTTCGACCGGGGGACGGATATCCTGTGACTTCCACCCCATTCCTTGACAAGGCCGGCGTACGTGACGAACGAGCAGCTTCCACCCTGGACCGAGATCGGCCGGGCGGTGATGGTGATCCCGACCTACAACGAGGCGGACAACCTCGCCTGGATCGTGGGACGGCTGCGCAAGGCGCAGCCGCGCGTCGACGTACTGATCGTCGACGACGGCTCACCCGACGGCACCGGCACGATCGCCAACGAGCTGGCCGACAACGACGAGCAGATCCATGTGCTGCACCGCACCGAGAAGGCCGGGCTGGGGGCTGCGTACCTCCACGGGTTCGGATGGGCGCTCGAGCAGGGCTACGACGTCGTGGGGGAGATGGACGCCGACGGCTCCCACCAGCCCGAGGAGCTCCACCTGCTGCTCGAGGCGCTGACCTCCGCCGACCTGGTGATCGGCGCCCGCTGGGTCCGCGGCGGCTCGGTGGTCAACTGGCCGCTGTCGCGACGCCTGCTCTCGGTCGGTGGCAACTTCTACGTCCGCCTCCTGCTGGGCATCGGCGTCCACGACGCCACTGCGGGCTACCGCCTCTTCCGGCGTACGACGCTCGAGAAGCTGCAGCTGAACAGCGTCGAGTCGACCGGTTATGTCTTCCAGACCGAGATGGTGACGCGTACGCTGCGGGCCGGCCTCACCGTCAAGGAGGTGCCGATCCAGTTCATCGAGCGGGTCCGGGGCGAGTCGAAGATGAGCCCCGCGGTCGCGGCCGAGTCGATGCGCCGGGTGACCCGCTGGGGCCTGGCCGAGCGCCGTGAGCAGCTGCTCCGGCTGCTGCGCCGCTTCGGGCTGGAGCGTCTCGTGGGAGGCCGTCGATGACCACGCGACGCCGCAGGCTCTCCTGGGTGCTGGTGCTGCTGTTCCTGGTGATGCCGCTGGTCGAGCTGTTCGTGCTCATCCAGGTCGGTCAGGTGATCGGTGTCTGGTGGACGATCCTGCTGCTGGTCGCCGACTCGATCTTCGGTGCCTGGCTGATGCGACGCGAGGGCTCGCGCGCCTGGAACGCGCTGACGACGGCGCTCTCCTCGGGCAAGCTGCCGTCCAACGAGATCGCCGACGGTGCGCTGATCCTGCTCGGCGGTGCGTTGATGCTCAGCCCGGGGTTCGTGACCGACATCTTCGGCATCGTCCTGATCCTGCCGTTCACCCGGCCGTTCTTCCGACGCATCCTGGCCACGGTCGTGCAGAAGCGCCTCGTCACGGCCGCGATGCCCTCGACCTTCGGTCCGGGCGCCCGGCCCCGCAACGACGACATCGTCACCGGCGAGGTCATCGACAAGGACAACATCGCCTAGACACGCCTCCAGATACGCCGAAGGCGGCCCCCCAGTCGGGAGGCCGCCTTCGGCGTATCTGGCTGTCAGAAGTCAGGCGTTGGCCTTTTTCTTGCCCGGTCCCTTGCGGTGCAGGTGAGCCGGGCCGATCTCGCCGCCGCGAAGCAGGTCGAGGCGCTCCTTGAGGATGTCCTCGAGCTCCTTCTCCGAGCGCCGCTCCAGGAGCATGTCCCAGTGCGTACGCGCCGGCTTCTCGGCCTTCTCCTCGGGCTTGGCACCGGAGAGGTTGAGAGCCTCCATCCCGCAGCGCGGGCACTCCCAGATCGCCGGAACCTCGGCCTCGTCCGACATCGTGATCTCGAAGTCGTGGCCTTGCGGGCACCGGTAGGCCACCTGCTGGCGGCCCGCGAACTCGATCCCGCGTTCGTCCTCAAAACTTTGTCCGCCCAGTCGGGCGCCGCGCAACGTGCGCTCGGCCATGAAGCACCTCCTGAGTCGATCGTCCCCCGTTGAATGAGCTGAAGAGCGAAGCGGTCTGCGGACTCATGACGCAGGCCGGTCAGGCCTCTTCACACCGTCAACGGTACAGAGGAGGTGATGATTCCGTGAATTGTCGAGATCCTCGCCGTGTTGTTCGACACAGGGCCCGCCTGACCTGCGGATCTCCCTGAGAGAGTCCTGAGCGGGCGGTGTCCCGAAACCGCCAGCGGCCAGGAGCGCTCTCAGACCCTCTCGGGCGCCCGGTTGCCCGCCTGCTCGATGCCCTTCGCTGTGTTCACCAGCGCCAGCAACGCGCCACCGAGGACGAAGAAGGCGATCAGCGCCAGGATCGCGGGCCGGTAGGAGTCGGTGAGCTGGTAGACGAGCCCGAAGACCAGCGTCCCGAGCCAGGAGGTGCCGCGGTCCATGGCGTGGTAGAGGCTGAAGTACTCCGCCTCCTTGCCCGCCGGGATGAACAGCGAGAAGTAGGACCGCGCCAGCGCCTGGGTGCCGCCCATGACCAGCCCGATGCCGACCGCGACGACGAGCAGCGGGGTGAGGCTCTTCTCCGGCACGAAGTAGGCCACGACCACGATCAGCATCCAGCCGCCCAGGCCGCCGAGGATCACCCGCTTGGCGCCGAAGCTCTTGGCCAGCCGGCCGAAGAAGATCGCACCGCCGACGGCGACGAACTGCACCAGCAGGTAGATCCCGAGCATCGTGCCGGTCTCGAACCCGAGCTCCTCGACGCCATAGGTCGAGGCCGAGCTGATCACGGTCTGGATGCCGTCGTTGAAGAAGAGGTACGCCAGCAGGAAGGTCAGCGCGACCGGATACTGCGGCAGCTCCTTGAGGGTCACGAACAGCTGGCCGAAGGAACGCGCCACGACGCCACCGGAGACGTCCTCGACGTCGGCGGGCTCGTGCCGGCGGATCCGGCGCCACGGGATGATGATGAACCCCGCCCACCACAAGCCGGCCGAGAGCATCGAGATCCGCACCGCCAGCGCGGTGCCGAGCCCGAGCGGGTCGGCGAAGGTGACCAGGAGGAAGTTGACGGCGAGCAGCAGCCCGCCGCCCGCGTAGCCGTAGGCCCAGCCGATCGAGGAGACCCGGTCGCGCTCGTTCTCGGTCGAGATCAGCGGCAGGATCGAGTCGCTGACGACCACCGCCGCCCCCGCGCACAGGTTGGCGATGATGAACATGATCGACCCGAACCACCAGTTGTCCCCGGTCATGAAGAACAGCAGTGCCGCGCAGAGCGCGCCGGCCCAGGCGAAGCCGGCCATCAGGTCCGGTTTGCGGGAGGTGCGGTCGGCGATCGCGCCGACCAGCGGGTAGATGAGCGCCGAGAGGAGTGTGGAGAAGGTGATGACGTACGACGGCAGCGCGCCGGGCGCGATCGAGAGGCCCAGCACGTCGATGCGGTTGTCGACGGCGGCGGCCTTCGCGATCTCGATCAGGTAGGGCGCGAACAGCACCCCGGCGACCGTCGTCTGGAAGGCGGAGACGGCCCAGTCGGTGAAGAACCAGCCCTTCTGCTCCCGCGCCCGCTCGACGGGCCTGAAGTCGCCGATCCCGGCTGATGTGGTCACTTCTCGGGCTCCTCGCCATGCTCTACGGATTCGGCCTCGTCGGTGGGCTCAGCCCGAGACGGCTCAGCCTCCCACAGCCCACGCTCCTCGAGGAACGCTTTCAGGACGTCGGTGCGGTCGGTCATCAGCCCGTCGACGTCGCGCTCGAGCAGCCGCTTCATCTCGGCCGGGTCGTCGATGGTCCAGACGTGGACCTCCTTGCCGGCCTTGTGGGCGCGGCGTACCAGCCCACGCGATGCCACTCGGACGGAGAGCGGACCGAAAAGGCGGTGGCGGTGCGGGATCTGGAAGGCGTCGAACTGTCCGCCCGCGAGCCGCCTGGCGATCCCGGTGGTGGGGGCGAGCACGTAGGCCAGCACCTCCCGAGGATTCGCCGAGGTGCGTACGCGCCCCTCGGTCAGACGCCGGAACTCCTTGATCCGGCGCGCCGAGAACGAGCCGACGATGACCGTGTCCTCGTGACGGGTCGCCGCGAGGAGCTCGGCCAGCGCACCGACCGCTCCGTCGGACTTGAGGTCGATGTTGAAGGTGACCCCGGGGAACGCCTCGAAGAGCTCGGCCAGCGTCGGCACGCCGTGCTCGCCGCCGATGCGGGCGGCCTGCACCTCGGCGTACGTCATCTCCGCGATCAGCCCGCTGACGTCGGTCACCCGGTCGAGCGCCTCGTCGTGGAAGGCGAGCAGGACGCCGTCGCGGGTGACGTGCACGTCGGTCTCGAGATGGGTGTAGCCGAGCTCCACCGCATGCCGGAACGCCTCCATGGTGTTCTCCATCCCGACCAGGTCGGGATGGAGCGCTCCACCACGGTGCGCATAGGCGCGTACGCGTCGTTGCTGCTCCCTCACGGGGAGCATCTAACCACCCGTGAGGGACGGATCACATGAGCCCGCAGACTCAGGTGCCTCAGATGTCGCGGAAGGCGGTGATGTTGGCGCCGAGCTGGTTGAGACGCTCGGCGAGGTCCTCGTAGCCGCGGGCGATGACGTAGGTCGAGCGGAGCACGGAGGTGCCCTTCGAGGCGAGCATCGCGAGCAGCACGACGACGGCGGGACGCAGCGCCGGCGGGCAGACGATCTCGGTGCCGGAGAAGTGCGTCGGGCCCTCGATCATCACCCGGTGCGGGTCCATCAGCGTGACGTTGCCGCCGAGCTTGTTGAGCTCGGTCAGGTAGATCGCCCGGTTCTCGTAGACCCAGTCGTGCAGCAGCGTCTGACCCTGCGCCACCGCGGCGATCGCGGCGAAGAACGGCAGGTTGTCGATGTTGAGGCCGGGGAAGGGGAGCGGGTGGATCTTGTCCAGCGGCGCGTGCAGGACCGAGTGCTTGGTGTCGATGTCGACGAGGCGGGTCTTGCCGTTGAGGGCGAGGTACTCCTCGGAGAGGCTGTAGTTGAAGCCCATCTCCTCCAGCGTCGCCAGCTCGATCTCCATGAACTCGATCGGCACGCGCTTGATGGTGATCTCGGAGTCGGTCACGATCGCGGCGGTCAGCAGCGACATCGCCTCGATCGGGTCCTCGCTCGGCGCGTAGTCGACGTCGACGTCGATGACCTCGCGGCCGGTGACGCGGAGCGTGGTGGTGCCGATGCCCTCGACCTCGACGCCCAGCTTCTGCAGGTAGAAGCAGAGGTCCTGGACCATGTAGTTGGAGGAGGCGTTGCGGATCACCGTGGTGCCCGGGTGCAGCGCGGCGGCCATCAGGGCGTTCTCGGTGACGGTGTCGCCACGCTCGGTCAGCACGATCGGGCGGCCCGGCTGGATCTCCCGGTTGACGCTGGCGTGGTAGGCGCCGTCGGTCGCCTTGACCTCGAGGCCGAAGGGGCGCAGAGCGGACATGTGCGGCTCGACGGTGCGGGTGCCGAGGTTGCAGCCGCCGGCGTAGGGCAGCTCGAAGGTGTCCAGGCGGTGCAGCAGCGGGCCGAGGAACATGATCACCGAGCGGGTGCGGCGGGCCGCGGCCTCGTCGACCGCGTCCAGGCGCAGCTCCTTGGGCGGGACGATCTCGAGGTCGTTGTCGTCGTTGAGCCAGCGGGTCTGCACGCCGATCGAGTTGAGCACCTCGATGATGCGGTTGACCTCTTCGATGCGGGCGACCTTGCGGAGCGTCGTACGGCCCCGGTTGAGGAGCGAGCCGACCAGGAGCGCCACACCGGCGTTCTTGGAGGTCTTGACCGTGATCTCACCCGACAGCGTCGTCGGACCGGTGACGCGCAGGTGCGTCGGGCCGGCCCCGATGTCCACCAGGGAGGAGTCGAGCGCGGCACCGACCCGGGCGATCATCTCGAGGGACAGGTTCTGTTGCCCCTGCTCGATGCGGTTGATCGCACTCTGGCTGGTGTTGAGAAGGTCAGCGAGCTGTGCCTGGGTGAGGCCCTTGTGCTTGCGCGCATCGCGAATCAGATTCCCGATACGACCCTTGTATCCGTCGGTCATGGTGCACCACCGTAACTCATATATGAGATAAGCCTGGATTCCCCGCGAAGTGTCGGCGTTTCGTTTCAGGGCTGTTGCCTGGCTCGTGGAACGGCCACCGTGTGCAACATCTCTTTACGCCGGGTGACAGGATGCCACCATGCGCGCGACGACGATCCATGGGGTGGGCGACATCCGCTTCACCCAGGTACCCGATCCTGCTCTGACACAGCCCACCGACGCCATCGTCAAGGTCGTGGGCTCCTGCATCTGCGGCTCCGACCTGTGGAACTACCGCGGGTCCAACGGCGAGATCGACGAGCCCCGCACCATCGGTCACGAGTGCATCGGCGTGATCGAGGAGGTCGGCTCAGACGTACGCGACTTCAAGCCCGGCGACTTCGTGATCGTGCCGTTCGACCACTGCGACAACACCTGCCCGCACTGCCTCGCCGGGGTCCAGTCGGTCTGCGAGAACCTCGGCTTCACGGTCAGCGGCCAGAGCGAGTACGCGCTGGTGAACCAGGCCGACGGCTCCCTGGTCAAGCTCGACGAGACGCCCGACCCGTCGATGTACCCCGACCTGCTCGCCCTCACCGACGTGATGGCCACCGGCTGGCACGCCGCGGTCATGTCCGGCGTCGGCTCCGACGCCAAGGGCGGCACCGCGGTCGTCGTCGGCGACGGCGCGGTCGGTCTGTGCGGCGTGCTCGCGGCCGCCCAGCTCGGCGCGGAGCGGGTCGTGGCGATGTCGCGCCACGAGGCCCGCCAGGAGATCGCCAAGAAGTTCGGTGCCACCGACATCGTCGCCGCGCGCGGCAAGGAGGGCGAGGCGGCCGTACGCGAGCTCACCGGTGGCATCGGCGCCGACTACGTCCTCGAGTGCGTGGGCACCGACCAGTCCTTCAAGACCGCCTCGAAGGTGGCCCGACCGGGCGCGACCGTCGGGTTCGTCGGCGTCCCGCACGACGTCAACCTCCCGGTCAACGCCCTGTTCCGCACCAACGTCGGCCTCAAGGGCGGGATGGCTCCGGTACGCCGCTACCTGCCCGACCTCCTGCGGCTCACGCTCGAGGGCACGATCAACCCGGGCCTGGTCTTCGACAAGGCGCTGCCCTTCTCCGAGGCGGCCGAGGGCTACCGCCTGATGGACGAGCGCCTCGCGACCAAGGTCCAGCTCACCTACTGATCAGATCCCGGGCGGGGGATCGACCGAGCCGTTCGTCTGCGACACTCGGTCGATGCCCCGCACCGACACCATGCGCCTGCGCCCGCTGTCACCGGGTGACGAACACGTCTACGCCGCCTGGGCAGAGGATGAGGAGTTCCGGGTCGCCAACGGCTGGCCGGAGCGCGACCGCGACGGCCACCTCCGCCACTGGCGCCGTCTGATCGACGCTCCGCCGCCCGAGCTCATCCGGCTGGCCGTGGAGGTCGACGAGGAGGTCGTCGGCTACGCCGATCTCCACGGCCTGGCCCCCGACACCCGCGAGCTCGGCATCGCCATCGGCCCGAGCTCCCGCTGGGGCCAGGGCCTCGGCCAGCGCGCCATCAAGACCGCGCTCACCTACGGCTTCTCCGTCCTCGACCTGACCCGGATCTGGGCCGAGACGCACGAGACCAACGCCCGTGCCAAGAAGCTCTTCGACGCCACCGGCTTCATCGAGACCGGCCGCCACGGCACCGACACCTACCGCGGCGAGGACGTCAGCCTGGTCCAGTACGCCGTCGAGCGCCCCTACTAGCCGGCGATGCGTACGGCCTTCTCGCCCGGGTAACCCTCGGGCAGGAGCATGGTGCCGTCCTGGTGCCGGTAGAGAACCTGCCAGTGCCAGTAGAGGTCGTACGCAGCGGGGGACCGCTTCATCCGCTCGGCATAGGCGCTGACGGCCGCCACGTAGCGGTCGGAGTGGTTGTAGGACCACAGCGCGCCGGTCATGTCGCCGGGGGCGCCGTTGTTGGCGAGCATCCGGCCCGCCGCCATGATCGCGTCGCCGGGGTCGTTGATGTCGCCGCCGGCGCCGTACTGGGCGAAGGTCGAGGGCAGGAACTGCATCGGGCCCTGGGCGCCCGCGGTGCTGGTGCCGCGGATGCGTCCCATGCGGGTCTCGACCAGGTGGACGGCTGCGAGGTACTCCCACGGCGTCCCGGTCTCCTGCTGCGCCCTGCGGTAGAGCGGCCGGAGCTCGTCCGGCGGCGGTGGCGTCAGGATCTTCCAGTCCGGGAGCTTCGGCTGCGGGTCGGTCATCGCCATGAGCTCGCGAGCAGCGGCGATGTCCGACGCGAGCTGGGCGCGGTCGGCACGGTCCAGCGCACCCAGAACGTCGTCGGCCTTCGCCTTAGACCCGCGGGCGAGGTTGCGTGCGGTCGTCTGCTCGAACAGCGCCGCATCGCGTACGTCCTCGGCTCCCGGCTCCCCGGAGGCGACCGTCGCCATCGCCCGGGTGAGACGCTCGGCCAGCGGCACCGACGCGTCGTCGAGCGGCGACGTCGTCGGGACCGGTGACGATGATGCCGTCGGCGTTGCCGACGGGCTGGGGGTGGGGTCCGAGGACGGATCACCCCCGCAGCCGGCGACAAGAGCCGAGAGGGCCGCGATGGCGGTCAGGGCAGCGAGCCGGGTGCGCACGCACCCGACGCTACCCGACGCCCGCCTACGCGCCTGCCCGGGCGATGATGGCGGCGAGCTCGGCCGGCTTCGACAGCTGCGGCCAGTGGCCGGTCGGCAGATCGACGTAGGTGACGTCCTTGTGCTTCGGGATCGCGGCAACCGACTCGGTGCCGTCGGCGACCCACTCCTTCAGGTCGGCAGCCCGGTATTCGGGGCAGACGAACACCGCCGGGACGGAGTAGCGCCGCTCGTCGCCGAGCTCGAACGGCTCGGAGGTCAGACTGGCGGGGGAGGGCCGCAGCAGCGCCTCGAAGGTGGCGCGGTCGAGGTCGCGTACGTCTGCCTCCTCGAACTCCTCCCACGGCACCGGCGGCAGGTCGGCGCCGTCGGTCGGGAAGTTCTTGCCCGGGATCATGCCCGGCTCCGCGGGCCAGCCGCCCACGTAGACGACGGTCGAGACCTTGTCGACGCGCGCGTCGAGCGCCGCACCGGCCACCGCGCAGCCCATCGAGTGTCCGACGAGGATCACGGGCGCGTCCGCCTCGTCGATGGCTGCCACCACGGCGGCGACCTGGTCGGCCACATGCACGCCGGACCGGTCGGTCTCGGCCGACTCGAGGCCGGGGAGCGTGACCGGGCGGGCGGTGTGGCCGGCGTCGGTCAGGTGGGGGACGACGAGGTCCCATGAGGATGCGTCCAGCCAGAGGCCGGGTACCAGAACGATGTCCATGAGGCGATCCTGAACCTGGTTGCGGACGATCCGCTTCCGCGACCCGACTCGATCTCGAGCTGCGCCGACTTTCGAACAAAAGAACGGTGACCACCGCGATGCGGTGGTCACCGTTCTGGACGCCCGAGACAGCTGACGTCAGGTCGTTCAGCGAGCGCCGGCGACCTCCAGTAGCTCCGCGACCTCGTGGGCGCGGCAGTCGCAGTCGGAGTCGCACGGCAAGAAGCGGTGACGTGCGTGACCGCAGTCGCGGCACGGCATGTCGTGAGAAAGCGTGAAGCTCTGCACCTCAACGGTGTCCCACATAACTAATTCATCCCCCAGAGAATGTTGGTCGGCCTTATATCGGTGAAACTGCATCGGTGAAGCTGCCTGATATGTAACACGATAATCCGCGACTTCGGAAGAGCTCGGACAACACGCCGAGACAATGTTTTCCCTGGTCAGTCGACCGATATGATTATTCGGTCGACCGATAGATAAACTCATAAGGGGCTCCTGTTGATGCTGTGTAGGTGTCCGCTTTACGGCACGTACGACGGCCCACTTGGCGTGTTGATGGAATGAAAACAGAACGCCGACCGCCACACGACCACCGACAAGGTGGTGTCGAGACGGAGACAGTTCCGGAGTGCAGAACACCCAGAGGCGAAGGTCCCGGTCGCTCCGCCGGACGTGACCAGGCCCCGCCTGACCCCGGCTCGAGGGAATCCTGTGGGACTGTTGAGGGTTCTACTACCTGTGAAGAACATCGGATTCTTGTCTTTCGGCCACTGGACACCGTCGCCCTACTCGCAGACGCAGTCGGCACGAGACGCGCTGCTCCAGGGCATCGACCTCGCGGTCGCTGCCGAGGAGCTCGGCGTCGACGGGGCGTACTTCCGGGTCCATCACTTCGCGCGCCAGTACGCCTCGCCGTTCCCGCTGCTGTCCGCGATCGGCGCCCGCACCTCGAAGATCGAGATCGGCACCGGCGTCATCGACATGCGCTACGAGAACCCGCTCTACATGGCCGAGGACTCCGCGGCGGCCGACCTGATCTCCGGCGAGCGCCTCCAGCTCGGGATCAGCCGCGGCTCACCCGAGCAGGTCATCGAGGGATGGCGCTACTTCGGCTACGAGCCCGGCGAGAACGCCTCAGAGGCCGACATGGCCCGCGCCCACACCGAGACCTATCTCAAGATCATCGAGGGCACGCAGTTCGCCGAGCCCAACCCGCGGCCGATGTTCCCCAACCCGCCCGGCAAGCTCCGCGTCGAGCCCTACTCCGAGACGCTGCGCGACCGGATCTGGTGGGGCTCCAGCTCGCTCGCGACCGCTCGCTGGGCCGCCGGCCTCGGCATGAACCTGCAGAGCTCGACGCTGAAGACCGACGAGAACGGCAAGCCGTTCCACATCCAGCAGCGTGAGCAGATCGAGGCCTACCGCGAGGCCTGGAAGGAGGCCGGACACGAGCGCGAGCCGCGAGTCTCGGTCTCACGCTCCATCTTCGCCCTCGTCAACGAGGAGGACCGGCGCTACTTCGGCCTCGACCGGCAGACCAAGGACCAGATCGGCAACATCGACGACCAGACCCGGGCCATCTTCGGGCGCTCCTACGCCGCCGAGCCCGACGTGCTGGTCGAGGAGCTCGCCGAGGACGAGGCGATCCGGGCAGCGGACACGCTGCTGCTCACCGTGCCGAACCAGCTCGGCGTCGATTACAACGCCCATGTCCTGGAGAGCATCCTGACCCACGTCGCTCCCGGTCTCGGCTGGCGATAGTAGGGAGATCGCGTGGGTGGGCCCGCCTGCTGCGCGCCACGATACGGGCGCGCTGGCCGCGTTGTCGCCTCTCGGCGGTGCAACCAGACCGCCTTCGAGGCTCCGCCTTGCCATCGCACCCGTCTCGCGACGCTCGCGACGGCGGCCCCACCCACGCAATCTCCCTGCGGACCGCGCAACTTCCGGGTCACAAAAGGGCGCATAATCGTTGTCAACCGCCCCACGTGGCCGCACCATTGGCTACCGTGCACGGCGACCGTTATTCAAGGGGGACCCCTGTTGGCTACGTACGCAGAGCTGCTTGACGTCTATCTTCGCGAACCCAGCCCGGAGTCACTGAGGGCCTTGCGTGAGGCGATCCTCGAGGCTCCCAACTTCAGGCCCGATCTCGAGATCACCGAGCTGGTCGCCCCGATGATGTCGGTCGGCGACTACGCCGGCGCCGTGTCCGCCGTGCACGCGCTCATGCCCGGCGCGATCTTCAGTCCCTCGGCTCACGCCGCCCTCGCCGATGCCCAGCGCGGTCTCGGCAACGTCGAGCAGGCCCAGCGCGAGTCGATCCTGGCGCAGGCGGCGCTCGACAGCATCATCAGCACCGGCGAGGGCACCGAGTCCGAGCCGTGGTCGGTGCTGCGGACCAGCGATGCCTACGACGTCGTGCTCGCCTCGGGGAAGACGCCGCGCTCGCAGGTGGCGGTCGGCAAGCTCGACCGGATCGTGTGCACCGACTCGACGGTCTGGTTCTTCGACATCAGCAACGACTTCGCCAGGACCTAAGCGGGGAGCTCCACGCGGAGCGGTTCTGATTGTTCACCGGGTTGTTGCCGGTAGGGACGGTGTGCGTCGGGTTCCTGACGGGACCGGCGCTCACGCTCGGGAGCATGATGAGTCGCACCTTGCGGATTCTGCTCGCCGGGATGGTCGCCGTCGTCTTCGCCTCCGCGGCGCTGAGCTCGGCGACGGCCGACGAGCCGCGTGCTTCCGACCAGAGCCAGGTCGTGCTCGACCGTCACGAGGTCGCGCCCGAGGACGCGCGGCCCGGAGGCGGTGCGGCGCCGTTCGACACCGGTGTAGTGATCGTGGTCAACACCCTGCTCCTCGGCGCGCTCGTGGGTGGCGTGCTGTTCGCCCGCCGGCGGATGGGCTGCGCCGAGGCGCCGCTCCCGCGTCTGTCCGCATAGCGATATTCGCGTCTCACTTTTCGGGATTTCGCGCGTAGGGTCGGCGCATGTCGACCTACACCCATGGCCACCACGAGTCGGTGCTGCGCTCGCACAGGTGGCGCACGGCGGAGAACTCCGCGGCGTACCTGCTGCCGCGGCTGAGCCCTGAGCAGCGGCTGCTCGACGTGGGCGCCGGGCCGGGCACGATCACGTTGGATCTCGCCGGCCGGGTCGCTCAGGTGACCGCGACCGAGATCGGGGAGACCGAGCTCGGGCTCTCCCGCCAGGCGGCCGAGGCCGGTGGCGTCACCAACATCGACTTCCGGGTCGAGGACGTGCACGCGTTGAGCATCGAGGACGCGGCGTACGACGTTGTGCACGCGCATCAGGTGCTGCAGCACGTGGCGGACCCGGTGCAGGCGCTGCGGGAGATGCGGCGGGTGACGAAGCCCGGTGGCCTGGTGGCGGTGCGTGACAGCGACTACGCGGGTTTCGTGTGGTGGCCGGAGTCGGCCGAGCTGACCGAGTGGCTGCGGCTCTACCAGCGGGCCGCGCGGGCCAACGGCGGCGAGCCCGACTCGGGCCGGCGGCTGGTCTCCTGGGCACGCGCGGCAGGCTTCACCGACGTCGACGCCTCCTCGAGCACGTGGTGCTTCGCCGACCCCGAGGACCGGGCCTGGTGGGGCGGCATGTGGGCCGACCGGTTCACCGACTCGGCGGTGGCCCGCCAGCTCGTCGCCTCCGAAGACGCCACGACCGCCGACCTCGCCCGGGTTGCGGACGGGTGGCGGTCGTGGGCCGAGGCGGAGGACGGTTGGTTCTCCGTCCTCCACGGCGAGATCCTGGCTCGCGCCTGAGCGTTCGGCGTCAGCGGCGCAGGATCCGCGCCGACAGCGTGTTGCCGATCAGCTGGATGACCTGCACCAGCGCGACCAGGATGAGCACACAGACCCAGGTGACGGTCGGGTCGTACTGCCGGTAGCCGAAGGTCTGGGCGAAGCTGCCCAGGCCGCCGCCGGCGATCAGGCCGGCGACCGCGGACATGTCGACGACCGCGACGAAGGCGAAGGTGTAGCCCAGGATGATCGGCGCCAGCGCCTCGGGAAGGACGACGGTCGCGGCGATCCGGGCGCGACTCGCACCCATCGCACGGGCCGCCTCGATGACTCCCGGAGGCACGGTCACCAGGTTCTGCTCGATGATCCGGGCGATCCCGAACATCGCGGCGAGGATCAGCGAGAAGACCACCGCCGGCATCCCGATCCCGGTGCCGACGATCAGCCGCGCGGCCGGCTGGACGGCCGCGATGAAGATGATGAACGGGATCGGCCGGAAGAAGTTGACCAGCACGTTGAGGACGACCGAGACGACGGCGTTCTCGTAGAGCCCGCCCTTGCGGGTCAGATAGAGCCCGAGCGCGAGCAGCAGCCCCAGGGTGCCGCCGATCAGCATCGTCAGCGCCACCATGAGCAGCGTCTCGCCGGTGGCCTGCCAGATGTCGGGCCAGAGCCCGCCGAGCCGGGTGTCGGTGGGGAGAGCGGTCAGCATCACACCTCCTTGGTGGTGACGAGGGCGGACAGCTCGCGTACGGCCTCGTCGACCGAGGATGCGGGCCCGTCGAGGGCGAGCGTCAGATTCCCGAAGGTGGCGCCCCGGATCTCCTCGATGCCGCCGAAGACGAGCTCGAAGGCGATCCCGCGCTCGAGGAGGACGGCGAAGATGTCGGTCTGGCGGGGTCCGCCCTCGCGCAGCTCGACCTTCACGAACCGGCCGGGGTGCCGCGACCGCAGCGCGGCCAGCGCCTCGGGCGCGGGCTCGTCGTCCACCACCGTGCCGACGAAGCGCCGGGTCACCGGCTGCCGCGGCGCGGAGAAGACGTCGTAGACGGCGCCGGACTCGACGATCCGCCCGTTCTCCATGACGGCGACGTGGTCGGCCAGCTCTCGGACGACCTCCATCTCGTGGGTGATCGCGACGATGGTGGTGCCGAACTCCTCGTTGACCCGCTTCAGGAGCCGCAGCACCTCGTGGGTCGTCTCCGGGTCGAGCGCGCTGGTGGCCTCGTCGGCGAGCAGCAGCGAGGGGTTGGTGGTCAGTGCGCGGGCGATGCCGACGCGCTGCTTCTGCCCGCCCGAGAGGTTGCGCGGATAGGTGTGGGCCTTGTCGGGGAGACCGACGAAGTGGAGCAGCTCGGAGATCCGGCGCTGCTGCTCGGCCTTGGCGACACCGGCGATCTGCAGCGGGTAGGCCAGGTTGCCCCAGACCGTACGCGACTCGAAGAGGTTGAACTGCTGGAAGATCATCCCGATCCCGAGTCGGATCGGCCGCAGCTGGCGCTCGTGCAGGCCGACGAGCTCGGTGCCGCCGACCTGGATGGAGCCCGAGGTGGCCGGCTCGAGGCCGTTGAGCACGCGTACCAGGGTGGACTTGCCGGCACCGGAGTAGCCAACGATCGCCTGGACGTCACCGGCGGCGATGTCCAGGTCGACGTCGTCGACCGCCCGGACCTCCGTGCGCCCCCTGGCCGCCGGATAGGTCTTGGTGACGTTGCGGAGCCGCACCAGCGGCTCCGCAACGGTGGCGGAGTGCGTCACTGACGCTCCTCGACCTGCTTCTCGGTCTCATCGAGCGACTTCTGCAGGTCCCCGACCGGGATCTTCACCAGCTCGGCGGTGTTGCCCGAGGTCTCGTAGACACCCTGCTGGACGTCCTCGTTGGTCTGGAAGATCTCGACGAGCTTCTTGTAGGTCGGGTTGTCCTTGTCCTCGGCGCGTACGGCGAAGATGTTGACGTAGGGGAGCGCCTTCGGGTCGGAGGGGTCGTCGGTGGCCAGCGCGTCCTCGAACTTCAGGCCGGCGTCCTCGACGAAGTCGTTGTTGATGATGGCCGCGGCGACGTCGGGGAGCGAGGAGGCGGTGATCGAGGCCTGGACGGCCTTGATCTTCACCTTGGAGGCGGCCGTGTCGACCTCCTTGATGGTGCTGAACGGGGTGCCGCCGTCGGTCAGCTTGACCAGGCCCTTGGACTGGAGCAGGACCAGGCCGCGGGCCTGGTTGGTCTCGTCGTCGGGGACGATCACGGTCTCGCCGGCCTTGATGTCGTCGAGGCTCTTGTACTTGGAGGAGTAGAGGCCCAGCGGGTAGGTCGCGGTCGAGCCGAGCGCGACCAGGTCGTCGTCGTTCTGCACGTTGTAGTCAGCGAGGAAGATGATGTGCTGGAACTGGTTGAGGTCCAGCTCGCCCTCGGACAGCGCCGGGTTGGGCTGGTTGTAGTCGCCGAAGTTCTTGACCTCGAGGTCGATGCCCTCCTCACGGGCGGCATCCTGGAAGGTCTTCCAGTAGGGGTCGTCGGCGCCGACGACACCGATGGTGACCTTGGTCAGGTCGCCGGCGGAGTCGTCGTCACGGGTGAGGAAGAAGGCGAGGCCGCCGATCACGATCGCGGCGGCGACGACGATGCCGATGATCAGCGGGAGCTTGGACTTGGGAGCCTCGATGAGCGGGGTGGGCTCGGGCGTGTTGGAGGACACGGGTGGGAACCTCTTCTAGACGGAGATGTCTCGACGTTGAGAGCGGGCAACCTGGTTGTTGTCCACCAAAACAGTAGACTTAACGAGGATCACATCCCGATTGTCGGTCACACGCCGAGACGTGTCACGGACCCGCCCCGGCGTGTGCTAGCGACATGTTTCCCGAGGTCAGGCGAGGTCGCGCCGCCTCATCACGACCACCGCGGCAACCACGGCGACCAGGACGTACGCCGCAACGGTGATCAGCGCGCGCTCGCCGGAGATCGCGTCGAGGACTCCCGGAGTCCCGTTGGGACCGCCGATGATGGCTCCCGCCAGCGAGCCTCCGGCGGTGCCGGGGAGAGCGTCAGTGACGGTCTCGATGCCCGAGAGCAGGCTGCCGACGCCACGCAGCAGGTTCTCGACCACCAGGGACCAGACCAGGCCCAGGCCCACGGCGAGCGCCGGTCCCTTGGCGAGCACGCCGACCAGGAACCCGAGCAGCGCCCACATCTCCAGCACCAGGAACCCGGCACCGAACGACTGCGCCAGGTCGCCCAGGGCGGGCATCGTGATCGACTCGCCCTCCGTCGCGGCGATCGCGACCGAGACACCCGCACACAGCGCCAGGGTCGCGGTCATCATCGCGACGATGAAGATCGTCACCGCGGCCAGCGAGCCGCCCACGGCGGCGAACCGGCTCGGCCCCTGGGTGAAGACGGTCTTCCAGGTGCCCCAGCCGAACCCGTTGCCGGCGACCAGGGCGCCGACCACCATCGCCAGCGCTCCGCCGAACATCGGCAGACCGCTGACGATCACGTCCGGGATCGCGCTCGGCATCAGCTCGGCCAGCAGCTGGGCGTTGCTGGCACCGTCACCGGCGAAGTTGTCGTCACCGGTCTTGTAGGCGACGTAGTTGAAGACGTACCCGAAGGAGAGCGAGAGCGCCAGCCAGGCGCCGACGATCACCCAGATGGCCGACCACTTGCGCAGGCGGAGCATCTCGGCGCGGGTGCTGCCGAAGCGGAGCCCGAGGCGATGTGTGCTGTTGGCGATTGCGTTCATGACACGAGCTCCTTGCTGCTGGTCATCTCGAAGAAGACGTCCTCCAGGGAGCGCTCCGCGACGGTGACCTCGTGGACATCGATGGAGTGGGCGACCAGGTGACGTACGACGTCGGGGGCCGCCGTGGCCGGCAGCTCGACCTCGAGCGTCTCGTTGCCGATGCGGCGTACGCCCTCGTCACCAGCCAGCCGCATGACGGCGGCCAGCGCGGCGTCCTCCGGGGTGGCCCGGACCCGGAGGGTCGCGCCGCCGCGCAGTTCGGCGACGGTCGACTCGCGCAGCAGGCGGCCGTTGTCGATCACGCCGACGCGGTCGCAGATCTCCTGCACCTCGGCGAGGATGTGGCTGGAGAGGATCACGGTCTGGCCGGCCCCGGCGAGCGCGACGACCAGGGCCCGCATGTCGGCCATGCCGGCCGGGTCGAGCCCGTTGGTGGGCTCGTCGAGCACGAGCAGGTCGGGGGAGCCGAGCATCGCGGCGGCGACACCGAGGCGCTGCTTCATCCCGAGCGAGTAGCCCTTGAAGGCGTCCTTCGCCCGGTCGGCGAGGTCGACCATCTCGAGCACCCGGTCGACCTCGGTGTTCGGCAGGCCCTGGTAGCGCGCCATCGTGCGCAGGTTGTCGCGGCCGCTCAGGTAGGGGTAGAAGCCGGGGCCTTCGATCAGGGCGCCGATCCGGGCAGTGACGTCGGGTCGCCCGGCGGGCCGGCCCAGGACGCTGGCCGATCCGGCGGTGGGCCGGATCAGGCCGAGCATCATCCGCAAGGTGGTCGTCTTGCCGGCCCCGTTGGGGCCGAGGAAGCCGTACACCTCGCCTCGCATGACGGTCATGCTGACCCGGTCGACGGCGAGCCTGTCGCCGTACCGCTTGGTCAGCCCGTCGGTCTCAACCACGAGTTCGTTCATGCCTCTCACGCTCTCCTGGCCGCCCCCGGGTCGGCATCGGCGTCGCGGCGGCTCCCGGTTACGCAGATCTGCGTAGCCGGCTGGCCGCCTGTGTCGTACGTCTCGGACTCCCGCGCGAACTACGGTGTGTCCATGTTCCGGATCCGTCGTCATTGGCTCCCGTGGCTGATCATCGTGGCGGAGCTCGTCGGCTCGCTGGGCAGCAACGCCCAGGCGGACACCCGGGGGCCGGCCGTGCTGCCCGCCCTGATCGCCCTCGTCGCCGTCCTCCCGGTGCTGCTCAGCCGGCCGGCTGCGTGGGCGGTCGCGGTGAGCGGCGCGTGTGTCGGGGGCTACTTCACGGCGGGCTACGCCGACGGGCCGATTTTCTTGGCGCTGCCGGTGGTCACCTTCGCGACGGCGTTGTCGCTGCCGCCACGCAGGTGGGTCGGCTGGGCGGTTGCGGGGGCGGCGCTCGTGGCCACTGGGATCATGCTGAACCCGACCGAGAGTTCGCGGTTCGACGGCGGCCGTGGTCCGTGGGGTCCCGGCGGCGGCCCGGAGGGCGACCTGTCCCAGTGGCAGGCCTTCGGACAGGTCGCGCTGATCGCCGCGTGCGGTGCGGTCGCGGCCGCGATGCGCTCCCGCAACGAGGCCCGCGCCCAGCGTCAGCGCCGCGCGGTCAGCGACGAGCGGGTGCGGATGGCCGCCGACCTGCACGACGGTGTCGGCCACGGGCTCGCGGTGATCGCGATGCAGGCCGGTGCCGCCCTGCACGTGCTCGACCGGGACCCGGAGGCGGCCCGTCGCAACCTTGAGGCGATCCGGGCCGAGAGCAAGGAGTCGCTCGACCTGCTGCGCCGGCAGCTGGCCCGGCTGACCGACATGGGGCCGGATACGGAGGCCGGCGCGGAGGCGGCGCCACGAGCACCGGAGCACGGGCTCGCCGACCTGCCCGCTCTGGTCGAGCGGGTGCGCACCGGCGGTCTGGACGTCTCGCTCCGGCTCGAGGTGACCTCGGCGTCGGCGGAGGCCGAGCGGGCTGCGTACGCGGTGGTCCAGGAGGGGCTCACCAATGTGCTGCGGCATGCGGGAGCGTCCCGCGCCGACGTCTCGGTCGTGGTCATCTCGACAAGCTCGATACAACGCTCGACAGGCTCGACCACCGGGGAAACCGCCGAGATGGTCGTGACGGTGCACGATGACGGGCGGGGATCGGACATTCTGAGCAAAGAAAGGCGCTCTGGGACGGGAATTGTGGGAATGCGGTCGCGCGTGGAGGCACTTGGGGGCACCCTAGAGGCGGGGCCGGAGGTACGGGGCTTCCGGCTGCGGGCCTCCATCCCGCTTTCTGGGTCCTCGGCGGGTGGCGCGGAGGGGCTGGCATGAGCAGCACGGATCAGATGATCAGAGTTGCTCTGGTCGATGACCAGCCCCTTGTCCGCATGGGCCTGGCGACGATGATCGGCGCCGAGCCCGACCTCGAGGTCGTCGGCGAGGCCTCCGACGGCAGCGCCGCGCTGCCGATGCTGCGCCGCACCCACCCCGACGTCGTGCTCTGCGACATCCGGATGCCGGTCCTCGACGGTCTCGGCATGCTCGAGCAGGTCACCCGCGACGCATCCCTCCAGGACGTTCGGGTGGTGATGCTGACGACCTTCGAGCTCGACGAGTACGTCTTCGAGGCGCTGCGCCTGGGCGCGAGCGGCTTCCTGCTCAAGGACGCCGAGCCGGTCGCACTGCTCGACGCGATCCGGGTCGTCGCCGACGGCGGCTCGCTGCTCGCCCCGACGGTGACCAGGCGGGTGATCGAGGAGTTCGGCTCATCACGCCGGGCCGCCAACCCGCATCCGCGTCTCGGTGACCTCACCGAGCGGGAGCGGGAGATGGTCGCCTGGGTGGCCACCGGCCGTTCCAACGCCGAGATCGCCGCCGAGCTCGTGGTCAGCCCGGACACCGTCCGTACGCACGTCTCGCGCGCCATGGTGAAGCTGCATGCCCGTGACCGCGCCCAGCTCGTCGTCTTCGCGATCGAGTCGGGGCTGAAGGTCTAGCCAGGCCCGCTCAGGCGACCAGCGCGACGCTGCCCGGCATCACGACCGGGGCGCAGGGGCAGGTGTCGCTGCAGGCAAGGTAGGTGTGCACCTCGTGGCCGCATCGCGGGCACGGCAGGAAGTGCGACATCGGGAAGCTGCGTACGTTGGTGTTCTCGGGGTTCTGAACCGTGTCCCACATGACTTTCTCCTATCCGCGTGTTGTGCCTTCACCTACTCCACGAGTGTGCGCGCCCGATTTCGACATCTTTACTTCGACACGCGGCAGATTCATCAAATGGGAGGATCGGAGGGTGACGAGCAAGCCCGACCAGGAACAGCGCCTTCGTGACCTGAAGCTGCTGCGGAAGGTCAAGGACCGGATCGACCGGGAGTACGCGCAGCCGCTGGACGTGGAGGCGCTGGCCCGCGGCGTACACATGTCGGCCGGACACCTGAGCCGGGAGTTCCGCAAGGCCTACGGCGAGCCTCCCTACTCCTACCTGATGACCCGGCGCGTGGAGCGGGCGATGACCCTGCTGCGGCGGGGCGACCTCAGCGTCACCGACATCTGCTTCGCGGTCGGCTTCGGGTCGCTGGGGACGTTCTCGACCCGGTTCAGCGAGCTCGTCGGGATGTCGCCGCGCGTCTACCGGGACAAGGCGACGAGTGGCGGGGCCGGCATCCCGCCCTGCGTCTCGAAACAGGTCACCAGACCGGTCAGAAATCGAGAAGCGAAGGTGCCGGACCCCTACATAGGTTGAGGTCCATGGACATCAACATCTGCCACAGCTACCTTCCGCACACCGACCCGGAGGCCTCGCTGAGGTTCTACCGCGACCTGCTGGGATTCGAGGTCAGGAAGGACGTCGGGTACGAGGCGATGCGCTGGCTCACCATCGGACCGCCCTCTCAGCCCGGGGTGAGCGTCGTGCTCTACCCGCCGCTCGCCGACCCGAACATCACCGAGGACGAGGGCCGGGTGGTCCTGGAGATGATGGCGAAGGGCACCTTCGCCAGCCTGATGCTCTCCTCCCCGGACGTCGACGCCGCCTTCGAGAAGATCCAGGCCGGCATCGACGCCGCCGGCGGCGAGATCATGTCGGAGCCGACCGACCAGGACTGGGGGATGAGGGACTGCTCGTTCCGCGATCCGGCGGGCAACACGGTCCGTCTCCAGCAGATCAAGTGAGCCGGGAAAATGTGCACGCCCGGGTTCAATCCTCCGGCTAGCCTGACCGCCATGAGCGATCCCCGTACGGCCGCACACGATGCCGACACGCACGATCTGATCCGCGTCCAGGGCGCCCGGCAGAACAACCTCAAGGACGTCTCGGTCGAGATCCCGAAGCGCCGGCTCTCGGTGTTCACCGGGGTGTCGGGGTCGGGGAAGTCGTCGCTGGTCTTCGGCACGATCGCGGCGGAGTCGCGGCGGCTGATCGACGAGACGTACTCGACGTTCATCCAGGGGTTCATGCCCAGCCTGCCGCGGCCGGAGGTCGACGCGATGGAGGGGCTGACCACCGCCATCCTGGTCGACCAGGAGCGGCTCGGCGCCAACCCGCGCTCGACCCTGGGCACGGTCACCGACGCCCACGCGATGCTGCGCTCGCTGTTCAGCCGGCTCGGCGACCCCTACATCGGCGGCCCGACAGCGTTCTCCTTCAACATCCCCACCACCCGCGCGAGCGGCGTGATGACCGGCCCCAAGGGCGAGAAGACGATCGTCAAGGACGCGGTCTACCTCGGCGGCATGTGCGCCGAGTGCGAGGGTCGCGGGACGATCTCCGACCTCGACCTCGCGGTCATCATCGACGAGTCGAAGTCCCTGGTCGACGGGGCGATCCTGGTGCCCGGCTACACCGCCGACGGGTGGATGGTCGCGGCGTTCAAGGTGGTCGTGCCGGCCGACGTGCCGATCAAGGACCTGACCGAGGAGCAGCGCCACGACCTGCTCTACGCCGAGCCGCGCAAGATCAAGCTCGAGGGCATCAACGCGACCTACGAGGGCCTGATCCCGAAGATCCGCAAGTCGATGTTCAGCAAGGACGTCGAGGCGCTGCAGCCGCACATCAAGAAGTTCGTCGAGGCGGCAGCGGTCTTCAAGCCGTGCCCCGCCTGTGGTGGCACCCGGCTCAACGAGTCGGCGCTCTCCTCCAAGATCCGCGGCAAGTCGATCGCCGACGTGTGCGCGATGCAGGTCACCGACGCGGCCGAGTGGCTGCGGAGCATCGACGACCCGGGCGTCGCGCCGCTGGTCGCCGGTCTGCTGCACCTGTTCGACTCGTTCGTCGAGATCGGTCTGGGCTATCTCTCCCTCGACCGGCCCTCCGGCACCCTGAGCGGCGGTGAGGCGCAGCGTACGAAGATGGTCCGTCACCTCGGCTCCGCGCTGACCGACGTGACCTACGTCTTCGACGAGCCGACCGTCGGGCTGCACCCGCACGACATCCAGCGGATGAACAAGCTGCTCCTCGACCTGCGCGACAAGGGCAACACCGTCCTGGTCGTCGAGCACAAGCCGGAGACGATCGCGATCGCCGACCACGTCGTCGACCTCGGCCCGGGTGCGGGCAGCGACGGCGGCACGATCTGCTTCGAGGGCACCTTCGAGGGGCTCGCGAAGGCCGACACCCTCACCGGGCGCCACCTCGGCCACCGGGCCTCGCTCAAGGAGAGCGTCCGCACGCCGAAGGGGCAGCTGGAGATCCGCGGGGCGACCTCCCACAACCTGCGCAACGTCGACGTCGACATCCCGCTCGGCGTGCTGACGGTCGTCACCGGCGTCGCCGGTTCGGGCAAGTCGTCCCTGATCCACGGCTCCATCCCCGCGAGCGAGGACGTCGAGTTCGTCGACCAGAGCGCGATCAAGGGGTCACGCCGGAGCAACCCGGCGACCTACACGGGTCTGCTCGAGCCGATCCGCAAGGCGTTCGCGAAGGCCAACGGGGTGAAGCCGGCGCTCTTCTCGGCCAACTCCGAGGGTGCCTGCCCGACCTGCAAGGGCAACGGGATGATCTACACCGAGCTCGGGTTCATGGAGACCGTCGCCTCGCCCTGCGAGGACTGCGGCGGCAAGCGGTTCCAGGCGCTGGTGCTCGAATACCGCCTCGGCGGGCTCAACATCGCCGAGGTGCTCGATCTGTCGGTGGCCAAGGCGCACGAGTTCTTCTCCGAAGGTGAGTCGAAGGTGCCGCCGGCTGCCAAGATCCTGGAGCGGATGACCGACGTCGGCCTCGGCTACCTCAAGCTCGGTCAGCCTCTCAACACCCTCTCCGGCGGTGAGCGGCAGCGGATCAAGCTGGCCATGCACCTGGGGGAGAAGGGCGGGACGTACGTCCTGGACGAGCCGACCACGGGTCTCCACCTGGCCGACGTCGACAACCTGCTCGCGCTGCTCGACAAGCTGGTCGACGCCGGCAAGTCGGTCATCGTGATCGAGCACCACCAGGCCGTCATGGCCCACGCCGACTGGATCATCGACCTCGGCCCGGGGGCCGGCCACGACGGTGGCCTGGTCGTCTTCGAAGGTACGCCCGCAGAGCTCGTCGCGAAGAAGTCGACGCTGACCGGCGAGCACCTGGCGGCGTACGTCGGGGCCTGATCTGACGCGCCGGGTGGTGCGAATCACGTCCGGTTGCGGCCATCTGGATGCGGTCGGGGTAAAGGGTCGCGCTTAGTGTGCCTTGGTTGCAGTATCAATCAAGGAGCACCCGAGCATGACCCTCCACCTTCCCGAGCACAGGCGGACCACGGCGGTGGAGATCACGCAGGTCGAGGAGCGGCCGGCGCCGGTATGGCCGCGCGGGCTGGTGGCCACGGCCGTCGCCGCGGTCGCCACGACGGTGATGGCCGTGATCGCCAAGGCGGCCGGGGTCGACTTCGGCAGCAGCCTCGGCGACGTACCGCTCTCCGCGTTCCCGATGCTCACCATCTACTGCTCGCTGATCGGCATCATCATCGCCGAGGTGATGATCCGGGTGGCCACGATGCCCCGCTCGACCTTCCAGATCACGATGATCGTGCTCACCGGGCTCTCCCTGGTCCCCGACGTGCTGCCCGTCTTCGAGTTCGACCTGACCTTCGTCGGTTTCCTCTGTCTGACCCATGTCGTCGCCGCCGCGATCGTGGTGCCGATGATCGCGCTGCGGATGGAGGAGCGCCGGGGCCTCGGGCTGCCCGGTCCTGCCCATCGCCGATAGCGGACGCAGACTGTCCTGATTCGATGCCATGGTGGAGCCATGGCTCTTGAAACACGAACCGTCCAGGTCACCTTCGACGCGCACGACCCGCGTGCACTCTCCGAGTTCTGGCGCGACGTGCTCGGTTACGTTCACCCCGGACCTCCGGGAGTCGAGGTTCCCGAGGGCGTCGATCCCCTCGACGCCTGGGACGAGTTCCTCGAGCGCATCGGCGTCCCCGCCGACCAGCGCAACAACAACTCCGCGATCGTCCACCCCACGGGCGACGGCCCGCGCGTTTTCTTCCAGCGCGTCCCCGAGTCGAAGACCGCCAAGAACCGCGTCCACCTCGACGTCCGCGCGGCTCCGGGGCTGCAGGGGGAGGAGCGGATGGCCGCGTTGGAGGCGGAGTGCGAGCGGGTGGTCGCGCTCGGCGCCACCCGGGTCCGCCGGTTCGAGCCCGAGCCGCCGATGAGCAATGGCTTCATCGTCATGCAGGACCCCGAGGGAAACGAGTGGTGCCTCGACTGAGGTTCTTCCTATCCTCACCGCATGCTGATCCGAGCGGCTGTCGTCGATGACGCCGAGGCGTTGACCGATCTCCACCTCGACGTGTGGGAGGAGGCGTACGCCGGCCTGATGCCGGACTCGATCTTCACCGAACGGCGCTCAGAGCGCGCGACCAGGATCGACCGGTGGCGCACCAACCTCGGGACCGGGCCGTTCTCCACCCTGGTCGCCGAGGACGACGAGCCGGGCCGGCTGCTCGGCTTCGCGAGCGCCGGACCGGGCCGTGACACCGATCCCGGGTTGCCGCCGCTGGAGCTCTCCGCGCTCTACGTCCGCGCGGAGAGGTACGGCACCGGCCTGGGCCATCGACTGCTCGAGAAGGCGATCGGGTCCTCGTCGGCGTACCTGTGGGTTCTCGACGGCAACCTGCGCGCGATCGGGTTCTACGAGCGCCAGGGATTCCGGTTCGACGGGGAGACCAAGCCCGAGTCCGTCGGCCTCCATCGGCGAATGGTCCGCGCCTAGGCCTTGCGTCGCGCGAGCAGGGTCGAGTCGTCGATCTCGACCGGGATGCCGTCGCGGATGGTCAGGCGGGGGCGCTGCTCGACCACGATGGGCTCGAAGTCCTCCGGTAGCCCGGGGAGCAGGTCCGTGGCGAGGAACATCGCGTCGTGGTGGCTGTGTCGCGCGAAGACCTCCGAGGGGGCGTGGCCGACGATGAGGAGGTGGCCGCCCGGTGCGACCGCGGTGGCCAGGCGTCCGGCGACGTCGACCATGCTGCCGTCGGGCGTGTGCAGGAAGTGGCACGTGACCAGGTCGAACGCTCGACCCTCGGCATCGAAGGTGCGGGCGTCGACCTGCCACCAGGACGTACGCTCCGCGACCCCGGCCTCCTCGGCATGCCGCTGGGCCCGGGCGAGCCCGTTCGCGGCGAAGTCGGCGCCGGTGACCGTCCAGCCCTGCTGGGCCAGCCAGATCACGTCGCCGCCCTCCCCGCAGCCGACGTCCAGCGCCGTGCCCGGCGTCAGCGCGGAGATCTCGGCGACGAGCTGAGGGTTCGGGTTGCCGCTCCAGACCTTCTCCTCACCGGCGTAGCGCTCCTCCCACGACTCCGGCTCGAACATCTCGCGTCCCTCATGCTCGCTCATGGCCTCAATCTAGCCCGCACCCCGACCAAAACCTGGTGCGTTCGGGGCACGCCGCATGGTTGTCTGACCGGCGATGATCACGCTGCCAGAACCACCTCGCCTGGTCCGTCCGACGACGGCCGTACGCACCTCCTACCTCACCGGGGAACAGGCCGACTGCCTCCTCCGTGGCACCGATACCGACTGGCTCGGGCCGGCCAGCGAGGACTTCGACGCGTTCGTCGCGGCCAGGGAGCACGACAAGGAGCGGTGGGAGGTGATGTCGACGGTCTACTGGTACGTCTCCGGCGAGCACTATCTCGGCACCCTGGTCGTGCGCCACACGCTGACGCCCGAGCTCGCCGTCGACGGTGGTCACATCGGCTACCACGTCGTCGCCCCGTGGCGGCGCCAGGGTCATGCCACCCGCATGCTCGGGCTCGGCCTCGAGAGGGCGCGCGAGCACGGCGTCTCCCGTGCGCTGCTCACCTGCGACCCGGCCAACGAGGCGTCGCGCCGTGTGATCGAGAAGAACGGCGGCGTACCGGACGAACAGCTCGGGAACGAGCTCCGGTTCTGGATCGGGTAGGGATACTTCACCCATGCACGCTCTCGTACGCCGCCCCTCGCCCCGCCTCGCCGACGGGCTCGTCACCCACATCGAGCGGAGCCCGGTCGACGTCGACCTCGCCGCCGAGCAGTGGGAGGCGTACGTCGCCGCGATGCGCTCCGCTGGCTGGACCACGCACGAGGTCGATCCCGCCGACGACTGCCCGGACTCCGTCTTCGTCGAGGACACGATGGTGGTCTTCGGGGACCTGGCCGTGATCAGCCGTCCGGGTGCCCTGGAGCGGCGCCCGGAGATCGCCGCGGCCGAGGACGCCGTCCGGGCGCGGGGATACCGGATCGCCCACATCGAGGCGCCCGGAACGCTGGACGGCGGCGACGTGCTCAAGCACGGCGACACCGTCTGGGTGGGGGAGGGCGGCCGCACGAACGCCGAGGGGATCGCCCAGCTCCGGGCTCTGCTCGCGCCGCTGGGCGCCGAGGTCGTCGCCGTCCCGGTCTCGAAGGTCCTTCACCTCAAGTCGGCCGTCACCGCGCTTCCCGACGGCACCGTCATCGGCCACGAGCCGCTGGTCGACGACCCGAGCGTGTGGGGAGCCCGGTTCCTGCCGGTCCCGGAGGAGTCGGGCTCCCACGTGGTCGTCCTCGAAGACGACACGCTGCTGATGGCCGCCTCGGCGCCGCTGAGCCGGGCCATCTTCGAGGAGCGTGGCTACACGGTCGTGGCCGTCGACATCTCCGAGTTCGAGAAGCTCGAAGGCTGTGTCACCTGCCTGTCCGTGCGGCTACGCCGACCTCAGGGCTGACTCGGCAGCGTCGCGCAGGTGGAGCCGGCCGCGACGCCCTTGACCCGGTCGGTGATCCAGTTGACCGCGGCGGTCTGGTCGACCAGGAGCGGCGTGACGTGGTTGGTGATCAGCCCGTCGCCGAGGTTGGGCAGCACGACCGCCTGGTAGGTCACCTTGGCTCCCTGGCCGCACCAGTCGACGGCCAGCTGACGGGCCTGCTCGTGCGGGACGATGTCGTCCTCGGTGCCGGTGGCGAGGCGGACCGGGATCCGCGGCGCCAGGTTCCCGAGCTTCTGCTCGGCCATGATCGCCTGCACCTCGGGCTCGCGCTCGATGATGTCGTCGAGGCTCTCCCCGGTCGTGGTCCAGCTGCTGCTGCGCTGGAACGGGTAGCGGGCGATGCCGTCGGCGACGCACGCCGTCGACAGGTCCTCGAGCGCCGCCTTCCCCTTGGCGTTGAGGTTCTCGTCGAGGATCGGCCGCAGCTCCGGGTTGGACTGCGCCAGACCGTTGATGGTCCAGCCGAGCGCCGCCACCAGAGCGGACCCGTCGATGCCCTCCGCCGTCGCGCGCAGGTCGGCGGGCGGTGCGCCGACATAGGCACCGACGAGGTTGACGTCGGGGGCATATTCCGCGGCGAGCTCGGAGGCCGACCCGGTCGCGCCGCCGCCCTGGCTGTAGCCGTAGAGCGCCACCCGCGAACCGCTGGTCACCGATGCCTCCGGAACGCTGCGGGCCGCCCGAGCCGCGTCGAGGACGGCGTGACCGCCGTCGACCCGGTCGACATAGGTGTGCAGCCGGTCGGTGGTGCCGAGGCCGACGTAGTCGGTCACCATCACCGCCACGCCACGCGCCAGCAGGCGGTAGATCCCGATGTCCTCGTAGCCCACGGAGACGGTCCTGCCGTTGAAGAAGATCGGTCGCTCGAGGCCGAGCGAGGCCGAGCACTGGTCGCCCTGGCCCATGGTGCCGGGCGCGACGACCACGAGCGGACGGTCGCCGGGACCGCTCCACGCGGCGAACGGCTCGATGTAGGCGCCGGTCACCGCGGCGGGGGCACCGTTGTTGTCGGTCGTCTTGTACATGACCCGGGTCGCGGTGCCGGGCAGCGACCCGATGCCGGGGATCGAGAGTCCGAAGCCGAGGCGGAGGGGCTCGGTGCGTACGAGCTCGCCGTTGGCGTCGGGAAGGGTCGCCGGCGGGTTGTAGAACGGCGGGATCTCGACGCCGCGGGAGACGACGGTGGTGCCGGTGTCGGCGGCTGAGGCGGGGGCTGCGAGGGCGGCCGGAGTGACCGCGGCGACGGCCAGTGCGGTGGCGAGCACACGTACGGTGTGGCGGCCAGGACGCTTCACGAACATCCTCGATGCGTGCAGAGGCATGGGGGAACTCTCCTCACGTGAGCGGGACTGCTCCGTCCCGAGTTACTGAAGAGTAATGTGACCGCGCTCACGCCGACAAGAGTTTCAGTCAACATTCGTACACCGAATGACCGGTGCCGCCCCGGTCAGGCAGACATGACCGGCTGACGCAGGATAGTCCGCAGCTTCGACGGCTCGACCCGCCGCGGGTCGCCGAGGTAGATCTCGTGGTGCTTCCCGGTCATCCGCAACCCGTGCTCGGGAATGAAGCGCTCGTGCATCTCCTCGAGGACCGGGCCCTCCTCGTCGTACGGCCCCAGGTGCAGGGTCTGCACGCAGGTGCCTTCGCTGAGCGTCTCCCAGCGGACCTTGTCCAGGCCGGCCGGCCGGTCCTTGGCAGCGACCTTCTCGATCGCCGCGTCGACCATCGACCCGGTGATCCAGTCCGGGGTCATGATCATCGCGGTCCAGTCCCACTGCGACTTGTCCCGCGCACTGGTGAACGCGTCCATGTCCTCGGCCCACCACAGCGCCTCCAGCGGCGGCACCACGTAGTCGCGGCCGTCCTCCTTGCTGGCGAACTTCAGCTTGTACGCCACCGGGTAGAGCGCCGCGAGCGCGTCGGCGTACTCCTGGGCGGTGTTGGGATCACCGTGCCCGTCGACCATCAGATAGGGGAGTGGCGGCACCTCGAGGACCCGGAACTCGCCCCGCCGCGCCCGGTAGCCGTCGAGCGTCTTCTTCAGATCCGTCTTCGTCGCCATGGGGACATGATGGCCCTCCGGACATGGCAGCTGCTCGCCCGGCGAGTCACGGAGGACGCGCCGGACGAGCAGCGGTGATGATCAGGCCCGATGATCAGGCGCGGTAGGCCGCCCACATCTGGTCCATCCGGGTGCTCTGACCCAGGGTGAACTGGTTGTAGCAGCTGTCGTAGCTGTAGTCCATGTAGTTGTGGATCGGGTCGAGGCCGGGCAGGCTGCAGGAGTCACGGCCGGCCGGGCAGCCCGAGGTCGAGCTGGACTGAGCCGGGGTGTCCGCGACCTCGTCGTTGGTCGTGGTGCAGCCACCCTGGAAGGTGTGGTAGAGCCCGAACCAGTGGCCGGCCTCGTGGGTCGCGGTCTTGCCCTGGTCGTAGTTGGTGGCCGAGCCGCCAGGAAGCGAGCTGTACTGCACGCGGATACCGTCGATGCCCGGGTTGCGCGCGTAGTCCCAGGGGAACGTCGCGATGCCGAGGTAGCCGAAGTCGACGAGCCAGATGTTGAGCGCGTTCTTGCCGCCCAGGCGGGTCTGGCTGCGGTAGGTCGTCGACTGACGGTCCTTGTGCCACTGGTTGTTGTAGTAGGTGTCGACGCCGGCGAGCGTGAACGTGAAACCGGTGTCTGCAGCCGTGCCGGCCAGCTCCTGACCTGCGAAGTCCTGGTTGAGCTCGGCGATCTGCGCGTCGATCTGCGCTTGGGTCACGTCGCCGGAGCCGTCCGTGCCGAGCATCTTGTGGATGTAGACGGGAACGGTGGCCGCGGTGCGCGCGCTGCTGCTGCCCTTCTTGGCCAGGATCGCCGCCGTGCGGGCCTCGATCCGCTGCTGCTCGGCCGCGGAGATGTCGCGGTGGTCCCCACCGGAGCCGCCTCGGGCGGCGTCGGCCTCGTCATGGCCGGCGGGCTCGACGCAGGCGGCCTTCGACTCCTGCGGCGCCCACGCCGCCGCCGGGACGGCGGTCATGGCCACCGAGGCGGCGCCGAGAGCCAGGCTGATCGCCGTGGCTGCGATGCGAGCTGAACGGGTCAACGTCATGTGATGAGGGTCCTCTCACTCAGTCCGGACCCACGGGGTCTGGGGCGCGGATTTCGATCGCTGACTCAACACCAAATTTCGTTGCACGGGAATGTAACGTTCGCAGATTTGTCCATCGCCGGAGGGATTTAACTGATCCGTAACGAACGCCGTCGCCGTTCAGACATGGGTACGCTCCGGAGCATGGCAACCGTGGAAGATGTCCGGTGGCTCGGCTCCAGTCTCGAGAGATCTTATGAGGTCTTCGTACGCGGCCGGCTGAAGTTCCGGGTCGGCTCGATCGTCTACGTCGCCTTCTCCCTGGACGAGACCGAGATGGGTTTCGGCTTCCCGAAGGAGGAGCGGGCCGCACTGGTGGCCGGCGCACCCCACAAGTTCCACCTGCCCCGAGAGTCGGAGATGCGGTTCAACTGGGTCGAGTCGTCCCTCGGTGAGCTCGACCCGATCGAGGCGTGCGAGTTCGTCGTGGACGCCTGGCGGCTCTGCGTACCGAAGAAGGTCTCCGCGGCCTACGACCTCCTCCACCCCGACGGGCCCGGGCCCGACCACCCGATGAACCGAGGAGAGCGATGATCCTGGCGAAGGAGCGCGACCCGCGCCTGATCACGGTCCGCCGCGGCGGGACGCTCACCGATGCCGACCACCATCTGCTCGCGCTGTGGGCGGCGACCTGCGCCGAGCACGTGCTCCACCTCTTCGAGTCCGAGTGTCCTGACGACCCGCGTCCGCGCGAGGCCATCGAGGCCGCCCGCGCCTGGACGCGCGGCGAGCTGAAGATGATGGAGGCCCGTGCGCTGGGCGGTCACGCGATGGGCGCGGCCCGGCCGCTACGTGGAGCCGCCCGCAACGCCGCGTACGCCGCCGGACAGGCGGGCGTGGTCGCACACGTCGCCGCCCACGACCTGGGCGCGGCTGCGTACGCGATCAAGGCCGTACGCGACGCGGCTCCGCCCGGCGAGGCCGTCGAGGCCGGTCGCCGCGAGTGCCGCTGGCAGCGCGAGCAGCTCCCGGAACCCGTCCGCGACCTCGTCCTCGACGACCAGCGGATCCGCAACGACATCTGTTGGTCGGTCTTCGACTGAGCGACCGAGCCCGCTAAAGGCTGGAAAGGGAGCGCTCGTCCACGGCGCGCTGAACCGGGGGACTGCCACCTTCGACGGCCGGGCTGCGCCCGCCCGCACGCTCGGCCCCGACCCCAGCCGCGACCACGAGCCCGATCCCGAGCACGGCGACCAGGTTCGGCACCTGGTGGAGAGCGACGAACCCGATCACCAGCGCCAACGCCGGCTCGAGCGCCATGAGCGTCCCGAAGGCACCGGCGGTGAGACGACGTAGCGCCATCATCTCCAGAGCGAAGGGCACCACCGGCACCAGGAGGGCCAGACCCAGGCCGGCGAGCAGGAGCTCGGGCGTGAGCCGCTCCACGATGCCAGGTCCGACCACGACGGTGGCGACCACGGCCGCGACCGGCATGGAGATCGCGAGTCCACCGATGCCACTGACCGCATCGCCGACTCGCTGCGTCAACAGGATGTAGGACGCCCAGCAGGCGGCCGCGCTCAGAGCGAACGCGACACCGAGCGCGTCCACGGCGCCGTTCCACGGCTGGGTCAGGCACAGCACACCGCCGGCGGCCACGAGCGCCCACGCACGTGCGGTGCCGCGACTGCGGACGACGGCCACCCCCAACGGCCCGAGGAACTCCAGGGCAGCAGCCGTACCGAGCGGGAGTCGGGCCAGGGCAGCCATGAACAGCAGGGTCAGACCGGAGGTGACCACACCGAGCGCGACGCCGCACAGGAGCGTCTCGCGGCTGAAGGTCGACGGGCGCGGCCGGACGAGGACCAGAAGAAGGATGCCCGCCCAGAACAGCCGCAACCAGGCGACTCCCGCCGGGCCGAGCTGGTCGATCAGACCCACCGACGCCGCAAGGCCCAGCTGTACGCAGAGCATGGCGGCCATCGCCATCGAGGCACCGTTGCGGGCGGAGTGTGAGGTGGTCATGCGATCCAGTGAACCCACGGGATCCGTTCGTGTCCACGTGACATTGCTGGACAATATGTTCGCAATATCGAAACAATGAGCCGGTGGACGTACGCAGGCTCCGGATGCTGCTCGAGCTCTCCCGTCTCGGTTCGATGCACGAGGTCGCCGCCGAGATCGGCACAAGCACGTCCAGCGTCTCGCAAGCCGTCGCAGCGCTCGCGCGAGAGGTCGGAACGGCCCTCGTCGAACCCGACGGCCGACGCGTACGCCTCACTCCTGCGGGTCACCGCCTCGCCGAGCACGCCGTCACGATCCTCGCGGCGGTCGAGGCCGCTCGTCTCGACCTCGACCCGGACGCCGAGCCCGCCGGCGTGCTTCGGGTGGCCGGCTTCGCCACCGCGATCCGACGATCTCTCATGCCCGCCATCGACGGCCTCCGGCACGACCACCCCGGGATCGAGGTGCGGTTGCGCGAGCACGAACCACCCGAGGCACTGGGACTGCTCGCACGCGACGACGTCGACCTGGCGCTCGTCTACGACTACAACATCGCTCCCGCCTCCTGGAGCAGCGACTACGACACCCTCCCGCTGTGGGAAGTCACCTGGGGCCTCGGCATGCCGTCCCATGAGCCACGTGCCCCGTTCGCGACCTTCGCCGACCGGGACTGGATCGTGAACTCGCGCCACACAGCCGACGAGGAGGTGCTCCGCACACTCGCGTCGATGGCGGGATTCACCCCTCGGGTCGTTCATCGGGTCGATGCGCTCGAACTGGTGGACGACCTCGTTCTCGCCGGCCACGGACTCGCGCTGTTGCCACGCGGACGCACCTCCCGCCGCGGCGTCGCCGTACGGCCGTTGACCGATCCCACGGTGCGCCTGCGCGCCTTCGCCATGACCCGCCGCGGGCGCGACCGATGGCCGCCCCTCCGGGCGGTGCTGAACCGACTGATCCGAACCTGAACGACGAACGGCGGACGCCGCTACTGGACAGCCCGGATGGCCTCGACGTCCGCGGCCACGTGCTGATAGCCCCAGGTCTCGTAGACGACGACCGTCACGTACGGCGCGGCCGCCAGGATCAGCAGCGACCAGCCGAGAGAGACACCGGTTGCCGCCGCGGCCACGCCGAGCACCAGCACCGCGAGCATGCCGACAGCCAGGTTGACGTGCAGCATGTCGATGCGACCCATCAGCGAGGAGTAGATGCCGAAGTAGGCGATCGTGAAGATCGCCAGCGGGATCGCGACCGCGAGCGCGGCTCCGAGGACGCCGATATGCGCCTCACCCTCGACGACGTACGCAGCCACGTGGATGCCACCACCGAAGGCCGCCACCGAGGCGAAGATGAGGATGTGGCCGTAGGCGAACATCCAGGCCCGGTGACGACGACGCTCGATGAAGTGCGCGAACGGGATGATGTAGTAGTCCCACCAGATCCCGAAGGTCAGCAGCGTGCCGGCGACCACGAGCAGGATCGACTCCTGCGACCAGCCGACGTGCTCGACGGCGGACGCCACCGCTGCGACCGTGCCTAGGATGACCTCACCCAGCGTGATGATGAGCAGCAGCCCGTAGCGCTCGGCGATGTGTTGGGCGTTCCACGGCATGCCCCAGCGCCGCTTGGCATAGATCGGGCCGATCATCTCGACGCCGTAGCAGACGACCGCCGCGAGCACCACCAGCGCCACCGAGCTCGTCTGAGCCACCGCGAGGGCGACCCAGCCGATCTGTGCGACCAGGATCGAACCGGCGTAGGTGATCGCGGTGCGCCGGTAGGCGGGGGACTGGGACGCCGCTCGGAGCCACTGGGCGACCATCGCGACCCGCATCACGATGTACCCCGCGACCAGGACGCGGTTGTCGAGGAAGCCACCGTGGTCGACCGACTCGAACAGCGGCGCGACGCCCAGGGCCACGACGATGGCGCCGGCCATCTGCACGATGGTGAGAGCACGGAACACCCAGTCGTCGGTGTCGAACCCGGAGGCGAACCAGGCGAAGTTGATCCATGCCCAGCAGATCGCCACCGCGGTGAAGAGAAACGCACCGATCGCCGCCGCCAGGTGCTCCTCGGCGACCAGATGGGCGAAGGCCTCGCCGGCCTGCGCGAACGCGACGACGAAGGCGAGATCGAACAACAGCTCCAGGGGAGTGGCGGAGCGGCCGACCTCGTCCGGGTCGCGCCCGCTCATCCGCATCAGCCGATGAGGTCGTACGGCGGTCATGACGGAGATCCTGCCACCACGAAGCCGTCTCGGGGAGGGAGTCGGCCAACCGCTTCTCAGCCGGTTACTCTCAGCCCATGATGGTCGTTGTGGCGTTGGTGCTCGCCGGGCTTGCTGCGTTGGTGCACGTCTACATCTTCGTGATGGAGTCGCTGACCTGGACGAGCGCGAAGACGCGCGCCGTCTTCGGGACGAGCGCCGAGGAGGCCGAGGCGACCAAGGAGCTCGCCTACAACCAGGGCTTCTACAACCTGTTCCTGGCGATCGTCACCGGGGTCGGCATCGTCCTGGTCGCCGCGGGCTCGGAGGCCGCGGGTACGGCGCTGGTGTTCGCGGGCGCCGGGTCGATGGCAGCGGCCGCGACGGTGCTGCTCGTCTCCTCGCCCGACAAGCGGGGTGCGGCTCTCAAGCAAGGAGTCGTCCCGCTGCTCGCCGTGGTCGCGCTGCTCGTCGGCTCGCTCGCCTGACCTTCCTCATGGAACAGGCTCGCGTACGGCTCGAGGCGGAGCGCCGGCAGACGCTCGCGCGCCTGGCAGACCTGAGCGCCGACTTCGACGCAGTCGTCGCGGCCTCGCGTGACACCAACGCCGATGACGAGCACGATCCGGAGGGAGCGACGATCGCCTTCGAGCGGTCCCAGGTCCAAGCACTCGTACGTCAGGCGCGAGAGCATCTCGCCGAGATAGACGCGGCCATGGAGCGCCTGGGAGCGGGCACGTACGGGATCTGCGAGGCATGCGGCCGGCCGATCGCCGAGGGACGGCTCGAGGCGCGTCCGGTGGCCCGCACCTGCATCAGCTGCGCCGGGAAGCCGACGTGAGGAACTCGAGCAGGAGCTGGTTGGTCTCCTCGGGGCGCTCCTGCTGGACCCAGTGCCCGCAGCGGGGGAGGACCACCGACCGGGTGAGGCCGGGCAGGGTCGTGTCGAAGCGTTCGATCTGACGGCGACCGGTGATCGCGGGGCCGTCGTACTCGCCAGCGACGAAGAGCGACGGCACGGTGATCGGCACGTCGCTGAAGGCTGCGAGATCCTCCCAGTCACGATCGATGTTGCGGTAGCGGGCGAGCGGACCGAAGAAGTCGGAGTCGGCGAACTCGCCCGCGTAGAAGTCCACATCGGCCTCGGTCAGCCACTCGGGCATACCGACGGGGTAGACGAACTGGTCGGAGAGCCGGTGGCCACGAGGCACCAGCCCGAGCGCCCCGCGCGGACCCCTACCGGCGGCGAGCACGCCGTCACCCGAGATCGAGTAGTAGATGCCCAGCAGCCAGCGGCGTACGTCGGGCAGGATCTCGGCCTCGACGACACCTGGAGTCTGGAAGTAGGAGATGTAGAAGTCTTCGTCGTCACCGCCGGCCTGGGCCATCGCCTCGGTCGGCCGACGGCGCCCGGAGGGGCTGAACGGCACCGACAGACCGGCCACAGCGGTGAAGACGTCCGGCCGCAGCTGCGCCGACGTCCAGGCGATGGGAGCGCCCCAGTCGTGTCCGACGATGGTGGCCGTCTCCGCACCCAGAGCATGTACCAGGCCGACGTTGTCGCCGACGTGGCGCAGCATCCGGTAGTCCTCGATGGCATCCGGTTTCGAGGAGCCGCCGTATCCACGTACGTCGATCGCGACCGTCCGGTAGCCCGCATGGGCGAGCGCGGCGATCTGGTGCCGCCACGAGTACCAGGACTCCGGAAACCCGTGCACCAGGAGCACGAGCGGGCCGTCCGGCGGTCCTGACTCCACCCAGTGCAGATCGATCCCGTTGACGTTCTCGGTGTGGTGGGTGACAGCGGTGTCGGGCACGGCTGGAGTCTGCCACCTCGCCGGAAATCCGCGATAGTACCCCCTATCGCAGAAATGTTCGAAAAGACTGTAATATCGGGGGATGTGAGCGTACCTGACGATGGTGTGATGTTCGGCGACGTCGTCGAGGACTTCCTGACCGACCGTGCCACGCTGACGCGCCGCGGCCTCAACGACAAGTCGCGCAGTGCCTACCGGCAGGACATCGCCGCCTGGGCCCGGCAGCTGCACGTCGACGCCGGCGGCGAGCCCGACGCCGACGTGCTGGCGCTGGTCCCGATCTCGGCGCTGACCGACCAGAACGTACGCATCGCCTACAGGTCGCTGCGCGAGAACTCGGCTGCGGCGACCTGTCAGCGCCGGGTCGGCACGCTGCGGCTCTTCACCCACTGGCTGCAGCTCGAGGGACATCTGCTGGTGGATCCGACGCTGCGGATCGAGGCACCCGAGCGGCCCAGCCGGCTGCCGGCCGGCTGGAGCGTCGACGAGCTCCGCCGGTTGGCGCGCGTCGCCTCGACGCCACGTGAAGGCACCGACCGGCGCCGCTGGCCGACTCGTGACCGGGCGATCTTCGCGGTGCTGGTCACCACTGGCGTACGTGCCGCCGAGCTGTGCGACCTCACCGTCGGCTCCATCCGTCGTGAGCCCGACGGCGAGACGCTGGTGCGGGTCATCGGCAAGGGCGACAAGCAGCGCAACCTGCCGCTGCCGCCCGAGGCCGTGGCTGCGGTCGACGCCTACCTGGCCGAGCTCGAAGCCCGTTTCGGCACTCGCGACCCGGCCGACAACCTCTTTGTGCTGACCTCGGGCAAGCAGCTGCGTCCGGGCGCGCTCAACCATCTGGTCGAGACCTGGATCCGCCTCGCCGGCGTCCCGAAGCAGCCGGGCGAAGCCGCCCATGCCTTTCGGCACAGCGCCGCCAAGGGGCTGATCCGTTCCGGCGTACCGGTGCCGGCCGTCCAGGGCCTGCTCGGTCATGAGGACCTCAAGACCACCGGGATCTACGTCAAGGCAACGGCCTCCGACACCCGCGACGCCGTCCTGCTCTCTCCTGCACGCGAGGTGCTGCGCGAGACGGCTGAGCCGTTCGAGCGTCCGGAGTGACTAGGGCTTGAGCGCCCGGGTCGCGATGTAGGCCGGGAAGTGCTCTGCGGTGACGTCCGCATGGTGCGGGGCTTCGCTCAGGTGCGTCAGGACGAATCCTGCGGCCAGCTGCCCGCCGATCTGCTCGGTCAACGAGTGGCTGTACTCGATCGGGCCGTCTCCGTAGGCACGCATCCGGTCGGCCTCGGAGAGATCGAGCGAGCTGAACGGGAGCCGGTGGCGTACGACCAGCTCCCGCCGGTCGAGCGCCACCTCGTCGAAGATGTAGACGTCCGGATTCATGAATCCCGTCAGGAGCGTCCCGCCAGGACGCAGCACCCGGAACGACTCGCTCCACACGGGCGCCAGCTCCGGACTGAAGACGTTCGAGACGGGGTTGACGATGACATCGAAGTCGGCGTCCCCGAAGGCGCCCAGATCACGCATGTCGCCCAGCACCGTACGCAGCACCAAGCCCTCACGGGCAGCCACCTCGTCATCACGCGCCAGCTGCTTGGGCGAATTGTCGAAGACGGTCACCGTGGCGCCGGCAGCCGCGAGGATCGGGCCCTGCTGACCGCCGCCGGATGCGAGACAGAGCACGCGGACGCCGGTCAGGTCGGCAGGCAGCCAGTCACGCGGCGTCGGCTGGTGACCGATGAGGACCACGGACCAGTCGCCGTCACGTGCCCGCGCGATGACCTCGGGGCCGACCGGCCGGGACCATTCGTTGTCACTGTCGACCAGCCCGTCCCAGGCGACGCGGTTGTGAGCAACCGGGTCGAAGTCCTCTGCCACGGAGTGCACTTTAACGGTCTCAGGACGGTATCGCCGTTCGTCATCTAGTCGCCGATAATGCACATTATGTCAAGTGCTGCTTTGGAGGGACCGCTCCGAGGTCTCCCCTGAGGATGATCAGACGGAAAGGCCGATGACGACCTTGCCGCGTACGTGGCGTTCCGCCTGCAGCTCGACGGCCGATCGGATCTCCTCGACCGGAAAGGTCGCCGCGATCGGTACGCGGATGTCGCCGGCATCGACGAGCCGCGCGATGCGTCGGAGCGCCTCGGGGCCGGCATTCGCGCCGTTGGCCGCAGGTACGCCCTCGATGGCGGCCGCAACGGTACAGATCCGCTTGTCCGGGATGCCCAGTTGGCGGGCGACGTCGACCGTGTCTGTCCCGTGGAGGTCCAACGCCGCGGTGACCGGACCGCCGCCCATGGCTCGGACCCGGTCGGCCAGCCCGTCGCCGTACGCCACCGGCTCGGCACCCAGGCTGCGCAGGTAGTCCGCCGACGAGGCGGAGCCGGTGCCGATGATCCGGGCGCCGGCGATGCGGGCCAGCTGCACCGCGAAGACGCCTACTCCGCCCCCGGCTCCGCCGATCAGCACTGTGTCATCCGGCCCCAGGTCGAGCACTGCGAGCGCTGCGGCCGCGGTGCTGCCTGCGATCGACAGCGTCGCGGCGGTGCGGTCATCGACACCGTCGGGAGTGTGGTGCGCGACCCCGGTCGAGATGCTCCCGGCGGACTCGATCACGAGGTGATCGGCGAGCGCCCGGGACACAGCGGTCCCGAACACGCGGTCACCGACGGCGTATCCGGTCGAGTCAGGTCCGACCTCGTCGACGACGCCGGCGTAGTCGGTGCCGAATCCACAGGGCAGACTCAGGCCGAACCGCGCGGCGGTCGCAGCGTCAGAGGTCATCACCCAATCCATCGGGTTCAGTCCCCCGGCGGTCACCCGGATGCGGATCTGGCCCATGCCTGCATGCGGCTCGGGCACGCTCTGGACGGTCAGGTTCTCCGGCCCCCCGAACTTCTCGAGCAGGACCGCCCGGCTCGGGCTCTTCTGCCGCTCGTCGCCGTGCTGTGCCATGAGGCCTCTCCCCTGGTGTCTGCGGATCCAGCCCTATGTGGACTATGCTCCGGTTATCTGTTGCGACCATAACCGGAGCGTGATCCGTTTGACAACCCCGACCGGCCGGGCGCTGCGGTCCGACGCCGCTCACAACCGGGATGGACTGCTCGCTGCTGCCACCCGCGTGCTCGCCTCGGCCGAGGGCGAGCCCTCGCTGCGTGCCATCGCACGGGAAGCCGGCGTCGGCATCGCGACGCTCTACCGGCACTTTCCCACCCGGGAGGCGCTCGTGGCGGCCGTCTACCAGGACCAGGTCGATCGCCTCACGAGCGGAGCCCGCGAGCTGCTCGAGCAGGAGAGCCCGTCGGTGGCGCTGCGACGGTGGATGGACCTGTTCGGCACCTGGGTTGCGGCGAAGAACGGCATGCTCGCCACTCTGCTGTCGATGATCGACTCCGGCGACCTCGCCCATGCCCAGACCAGAGACCAGCTCCTGGCGGCGATCTCGGCCATCCTCGATGCAGGCGTCACAGCAGGAGACCTCCGCCCGGATGTCACTCCTGAGGAAGTCTCTGCCGCCCTGATCGGCATCTTCACCGTCACCCAGCAGCCCGGCAACCCCGTCGCCGCAGACCGACTGCTCGACATTCTCCTCGACGGTCTCCGACCACAGCAGTCCCTCCGAGCCCACGGACACTGACGTAACAGAGGTCGTCTACCGGAACTCGATGATGTCGCCGACCAGGACCGGCTGGTGTCGCAGCCGCGGATGAGGCTGGCGTCATGACATCCATCGACGAACTTCGCAAACACGTAACCCGGGTCATCACGCCCGACGACGCAGACTACGACGACGCTCGAGGCGTCTGGAACGGGATGATCGACCGTCGTCCGGCAGCTGTCGTGCCGGCCGCGAACTCGGACGACGTCATCGCCGCGGTGAACTTCGCACGCGACGCCGGTCTGCCGCTGGCCGTACGCGGCGGCGGGCACAGCGCTCCCGGATTCGGGACGATCGACGACGGCCTGGTGATCGACCTCTCCCCCATGCGTTCCGTCGAGATCGACGCCACCGCACGTACCGCCCGCGTGGGTGGTGGCGCGACGCTCGCGGACCTCAACGACGCGACCCACGCGCACGGCCTCGCGGTGCCCGGCGGGATCGTGTCGACGACGGGCGTCGGCGGTCTGACGCTCGGCGGAGGCATCGGCTACCTCACCCGAGGTTTCGGGCTCACGATCGACAATCTGCGGTCGGCCGACGTCGTCACCGCGGACGGACAGCTCCGTCGCGCCAGCGAGTCCGAGAACTCCGACCTGTTCTGGGCGCTCCGCGGCGGCAGCGGCAACTTCGGGGTCGTCACCACCTTCGAGTTCGATCTGCACCCCGTGGACCAAGTGGTCGTCGGGCTCTTCTTCTACGAGCTGGAGCACGCCGGTGACCTGCTGCGCCTCTTCCGCACCTGGGTCACCGAGGCCGACGAGCGCTGCGGGGGCTTCCCGGCGTTTCAGGTCGCTCCTCCCCTGCCCTTCCTTCCGGAGGAGCGCCACGGCGACACCTTCTGCGCCGCCGTCGTCCACTGGAGCGGGCCGGTCGAGGAGGGTGAGGCGGCGATGCAGCCGTTCCGCGACCTCGCGCCGCGCGTCGGCGAGCTCGTCGAGCCCATGCCGTATCCGTGGCTCAACGGCGCGTTCGACGACCTGTTCCCCCGTGGCGTACGCAGCTACTGGAAGGGCAACTACGTCACCGAGCTGACCGACGCGGCCATCGACGTGCACCTGGCCCACGGGCCGAAGGCACCCAACGCGAGCTCGACGATGCACCTGTACCCCATCAACGGTGCTGCATCCCGCGTCGGCGCGACGGACACTGCGTTCTCCTACCGGCACGCGACGTTCTCGACGGTCATCGTCTCCGCATGGTCGGACGCCTCGGACGACGACGCCAACATCGCGTGGGTTCGCGACTACGCCGCCGCTCTCACGCCGCACTCCGAGCCCGGCGGGTACGTGAACTTCATGTCCGAGGACGACCAGGGCCGTGTCACCGACACCTATGGCAGCAACTACGCGCGCCTCAGGACGGTCAAGCAGGCGTACGACCCGGAGAACCTGTTCAGCCACAACCAGAACATCAGGCCCTAGGGTTGGCGCGTGCCAGCCACCCCAGACCGTCTCGATTCCACCCTGGCCGAGTGCCGCAAGCTCATCGCGTCCCGGTTCGCCGCCGGCGAATCCCGGGGAGCGGCAGCCGTGCTGCTCGACGACGGCACGGTCCTGACCGGCACCAGCCCTGACTTCCTGAACTCCAGCACGACCTTGTGCCACGAGGCCGAGCCCTACTGTGCCGCCTTCCGGCTCGACCGCAGGATCGTCGCCTCCGTCTGCCTGCACCGATTCGAGGACGGCCGACATGTCGTCCTCAGCCCGTGCGGCGTCTGCCGCGAGCGGCTCGCCGGGCACGGTCCGGACGTCCTGGTCGCCGTGCCGGGCAGCTCGGACGGCACCGAGGTCAGATGGGTCACGCTCAGGGAGGCGCTCCCCCACTACTGGCTCAGCGTGATCCCGGAGGAAGTCCCCGACTGGGTCTAGGACGAACCACCCTCGCCCCGCCTCAGCGCGAGGATGGTGCGGGTGTCGGCGGCGGTGGCGAAGACGAGCGCCGACGCCGCGATCTTGGGCCCGATGTTGCCCTCGCTGCGCGCGAGATGAGCGCAGTACGCAGCGATCGCCACGTTGAGGCCGGCGCGCGCCGCCATCCACGGCAGTCTGCGCCGACCGGCCAGCAGCCCGGGCACGAGCACCAGATCAGCCGCGCCGATGACGCGCAGCGCGGTGGGGTGGTCACCGAACTTCAGTGCCCGACCCACCCGCTCCGGCGCGAGCAGGATCGCCGCTCCGATCGGCAGGGTGGCCATTCCGACGAAGGCGGCCGAGCGCCGCGCACTCTCAGAGTCCATGGAGCCATCTTGTCCGACGGCTGGTGATCGTCTGATAGTTTCTGGACATGGTGTCCAGCAATGCTGTTCTCCGGGCGCAGATCGTCGCCACCGCCGGCGCGCTCACGCCCGACCTGGTCGAGCTCCGGCGGAACATCCACGCCGAGCCCGAGCTCGGGCTGCACCTGCCCGCGACCCAGCGCCGCGTGCTCGAGGCGCTGTCCGGCCTGGACCTCGAGCTCATCGAGGGCCGGTCGCTGACCTCGGTGACCGCGGTCCTGCGCGGCGGGAAGCCGGGCCCGACCGTGCTGCTCCGTGCCGACATGGATGCGCTACCGATCACCGAGGCGGTCGACGTGACGTACCGCTCGACCAACGGCGCGATGCATGCGTGTGGTCACGACCTGCACGTCGCCGGGCTGGTCGGCGCCGCCCGCCTGCTCGCCGAACACCGGGCTGACCTGGCCGGAAACGTCATCCTGATGTTCCAGCCGGGCGAGGAAGGACACGGCGGAGCGAAGCTGATGATCGACGAGGGCGTCCTCGACGCGGCGGGTAGCCGGCCGGTCGCGGCGTACGCCGTCCATGTCGGCAACGCGCCGCGCGGGATCTTCCTGACCCGGCCGGGCACGGTGACCGCGAGCTCGACGCACCTGAGGATCGATCTCGCGGGTCGCGGCGGACACGGCTCTCGCCCCCACGAGACCCTCGACCCGGTCCCGGTCGCTGCCGAGATCGTGCTGGCGCTGCAGTCCTACACCGCGCGTCGCTTCGACTCCTTCGACCCGGTCGTGATCTCGGTGACGAACCTGGCCGCAGGCACCGGGGCCGACAACGTGATCCCCGAGTCGGTCGAGATCACCGGCACCGTACGTACCGTCGACCCGAACACGTTGTCCAGGATCGAGCAGGACCTTCCTCGGCTCGTCGAGGGCATCGCGGCCGCACACGGGCTGGAGGCGACGGTCGCGCTCGACACCGGCTACCCGAGCGTCGTCAACGACGACGCGGTCACTCGACGTGCGATGGAGACACTGCGTAGCGCCTTCGGGCAGCGCGTGGTCGAGGTGCCCCGGCCGACGATGGGCGCCGAGGACTTCTCCTTCATCAGTCAGCAGGTGCCGACCACAATGGTCCTGCTCGGAGCCGCCCCGAGCGACGACGCCGCTCCCAACCACTCCCCTGACGCCGCTTTCGACGACAGCGTCCTCGGCGACCAGGCGGCGGCGCTGGCTCTGTTGACGATCGACACACTGGCAGCTGCGGGCGTTTGAGTCCATGTAGTCGTGTTTCAAGCTGTTAGCGCCCATATAGACAGAACGGACTATGGAAGCCTGTCGAATCGACGTGCCAGACTCCACGCGTCCGGGCAACTGCGCCAGGACATCTCGTCCATGGGGGAAGAGCATGCGCATCCAAGGCTTCGTCACCACGCTCGCGGCCGCGGCTTCTGCGACGGTCCTGGCCGCCGCGCCGGCCCTCGCGAGCGGCAGCCCGCACTTCATCAAGAACCTGACGAAGGTGACCGACGCCAGGCTGTCCTCGGTCACCGTCGCGTTCAAGGAGGCCGGCCTCGAGAGCGGAGCGGTCGAGACGATCACCGTGACCGCTCACCTCGACGCGACGTATCAGTGCGTCAATCGCGGTGGCCACAATCCGGATGACCCGAAGAAGACCGTGATCAGCGGTGACTACTCGAAGTCGGGCGAGTTCAAGGCTGCCAGGAACGGCAACGTCATCGGCTCTTTGACGGTGACCGCACCCGCGCCCAGCACCGTCGTCGACTGCCCCAGGGGGCAGACGGCGAAGCACACGGTGTCGACGTGGTCGAACATCTCGGTCACCGACGAGGACACCCTGGCGACGATCGCCCTCGAGGGCACCTACTCCTTCGGCGAGCCCGTCGACTGACGGAATCGTGAGCCAGGATGTAGAGAACCTCCGATCGGCTCCGTCCATGGGGTGAGAGCGACCGACCGGGTCGCCCGAACCGAGGAGAGTCCGATGTCCAACACCATGCACGCCGACGAGATCGATGCGGTCCTGAGCCGTGCGCTGAGCCGCGAGCTCCTGGCCCGAGACCTGACCCGCCTTGCGTACGTCGCCAAGGACGGCACCCCGAGGAACATCCCGATCGCGTTCACCTGGAACGGCTCGCAGGTGGTCATGTGCACCACCCCCAACTCCCCCAAGCTCATCTCGCTGCGTCACAACCCGGCGGTCGCCCTGACCATCGACACCGAGGTGCACCCGCCGAAGATGCTGCTCATCCGCGGGACCGCCGAGCTGGACGCCGTCGACGGGATCCCCGAGGAGTACCTCGAGATGAACGGCTCCTACGAGATGACACCGGAGCAGCGGGTCGCCTGGGAGGCGGAGGTACGGTCCTTGTACGACAGCATGGTGCGCATCGTCGTCACCCCGACCTGGGCGAAGCTGATCGACTTCGAGACGACCCTTCCGACACAGGTCGAGGAGCTGGTCCGGCAGCGCGCCGAGCGCACGCGGTGAGGAATGATCCCATCGGGGTGTGGGTACCCCTGGGGGTGTGACTGCTTCGACTCAGGAGATCGAGCCTGCCCTCAGCATCGACGCCCGACTCACCGCGATCGAGCGCCAGATCGACCTGCTGCTGAACCTCACCCCGCTCAACGGAGCGGAGGCGTGGGACGACTTCAAACGGACCGACTTCACGGTCGCGCCGACGCTGCGGCTCCGAGAGCTCGACTTCGAACCTGACCTGGTGCGTCGTGATCTCTACAACCTCGAGATCGAGGACGTCGCCGACCCGGCCCTGCACTCCTTGTTCCGGGCCAAACGAGATGAGATCGCGCGACAGATCACCGCGCTCGAGGACCGTGACACGACGAAGTTCGTGCACGGCTCACGGCAGCTCTTCGGCGACCCCTCCGCCGGTCTCGTGTCGTCGGCCGAGCAGCTGCTCGCCGACATCCCGCCGCCGCCCCCGGCCCGCGGAAACGTGACGTCCGGGGCGTTCGCTGATGCAGCCCGCGCCGAGCTGGAGCAGTATCAAGCGGCGTACCCCGGGTTTCCCGCGGATGTCGAGGTGCGTGAGGACGTCTCCGAGCTGATGGTGTCCGCCGGGCAGCTGCTCATCCCTGAGTCGGCGACCTTCCGCGCCGACCGGGTCGAGCCGCTGCTTCACCACGAGGTCGGTACGCACGTCGTCACCTACCAGAACGGTGCGCGGCAGCCGCTGAAGATGCTGACGATCGGCCTGCCCGGCTACGACGAGACCCAAGAGGGCCTGGCGCTCATCTCCGAGTACGTCACCGGCGGGCTGGACCCACGGCGGCTGCGGGTGCTGGCGGCGCGGGTCGTCGCCGTCGACCTGATGCTCGCGGGCGGAAGCTTCATGGAGATCTTCGAGACCTTGACGGGCGAGCACCGGATCCCCCGCGGGACCGCCTGGTCGATCGCGATCCGAGTGGTCGTCGCCGGCGGGATGGTGCGCGACGCGATCTACCTGCGCGGGATCAGCCGGATCCTCGAGGCCGTTGCCTCGGGAGTCGATCTCGACGTGCTCCTGGTCGGCAAGCTCGCGCTGGACCACATCGACCTGGTGCAGGACCTGCTCGAGCGCGGCGTACTCGAGCCTCCATGGGTGCGCCCGCGGTGGCTCGAGGTGCCCGGCGCGCGCGAGCGCCTTGACCGGATGGCCGGCGGCTTGCAGGTCACCGACCTCTACGAAGGAGATGGAGAGAGATGAAGCTTGCGTTCTTCGTGAACGAGATCGCAGTCGAACACCCCGAGATGGCAACCACGCGACTTGCGAAGGCGGCCGCTGTGGGGGCGCACGAGGTCTGGTACGTCGGTGCAGGCGATGTCGAGTTCGACACGAGTCAACAGCTCCTCGCCCGCGCGCGCCGTGCCGAGGTCATCGAGGGCGACACGCTCGAGACGTTCTTGGCCCGGATCAAGGAACGTGATCCGGAGCGACTGGTGATGGACTCGCTGGATGCCCTGTTCCTGCGCAACGAAGAGGCCACCGAGATGCAGGAACGACCATGGGCCGGCCCGCTCGGCACCGTCTTCGGCCAGATGCTCGCCGCTCGAGGTGTCACGGTGGTCAATGACCCGGTGACGTTGAGCCGTGCGACGAGCAAGCTCTATCTCGAGGAGTTTCCCCAGTCTGTCCGGCCACGCTCCCTCGTCACCCGCGACGCCGGAGCGATCAGACGGTTCATCGCAGAGGTGGGCAAGTCCGTCGTCAAGCCGATCTACGGCGGCAAGGGCCGCAACGTGTTCGTGGTCGCGGACGAGAACGAGACCAACCTGGCGCAGATCATCGAAGCGGTCTTCGAGGACGGATATGCGATCGCCCAGGAGTTCGTGAACGGCGGCGAGGAGGGCGACGCCAGGATCTTTCTGCTCGACGGGAAGCTGATCGAGATCGACGGGGCGTACGCCGCGTTCCGGCGCGTGCCCGACGGCAACGACCCGCGCGCCAACATCAGCAAGGGCGGGCGGATGAAGCCGCTCGAGATCGGCGCACGCGAGAAGGACATCGTCGACACGATGGGTCCCAAGCTCGCGGCCGACGGGTTGTTCTTCGTCGGGATCGACGTGGTTGGCGACAAGGTGCTCGAGATCAATGCCGACAGCCCGGGTGGTATCCAGAGCATCGAGTGGCTCTACGAAACCGACATCTGCCCGGCCATCATCGAGGCCCTCCGGGAGCGCGCCTCCAGCTGAGTCACGGTCTAGGACGCAGCCGATCCGCCGGGCCCCTTGGCGCGCACGCGCTCGACGTTGACCAGCGACTCCTGGAGCTCATCGAGCCACTCGCTCGAGTGCTGCTGGACGAGCTTGACGCACCAGCCGAGCGCGTCGCTCCGGCTCCGGGCGACACCGCCGGATACCAGCAGGTCGAGGACCTTGCGCTCGGGCTGACGCAGTCGGGTCATGACCGGCGCGGAGACGGTGGTGAACATGTGCCGCTCACCACCGACCTCCACGCCCCACGACACCTTCCGGTCGAACCGTCGCTCGGCCTGCCGCGCCACTGCCATCCGATCCTCGCGGGTGCGCTCGCGGAACTCGCTCGCTCGCCCTTCGTTGGCTGCTGCCCGCTCTTCGTCCGAAGCGCCCTCGGCGGTCTTCGGCTCCTTGATCCGCCCGACGACGGTGATCTCCTCGCGGTCGACCACCACATCGACGATCTCGTCGTACACACCATCGGGCAGCCGTCCGCTGAACCACCCGCGCAACTCGTTTGTAAGCATGTAATCATGCTTACTCGTTAGCGAGTCGAATTCAAGGGCGGCTACGACGAGCCGACGAGCGCGACCACCTCGACGAGCGCGATCACGGTCGCCACCGCGGCGGTGACCAGGACGCGGCGGCGCCCGAGCAACAGGTACGAAGCCAGCGCAGCCACCGCCAGCGCCACACCGAGGCGCCACCACAGCTGACCGTCAGTCAGTGGATGGCGGACGACGACGAGCGCGGCGACGACGAGCGACAGGTGCGTACGCCGCCAGGCGAGCTCGGTGCGCTCGGGCTGCAGCCCCGGGTCTCCCCCGCTCACACCAGCAGTGCCATCGAGACGAGCGCGACGGAGCCGAGCACGCCGAACACCAGGGGAAGCGGCGCCCGGCGGGTCGGGAGGGCAGCGCGCCGTCGGATCGCGCGCTCGCTGCGTACCCAGCTCCACCAGGACCAGGCGGCACAGCCCGCCGCGAGGATCGCGAGGCTGAGAGGGGCGAGCACGGCCAGGGCCGTGCCGCCGCCGACCGCCAGGGTGTCGACGGCGACCGCGACCGCGAGGAACGCCAGCGAGGTGCGGATCCAGGCCAGGAACGTACGCTCGTTGGCCAGGGTGAACCTGACATCGGGTTCCTCAGTCTCGCTGTAGAGCCAGCTGTCGAGCCGACCGCGGGGCGCGCGGCTCACGACGCAGGCTGCGTGACGGCCTCGGTGTCCGCGTCGACCCGAGGACGACGAACGGTCACACCGGGGACGAGCGCCGCGGTGACGGCGAACAGGACCGTGGCCACCCACGCGATCGTCATCCAGCGCTCCCAGCCACCGGTCGCCTCGACCACCCGCGGCGCGAAGAGCACGGTCGCCAGGATGAAGGTGCGGTTGAGCAGGTGGTTGAGGCCGAAGGCACGACCCTGGATGTCGGGGTGGACCTCCTCGACGTGCTCGGAGAAGCTCGCCATCCACGGACCGAAGGTGGCAGCGAGGGCCACGCCGATGCCGATGAAGAGGACGATCACCAGGCTCGAGGACGCCTCGCTCCCCCGGCTCATCAGCGCCAGGAAGGCGCCCAGGAAGACCGACGCGGCGACACCGCCTCCGACCATGAAGGCCTTGCGCCGCTGCGTACGGTCCGAGAGGCGGGCGAAGACGAGGCTCAGCGCGAGGTTGCTCAGCCAGAAGACCATCGTCATCGCCGAGGCCGCCCGGACCGAGACGCCGAACTGCTGGACGAGCATGGTCTGGGCGTAGGCGTTCATCGTGGCCAGCAGGACGTAGAGGAACGACATCGCGAGCACGTGCGTCCAGAACGCGCGGCGCGCCATGAGGAGGCTCAGACCCCTTCGGCCATGCGGCACGTCGACGGTGTGGGCGTCGTGCTCGGTCAGGCGTACGGCGCGGCGGACCTCGGGAGCGAGGTCACGCAGCGTGAGCGCGACGACGATCGCTCCGACCAGCGCGGCACCGGCCATGATGAACAGCTGCGAGCGCCACTCGTTGCCGAAGACGCCCAGGGTCGCCGAGGCGACGGCAGCGGCGAAGAAGTTCGCCCCCACGGACCCCCAGCTCCAGAACGCGAAGGCCTGGGCGCGGCCCATCCGCGGGGTGAAGTCGCGGATGAGCGGCTGGGTGCCGGCGACGGCGACGCCCTCGACGAAGGCGAGCACGATCCGGGCGAGCGCGAAGTGGCCCACCGAGTCCGCGGTGGCCATGAACAGGCAGGCGGCGGCGGAGAGGAACATGAACGGGACCAGGATCCTCACCCGGCCGACCCGGTCGGCGAGCTCGCCGCCGAGATAGCCGGCCAGGGCTCCGAAGATCAGCGACGCGGCCGTGATGAGGCCGTAGGTCTTGAGCGACATCCCGAGGTCGTCGAGCAGCAGCGGCAGGACGGGAGCCAGCTGGCCCTCGAACGCCGAGATGAACAGGGCGAGCACGACGACAGCCAGCAGCACGCGGCGGCGTGCTCCGACGGGGTACTCGGTGAGCAGGGTGCGGTAGGACAACGGGGATCCGCCCTTCAAGATGCTAGACAGAACGTCTAGTAACGGTCATCACGTCCGACTGTAGGCCGAGTGACCCGCACCACACAAGACACCGTGTCCACCTCAGCGCCGCACGTCAGCGGCGCTCGGGGTCGAATCCCGTCGCCCAGAAGCGGCCACGGCGCGAGAGCTCGACGAGCGTCTCGACGACCTGGTCGGTGGCGGGCCGCGGCTCCGGCGCGTCCAGCCACCACAGCAGCACCGCCATCTGCTCGCCGACCCAGGCCCGGGCCAGCACCTGGAGATCCACCCGCGGGCGCACGGCGTTCGCCTTCACCCGTGCCGTGAAGATCTCGTGGGCGGCCGTGCTCCAGGCGTCCTCGAACGCCCGCAGGCCGCGACCGTCCCCTTCGCCCCGCAGGATCATCCGGTACGCGTCAGGCTGCTCGCTCGCGTGCCGGAAGACCTCGGCCACCGGCTGCCCGGTGAATCCGGCGTCCTCCGGCGCGAGTACCTCGGCCAGTCGCTCCTCGAGCTCGCGGAGCACGGAGACCACCACATGGTCGTAGAGCGCCTCCTTGTCCTTGAAGTGCGTGTAGAAGGTCGCCCTGCCGACGTCGGCCGCGGCGACGATGTCCTCGACCGTCACCGCGGCGTAGCCACGCTCGAGCACCAGGGAGACGAGCGCGTCACGGAGCGCCCCTCGCGTTCGCCGGCTGCGCCGGTCCTCAACCACCGTCATGCGCACTGTTCTAGCACTTTCCCGAACGGCTGGACTGTTTCTGGACACAGTGTCTATGATCTCGAGTGACCGCGCTCACAGCAGCGACCCCGACCACCAGGAGGGCACCCGTGAATCTCGGTAGCTATCTCACCCGCACCGCGACGTTCACCCCCGACGCCACCGCCCTGGTCTCCGGCACCGACCGATGGACCTACCGCCAGCTCGAGGACGACACCAACCGGCTCGCCGCTGCGCTCATCGCCCGCGGCTGCACACCGGGCACTCCCGTCGCCACCCTGGCCACCAATCGCGGCGAGCTGGTCGTCGCGGAGATGGCGATCTGCAAGGCGGGCGCGCTCCGGGTGCCGATCAGTGCGCGGCTCGCCGCCGCCGAGGTCGAGCACGTGCTCCTCGACGCCGCTGTCAGGATCGTCTTCACCGGCGGCGCCCACCTCGAGCTGGTCCGCAAGATCGCCGACGCGCACAGCCTGGACTGCCTCGTCGTCGACCTGGACAACAGCGCCACCCGCGCCGACGGCACCGTCGCGTACGACGCCCTGCTCGCCGAAGGCTCCACCGACCCGGTCTCCGTCGACGTCGACGAGGACGCCCCGGCCGTCCTCAACTTCACGTCCGGCTCGACCGGCACGCTGAAGGCGGCGGTCCAGACGGTCGGCAACCGGCTGGCCAACATGCGCAAGCTGGCCATGAACCCCTACGGTTCGCTCTCGGCCGAGGCCGTCTACCTCGCCCCGGGCCCGATCACCCACGCCAGCGGGATGGTGATCCTCGGCTGCTTCTTCCGCGGCGCTACGGTGGTCGTGCTGCCGGCCTTCGAGGTCGAGGCCTATCTCGACACGCTCGAGCGTGAGCGGGTGACCCACACCTTCGTCGTGCCCGTCATGCTCAACCTGGTCCTCGCCTCCCCCACGCTGCGCGACCGCGACCTCTCCGCGCTGCAGAGCATCACCGTCGGCGGTGCTCCGGTCAGCCCGGCGCGGCTGCGTGAGGCCGTCGAGGCGTTCGGTCCCGTGGTCAACCAGGGCTACGGACAGGGCGAGACGACGAGCGCGATCACCTTCCTCAGCTCCGAGGACGTCGTCCGCGGTATCGAGTCGGACCCGGAGCTGCTGCTCTCCTGCGGCCGTCCCGTCTACGACACCGAGGTGATCGTGGTCGACGAGGACCACAACCCGTTGCCCGCCGGCGAGATCGGCGAGATCGTGGCGCGCGGCCCCGACTGCGTACGGGAGTACTTCCACGCCCCCGAGGCGACAGCTGAGACCTTCCGCGACGGCTGGGTGCACACCGGCGACCTCGGCCGGATCCGCGAGGACGGGTTCGTCTTCATCGTGGACCGGAAGAAGGACATGATCATCTCGGGCGGCTACAACGTCTACTGCTCCGAGGTCGAGGCCGCGCTCTACGAGCACCCCGCCGTCAGCGAGGCCTGCGTCGTCGGTGTGCCCAGCGAGAAGTGGGGCGAGACCGTGAAGGCGTACGTCACGCTCGCCGCCGGCACCACCGCGACCGAGGAGGAGCTGCGCGACTTCTGCCGCACACGGCTCTCGGGGGTGAAGGTGCCGCGGATCATCGAGTTCGCCGACACACTGCCCGTCAACCGCAACGGCAAGGTCGACCGGCGGGCGCTGCGTGAGCGCGACTGGGCCGGCACCGCGGAAGGTCGGCTGAGATGACCTTCTCCCTCACCCCGTCCTACCCCGACAACCCGCGCCTGGACGAGCTGGTCCACCGGCTGCGGGACTACCTCGACGGCGAGCTCGCCGACTACGAGCGCGGCCTCGGCCTCGGCCCGGAGACGCCCCTGGACCGCTCGATGCTGGAGCCGGTGTGGCAGCGCAGCCGCGAGCTCGGCTTCTACGGCATCCACCTGCCCGAGTCGCTCGGCGGCCAGGGCCTGAGCTTCACCGAGCTGGCCGCGCTCAAGGAGGAGATCGGCGCGTCCGGCCGCCAGCTCGCCACCAGCGTGCTCGGCGACATGGGCGGCCCGCTCCGGGTCGGCGCGATCTTCGAACACGCGACCGAGCACCAGATCGAGAAGTACCTGATGCCCGTCGTCCGCGGCGAGCGCGCCTGCTGCTTCTCGATGACCGAGGACGACGCCGGCTCCGACGTACGCCGGATGCGGACCACCGCCACCCCGACGCCGGGCGGCTTCCTGATCAGCGGGCACAAGGTGTTCAGCACCGGTGGCACCTTCGCCGACTTCGCGATCCTGGTGGCCCGGATGGCCGGCGAGGAGGAGTCGTACACCGCCTTCTTCATCGACCTCGACTCCCCCGGCTGCCGGGTGCTGCCCGGCGACCTACCGCTGTCGGGGCAGAACATCGAGAGCGACGTCGTGCTCGAGGACTGCTTCGTGCCGCAGGAGAACCTGCTCGGCGAGATCGGCCAAGGCCTGCGGATCGCACTCGGCCGGGTCACCGCCAACCGGCTGCTGCACTGCCCGACCGCGCTCGGCGCGGCCCGGCGAGCACTCGCCCTGGCGCTCGACTTCGCCGCCCACCGCACCGTCTTCGACGGGCTGCTGCTGGAGAAGCAGGCGATCCAGCACAGGCTCGCCGACATGGCCACCGACTACTACGCCGCCCGGTCGATGACCTACGACGCTCTGGCCGACCTGGACGCCGGCAGGCGTCCGCGGATCGAGTCGTTCATGTGCAAGCTGTTCGTGGCCGAACGCTCGTTCGAAATCGCCGATGCGGCGCTGCAGTTGCACGGCAAGGCCGGGATGGTCCGGGGCGCCGAGATCGAGGTGATCTGGCGGCGGCTGCGGATGTTCCGCGTGCTCACCGGCTCCTCGGAGATCCAGCGCAACGGCGTCATCCGCGATCTCGTGAAGTCGCTGGGGGCATGATGACCGACGTCCACCAGGAGGAGGCCGACGCCCACCGCGGGTTCGTGGGCGCGCTGAAGCCCGGCGTCGTGACCAGGGCCGACGGCACCGTCGTGTTCGACGCCAACGCAGACGCCTTCCTCGACTCCCCCGCGCCGGAGACCGCACACCCGGGGCTGTGGCAGCACAGCCGGCTCACCTCGCTGCAGGGGCTGTTCGAGGTGACCAACGGCATCTATCAGGTCCGCGGCCTCGACCTCGCCAACCTCACCATCGTCGAGGGCGAGCGCGGCATCATCGTGATCGACACCCTCACCACGGCCGAGACCGCGGCGGCCGCGCTGGGGCTCTACCGCGAGCACCGTGGTGACCGGCCCGTCACCGGGGTGGTGCTGACCCATCCTCACGCCGATCACTTCGGCGGGATCGCCGCCGTGCTCGCGGCGGGCGGCGGTGACGTACCGGTGCTGGCACCGGAGGGGTTCCTGGAGCACGCGGTCTCGGAGAACGTCTACGTCGGTCCCGCGATGAACCGGCGCTCGACCTTCATGTACGGCAGCATGCTGCCGGTCTCGCCGGACGGACACGTGGGCTGCGGCCTCGGTCCACGGCTGGCGTCGGGCACCATCGGGCTGGCCGAGCCGACCGACTCGATCACCCGGACCGGGGAGACGCGGGTGATCGACGGCGTCGAGATGGAGTTCCAGCTCACGCCGGGCAGCGAGGCGCCGGCGGAGATGAACATCTATCTCCCCGGCCGACGGGCACTGCTCCTGGCCGAGAACGCCGTCCACTCCCTGCACAACATCATCACCCTGCGCGGCGCCGAGGTGCGCGACGCCCGGTTGTGGGCGCACTACCTCACCGAGGCGATCGACCTGTTCGCCTCACGCGCCGACGTCGCCTTCGCGACCCATCACTGGCCGACCTGGGGTGCGGAGCGGATCGAGGCCTTCCTCGCCGGGCAGCGCGACGTCTACGCCTACCTGCACGACCAGACCGTACGTCTCACCAACCGAGGCCTGACGCCGAAGGAGATCGCCGAGGAGCTCGTCCTGCCACCGGCGCTCGACGCGCAGCCCTCGACCCGGGGCTACTACGGCTCGCTGAGCCACAACGTGAAGGGGATCTACCAGCGCTACCTGGGCTGGTACGACGCCAACCCCGCTCACCTGTGGGAGCTGCCACCGGCCGAGGAGGGCGAACGCTGGGTGCGGCTGCTCGGCGGCACGTCCGCGGCGATCGACCACGCCGCCGCTCTCGTGGCGAGCGGCGAGAGCGGTGACCTGCGGTTCGCGGCGACCCTGCTCAACCATGTGGTCTTCGCGGACCCGTCGGAGCGAGCGGCCCGCGAGCTGCTGGCCGAGGTCTACACCCGGCTCGGGCACGGCGCGGAGAACGCCACCTGGCGCAACGTCTACCTCACCGGTGCGCGCGAACTCCTCGACGGCCCGCAGGTACCTCCCCGCGGAGGCGGTCGGAGCCTGCTCGCCGCACTCACGGTCCCGCAGCTGCTCGACTCCCTCTCCATCCGGATCGACGGCCCGCGGGCGTGGGGCCTAGACCTGCGGATCGACTGGCATCTCACCGACCACGACGACACGGCCGCGGGCGGCTGGTGGCACGCCCGGCTCCGCAACGGGGTGCTGGTGCACCGGCGCGGCAGCGCCCCGGACCCGGCCGCGGGCCTCACCCTGACGCTCACCCGCCCGCAGCTCGCCGGTCTGCTGGGCGCGCGGCGGCTCGACGGGATCGAGCACGCGGGTGACCTCGGTCTGCTCCAGCGGCTGCTGGGGGTGCTCGAGGCTCCCGACCCGGCATTCCCTATCGTGACCGCGTGACCGACGACACACCTGTGACCGGACTGGCCGAGCTGCACGCCCGCCGCTTCCTGACCACGGACGCGGCTCGCGCCGACAAGGTCGCCCGCTGGCACGGGAAGGGGCGGCGTACGGCTCGGGAGAACATCGCCGACCTGGTCGACCCGGGCTCGTTCGTCGAGTACGGGAGGTTCATCACCGCGGCCCAGGAGCAGCGTCGCGACCTGGCCGAGCTCGTCGTCGAGACTCCCGCCGACGGGATCATCGGCGGCACCGCCACCATCGGCGGCAAGCCGTGCGCGGTGCTGTCCTACGACTACCTGGTGATGGCCGGTACGCAGGGCATGCGCGGGCATCGCAAGTCGGACCGGCTCATCGAGATCATCGGGCGGATGCGGCTCCCGACCGTCTTCTTCACCGAGGGCGGCGGCGGTCGCCCGGGCGACACCGACATCCCGCTCGTCTCCGCGCTCGATGTCGGCTCGTTCGCGCTGTGGGGCGAGCTCGAGGGCGTCGTGCCGCGGATCGCCGTCGTCTCCGGGCGCTGCTTCGCGGGCAACGCGGTCCTCGCCGGCTGTGCCGACCTCCGCATCGCCACGCCGGACGCCAACCTCGGCATGGCCGGCCCGGCGATGATCGCCGGCGGCGGGCTCGGCACCTTCGCCCCGGAGGACATCGGACCGGTGAAGGACCAGGCCGCCAACGGCGTCATCGACCTGGTCGTCGAGGACGAGGCCGCAGCCGTCGAGGCCGTACGCAGCATCCTCGCCTGTCTCGAGCCGGCCGCGGATGGCGGCGAGGCCGTCGACCAGACCGACCTGCGCACGATCCTCCCCCACAACGACCGGGAGGCCTTCGACGTACGCCCTGTCGTCGAGACGCTCGCCGACGTCGACTCGGTCGTCTGGCTCCGCGAGGCGTTCGCTCCGGAGCTCGTCACCGCGCTGGCACGGATCGACGGGATCGCGGTCGGCGTGGTCGCCAACCAGTCGACGCACCTGGCCGGAGCGCTCACCGGCGACGCCTCGGTCAAGGCAGCCGACTTCCTCGCGCTGTGCGACCGCTGGGGTCTCCCGGTGGTGTCACTGGTCGACACCCCGGGGTTCATGGTCGGCCCCGAGGCCGAGCGGGGCGGCCTGGTCCGGCACGCCTCCCGGATGGTCGTCGCCGGCGCCCAGCTCTCGACACCGCTCGTCGGGGTGATCCTGCGCCGCGGCTACGGCCTCGGGGCGCAGGCGATGCTCGGCGGCAGCACCCACCGCCCGCTGCTCACCGTCGCCTGGCCCGACGCCCACCTCGGCCCGATGGGCCTGGAGGGCGCCGTACGCCTCTCCATGGCCGCCGAGCTCGCCGCGATGCCCGACGCGGAGCGTGAGGCGCGCGTCGCCGCGCTCACCGAGGAGTACCGCAAGCAGGCCAGCGCCCTCAACGCCGCACGCGTGTTCGAGATCGACGACGTCATCGACCCCGCCGAGACACGTGCCGTCGTGGCGGCGACCCTCCAGCGGGCCCGATAAGCCCGCGAGCCCGCTGCGATGACGTAGCCTCCTGCCATCAGGCGGCTCTCGCCTCGGGCGATGGGAGACTTGGATGTTCTTCGGCTGGCTCTTCGCGGGGATGGGCCTGCTGTTCGCGGGCATCGGGGTGTGGATCGTAGTCTGGTCGATCATCAGCCGCCAGCGGCTCTCGACCTGGACACCGTGGCAGGCCACGATCCGCGAGGTCGAGACGAAGACGACCTCGAGCGGCGACCACGGCAGCCGTACCCGGCTGATCGCGCACTATGAGTATCGCGGTCCCGACGGCGGCACCTATGCGAGCTCGGGTACGCTGCCCGACCGCCGGTTCCGGCTGGACGGGACGGTGCCGCCGTTGGACATCGTGGTCAACCCGCTCGACCCGTCGAAGTCGATGATCGCGGGATCCGGCGGAGGCACCGGCTGCGCGATCGTCTTCGGGATCATCTTCGGTGGGATGGGGCTGCTGTTCGCGTGCGTCGGCCTCGGGCTCGCCCGGGCTCCGATGTGACGTAGCCTCTCAGCCGCGCCGCTCTGCTCGGGCCGCCACCTCGGCATGGGAGGCACAGGTCGATCAGGGACCGGACAGCTAATGGGCGCCGTCGTTGTCCCAGATCTGCTGACCGATGTGGCTCTGGTCGGGGCCATCGAGGCCCAGCAGCTGCGCCGGGCGCTGGGTGTTCCGGTCGTCTGCCGCCTGTTCCATGATCTCCTCGGCACGCTCGGCGTCGGTGTCGTGAGGCACCACCAGCAGGCGTAGCCGATAACCGGAGGCCATCGACAGCACCACGAGGTGGGTGTCGTCGGACGGGAATGAGCCCACCTTCACGAACCCGCGTGCGGCGCGGATCTTGTGGGCGCTCGACGCTCCCCCGCCCGAGTCCCAGTCGGGCCGGGAGTACAACAGCCGCGAGATCCGGCCCACGCGATGGGGAAAGTGGTCGATCAGGTCAGCGGCCTCCTCCTGGAGGTCGCGTGACTGTGGCCACCAAGCGCCATCGAGCGGCCCCGAGCTGAAGCTGTTGTCGAGGCGGATCCGAAGCCCGACCCGAACTGCGGTCGTGTGCTCCTCTGTCGGCGACGTCGTCATGACGATCACCTTTCGTGCTGCCCTGCGAACTCGACGAGCCCGGCTGGAAGCGTGGTTAGAACAAGTGTACGCCTCTGGCCAACCGGAGCGGGCCTTCTAGATCTCCTTCAGCCGCGGCACCAGGTCGACGGCCGCGGTGGCCCACGGGACCGGGTCGACGTACGGCGTCGGCATCAGCCCGACGAGCGTGATGCCGAGGGCGGCGTACTCCTCCATCGACTTCAGGAACGTGTCCGGGTCCTCGACCGCGGGACCCTGGAAGAGCATGGTCTTCTCGATCGCGTCGTAGTCGGTGCCGAGGTCGTCGCAGTGGCCGCGCAACACGTCGAGCTTGTGCTTGACGGTCTCGACCGCCTCGGGACTGGCGGCGCCGAAGAGGTTGGTGCCCTGGCCGTACTTGGCGACCAGGCGGAGCGTCTTCTTCTCCCCGCCCCCACCGATCAGGACCGGCACCGTCCCGTTGACCGGCTGCGGCAGCGAGATCGTCTCGGCGAGCTGGTAGTGCTTGCCCTCGTAGGCGCCGTCGTTGTCCGACCACATCTGGCGGCAGATCTCGATGGTCTCCTCCAGGCGCTCGAACCGCTCGGCGGTCGGCGGGTAGGGCACGCCGAGGCCCTGGTGCTCGCGCTCGTACCAGGCCGCGCCGATGCCCAGCAGCGCGCGGCCGCCGGAGAGCCGGTCGAGGGTCGTGACGGTCTTGGCGAGCAGCCCGGGGTGACGGTAGGTCACTCCGGTGACGAGCAGGCTGAGGCGTACGTTGTCGGTGATCCCGGCCAGGTAGCCCAGCGTGGTGTAGCCCTCGAGCATCGGCTCGAAGGGGCCGCCGGCCTGCTCCATCTGGAACCAGTGGTCCATGACGGTGAGCAGGTCGACGCCACCCTCGTCTGCGATGCGGGCGGTCTCGGTCAGCTTGTCGGCGAGCGTGGTCTCCCACTCGGGGTGGGTGAACGTGAAGTAGTGGAGTCCAAGATCCATACCTCAGACGCTAGAGCTTCGAGCGCGCTCTAAGACAAGACCCTTTCCTCGACTCGGTGGCAACTCACGGACGCATCCGCCGCTCCTCACGCAGGTCGCGCTTGTCGAGCTTCGCGTCGTACGCCGCCAGCGGCTTCGCCTTCGTCGCGTCGGCCTCGACCGCGGCGGTCGCGACGCCGGCCCACTCCAGGATCCGGGCGGTGGCGAGCTCACGCTCGTCGGCGACCAGACCGGCGACGTTGGCACCGTGGTTCATGCCCGGGGCGGTGAAGACGTAGGAGTCGGTAGCGAAGAATCCCGGGCGGAAGCGCTCGGCGCCCCACGGGTCGGCCTCGCCGTAGACGAAGAGCATCTGGTGGGCGTGCTTGCGCACCCACGAGTCGACGTCACGCATGGCGGAGGGGTCGAACCGCATGTCGATGTCGCGCGGGACGAAGCTGCGCGGCGGCTGGTAGCCGTAGCGGATCAGCTCGTCCTCGATGTGCGGGAAGCCGATCGTCGGCGCGCCCAGCTCGGTGCCGGCCTGGTAGTAGTAGGGCGTGTAGGGGCTCAGGCCCTGGTCGGTGTAGAAGCTGAAGCCCGAGTAGTAGTCGATCGAGTCCCAGATCGCCTGGTCGGTGGCGGTCGCCGCGTCGGCGGGGATGTTCGAGCACTGGGAGGTGCCGGCGTACTGCCAGAAGGCCCACACGTAGTCGAGCACCACCATCTCGTACGCAGCGTCCAGGCTGCCCACGGTGTCGAAGGTGTAGCCCTCGGCTGCCGCCAGGTCGGCGTACTTCGCCTTCAGCGCCTCGCGTCGGACGAGCGCCTCGCGCTGCACACCGTTGAGCCGGTCGCGGCAGTCCTCGGTGCCGACGGTGGCGAAGAACTCGTCGTAGGCGGAGTCTTCACGGTTGACCACGTCGTTCGGCGCGACGTAGGCGACGATGCCGTCCATGTCGCGGGGGTAGAACCGCTCGAAGTAGGTGGCCGTCATGCCGCCCTTGGAGCCGCCGGTGGCGAGCCAGTTCGCGGAGTAGATCGGCTTCAGCGCCTTGAAGATGGCGTGCTGGTCGCTGGCCGCCTGCCAGATGTCGAGGTCGTCCCAGTCGGCGGGGTCGGGACGCGAGGGGGTGAAGAAGCGGTACTCCATCGAGACCTGGTTGCCGTCCACGATCCGGGTCGGCTCGCTGCGGCCCGGGTTGGTCGAGACGTTGTAGCCACTGGTGTGGAACACGGTCGGGCGGGCGGTGTCCTTGTGGAGCACGGTGAAGCGCTGCTGGAAGGTGTCGCCGTCGGGACGCCGGTGGTCGACCGGCTGGGTGAAGCTCAGGACGAAGTAGCGGTAGCCGGTGACCGGCTTCTCCTGGATCAGGCTGACGCCCTCGATGGCGAGGAGGCGGTCGAGGATGTCGTCCTCGGCGGCGGTCGCGGGGTTGGCGGGTGTGACGAGGAGCAGGGACACCAGCCCCATCGCCACCAGAATCCGGCCGATCAATGCACGCATGTGGGGTCTCCTTCGGTGCGGGGTGCTCGGCAACCTAGCCGACCCGCGCGGGGCGCACCTCCGAATTAGGAAGGCGGGAAGGAAGTCGCGTGCCGGTGCCTTCTAGAAGGCAACGACCATCTGGGCAACGCCCGCCAAAGGAGGCGCTTCACCATGACGTTCGACCCGCATGAGCTGCTCGCCACGACCCGCCACGGGATCCTTGCCACGATCAAGGCGAACGGGCTCCCACAGCTCTCGCCGGTGTGGCAGTACTACGACCGTGAGCGCGGCGAGATCCTGATCTCGACCCGCGAGGGGCTGGTGAAGACGAAGAACCTCCGCCGCGACCCGCGGGCGGCGATCGAGGTCGACGGTCCCGGCGGGCGCTCCTGGGCCACGGCCGAAGGCACGGTCACGCTGACCGGACCGGGCACCGCTCCCGACGGACCGGAGGTCGACGCGCTCGTCGACTACTACCGGCGCGGTGCCGGCGAGCATCCCGACTGGGACGAGTACCGAGAGGTGATGGTCAAGGACCGCCGGGTGCTCATCACGATCGCCGTGACGAAGGTCTACGGCGCGGACCTCGGCTGAACCCGGTCGCCCGAATCCACCTGAGGCCGGCCGAGCGCTCCTCGCTCGGCCGGTCGATTCGGGACGATTCCGCGAGCGCTACCTACGCGGATTGAAGAACGTGCCGAACCCGGACGAGCCGAGCCCGCACAGCATGATGACGGCCCCAACGATGACGTTGGAGGCGATCATCCCCCCGGTCGTGTCGACGCCGTTCATGAGCCACGGCGAGACGATCGCCCATGCCCCCATGAGCGGAACGGTCCAGGCCAGACCGTGTGTGCGGCCGAACGCCGACGCGAACCCGAGCGCCAGCAGTGCAACCGTGAGACCGATGATCAGGTTGCTCATCATCAGTGGCGATGCCGTGGTGTTGAAGCCCACGATCCACGGCGATACGGCCAGATAGAGGCCGGCCAGCATCGTGACACCATCGACCACCTGAGCGGTGGCGGAGGATCCGGTCAGATCGAACCGGTCCCGAAGTGCCGCGATGTCGGGGTGTTCCTGAATGGACAGGTTTTCAGACGACATTTGTATTTCACCTCCTCAGCCCCATGCCAAAGGAAGAACGACTGTCCTCGGCCAACATTCTAGGCCTGCCGTCTCGCATTTGACCCACCGGAAATCGCGACCCACGACGACGCGCTGGCGGTGGCAGGATGGGCGCCATGGACGTGACCTCGCTGCAGGCCTACTGCCTCGCCAAGCCCGGCGCCTGGCCCGACAACCCGTGGGATCACGAGCATCCGGTGATCAAGGTCGGGCTGGGTGAGCGCGGCAAGATCTTCGCGTTCCTCGGGGCCTCGAAGGTCGGGCTCAAGTGCGGTCCGTCGCGCGAGGTCGCCGACGAGTGGCTGCTGCGCTATCCCGGCGACGTGACGGTCACCGGCTACATCGGGCGGTCGGGGTGGAACGACCTGTCCTGGGGCGGTGAGATCCCGGACGAGGAGATCCTGGAGGCGGTCGACGAGTCGTACGCCGCGGTGGTCTCAAAGCTCCCGAAGAGCCTTCGCCCGGAGGGCTGGGACACCTGATCCCGGGCGACCCGCGGCCCCGCGGGCTTGAACGAGGCCGATCGGTGAGGAATGGTGGAGCGGGTACTCCGTACCCAACCATGGAAGATCTCGACATGCTTCAGCTGACCGAGAACGCCACCACGATCGTCCGCTCGATCTCCGAGCAGTCCCAGGGCGCCGGCCTTCGCCTCGCCTCCAACGCAGAACCGGACGGTGCGTTGAGCGCCGCACTGGTCCCCGAGGCCGAGGCCCAGGACCAGGTCATCGAGCAGGAGGGCGCACGCGTCTTCCTCGACCAGGGCGCCGCCGCCGAGCTCGACGACAAGGTCCTCGACGCCGGGATGGATGCCTCCGGCAACGTACAGTTCGGGATCTCCCAGCAGGGCTGATCCCCGACTCTCGACACGCCGGGGCGCGCCGCACTCGCGGTGCGCCCCGGCGTGTCTCATTCAGTCCCCGCGAGTCTCCTCGTGCGCCTGCGCGGGCCTCGTCGCACGCGTAGGGTCGACAGACATGAGCACCGCTGGCGTACCTGCCTGGTTCCATCTCTTCCTCGACGTGCCGCGCCCGCGTTGGGAGGAGGCGGTCGCGTTCTGGTCGGCCGCGACCGGCTGGGCGATCTCGCCGCCGCGGGGCGAGGACAAGCAGTTCGTCACCCTGGTGCCGCAGACGGGTGATGCCTGGCTGAAGCTCCAGGCCCTCGAGGACGGCGAGCCGCGGGTCCACATCGATCTTGACGCGGCCGATCGCGAGGCCGCCGTCGAGCGGTCGACGTCTTTCGGCGCGCACCCGGCATGGACGTACGACGAGGTGCCGGTCATGCGCTCCCCCGGTGGGCTGCCCTTCTGCCACACCCTCGGCGACAGCTCCGCGCCCCGCTTCGCGCGCTCGGAGCCCGAGCGGGTGGTCGACCAGATCTGCATCGACATCCCCCGCGGTCGCTGGGACGAGGAGGTCGCCTTCTGGGCCGCGGTCACCGGACGGACGGCGGAGCCGGCCAAGACCCCTGAGTTCGTACGCCTCGCCGACCCCGACGCTCACGGCGGCCTCCGGATCCTGCTGCAGCGGCTCGAGGACGAGGACGGCGAGGTGCGGGCACACCCGGACGTCGCGGTCGCCCACCGCGCCTCCGAGACCTGCCGTCACGAGGCGCTCGGCGCCGAGACCGTCGGGGTCTTCGAGTGGTGGACGGTCATGCGTGCTCCGTACGGGCAGGTCTACTGCCTCACCGATCGCGACCCGCTGACCGGTCGGGTGTCCTAGCCTGGAGGTATGCGGCTCGCATCCTTCAATGTCGAGAACCTCTTCGCCCGGCCGAAGGCGATGGACACCGACGCGGCCGACGCCAAGACGCGGCGGACGGTCCTGACCGCTCACTCCCGCGTCTCCACCCTCCTCGCCCAGCCCAGCTATGCGGGCGACGAGCAGGAAATCCTGGACAACCTCGCGAAGCTCGGCCTGCTCAGGAGCGACGAGGGCGAGTTCGCGCGGCTGCGGAAGCTGCGGGGCGCGCTGCTGAAGCGGCCGCGGTCGGGCGACGTGCAGCTGGTCGCGAAGGGGCGCAACGACTGGGTCGGCTTCGTCGAGCTCAAGACGACCGCCGTCGACGAGGTCGCCACCGAGAACATCGCGCGCGTCTTCGCCGAGCTGCGTGCCGAGGTCGCGGTGGTCGTCGAGGCCGACGACCGGCCGGGGCTGCACATGTTCTCCGAGACGCTGCTGCCGGAGGTCGGCGCCGAGGCGTACGAGCAGGTGATGGTCGTCGAGGGCAACGACGAGCGCGGCATCGACGTCGGCGTGATGGTCGGCGACGGCTACCGCCTCGTCCAGCTCCGCACGCACATCTTCGACCGCGACGAGGAGGGCGTGATCTTCTCCCGCGACTGCTGCGAGTACCACCTCGAGGCGCCCAGCGGGGCGCGGATCGTGGTGCTGGCCAACCACTTCAAGTCCAAGGGCTACTCGGAGAAGGGTGATCCCCAGGGCGCCAAGCGGCGCGGACGGCAGGCGGCACGGGTCGCGGAGATCTACCGCGGGCTGCTCGAGGAGGGCATCGAGCACATCTGCATCGCCGGCGACCTCAACGACTCCCCCGCCAGCGAGTCGCTGAAGCCCCTCCTCTCCGTCGACGGCCTCGTCGACGCCAGCGAGCACGAGCACTGGGACTGGAACCACCGCCGCGGAACGTACGGTTCCGGCAACGAGGACGACAAGATCGACTACCTGCTCCTCTCCCCCGCGTTGCGCGCCAAGCAGACCGGCGGAGGCGTCTTCCGCAAGGGCGTCTGGCACGGGCCGCGCACCAAGGACCCGTGGGACCTCTTCCCCACGTTGACCGCCGAGCAGCACGCGGCCTCCGACCACGCGTGTCTCTACGCCGACTTCACCGACCTGTGATCGGCGAGCCCCGTTCCTGAGAAGGCGGCCCGCAGCCTGAAGATGCGCTGAAGGCGGGCGTCCAGGCGGTGGTTTCGGCCCCGGACTGTGGCACGCTGGCCGCGTGAACGAGGTGTGGTACGTCGCCGGGCTGGTCGCGCTCTCCGTGGCCGTCCTGGCGCTCGGGGTGTGGTTCGTGCGGCGCGAGATCCGGGACGAGGTCTCGCCCGCGCCGCTGCTGTGGACCGGCTACGCGGTCGTGGCCGCGTTCGTCGTCTTCGGAGTCCTGCGCACGTCGTGGGTGGTGCTCTCATGAGGACCCGCGCAGCCATTCTCAACGAGCACAGCCTGGGCTGGATCGGCCTCGCCGGCCGCCTCTACCTCGGCTTCGTGTTCCTCGCCGCCGGGCTCGCCAAGCTGCCCGAGCCGACCATCACCGAGCAGGCGGTGCGTGGTTACCAGCTGCTGCCGTGGCAGCTGGCGCCTGCGTACGCCATCGCGATGCCGATCGCCGAGATCGTGCTCGGCGTGCTGCTCATCCTCGGCCTGTTCACCCGGACGGCGGCGGTGGCGACGGCGCTCGGCCTGTGCTCGTTCCTCCTCGGGATCACCTCGGCCTGGGCGCGCGGGCTCAACATCGACTGCGGCTGCTTCGGCGGTGGAGGCGCCTCGGCCGACCCCAGCTACCTCGCCGACACCTTCCGCGACCTGGGCTGGCTGGCGATCGCCGTCTACCTGATCCTCGTACGCCGCACCAAGCTCGCTCTCGACGACCTGCTGTTCCGACGGAGCACTCCGTCGGTCGAGGACTACAGCGAGAGCTCGAAGAAGACCGAGTTGGGGTCGAGCACGTAGCTGCCGAAGGGTGGGCGCTCGGTGAAGCCGTTTCCCGCGTAGAGCCGTCGGGCGGGCTCGTAGAAGGCCTCCGTCCCGGTCTCCAGGAGCACCCGGCGACCGCCCTGTGACCTGGCCTGCTCGATCAGGTGGCGAAGCATCGCGGTCGCGATGCCGCGGCCACGGGCGGCGGCCGTCGTGCGCATCGACTTGAGCTCGTAGTCGCCCTCGCCGAGCGACTTCAGCGCACCGCAGCCGACGAGCTCCGTGTCCTCCCAAGCCGACCAGAACGCGATCTCGGGCACCTTCAGCGCCTCGAGGTCGAGCGCGTGCACCGACTCGGCCGGCGTCACCGCGTACATGTCCTCGAGATGCTCCTCGAGGATCCGGATCACCTCGGGACGGGTCAGATCGTCGAGCTCGAAGCGCAGCGAGAGCAGTGGCACGGCTGGAGGCTAGCCGAGCCCTCCCCTGTCGTGGCGTTTCGGGGTGCGGTGAGGCTGGTGCAGTATCGCGGCACGCAACCAGGATGTGCGATAGTGCGCGGCACCGATGCTGGTGACGGATGTCGGTGGCACCGGTGCCGCAGGGGTCGGTCGCGAGTGGATTCGGACGGCTCCCCTAGCATCTGGGCATGCTGACTCGTATGCTCCCGGCCGCTGCCGCCGCTGCCCTGCTTCTGACGCTCTCCGCCTGTGGCTCCTCCAGCGGTTCCGGGGACTCGGGTGAGGCTCAGGAGAGCAAGGGCCCGAAGTCGAGCGAGTCGAGCGACTGGAAGTCGATCGTGAAGGCCGGCTCCACCAGCTGCGACTACGCCGAGGACCCGATGGGCGCCTCGAAGGAGGTGGGCGCGCCGGAGAAGACCGCGCAGTACACCGGCAAGGTCGCCGCCACCATCAACACCTCCGTCGGGCCGCTCGCGGTGACCCTCGACGCCGACAAGGCGCCGTGCACCGTCAACTCGTTCCTCTCGCTGGCCTCGCAGGACTACTACGACGGCACCAGCTGCCACCGCCTCGGCGCCAACCCGGGCTTCGAGCTGCTGCAGTGCGGCGACCCGACCGGCCAGGGCACCGGCGGCCCGGGCTACACCATCCCCGACGAGTTCAAGCCCAGTGACACCTTCCCGGCCGGCACGCTCGCCATGGCCAACACCGGTCAGCCCGACTCCGGCGGCAGCCAGTTCTTCATGGTCTTCGGCGACACCCAGCTCCCGCCCGCCTACACCGTCTTCGGCACCCTCGACGAGGCCGGCATCAAGACTCTCCAGGAGGTCGGCAAGGCAGGCGTGGCCGAGGCCGGCGGCGACGGCACCGGTGCTCCCAAGACTCCCGTCGAGTTCGAGACGATCACCGTCGGCTGATCACCCTCGCGCCGAATCGGTGGTTGTGGGCGACGAAACTGTTGTTTCGTCGCCCACAACTGCATTCTCGGCTCGCCGGTTCGGCTGATTCGGCGGGATCAGGCGCGGCGGCGGGGAGGGTCGCGGCGCAGGACCTTGGGGAGGTACGCGGCGCCGGCGCTCTGGGCGGCAGCGGCGTCGCCGGGATTGGAGATGCGGCAGCGCTGGAGCGAGAGACAGCCGCAGCCGATGCAGGAGTCGAGGTTGTCGCGAAGACGCTCCAGGGCGTGGATCTGCTCCTCGAGGCGGCGGCGCCAGTGCTTCGACATCCGGGCCCAGTCGGCCTTGGTCGGGGTCCGGTCCCCTGGCAGGCAGTCGAGCTCGGCCTTGATCTCGTCCAGGGAGAGCCCGACGTTGGCGGCCGCCCGGATGAAGGCGAGGCGGCGCAGGACGCTGCGCTCGAACGTACGCTGTCCCCCGGCCGATCGCTCGGCCTGGATCAGGCCCTGGCTCTCGTAGTAGCGGACCGCGGAGGCCGCGTAGCCGCTGCGGCGGGTCACCTCGCCCATCGTGAGCTGGTCGTGGGTGTTCATCTCACTCTTTTCTGTCGCAGCCCTTGATCTCAAGTTCACTTTAGGTTGAATCCTAGCGGCATGAACCGATCACACAACCACGTTGCCGTCATCACCGGCGGCTCCGCCGGCCTGGGCCTCGCCCTGGCCACGGCGCTCCTCGAATCAGGGTGGAGCGTCGTCACCGACGCCCGCCACGCCGACCGCCTCCACGCCGCCCTGCCGGACAGCGCTCGGGTGACGACGCTGGCCGGCGACGTACGCGACCGGGACCACCAGGACGCCATCGCCGCCGCCGTCGCGCGGCACGGGCGCCTGGACCTGCTCGTGCACAACGCCAGCGAGCTCGGCCCGATGCTTCCCCTGGCCGAGGTCCCCGAGAGCCTCTTCTCCCGCGTGCTCGAGACGAACCTGCTCGCTCCGCTGGCGCTCACCCAGCGGCTCCTCCCCTACCTGATCGCCTCCCGAGGCACCCTCGTCGGCATCTCCAGCGACGCGGCCGTCGAGCACTACCCGACCTGGGGCACGTACGCAGCCAGCAAGGCCGCCCTCGACCACGTTCTCCTCACCCTCGGTGAGGAGAACGGGGTCCGCGCCTATGCCGTCGACCCCGGCGACATGCGCACCGCGATGCACCAGGCCGCCTTCCCCAGCGAGGACATCTCCGACCGCCCGCTCCCGGAATCGGTCGTTCCGCACCTGCTCGCACTGCTCACGAGCACGCAGCCCTCAGGGCGCTACCGCGCCACCGACCTCGCACCCGCAGGAGCAAGCCGATGACGATGCTCGCCGAACGGCCCACGACCACCTTCCCCGCACCCGACGACACGACCGCTCCCGCGCCCGCGGAGTGGCGCGGCCTGGAGCGCGACGGCGTGCGCCTGCTCGTGGCGACTCCGGGCGGCGTACGACATGCGCGGTTCCGCAATCTTGCCGACCACCTCTCCCTCGGCGACCTGGTCGTGGTCAACGACTCGATCACCGAGGCGCGTCAGCTCGATGCCGACACGGTCGGTCGTGGCCGGGTCGTGCTCCACCTCGCCCAGCGCCTCGACACCGGCTGGGCGGTGGAGATCCGCTCGGCGCCGGACGCCGCCCGGTCCGTGCTCGACGCGGCCGAGGGCGACGTGGTCGTGACCGCGGGGCTCCGGGTCACGCTGCTCGAGCCGTACCCCGACGGCCGCCCCTCCTCCCCCACGGGCAAGGGAAACCGGCTGTGGCGCGCGGAGGTCACCGGCGACGTGACCGCCGAGCTGGCGCGGGCCGGCCGGCCGATCGCGTACGGCTATCTCGACCGGCGCTACCCGCTCGACGCCTACCAGACGGTCTTCGGGCACCGCCCCGGGAGCGCCGAGATGCCCTCAGCCGCGCGACCGTTCACCCATCCCCTGGTCACCGAGCTGGTCACGCACGGCATCCAGATCGCACCGGTCACCCTGCACACCGGCGTCTCCTCCCAGGAGGCCGGCGAGGCCCCCGGCGCGGAGTGGTTCGAGGTCTCCGAGACCACGGCCAGGCTGGTGGAGCAGACCAGGTACGCCGGTGGCCGCATCGTCGCGGCCGGCACCACCGTCACCCGGGCGCTGGAGTCGGCGGTTGTCCCGGCGACCGGTGCGGTGAGAGCAGCCAGCGGTTGGACCGACCGGGTGATCACGCCCGCCAACCCGCCGTACGTCGTCAACGGGCTGATCACCGGCTGGCACGACCCGCAGGCCAGCCACCTGCTGCTCGTCGAGGCGGTGGCGGGTCCCGAGCTCACCCAGGCGGCCTACGACGCCGCGGTCGCCGAGGGCTACCTGTGGCACGAGTTCGGCGACTCCGCCCTCCTGCTCCCCTGAACGCCGAGTGCTAGGACAGGGCGCCCTCGCCGTAGGTGACGGGGGTGCCGACCGCGACGGTGCGGCCGACGGTGCACAGCCGGGTCTCGGACTTCTTGATCGCGTCCGGGAGGACGGTGCGGGCAGCGTCGCCGGCCTCACCCTCGGGGAAGGTGATGTCGAAGGTGACCGAGATGTCGACCAGGCGGTTGCCCTGCTCGTCGCGGATCTTGGTGGCCGCGGCGAGGGCCTCGAAGGTCTCCATCGGCGACCGCTTTCCGGTGATGAAGTCGACGTCCAGGGCGCTGCAGCCGGCCAGGGCGGCGAGGAGCAGCTCGACCGGGGTGAAGTCGGGGTCGTCCCCGTGGCCGATCACCACGGTGCCACCTCGCTCGTTGGTGGCACGGAAGCGGTGCTCGCCGATCTTCTCCAGAGATACCGAGCGCTGGTCTGCCGCATCAGAAGTCATGGGGTAAGAGTGCCACTCGCCCGTTAGCCTGTGCGACGTGACCACCCAGAGCCTGCCCCTACGCCGTGACGAGGCCATCGCCCGTGCCGGACTGCTGAAGATCGAGGACTACGACGTACGTCTCGACCTGGCCTCCAGCGAGGAGACCTTCCACTCGGTGACGACGATCCGGTTCACCTCGAAGGGCGGGTCGACGTTCGTCGACCTGAAGCCGGTCTCGGTGGCTCGGATCAGCCTCAACGGCAGCCCGGTGGACCCGGCCACGCTCGCCAAGGGGCGCCTCCCGATCACCACGGTGGAAGGCACCAACGAGCTCGTCGTCGAGGCCACGATGCCGTTCCGCAACGACGGCGAGGGGCTGCACCGCAGCGTCGACCCGGCCGACGGGCGGGCCTACGTCTACGGGATGTGCTTCATGGACGCCGCCCCGACGATCTTCGCCTGCTTCGACCAGCCCGACCTGAAGGCGCCCTACACCTTCCACGTCACCGCGCCGCGCGACTGGACGGTGATCGGCAATGCGCCCGGCAGCCAGACCTCGCCGGGCGAGTGGGAGTTCGAGCGGAGCCAGCCGCTCTCGACCTACTTCGTCACGCTCGTCGCCGGACCGTGGCACATGATCCACGACGAGCACGACGGGATCCCGCTGTCGCTGAGCTCGCGGCAGAGCATCTCCGCCGACCTCGACAAGGACGCCGAGGAGCTCTTCACCCTCACCAAGCAGTGCTTCGACGAGTTCCACCGGCTCTTCGGCATCCGCTACCCGTTCGGCAACTACCACCAGGCCTTCGTGCCGGAGTTCAACGCCGGCGCGATGGAGAACCCGGGCTGCGTGACCTTCCGGGATCCGCTGGTGTTCACCTCGCGGGTGACCCGTGGCATGCGGATCCAGCGCGCCACCACCGTCGCCCACGAGATGGCCCACCAGTGGTTCGGCGACCTGGTCACCCCGCAGTGGTGGGACGACCTGTGGCTCAACGAGTCGTTCGCCGAATACATGGGCAACCGGGTCACCGCCGACGTGACCCAGTACGACGACGCCTGGGCCGACATGTCCTACGCCCGCCGCCAGTGGGGGCTCACCGCCGACCAGCGTGGCTCGACCCACTCGGTCGCCGGCAACGGCGCCGAGGACGCGGTCTCCGCGCTGCAGAACTTCGACGGCATCTCCTACTCCAAGGGCTCCGCGATCCTGCGCCAGCTCGCCGCCTCGCTGGGCGACGACGTCTTCTTCGCCGGCGCGATCGACCACTTCACCCGGCACCGGTTCGGCAACGCGACGATGCACGACCTGTTCGCGTCCTGGGCCTCGGCCGCGGACGAGGCGGGCGTCGACTTCGACCTCGACACCTTCACCTCCCAGTGGCTGCTCACCGCCGGCCCCGACACCCTCTCCTGGGACCCGGCGAAGATGGTCGTCAACCGCACCGCGCCGTCGCTGCACCCCGCCGACCGCCCCCACACGTTCCGCGCGGCGATCCTCAACGGGACCCGGTGGACCACCGAGGAGATCACCGTGGCCGGCGACCAGACGCCGCTGAAGGTCGCCGCCAACGCGGTCGTGCTCGACCCGTACGACGACACCTGGGCCGCGGCGATCCCCGACTGGGAGACGGTCCAGGCGCTCAAGGCGGCACTGCCGGGCGTCACCGACGGCGGCCTGCGCGCGGGCGTGTGGAACAACCTGCGCAGCGCCTGGTTCAACGCCGCGGTCGACCCGGCCGACGTCATCGACATCGCCGAGGCGTCGCTGCCGATCGAGGACGTCGAGGACAGCCCGCGGCGCACCATGCCGTGGCTCTTCGGCTCGGTGGTGCCGCTGGCGCCCGCCGGGGCTCGCGAGCGGCTCCACCAGGCCGCTCTCCGCAAGCTCGAGGAGGTCGCCCCCGGGTCGGAGCTGCAGCTGTCGGCCTTCCGTGCGGCGATCCGCTCGGCGACCTCCGAGACGCTGCTGCGCGAGTGGCTGGCCGCTCCCCCGGCCGGCATCGAGACCGACCTCGACCTGCGCTGGCGCATCCTCGCCAAGCTCGCCGAGAACGGCTTCGCGTCTCGTGAGGAGCTGCGGGCGGCCTATGACGCCGAGCCGGCCAACGACGCCCGCATCCACCTCAACGGCGCCCTGGTCAGCATCCCCGACGCGGAGGCGAAGGCGTACGGCTGGTCGGTGTTCACCGGTGAGACCGACCTGCCCAACTACGACATCCTGGCCGCCGGGCGGGCGTTCTGGACCGGTCCGGCCGAGCTCACCGCGGGCTATCTCGAGCGCTACTTCGCCGAGCTTCCCGCCACCGCCGAGAAGCGCTCGGGCTGGAGCCTGGCCGAGGCCGCCGAGGCGTTCTTCCCGAGCGGGTCGGTGACCGAGGAGACCCTCGCGGCCGCGAGGGCCGTCATCGAGCTGGATCTCGACCCGGGCGTACGCCGCCGGGTGTCCGATGCCGCCGACAACCTGCAGCGTCAGCTCGCGGTGAAGGTGACCTATCCCGCGTAGCCGAGGCGTCGCGGTGAGTCGGCGGCAAGAGTGTCCGTGCTCACCGATAGTTTTCGTTTCATGCGGATCCTGCACACCTCCGACTGGCACCTGGGCCGGTCCTTCCACCGGGAGGGCATGCTCGGGCACCAGGCGGCGTACGTCGACCATCTCCTCTCCGTGGTGGAGCAGGCAGAGGTCGACGTGGTGTGCGTCTCCGGTGATGTGTACGACCGCGCGCTTCCGCAGGTCGATGCCGTGCGGCTGGCCTCGGAGGCTCTTGCGCGCCTGGCCGCCTCGCGGGCGAAGGTGGTCATCACCAGCGGCAACCACGACTCCGCCCAGCGGCTGGGCTTCGGCTCCGAGCTGATCGACGCCGCCGGCATCTTCATCCGCACCGACCTGGCCGGCGTCGGCCGCCCGGTGATCCTCCCCGACGAGCACGGCGAGGTCGCCTTCTACGGCCTCCCCTATCTCGACCCCGACGCCGCCAAGGCGTCCTGGGGCCTGGAGTCGCGCTCCCACCAGGCGGCGCTGGGCGAGGCGATGCGCCGGGTGCGTGCGGACGTCGACCGGCGGGGTGCCCGCAACGTGGTGATGGCGCATGCCTTCGTCACCGGGGCCGAGCCCTCCGACTCCGAGCGCGACATCTCCGTCGGTGGTGTCTCGATGGTGCCGGCCAGCCTCTTCGAGGACATCTCCTACGCCGCCCTCGGCCACCTCCACGGCCGCCACACGATCACCGAGACGGTGCGCTACAGCGGCTCGCCGCTGGCCTACTCCTTCTCCGAGGCCAACCACCTCAAGGGCTCCTGGCTCATCGACCTCGACGAGTCCGGGTTCGTCGCCAGCGAGTTCGTGGAGGCGCCGGTCCCGCGCGCGCTGGCCCGGCTGCGCGGCACCCTCGAGGAGCTGCTGAGCGACCCGCGCCACGAGGCCCACGAGCAGTCGTGGCTGCAGATCACCCTGACCGACCGGATCCGCCCGGCCCAGGCGATGGAACGGCTGCGGAGGCGCTTCCCGCACACCCTCGTGCTGGGCTTCGAGTCCACCGCGCCGGTCCTGGGCGCGCTGTCCCAGCCCGACCCGGCCCGGCCGCGGCGTGACATCGACCTGGTCACCGAGTTCGTGACCGAGCTGCGCGGCGAGCCCGCGGCCAAGGCCGAGCTCGCGCTGCTGCAGACCGCCGTCGACGCCTGCTGCGAGGACCCCGAGGTCGACTCCCTCGACTCACGCGCCGGTGCGGCCGAGGAAGAGGAGTGGCTCGAGGTGCTCTTCTGATGCGCCTCCACCACCTCGAGGTCACCGCGTTCGGCCCGTTCACGGGCACGGTGACCGTCGACTTCGACCAGCTCTCCGAGGCGGGGCTCTTCCTGCTCTCGGGCGCCACCGGCGCGGGCAAGACGAGCGTCCTCGACGCGGTCTGCTTCGCGCTCTACGGCGACGTTCCCGGCGACCGTTCGGTCGCGAAGCGACTGCGCAGCGACCGGGCCCCGGCCGAGGTCGCCACGCGGGTCGTCCTCGACGCGACGCTCGCCCAGCGGCGCTTCCGGATCACCCGCTCACCGTCGTGGGAGCGCCCCAAGCGACGCGGCTCCGGCACCACGACCCAGCAGGCGTCCGTCGTGCTGATGGAGCTGGTCGGCGAGGAGTGGCGCACGCTCACCAACCGCCTCGACGAGGCCGGCCACCTGGTCTCCGACCTCCTCGGCATGACACTGACCCAGTTCGTGCAGGTCGCGATGCTCCCCCAGGGCCGCTTCCAGGCCTTCCTCCGCTCCAGCGCCGAGGAGCGCAAGCGGCTGCTGGAGCGGCTCTTCCGCACCGAGCGGTTCGCCGACGTGGAGCGGTGGCTCCGTGAGCGCCGTGTCGAGCTCCGCCGTCGTTCCGAAGAGCTCAACGCCGGCGTCGCCGAGGTGGTCAGCAGGATCAGCGAGACGGCTGCCGTGACGCTCCCCGATGACTGGGACGTCCACGACCTCGGCCTGCCCGCCGGCGACGGCGCGATCGCCACCTGGGCCCGCACCCTCACCGAGGAGGCCACCGAGGCGCAGGCCGTCACCTCCGGCGCCGCGATGGAGGCCCTGGCCGCGGAGTCGGAGACCCTGGCCGCCCTCGACGCCGCCCGCGCGATGGCCGAGAAGCAGCGTGGCCTCCGCGCCGCCGCCGCGGCCGAGAGCCGTCTCGTCGCGACGGCCGAGGAGCAGGCCGAGCGCCTACGCCGCGTCGAGGCCGCGCAGCGCGCCGAGGCCGTCGCCGGGGTCAGCGACCTCGCCGAGCAGGCGCGCCGCGAGCACGCCCGGGCGGTCGCCCTGGCGCCGAGCGACCTGACCCTGACCGAGGCCAAGGCAGCCGTCGACCGGATCGCGGCGCGCCTGGCCCAGGCCCGCGCCCTCGTGCCGGTCCAGCGCCGGCTCAGCGAGGTCGTCCGTGAGCTCGCGACGACCGGCGCACAACGCGACCGCGTGGTCGCCCAGACGCAGGAGCAGGCACGGCTCACCGAGCAGCTCCCGCAGCAGACCGAGGCCCTCGCTGCCGAACTGGTGGCGGCCACCGAGGCGGCCGCGGAGATCCCGGTGCTCCGCGCTCAGGTCGCGGCCGTGACCGAGGTCGGCCGGCTGACCCGGGAGCTCGCCGATGCCCGAGCCCGGCACGAGTCGGCCAGGACGGCCGCCATGGAGGCGCGCACCCACTATCTCGACGTACGCCAGGCACGGCTCGACGGCATCGCGGCCGAGCTCGCCGGCGCCCTCGCCGTCGGCGCGGACTGCCCGGTGTGCGGCTCCCACGAGCACCCGCACAAGGCCTCTCCTGCCGAGGGAGCGCCGGACGCTGCGGCGGAGAAGGCCGCCCAGACGGTCTACGACAACGCCAGCGCCGAGGAGCACGCCCGCGACCAGCACGTGCGCGACCTCAGCACGCGTCTACAGCTCGCCCAGGAGGCCGCCGGTGAGACCGATGAGCCTGTCGAGTCGCTGGCCGAGCGCCTCGCCGGGCTGGAGCGTACGGCTGCCCGGGAGGCCGACCTCCGCGCCAAGCTCACGTCCGCCGAGCAGGCGCGGGAGCGCTCGGTCGCGCTCCGTGCCGAGCTCGAGACGCGCGCTGCCGAGCTGGAGACCACGCTGCGTCACCTCACCGAGGAGCGCGAGCGTCTCGAGGAGCAGCTGAGCGACGTCCGCGACGAGCACCCCGATGTCGACGCCCTGCTCACCGCGCTCGACCGCGACCACCGGTCGGCAGCCACCGCCCTCGAGCGGCTCGAGGCGGCCACGCGCGCCGCCGAGGCGCTCGCCGGGGCCGAGCGCACGCTCACCGCCACCGCCGACCGGGCGGGCTTCGACAGCCCGGAGAGCGCCCTCGCCGCCGCACTCCCGCCCGAACGGGTCGCGGCGTTGAACAGCCAGATCAAGACGTACGCCGACAGCCTTGCGGCCGCCCGCGCGACCCTCGACTCGCCCGGCGCCGCCGAGATCCTGGCCACGGACGAGCCCGACCTGCGGGCGCTCTCCGACGCCCACCGCAAGGCCGCCGACGCCGCCGACGCCGCCCGCTCGGCGGCCGACACCGCCGCCAACCGAGCCGCGCGTCTCGACTCGCTGCAGCGCGATCTGACCCGCGCGCTCTCGACCTGGGCGCCCGTACGCGACGACCTCGAGGTCGCAGCCCGGATCGCCGCCTTCGCCGAGGGGAAGAGCAGCGACAACCAGCTCCAGATGAGCCTGTCGGCCTACGTCGTCGCCTACCGCCTCACTCAGGTCGTCGCCGCCGCCAACGAACGGCTGGCGAAGATGAGCGACCAGCGCTACGCCCTGGAGCACTCCGCGGCCAAGGGCGCCGGTGACCGTCGCGGGGGACTCGCGCTGATGGTCCGCGACGACTGGTCGGGCGAGTCGCGGGACCCCGCCACCCTCTCGGGCGGCGAGACCTTCGTGGTCTCCCTCGCCCTGGCGCTCGGCCTGGCCGACGTGATCATGAACGAGGCCGGCGGCCAGATGCTCGACACCCTCTTCGTCGACGAGGGTTTCGGCTCCCTCGACGCGGACACCCTCGACGACGTGCTCGACGTCCTCGACACGCTCCGCGAGGGCGGCCGGATCATCGGCGTGGTCAGCCACGTCACCGAGATGCGCGAGCGCATCCCCACCCAGCTGGCGGTCACCAAGGGCCGCGAGGGCTCCACCCTCCACGTCCTCGGCACCCGACCCGAAAATTAACCGTCGAGGCGAAGGTTATTACCCAGCAGTAGTTCCCCGGGAGTGACGTACGTCACTAGCCTGAGGCGGCTCCGCGTCGCGGAAGCCGTCCCAGACCACCCGGAGGTTTCCGTGCCACGTCTCACCACCCGTGTCGCCCAGGTCGCCGCAGCCCTTCTCCTACCCGCGTCCCTGCTCTCAGCAACGACGATCCTGGCCTCACCCGCACACGCCGACGGCCCCGGCAGCGGCACGCCGTGGATCGTCACCGTCGGTGACAGCTACGTCTCCGGCGAGGCCGGGCGCTGGGCCGGCAACAGCAACTCCGGCGAGTCGCTGATCGACGCGGGCGGCAGCGCGACGTACTTCGACAACGCCACCCACACCGCCGAGACGATCAACCGCTGCCACCGCAGCACGGCCGCCGAGGCGTACGTCGGCGGTGGCGTGAACGGGCTCAACCTGGCCTGCTCGGGCGCGAAGGTCGCCACGACCACGACCAGCGAGGGCTACTTCAAGCCCGGCATCGACTTCTACTCCAGCGGCGGCAACCAGGGCCAGGCCCTCATGCTGCAGAGCTTCGCGGCGAGCCACAACGTCAAGGCGGTGACGATCGGCATCGGCGGCAACGACTTCAACTTCGCCGCCATCGTCACCCAGTGCGTCCAGGACTTCCTGGCCTCGCCCTCCTGGTTCAAGGACTACTGCAAGGACGACGCGGTCGTCACCAACGCCATGGCGGCAAGCAACGTCGCCGCGGTGCGCGCAAGGATCGCCACCGCCTTCCAGAACGTACGCACCGCCATGCGCAACGCGGGCTACGCCGACGGCGCCTGGACCCTGATCGTCCAGAACGTGCCCTCGCCGCTGGCCACCTCCTCGGTCTACCGCTACAGCGAGTCCGGCTACACCCGTCAGAACACCGGCGGCTGCGGCTTCTGGAACGCGGATGCCGACTACGCGTACAACACCATCCTGCCGACGATCAACAACGCGATCGCGGGGGCGGCGACCGACTCCGGGCTGACCAACATCAAGAAGGTCGACGTCACCGGCGCATTCGCCGGCCGCCGTCTGTGCGAGAACACCGTGGGCCTGCTCGAGGAGAAGGGGCTCTCGAGCTGGCGGGCCTCCGGTGCGGTCGACAAGACCGAGTGGGTCAACCAGATCCGCACCGTGTCCACCGCGAGCGGCAACTACTACATCCAGGAGAGCCTGCACCCCAACTACTGGGGACAGCTCGCCCTGCGCAACTGCCTGCGCCAGGCCTACAACGGGGGCACACCGAGGTCCGGCACCTGCACCCACGGCACCGGGCTCAACGCCAACGGCGAGCCCGTCATGACCCTGAACTGACCCGCCGAGCCGTCACTCCGGTCGCCCGAGCCGTCACCTGGGTGACGGCTCGGCCGACGTACGTGACGCCTCGCGCCTACTCGGCGAAGGACTCCACCGGCGGGCACGAGCAGACCAGGTTGCGGTCGCCGTAGGTGTTGTCGATACGGGCGACCGGCGGCCAGTACTTGTCGGGGTCGATGCCGCGCGGGAAGACGGCCTCCTCGCGCGAGTAGGGGCGGTCCCACTCACCCACGAGCGCCCGGGAGGTGTGCGGGGCGCCGCGCAGGACCGAGTTCTCGGCGGTCCACTCCCCCGACGCGACCCGGTCGATCTCGCCCTTGATCGCGATCATCGCGTCGATGAACCGGTCGAGCTCGGCGAGGTCCTCGGACTCGGTCGGCTCGACCATGAGCGTGCCGGCGACCGGGAAGGACATCGTCGGCGCGTGGAAGCCGTAGTCGATGAGCCGCTTGGCGACGTCGTCGACCGTGACACCCGTCTCCTTGGTCATCGGCCGCAGGTCGAGGATGCACTCGTGCGCGACCAGGCCGGTATCGCCGCGGTAGAGCACCGGGAAGTGCTCGTTGAGGCGCGCAGCCACGTAGTTGGCCGACAGCACCGCCGCGGACGTCGCCCGGGTCAGGCCCTCGGCGCCCATGAGCCGGACGTAGGCCCACGAGATCGGCAGGATGCCCGCCGAGCCGTAGGGAGCGGCCGAGATCGCGCCGATGCCCGAGCGCTTCGAGGCGTCCGGGTGGAGCGAGTGCGACGGCAGGTAGGGAGCCAGGTGGGAGCGGACCGCGACCGGACCGACACCCGGGCCACCACCGCCGTGCGGGATGCAGAAGGTCTTGTGCAGGTTGAGGTGGGAGACGTCGCCGCCGAACTCACCGGGCTTGGCGTAGCCCAGGAGCGCGTTGAAGTTGGCGCCGTCGATGTAGACCTGACCACCGGCCTCGTGGACCAGCGAGCAGACCTCGGTGATGCCCTCCTCGTAGACCCCGTGGGTCGAGGGGTAGGTCACCATGATCGCGGCGACGTTCTCGCCGTGGGCGTCGAGCTTGGCCCGCAGGTCGTCGAGGTCGACGGTGCCGTCCTCGGACGACTTCACGACCTCGACCTTCATCCCCGCCATCACGGCCGAGGCGGCGTTGGTGCCGTGGGCCGAGGACGGCATCAGGCAGATGTTGCGGTGGCCCTCGCCCTGCGCGTCGAGGTAGCCACGGATCGCCATCAGCCCGGCGAACTCACCCTGCGACCCGGCGTTCGGCTGGATCGAGACCTCGTCGTAGCCGGTGACCTCGGCGAGCCAGCCCTCGAGCTCGCCGACGAGCCGGGCGTAGCCGGCGGCGTCCTCGGCCGGGACGAACGGGTGCAGGTCGGCGAAGCCGGGCAGCGAGATCGGCTCCATCTCGGTGGTGGCGTTGAGCTTCATCGTGCACGAGCCGAGCGGGATCATGCCCTTGTCGAGCGCGTAGTCGCGCGCGGCCAGCTTGTGCAGGTAGCGCAGCATCTGGGTCTCGCTGTGGTGCGCGTTGAAGACCTCGTGGGTGAGGTAGTCGGTGATGCGGACCAGGCCGTCGGGCAGCGCGCTCGCCGTGGTGCGGTCGATCTCCTCCAGGTCCACGCCCGAGACGCCGAACGCGTTGAGCACGGCCGACAGGGTCGAGCGGGTGGTCGCCTCGGAGGTCGAGATGCCAACCGTGTCCGCGTCCACGAGACGCAGATGTACGCCGAACCCACGCGCCGCGGCGACCACGTCGGCCGCGCGCCCGGGCACGGTGACACCCAGCGTGTCGAAGAACGTCTCCGAGACCAGCGGGAGCCCGGCCGACCGGAGCGCGGCGGCCAGCACGGCTGCGTAGCGGTGGGTGCGGGTCGCGATCGTCTTCAGCCCGGCGGGGCCGTGGTAGACGGCGTACATCGACGCGCCGACGGCCAGCAGCACCTGCGCGGTGCAGATGTTGGAGGTCGCCTTCTCGCGGCGGATGTGCTGCTCACGGGTCTGCAGCGCGAGCCGGTACGCAGGCCGCCCCTCGGCATCGACGGAGACGCCGACCAGGCGACCGGGCAGGTGCCGCTCGATCCCCTCGTGGACGGCCATGTAGCCGGCGTGCGGACCGCCGTAGAAGAGCGGGATGCCGAAGCGCTGGGTCGAGCCGACCACGACGTCGGCGCCGAGCGCGCCGGGCGCCTCCAGGACGGTCAGCGCGAGCAGGTCGGCCGCGACGACGGCCAGCGCGCCGCGCTCGTGGGCGGCCTCGATGATCGGCTTCAGGTCCGGCACGCGGCCGGACGCGCCGGGGTACTGCACCAGCACGCCGATCACATCACCCTCGGGCAGGCCCTGGGACAGGTCGGCGACGACGACCTCGAGGCCCATCGCCTCGGCGCGGACCTTGACGACCTCGATCGACTGCGGCAGCGCGTCGGCGTCGATGACGAACGGCCCGGATCCCTTCCGGTTGGCCCGGTGCACGAGGGCCAGCGCCTCGGCGGCCGCGGTGCCCTCGTCCAGGAGCGACGAGTTGGCCACCGGCAGACCGGTCAGGTCACCGACCATCGTCTGGAAGTTGATCAGCGCCTCGAGACGGCCCTGGGAGATCTCGGGCTGGTAGGGCGTGTAGGCGGTGTACCAGCTCGGGTCCTCGAGCACGTTGCGACGGATCACCGGCGGCGTCACGGTGGCGTGGTAGCCCAGGCCGATCATCGCCTCGCCGGGCTTGTTGGAGGCGGCGATCTCGCGAGCGAGCGAGGCCACCTGCGCCTCGCTCAGCGCGGCGGGCAGGTCCAGCGACTCGACGGACCGGATCCCGGCCGGAACGGCCGCATCCATCATCGCTGCTACCGAGTCGTAGCCGAGCCGCGCGAGCATGGTCGCCTCGTCGGCGGCCGAGAGTCCGACGTGGCGCTCCACGAACGGGGAGGCGGCGTCGAGCTCGGACAAGGTGGGCGTGTCGGACACAGTGGCTCCTGAGGGCATCTAAGACAACTCGTAAGCCCTCCCCCTCTGTCACCGCGCCTTCGCCGCTTCAGAGTTGCCTGGTCCGCACAGTCGTGGGTGCCTGAGAGTTTCCGGGGAGGAATTGCCCCTTCGGCGCCCCAACGAGTTGGGGCTCTCCCGTGCGGGATGGTCAGCACCACCAGCATAAAGGACAGGGCCCCGAGGTCCCGCCTCTGCGGGGCCTCGGGGCCTGGTGTCGACTGAGTCCTACGTCACCCGGCGTTGCGGGCGGCGCGGCGGGCGGCCAGCTCGTCGGACGCCGAGGCGACCTGCTCGCCATCGTCGGTCGTACGCTCGCTGGGAAGCTCGGAGAGGGTCCCCTCGATCTCTCGCCAGACACCGCCGATGGCGATGCCGAAGACGCCCTGACCGCCCTGGAGGAGGTCGATGACCTCGTCGTTGCTGGTGCACTCGTAGACCGAGGCGCCGTCGCTCATCAGGGTGACGCGGGTCAGGTCGTCGGTGCCACGCTCACGCAGGTGGTGCACCGCAGCGCGGATCTGCTGCAGCGAGATGCCGGCGTCGAGGAGTCGCTTGATGACCTTGAGGATCAGGATGTCGCGGAAGGAGTAGAGCCGCTGGGTGCCGGAGCCGGTGGCGCCGCGCACGCTCGGCTCGACGAGGCCGGTGCGCGCCCAGTAGTCCAGCTGGCGGTAGCTGATCCCGGCGGCGTTGCAGGCGGTCGGCCCGCGGTAACCGGTGTCGCTCGGCAGTGGCGAGACATCGTCGGTGAAGAGAAGTCCCTGCTCGTCGGCCTGCTCCGCCGCGCGTTGCGCGTCGTCGGCGCCGGGCTTCTGCTCGTGGTCGAACACGATGTCCTCCATCGTCTACTCCGTTGTGCGTAACTCCACTCGGGGAATGAACGGCTGCGGCGGGGGGACCACACCGTTGGAGTTACAACAGAGACAACTACAAGGTAAGCGCCGCAAGGGCCCTGGTCAAAGAACCCCCTCCGGCGTGTCGTCCAGCCTAACCCTCATGTAGAGAATGAGGCTTTCGACCGCTGCCCGTCGCGATCAGAGCGGTCAGCACCAGCACGACGGCTCCGACGAGGAGGCACGCCCGCATCCCGGGCAGGGTGAGGGCCCCGCTGGCACCGGCAGCCAGTCCCCCGAACACCGCGACCGAGATCGCGCCTCCGGTCTGCCGGAACGTGCTGAGCGCACCGGTCGCGACCCCCACCCGCGCGGGCTCGACGGCGTCGATCAGCTCCGCGGTCACGACGGTGATGGCCAGGGCACCACCGGTGGCGAGCGGAACCAGCAGGACGAGGACCAGCCAGACCGGAGTCGCCTCCGTCACCGGGAGCAGGACGAGCATCCCCGCTGCGAGGATCAGCTGGCCACCGACGATCAGCGGCCGCCGCCCGATGACCGTCGCGAGACGCGGTGCCACCACGTTCGCGCAGGTGGTCAGCGCCGCCGGGACGACGAACATCAGCCCCGCCTCGGCACCGGTCCATCCCCGCACCTGCTGGTAGTAGAGGCCGAGCAGGAAGACCCCGCCGTAGAACCCGAAGTTCACGCCGAACCCGGAGACCAGCGTGACCGCCACCCTTCCGCGAGCGATCAGGCCGAGCGGCAGCACCGGTGCCGGCGAGCGGCGCTCGACCAGGACGAAGGCGAGGGCCGCCCCGACCGACGTCACCCCCGCGACCAGCGCTCCCGAGTGCCAGCCGGTGTGGCCGGCCTCGATCACGGCGTACGTCAGCGCGGACAGCGCCACCACGGCGAGCACCTGGCCCGGGAGGTCGAGCGGCGCCCGGCGACGCACCGGCCGGAACCGCAGGCCTGCCAGCAGGGCCACGATGAGGACCCCGATCGGGACGTTGACCAGGAAGACCCAGCGCCAGCCGGCGTACTCGCTCAGCAGTCCCCCGGCCACCGGGCCCACCGCCATGGCGGCCGACCCTCCGATGGTCCACACAGCGATCGCCTGCGCTCGGGCCCTCGCGTCGTCGTAGGCGACCCGGACCAGCGCCAGCGACGCCGGCATCACCAGCGCGGCGGCAGCACCCTGGAGCACCCGCGCGGCGATGAGCACGGGCATCAGCGGGGCGGCCGCGCAGGCCAGGGACGCGGCCGTGAACAGCACCACCCCGAGCGTGTAGGCCCGCACCGGACCGAACCGGTCGGTCACCGCGCCCGCCGAGAGCATCAGCGCCGCGAACATCAAGGTGTACGCATCCACTACCCATTGCAGGCCGACCATCCCGCCACCGAGATCCCGGTGGAGATAGGGCAGCGCGATGTTCACCGCAGAGACGTCGACGGTGATCACGGTGAAGCCCAGGAGCGCCGCGAGCAGGGCCCGAACGCTCCCCGGCCGGGCGGCCGCCGCACCTCCGCTCGATGCCTCGGTCGCAAGCACGGTCATCGGGTTCCTCCTCCGGTCGACGTGCGGGCGGCTCCGAGTGCGGCCGCCCGCATCACCGAGGAGTCTGGTCGCGCGGCGGCGGGTGAGGCAGACCGCGCGGCGCCGGGGTGCTGCCAGGGGTGGGTATGACACGGCCCCTCACACGAACCGGTCCTGAGGCACACTGGTGAGGATGAGCGACATGGCTGCGACGGAGCTGGGGCGCTACCTGCGCGCCCGCAGGGCACGGGTGACCCCGGAGGAAGCGGGTCTGCCCGCGGGCACGGGCGTGCGGCGTACGCCTGGGCTGCGACGCGAGGAGCTGGCTGCCCTCGCCGGCGTGTCCGTCGACTACTACACCCGGCTGGAACGAGGACGGGAGACCAACCCGTCGACCGCCGTGCTCGACTCGCTGGCACGTACGCTCCGCCTGACCGGCGATGCCCACCAGCGGCTGCACGAGCTCGCCGAGGTCGCCTCGGGACGCTTCAGCGAGCCGCGCGCGACGACCGACACGACCGTACGTCCCTCGGTCCTCGTCATGCTCGAGACGCTGCGGCCGCTGCCGGCCTTCGTGTTCAGCCGCCACAACGACATCCTGGCGGCCAACCGTCCGGCCCGGCGGCTCTACCCGGGCCTGTGGGACGGTCCCCGCGAGCACCGGAACCTGACCCGCTACCTCTTCCTCGACCCGGTCGGGCGACACCTGCTCGACCCGTGGTACGCGACCGTGTCGAGCTCGGTCGCCAACCTACGTGCCGTCGGCGGCACCGACGTCGACTCGCCCCGCCTGGCCGCGCTCGTCGGCGAGCTGCTCCTCAAGTCACCCGAGTTCGCCGAGATCTGGGAGCGCTACGACGTGTGCGAGCGCAGCGGTGGCACCAAGACGTTCGAGCACCCGCGGGTCGGCCGGATGACACTGACCTACGAGGTCATGCGGTTGGCCCGCACCGGCGGCCAGCGGATGATCGTCTACCAGGCGGAGTCCGACACGGTCGACGAGAAGGCGATGCTCGCGCTGGACGAATGATCCAGCCGCGACCTCTCAGTGGGACTCGAAGTCCTCGGGAGTGATCTCGTCGAGGAACTCGCGGAACTTCTCGATCTCGTCCTCCTGCTCGGCCGGGACGGCGAGCCCGGCCTCGTCGAGGACCTCGTCGGCGACCACGATCTTGGTCCCCGTACGCAGCGCCAGCGCGATCGAGTCCGAGGGCCGCGCGCTCACCTCGACGCCCGAGGCGAAGACCAGGTTGGCGTAGAAGACGCGGTCGGTGACCGAGGTGATCTGCACCTCGGTCAGCTCGTTGCCGGTCGCCTCCACGACGTCCTTGAGCAGGTCGTGGGTCAGCGGCCGCGGCGGCACCACGCCCTGCTGGGCGAAGGCGATCGCGGTCGCCTCCACCGCGCCGATCCAGATGGGCAGGTATCGCTCACCGGCCACCTCGCGCAGCAGCACGATCGGCTGGTTGGAGGGCATCTCGACTCGGACTCCGAGCACATCGACCTCGCGCATGTCATCCACCCTACCCGTCTCCGGGTCGCGACAGCAGCCCGGTCAGCGGGCGCGCAGCCCGGACTTCACCAAGGTGGCGTGCAGACGGACCGCCAGGGCGGCGATCTCGCTGCCGATCTCCTCGGCCCGGCCCTGCGCCCCGGCGTTGCCCGGGCGCCGCAGCGGCGCCACGATCTGCTCGATGAGACCCACCTCGCGGTCGGCGGCGGCCTTCATGCCGCGCAGGTGACGGGGCTCGATGCCGAACTCGGCCAGCTCCTTGGCGGTGCGCGCGATCGCCAGGGCGTCGGTGTCGTAGTGGCCGCTGCGCAGCGGCACCACCAGCGCCATCTTCTCCAGCTCGGTCAGCAGCGAGTCGTCGACCTCGGCGATCTTGAGGAGCTCGCGTCGCGAGATCCGCATGTGGTCCGTGCGCCGGAACGACTCCGCCCCCGGCGCGCCGTCGGGCGTGAGGGCGACCGTCGGGACGGTGGGCACGGTCGGCTCGATCGCCGGCGGCTCGAGGCCGCGATCGATCGCGTCGAGGTGCTCGCCGATGACCTTGAGCGGCAGGTAGTGGTCACGCTGCATCCGCAGGACGTAGCGCAGCCGCTCCACGTCGCGGCGGGAGAACTTGCGGTAGCCCGCGGGAGTGCGCTCCGGCTTGATCAGTCCCTTGTCCTCGAGAAACCGGATCTTCGGGATCGTGACCGTGGGAAAGTCAGGACGCAGCTGGTCCAGGACCTGCCCGATGTTGAGCCGCTCCCCCGAGTCGCTAGCCGGCCGTTGAGGGTCAGGCATCGCGGCGGCGGCCATCGGCTACGCCCCTTCGTGCCCGGCGTAGAAGACGAGCCGGAACTTCCCGACCTGCACCTCGTCGCCGTCCTTGAGGACGACGTTCTCGATGCGGTCGCGGTTGACGTAGGTGCCGTTGAGGCTGCCGACGTCGGAGACCTCGAAGGTGTCGCCGGTGCGCTTGAACTCGGCGTGGCGACGCGAGACGGTGACGTCGTCGAGGAAGATGTCGCTGTCCGGGTGGCGACCCGCGACCACGGTGTCCTGGTCGAGCAGGAAGCGGCTTCCGGCGCCGGGACCACGCTGAACGACGAGCATGCCGTTGCCGCGCGGAAGGGCCTCGACGGTGGCCGCCTCGATCGGGCTGAGCACCCGGTCGGAGGTGTCGGCGTCAGCCCCGAGCTGAATCGTCGAGGTCTGGTCGGTCCCGGTCAGGCTTACGCCACACTGCGAGCAGAACCGCGCTTCGTCGGGGTTCTGGCTGCCGCAAGCGGGGCACACGGACATTTTGTAGCTCCAGGTTCATCGAGGGCCGGGCACACACCCTCAAGTTCACGTTGAGGGATGTATCCGCAACCTATCAGGTCGGCCCAGGTGTTCGGTTGGGCTGCGCCAATTCTTAGCGCAGGGGCCTAGGCGTCGAGCGATGCCTCGTACGCCGCGGCGTCGAGGAGGCTCTCCAGCTCGGCAGGATCGGCCGGGGCGACCTCGAAGAGCCAGCCACCGCCGTAGGGGTCGTCGTTGACCAGCTCGGGCGTCGCGTCGAGCGAGCCGTTGACCGCGACGACCTCGCCCGAGATGGGCGCGTAGATGTCGCTGACCGACTTGGTCGACTCCAGCTCACCGCAGCTCTCGCCGGCCTTGATCGTGTCGCCGAGCGCGGGCATCGAGACGTAGACGATGTCGCCGAGGGCGTCCTGGGCGTAGTTGGTGATCCCGATCCGTACGGAGCCCTCGGTCTCGCCAGGGTTGCGCAGCCACTCGTGCTCGCTGGTGTACTTCAGGTCCTCGGGGTACACGGGCATCTCCTCATCAGGCGTACTGGTCTGGCCACGGAAGATCGTCCCGCAAGCCGGTTGACGAAACCCTACTGCGCTCCACCGACGAAACGGTCAGCGGGACACGGTGTGAATCGACTCGATGTCGATCTTCTCCTCCGACTCGACCTTTACCTCCGCGCCCTGCTCCTCGAGCTGGTCCTGCGGGCCCTGGTAGAAGTCGATCGCACCCGCCAGCGTGTCGGGCGGACCGATCACTTGGAGGCGGTACGGAGGGCTGATCAGCTCGCCGCCGACGTTGAGGCCGGGAGCGGGCTGGCTGACCTCGATCGAGGTGGACGCGACCAGGCGTACGGCCTCGCCGTCGCCCCCTTCGATCTCCATCGCCTCGGCACCGCTCGTACGCAGCTCCTCGATCAGGTCGAGGAGGGCGGTCAGCCGGAGCGGGTCGGCGCCGGGGTCGATCTCGATCGTGATGCCCGGCCCGCTGACCGGCACCGTCCCGGCGATCACCCGGAGGGTGTCCACCTGCTCCTCGGCGCGCTGCAGCGCGGTCTGCTGCTGGAGGGTCTGGTCCTCGAGCTCGTCGCGGGTCGCCTCGAGCTCCTCGATCTGCTCCTGCGCCTTCTGCGTCGTGCCGGCCAGACCGGAGAGGATGTCGATCAGCTCCTGCTCGCGCAGGCCGGCGTAGGTCGAGTCCTCGGTGTTCGTCTGGACCTGCACCACGGCGGCATAGCCGAGTACGCAGAGCAGGACCGCCACGGCCACCTGGCCACGCCGGAAGTGGGTCAGCGCGTCGAAGAGGCGGGCTCGGCCGACCAGCGGCGCCGGCTCCTCCTCAGGCTCCTTCTCCGGCTCGTCGGACTCATCGGGCTCATCGGCCTTCTGGGTCGTCGGCAGCTCCTCGGCCTCGGCGACCTTGGTGTTCTCCTCGGCGTGCTCGTCGCCGGTCGCGTCCTCGACCTCGTCGGGCTCCGCGGCGTCGGCCTCGTCCACCTCGTCGGCATCCTCGACGTCCTCGGCCGCCGGATCCTCCGCCGTCGTCGACGCGGCAGGCTCGTCAGGCTCGACGAAGTCGACGGGCTCGACAGGCTCGACGTCGTCCGACTCCTCGGGCTCCTTCTCGGAACCCTCCTCGGCGACCGGCTGATCAGGCTGGTCGGCGGCCTCGTCGGCCCCGGCCTCCTGACCCTCCTCGGCCTTCTCCTCGGCCACCTCCGTCTCCGACGGCTCCTCGGCGTCCGGGGCGTCGGCGGCGTCGGTCGTCTCGGCAGACTCCGTGGGCTCCTGCTCAGCAGGCTGCGTACCTTCGTCCGAGGCTTCGGGCGTGGTGACGTCCTCGGCGACGGCCTCCTCCGCCGGGGTGGCGGGCTTCTTCGCCGGTGCCTTCTTCGCGGGGGTCCGCTTGGCCGCGGTGCGCTTCACCGGTGGCCTCCTCTTCCGGTCAGGCATGGAAGATGTGCCTCCGGATGGCTGCGACGTTGGTGAAGATGCGGATACCGAGGACGACGATCACGCCCGTGGACAGCTGGCCACCGACACCGAGGCGGTCACCGAGGTAGACGATGCCGGCGGCGATGACGACGTTGCTGATGAACGAGACGACGAAGACCTTGTCGTCGAAGATGCCGTCCATGAACGCCCGCAACGCACCGAAGACGGCGTCCAGCGCGGCGACGACGGCGATCGGGAGGTAGGGCGCCAGACCGACAGGCACCTCGGGCTGGAAGAACAGTCCCAGCACGATGCCGATCACTAGGCCGATGACGGCGATCATTCTTCGCGGTCCCCTTCGCTGTTCTCTTCGGTGTCTTCGTCGTTGTTGTCGTTGCGCTTCGAGCCCTTGTCGGAGTCGGCCCCCAGCTGGGTCAGCTCCAACAGGTCGGCCGGCGCCGCCGGCAGGGTCAGCCGGTCGATGTTCTCGACGTCGTAGGGCATCCCGTAGTCCTGCGTCGTCGTGTGGATCATCGCGCCGGAGACCGTCTCGGCAAAGCGTGCGGCCAGCGTACGCGTGTCGCCGATCGCCGACACCTCATAGGGCGGCGAGAGCGAGACGTCGTTCATCCGGAGCGTGGCACCGGAGGTGATCACGCCGCTGCGCGCGGTGACCCGCTGGCCGTCGACGGACACGGCGGTGGCCCCCGCCTCCCACAGTCCGTTGACGATCACGGCGAGATCGTAGTCGCGGACGGTGCCGCCCTCGTTGCCGTCGGCGGCGTTGTCGATGGTGATCCTGATCCCCGAGCCGGTCACCGGGGCGAACCCGGTCTCCTCCGCGGTCCCGACCGCGGTCGAGGAGGCGGACTTCGCCCGAAGACGGAGCGAGTTCAGCGACCCCTCGCTCCGCTGGTTGTCCTCCCGGAGAGCGGAGATCTGGCGGTGCAGGTCGGCGATCCGGTCCTGGCGCTGCTCGATGCGGTCGACCAGGACCTGCCTGCTGGTCTGGCGGATGTCCTCGTTGCGGGAGGTCTGCACCGCCGCGGTGGTGGCCAGCAGCGCGAACAGCCCGACGACCACCATCGCCCACACGCCCGGTCGGCGCCGCCGGCCCGGCTCCTCCGCCGAGGGCTCCCGCCGCGCGGCTGCGGCCTTGTAGTCGGAGTCGATCGACTGGTCGGTGATGCGGTCCAGCAGCGGCTTGGTGACGTAGGCGCGCAGGTCCTCGCCAGGGATCTCGTCAGGCACGGGCCGACCCGCCCTTCTCCAGCGGCGGGGTCGTGGCCATCAGGCGACGCACCTCCTGGGCGTAGAGGACCAGGCTCCACCACAGCAGCAGGATCCCCCACAGCGCGAACGCCCAGCCGAACGCCTGCGCCACCTGGATCGGCAGGCTCGGCTCCAGGCCGAGGTCGAGCTGCTCGGGGATGTCGTGACTGAGGTAGAGCAGCGGGAAGGAGGCCAGCAGGCAGAAGGCGGCCACCTTGCCCAGCAGATGCACCGGCAGCGTACGCACCCCACGGCTGCGCAGCGCCGGGATCATCGCGAGCAGGCCCACGAGCCGCAGCGGCACCAGCAGCGCGATCGGCCACGGGATCACATCGATCTGCCAGAGCGCGAGCGTCGCGGCCAGGACGAAGACGGTGTTGGCGACCACGTCGAGCAGCTCTCCCGCGCGGCGGCCGCCGAGCTGCTTGCGGTTCAGCCAGCTGTCGAGCAGATCGGTGACCACCGCGAGGCCGAACGCGGCCAGCGCGATCGTGTCGTCCTCGGCGATCATCACCGCCCACAGCACCACCGGGGCGTAGACCAGCCGCAGGATGCTGAGCAGCTTGCCGAGCACGGGCTGGTTGCGGTCTGCCGAGCCCGGCGGTCGCTGCCGCGAGCCCCGGCCATGTTGCAGGCGGGGATCACCGGATCGACGGTTGGGCATCTGCAGGCTCTCCTCTGTCACCAGACGCGGCACGGACAAACCCTAGTGCTTACTCGGCAGGGGTGGAGTCATCGGCATGGGCGGCGTCGCGGATCTCGCCGACGAGCTCCTCGATGACATCCTCCAGCGTCGCCAGTCCGATGGCGCTGCCGTCCTCGCGAACGACCCGGGCCATGTGGGCGCCGCGGCGCTGCAACGTCTCGAGCGTCTCGTGGAGCGCGTCGTCGGGCGTGACCGTCGCGAACGGGCGGATCCACTTGTTCTGGACCGGCTGACGCCGGCGTGCCTCGTCGGGCTCGAGCACGTCCTTGATGTGCAGGTAGCCGACCAGGTCCCCGCCGTCGTCGGCAACCGGGAACCGGCTGTAGCCGGTCGAGGCGCACACCGCCTCGATGTCGGCGCCCGAGGCACCCCGCGGCACGATCGTCCAGTCGGCGATCGGGATGGTGACCTTGGCGACCGTCTTCTCGGTGAAGCCCAGCGCGCCGGTCAGGCGGCCGTACTCGTCCTCCTCGAGGAGCCCCTCGCCGCGGGACTCCTCGACCATGGCGGCCACCTCGGCACGGGTGAACGCAGAGCTCACTTCGTCCTTGGGCTCGATGCCGAGCGCCCGGATGCAGAGGTTGGCGGCGTAGTTGAAGGCCACGATGATCGGCCGCAGCACGTAGACGACCGCGTAGATGGCCGGGCCGAGCACCAGGGCGGCCCTGTCCGGGCCGGCCAGGGCGATGTTCTTCGGCACCATCTCGCCGATGACCACGTGCAGGTAGGTGACCACCAGCATCGCGATCACGAACGCGACCGGGTGGTGGAACGCCTCGGGCAGGCCGATCAGGTCGAAGCCGGGCTCGAGCAGGTGCGCGAGCGCCGGCTCGGTGATCGCCAGCAGCAGCACCGAGCAGACCGTGATGCCCAGCTGCGCGCCGGCCATCATCAAGCTGATGTTCTCCATCGCCCGCAGCGTGATCCGGGCCATCTGCGACCCGGCCTGCGCGGCCGGCTCGATCTGGCTGCGCCGGGCCGAGACCAGCGCGAACTCCGAGCCCACGAAGAAGCCGTTGGCGAGCAGCAGCACCAGGCCGAGAAGGAGCCCCATCGTCGTCGACATCAGCCGATCACCTGCATCGAGATCCGGTCGATCCTGCGCCCGTCCATGACCTCCACGGTCAGCTTCACGTACCTCGCGTAGACGTCGTCGTCATCGGAGTCGGGCGGCGGGTTGCCGGGCACTGTCAGCTCGGCGGTCGCACCGCGCTCGGGGATACGGCCCAGCAGACTCAGCATCAGGCCCGCGACGGTGTCGTAGTCCTCCCCCTCGGGCAGGGCGACGCCGGTGATGTCCTCCACCTCGTCGGGGCGCAGCAGCCCCGAGAGCGACCAGCCGCCGTCACGGCGCAGCCGGGCCCGGGCACTGAGCGGGTCGTGCTCGTCTGCGATATCGCCGACGATCTCCTCGATCACGTCCTCGAGGGTGACGATGCCGGCCTGGTCGCCGTACTCGTCGAGCACGACGGCCAGCTGGAACCCCTCCGCGCGCAACAGCGCCATCAGCGGATCCAGCCGCAGCGAGTCGGGCACCACGACCGGCGGCACCATGAGGTGCTTGACCTTGGCCGTGGGCCGCTCGTGCACCGGCAGCGCCACGGCGGCCTTGACGTGCACCGTGCCGACCACGGCCTCGTTGTCGTCGAGCACCGGGAAGCGCGAGTTGCCCGTACGCCGGGTGAGCTCGATCAGCGTCTCGGCGCGGTCGTTGTGGTCGAGGCTGTGGACGCGTACGCGCGGGGTCATGATCTCGCCGGCCGTGCGGGTGCCGAACTCGACCGAGCGCTCCATCAGCTCGGCGGTGTCGGCGTCGAGGGTGCCCTCGTGGGCGCTGCGCTGGATCAGCGAGGAGAGCTCGGCCGAGCTGCGCGCCGAGCGCAGCTCCTCCTGTGGCTCCATGCCGAGGCGGCGGACGATGGCGTTGGCGGTGCCGTTGAGCACCTTGATCGGCCCGCGCATGATCCGGGTGAAGGCCCGCATCGGTCCCTGGGTGACGCGGGCGGTCTGCAGCGGCAGCGCCAGCGCGAGGTTCTTGGGGACGAGCTCACCGAAGAGCATCGTCACGATGGTCGAGAGGATCAGCGCGACGGTCAGCGCGATCGGCGTCACCGCACCCTCCGGAAGTCCGGTGGCGAGCAGCGGCGCGTCGATCAGCTCGGCGATCGCCGGCTCCGACATCCAGCCGATGCCGAGGTTGGTCACGGTGATGCCGACCTGCGCGCCGGAGAGGTTGCTGGAGAGCTCCTTCATCGCGCGCAGTACGCCTTGGGCACGCTTGTCACCCTGCTCCGCGGCCATCTCCACCTGGGAGTGGTCGACCGTGACCAAGGAGAACTCGGCCGCCACGAAGACGCCACAGGCGGCGACGAGCAGCAGCGCCAGGAGAATGAACAGGACCTCGGTCATCGAGCCGACCTCGCTCGGTACAGCCTCGAATCAGACGGCGGGCATGGATATTGGCCGGGTTGCGGTCCGTCCATCGGGGTTCAGATCGTCCTTAGCTGTTGGAAGTGCCGTCAGCCTACATGGCTGTGGTTGCGCCGCCTGCGTTGCTGGGTCGCCCGCTCGGCGAGGTGTCGCGTACCGGACACAGTTGTCCAGAACGGCGCCGTGAGCCTTGACACACCAGGCCAGTTCGTCAACTCTTACGCGGCAACAGCCGACGATCCGCGAGCCGAGGGAGCCCCCTTGACCATGTCCTCGTTGTCCACATCTGCCACCAGACGTACGTTCCTCGCCGGGGCCGCGGGTGCGGCCGGCGCCGCTGCGACCGGGCTGTTTCCCGGTCCGGCCGCGGCCGCCTCGCCCCGCCGCGTACGACTGGTTCGGGAGGAGCACCGCGCGGTCGTCATCGGCTCCGGGTTCGGCGGCGGCGTGGCCGCCCTGAGGCTGGCCGAGGCGGGCGTACCGGTCACCGTGCTCGAGCGCGGTCGCCGCTGGCCGACAGGTCCGGACGCGCAGACCTTCCCGACGATCCGCTCGCTCGACAAGCGGGTGCTGTTCCACACCACCGCGCCGGCGGCGCTCAAGCCGCTGCAGACGCTGCTCGGCACGCCGCTGAACTTCGGCCCGTACGTCGGTCTGCTCGAGCCGGTCCTCGGCCAGAACATGCTCGCCATGTGCGCGGCCGGGGTCGGCGGCGGCTCGCTGGTCTACCAGGGCATGACGCTGCAACCCTCCGCGGAGGTCTTCAACACCTGGTTCCCGAACGAGCTCGACTACGACCTCATGGACCGGGTCCACTACCCGCGCGTCGCCCGGATGCTCGGCGCCGCGACCGCGCCCGACGAGCTGATCGCCTCGGACAACTACCGGGTCTCGCGTACGTTCGGCGCGCGCGTCCGAGCCGCCGGCTACGACCTGCGGAAGATCCCGATGCCGATCGACTGGTCCTACGCGCTCGCGGAGCTGCGCGGCGAGATGGCACCGTCCTACACCAACGGCGACTGTGCCCTCGGCGTCAACAACGGCGGCAAGCACTCCGTCGACGTCACCTACATCAAGCAGGCCGAGGCCACCGGGCTCGTGCATGTCGCGACCCGCCACAACGTCACCTCGGTCGCCCGCGCCGCGGACGGTCGCTGGGAGGTCCACGTCGACCGCACCGACGACACCGGCGACGCGGTCGAGCAGAAGATCATGACCACCGGGGCGCTGATCATGGCGGCGGGCTCGCTCAACACCAGCAAGCTCCTGGTCCGCGCCGCGGCCACCGGGACCATCCCCGACCTTCCCGAGCAGCTCGGCCAGGGCTGGGGCACCAACGGCGACCGGATCTACATGTGGCGCCCCTTCGACGAGGACCTCACCGGTACGCAGGGCGGGCCGGTCGTCTACCAGAGCCAGGAGTGGGCCGACCCGACGACGGCCAACACCGTCATCCAGGCGTCGCTACCGCCGCTCCCCCTCGGCCTCGACCTGGGCGGCACGATGCTGGTCGGCTTCGGGGTCAGCGCCGACCGTGGCAGCTTCCGCTACAGCTCGCTGACCGACTCGGTGAGCCTGCGCTTCCCCTTCGGCGGCGACGCGGCGAGCTACCGGGCCATCCACGAGCGGGTCTCCAAGATCAGCGGCGGGCTCGGTGCCCTGATCGACACCAACACCATCGTCAACAGCACCTGGCACCCGCTCGGCGGCGCCAACATGGGCACGGTGTGCGACCTCGACGGGCGGGTCATGGGCCAGGACGGCCTCTACGTCCTCGACGGCGCTCTCATCCCGGGCACCACCGGCGCCTGCAACCCGTCGATGACCATCGCCGCCATCGCCGAGCGCGCCATGGACAACATCGTGGCCAAGGACGTCGGGGCGGTCATCTGAGCAGCTCCTGACGAGCCACAGAACTCTGCAATGCAAAATTCTGCAGAATTTCTCGAAAAGGGGTGACAACCTCTTTGGTGATGCGGCAACATTGTTCTTGCCCCGCTGGTGACCCGAGACGCCAGCGGGGCTCTTACGTTTTCGGACATCAGGCGAGCTTGTCGGCGACCTTGTTGAGGTTCGCGCGCAGCTTGGCGCGGTAGACGTCCTGCTGCTCGGGCAGCCTGGCGTCGCAGAACGCGGCCAGATCAGTGCCGGTGACCTCGACGACGCTGCGGCCGGCAGCGGCTTCGGTCTCGAAGAGGTCGAGGATGTCGCGCAGGATGTCGACGATGTCCATGCCGTCGCTGGCGGTGAAGCGCCACATGTAGTTCTTCATCTCGGCATACACGGTGCGGTAGTCGGCGGGGAGCTCGTTGGCACGGGCTTCCATGCGCTTCCAGTCCTTCTTGTCGCCGATGAGCCGGGTGAGGATGTTGTTCATGTTCTGCTTCTTTCTTCGGTGGTTTCGGCTCCCTGTTTTGGGGCCGTGGAAGAAGCGTGCAGGGCTGACGTAGCGTCAGGGTCAAGCACTGATCCGAAGAAAGTTCTCGAAGCCTCGAGCCTGCCTGGTCGTCAGGCCGCAAGGGTGTGATCGAGGAGTACGTCGCGCAGCGTGAACTCTGCCCGGGACAGGGGTGATGGGTGCGGCTGCCAGTGTTCGGGTGGTGGGCTGACATAGGTGTGGCCGGTGGGTGTGATGGTGGTGATGCTGCCATCGGGGTCCGGGTCGGGCTTGCCAGCCGATGGCTTCTTTCGCCTGGTTGCATCGTTCGCACAAGCCCTGCAGGTTCTGGGCGCTGGTTTCTCCGCCATCGGCGTGACGCTCGATGTGGTCGATGTTGCGGATCGGGCGTCGCAGCCGACGGTCCGGCAGATCCCGCCATCCCGGGTGATGACGAACTCGGCCAGCCCGTCGGGTGCCTTCCTCGAGCGGGATTCCATCGCAACCAGCTGCCCGGCGGGGTCGGTGAACAACCGGCGCACGAACACCTCGGCATCGGCCAGTTCCTCGCGGGCCCAGGCTGCGGGGACGGGGCCGTATCCCTCAACCATGGCTGACTGGTCGCTGTCGTTGGTGAGGGCGTCGGCGGTCATGACGATCTTGACCTCGATCCGCGGTTTCGCCCCGGCGCTGCTGCGTCCGGTGACGCGGTCGACGAGGGTGTCGGCCATGACCTGGCCCCGGGTCCGTTCGTCGCCGGCGGCACGGGCGGCATTGGCCGCCTGGTCCAGGGCCGCGAAGACCGCGACGCCGTCCTTGACCGGCAACAGCGCACCGAGCCACGTCATCGTGTCCGGTGCCGGCCGCAGGCTGACCCGCCGGTCTTTCTCAGCGCTGGCGGCGCGGGCGACCACGGAGGCCTGATCGAGGGTGATGGCGAGCTTCTTGGCGGCGTTCTCGAGCTGGCGTAGCCCCATCGCCGCTGCCTTCGCCGGCTGCCCGCTCGGCCCAGGTGCGCAGAGCTCGTGGTCGATGACCCGCCTGTCCTCCAGGGAGAGGCAGGCGGTCTCCCTGGCGAGGATGGTGGCCTGCCACTGCGAGAACAACCCGGCCTTCATCAATCCAAAGGTGTGCGGCATCTCGATGAGGAGGACTTTCGCCAGCCCGAGCAGCTTCGCACCCCGATCGGGTGAGACTCGTCGCGCGAGCGCGATCTGGGAGGCCACGCCTTCACCGAGCTTGCGGGCAGGGGCACCGGCCTCGGCCTGCCGGACGCGGGCGGCTTCCTCGAGACGTACCGAAGCCTCTGCCTGCACCGCCTCTGCGCGACACTTCACTGCTTCGAGTCGAGCGATCCAGTCGACCAGCTCTCGCTCGGACGCACCCGGAGGTGGCCCGTCGAGGAAGCGGTCGATGTTCTCGTACATGTGCCTTATTATATGCTAAACAGCACCATAGAGCAAGCCATTTTGGCTGGTCAGAAGTCATTTATGCAGTCCGCGAACAAGTCACGTTGCTGCTGCGCCACACTCTCGCCGCCGCCCCGATATAGGCGAAATCTTTCTCGATCGGGTGCCGGGTCAAGGATGGCCGAAGGCCACCGCGAAGCGGCGCCCGCAGGGCGTCCTTGACGCGGTGCACGATCGAGAAACACTCAAGGAACGGGTCGGCGGCGAACCCTGAAACGAAGAAGCAGTCGCCAAGCGAGGTTTCCTCAAGGGTGGTCTCGACAAGCTCGACCACCAGTGGGCCGCGGCTCGACCACCGGTGCCGGGTCCTACCGCCCGACCGCGTACCCCTGCGCGCCCCGAGGATTGGCAGCAGCAGAAAGCATGCCATTCTCAGGATCCCGCGTGACCGCGGAGAGCCGCCCCAGAGACCAGTCGCCACTCAGCTCGACGGCGTGACCACGACGTCGCAGATCCTCGACGACCCGAGGACCGAGCCGATCCTCGAGCACCGCGCCGGCAGGGACCCAGGTGCGCGGCCAGAACGACCCCGGGAACGACGTCGAGTGAAGCGCCGGGGCGTCGATGGCCTCCTGGGGCGAATAGCCGCCGACAAGAGTGCGCAGCAGGTAGAGCAGCTGCCACTGGTCCTGCTGGTCACCACCGGGCGAGCCGACGGCGGTGACGGCGTGCCCGTCACGGAGGACGAGGGTCGGGGTGAGCGTGGTGCGCGGCCGCCGGCCGGGCGTGAGCGTCGAGGGCAGCCCCGGCTCGAGCCAGGTCATCTGCAGCCGGGTGCCGAGGCAGAAGCCGAGCTCGGGGATCGTGGGCGAGGACTGCAGCCACCCGCCCGAGGGGGTCACGGCGATCATGTTGCCCCAGCGGTCGGCGACGTCGATGTGGCAGGTGTCGCCGCGGGTCTCGCCGTCGCGCGAGACGGTCGGTTCCCCCACGCCCGACGCGGCGGCGGCCGGGTCGTAGGTCTCACGCAGCGGCGGGAAGGCCGTCGCACCCAGCCCTGGCCTCACCTCGGTCGAGGCGACCTCGGCGATCAGGGGGCGGCGGGTCGCTGCGTACTCCTGGGAGATGAGGGTCGCGATCACCTCCGGATCGGCACTGTCGCCGTAATGGGCGTCCCGGTCGGCGAAGGCGAGCTTGGTCGCCTCCAGGATCGTGTGCGCACCGGCCGGGTTGCTGGGGTCGAGCAGCGCGTCGTCGAGCGGCTCGAGCAGGTTGAGCGTCTGCAGGAGCACCGGCCCCTGCGTCCACGGCCCCGCCTTGGCGATCGTGTGGCCGCGGAACTCGGTCGTCACCGGCTTCTCGTACGCAGCGGAGAACCCGGCCATGTCGGCCGCCGTGATCACCCCGGAATGGTCGGTTCCGGAGGAGTGCCGGTGCGGGGTGCGTACGAACCGCTCGATCGCCTCCGCGACGAACCCGCTCCCCCAGGCGGCACGGGCCGCGTCGATGCGCTCCTCGCGGGTCCCGGCGCCGTCGCCGGCGGCCACGAGGCGGTCGAGCACAGCCGCGTAGGCCTCGTTACGGACCATCGTGTCGGGTGCCGGCGGCTCGCCGTCAACCAGCCAGTGCGCGGCCGAGGTGGGCCAGTGGTCGCGGAACAGGTCGGCCACGGTCGCGATCGTGGCGACCGCGCGACCCAGGATCGGGTGGCCGTTGCGGGCGTAGTCGATGGCGTAGGCGAGGATTTCACCGAGCTCCCAGGTCCCGTGGTCGCGCAGCAGCATCAGCCAGGCCTCGACCGCCCCCGGTACGGCTGCCGCGAGCGCACCCGAGCCGGGGACCAGGTCGAGGCCCTCGGCGCGCATGTGCTCCACGGACGCCCCGGCCGGTGCGGGCCCCTGGCCCATCAGCACCGTCGCCTCGCCGCCGGCGGGCGCGAAGATCCCGACCAGGTCGCCGCCCGGCCCGTTGAGGTGGGGTTCGACCACGTGCAGCACGAACCCGCCCGCCACCACCGCGTCGAAGGCGTTGCCACCGCGCTCGAGCACTGCCTGCGCCGCGCCGCTGGCCAGCCAGTGCGTCGAGCCGACCATGCCGAACCTCCCCAGCAGGTCGGGACGGGTCTTGAATGCTGCCGGAGGGGTGTAGGTGGAGGACACCCGCTCAGGCTACGAGCGCGTGTCGGGCATCCGGACGGTGGCCCCGCACCGGGATAGGGTCGGCCCATGAGCGCACCAGCGGTCCGGGGCCGCCTGCAGTGGTCAGTGGTCGTGCCGATCCTCGCCCTGGTGGTGCTGGTGTTCGCATGGCTGCGCCACGACCACTGGACGATCCTCGCCGTGGTGGCGGCGGTGCTGATCGGTGCGGTGCTCAGCGCGGTCCACCACGCCGAGGTCGTGGCCCACAAGGTCGGCGAACCGTTCGGGTCGCTGATCCTCGCGATCGCGGTGACCGTGATCGAGGTCGGACTGATCGTGATGCTGATGACCAGCGGCGGCGACAACACCAGCACCTACGCGCGCGACACCGTCTTCGCCGCGGTGATGATCACCCTCAACGGCATCGTCGGGCTCTCGCTCATGGTCGGTGCCCTCAAGCACGGGCTGGTCAGCTTCAACGCTGCCGGCACCGGCTCGGCGGTCGCCACCGTCATCGCCCTGGCCGGTCTCACCCTGGTGCTGCCCAGGTTCACGACGTCCGCGCAGGGCCCGCAGTACTCACCCTCGCAGCTGGCCTTCGCCGCCATCGCCTCGCTGGCGCTCTACGTCGCCTTCCTCTTCACCCAGACCGTCCGCCACCGCGACTTCTTCCTGCCCGTCACCAGCGACGAGCACGGCCGGATGACGGGGATCGTCGACCTCGACGAGGACAGCCACGCTGACCCGCCCTCGGCCGGCGAGGCCGGGCTCAGCCTGGCCCTGCTGCTGGTCTCCCTGGTCTCGGTGGTCGGTCTGGCGAAGGTCCTCTCCCCCACGATCGAGAGCACCGTGAAGAACCTCGGCTTCCCCTACGCGGTCGTCGGCGTCGTGATCGCCCTCCTCGTCCTCGCCCCCGAGTCGATCGCCGCGGTCCGCAACGCCTCCCGCGACCGGGTGCAGACCAGCCTCAACCTCGCCTACGGCTCCGCGATGGCCTCGATCGGTCTCACCATCCCGACCATCGCCGTCGCGATGATCTGGCTCAGCGGCCCGCTCGTGCTCGGCCTGGAGCCGACCCAGATCGTGCTGCTGGTGATCACGGTCTTCGTCACCGGGCTGACGGTCGTCCAGGGTCGCGTCTACGCGCTCCAGGGGTTCGTCCACCTGGTGCTGATGGCGTCGTTCCTGTTCCTGTCGATCCAGCCGTAGGCGGCGTCTCAGCCGGCCGGGATCTCCTCGAGGCCGACCTCGAGCTTCGGGAACGAGTGGCCCTCGGCGTCCTTGAGCACGGTGTACTGAACGTCGACGTGCGGCTCGATGGCGCTGTGCTTGTCGTTCGGCGCGCCGATGATGAGCTGGAACCCGAGACCCCGCCAGGCGCCGATCGCGCGGCCGGTGAAACGGGCGTCGGCCTTGATCAGCGCCTCGTCGAGGAAGACCGGTGCGTAGCGCGGTCGCTCGGCACCGGCGTCGCCGAGCTGGTAGCGCAGCGCGGCGCCCACGATGAAGGCGACCAGCTCCTGCGACTCGCCCCCGGACTTCTCGCCGATGTGGTCGTAGAGGGCGACGTGCTCACCGGTGTCGGCGGTGACCTTCTCGGCGCTGACGCGGACGTGGTTGCGTACGTCGATCAGGTCGGCGAAGTCTGGGGCGGTGCGGCGCATCCGGTCGATGAGTCGCGACATCCGGGTGTAGGCCTGTTCCCGGGTCTCGTTGGTCGAGGCCCTCTCGATCAGGTCGCGCACCGCGCGGAGCTCCTTGCGGAAGCGGCCGCGGACGGCCGACTGGCCCTCCTGGGTGTCGATCCGCAGCCGATGGTCGTCGTCGTTGAACGGCAGCTCGGCGAGGATCTGGTTGATCGGGTCGATCCGGTCGCGGATTTCCCGAACGGCCCGCGACAGGGTCGAGTCGAGGTTGGTCAGGTCGTTGCCCGAGAGGTTGAGCAGCGAGTCGCGCCACTCGACCTCGAGCTCGTGCAGGCCGCTGGTCTGCAGCTCGTCGAGGAGGCGGTCGAAGTCGGCGTAGGAGGCGTCCGGGTCGGTGTGGAGGTTGGGGTTGGGCCAGCGCTCGAGGAAGGACTCGAAGGTCTGCTGGAGCTGCACGCGGGCGGCACCGATCGTCTCCTGCGCGCCGACACGGTCGGCGTCGAGGCTCTCGCCCGCGCGGGCGAAGACCGCGTCGAGCTCGGCGAGTGCGTCCTCGCGCCGGCCGGCCGCTTCACCGCCGGCCGCCTTGAAGAGCTGCTCGAGATAGTCGGCCTGGGCCGGGGCGATCTCGGTGCCGGAGGCCGCCGCCTCCTCCAGCGCGTCCTTGGCGCGGTCGACCTGCTCGACCACGTCGCTCCAGCGCGCGTCGAGCTCCTTGAACGCGCTCTTGGCGGCGCCGATGCCCTCGCGCAGCGCGTCCACCTTGGCCCGCGCCTCCTTAAGCCGCTTCTGGAGCGTGGCGATCTCCGGGTTGTCGGCGGTGACCTCCTCGATCACCGCGGCCCAGCGGTCGCGCTCGGCCTCGGCCCCGGTGACGTCGACCTGGTCCCAGGTCAGCGCGGAGACCGCCTTGAAGGACGTACGCCGCAGATCGAGCTCCTTGATGGCCCGCTCGGCCTCCGCGACCGCCGTCCGCGCCTTCTCGGCATCGCGACGGGCGGTCTCGAGCACCTCGGTGAGCTCGGCGACGCGACGGGTGTTGGTGAAGCCGAGCACGTTGCCGCCGCCCTGGCCACCGTGAGCACCGCGCGACCCCTGGGAGACCTGGCCGGTCACGGTCAGTGCCATCCGGTGCTGGCCGAGCAGCGCGGGGGTCTGCACACAGACGTAGCCGTGCCGTTCGGCCAGTCGCTTCTTGAGCCAGCCCGTGAACACGCCGCGGCGGTAGTCGAGGCGCCCCGGCAGGGTGCCCTCGTCGAGGATCGTGGTGTCCTTCGTCCCGGTGGGGACCGCCTCGTAGCGGATCCGGGTGCGCTGCCGCACCGAGTCGATCGCCGCCCGGAACGCGCCGACGTGCGCCGCGTCGACGAGCATGGTGGTCGCGAAGCCGCCGAGCGCCAGGTTGAACGCCTCGCGCCAGGCCTCGTGCTCGGTGCGCACCTCGACCAGCTCGCCCACGAACGGCATCTCGGCCGGGCTCAGTCCGGCCGCCTCGGCCAGCACCGCACGGGCCGCGCGCAGCGGCTCGGGGATGTTGTTCTTCGTCTTCTCGGCATCGGCGAGCTCGCCCTCGAGCCGGCCGACCAGCTTGATCGCCTCGGCCTCCGCGGACCGCGCGGCGGCGTACGCGTTGAGGGCGGTGGTGCGGGCGTCGTCGTCGACCAGCGCCTCACGAGCGCTCGTCTGGAGAGCCTCGAAGTCGGCCTGGGTGGTCGCTTCAGCGCCGAGGATCGTGAGCTCGGCCTCGAGCGCCTCGCGGGCGCGGCGTACCTGATCGGCGCGGCTCTCGGCGGCCTTGATCTCGCGGGTGGCCTCCTCGAGGCGGCGACCGCCGGAGGCCGCGACGGTGACCGCCAGGCCGTCGCGCTCGGACTCGGCGGCGTCGATCAGCGCCTGCTTCTCGGCCACCGCCTTCTCCGCGGCGCTCCTGCGGGAGCTGAGGTCGGACTCGAGCTCGCTGAGCAGGTCGACCCGCTTGCCCGCCCGCCACAGCCCGGCGGGGGTCGTCTCGTCGCCGAAGGCACCGATCCCGTCGATGACCTCCAGCCGGGAGGCGGCATCCTCCATGGCGATACGGAGCTCCCGGATCGGCGTCAGCGCACGAACCTGCTGCTGCGCGGTGACCATCCGGTCGCGGGTCGCGGAGAGCTCGTCGAAGTGGGCGACGACGCCGTCGGCGGTGGCGATGGTCTCGGGCTCCTCGAGCACCATCTTCTTGTAGAGGTCGTCGACCGTGGTGATCTGCTGGCCCGCCTGGATCCGGCCGAGGAGGTTGACCGCCTTCTCGCCGTCGCCGGCGGCACCGATCCCGAGCGCCGAGTGGATCCGGGCGGTGAAGTCTCGGTCGGTGTCGATCGGGGTCAGGCCCACCTCGGAGACCGCGGTGCGGGTGAACCGGTGGGCCGCGACCGGCTCCAGGTCGCGTACGTCGAAGCCCGCCTCGGCCACGGCACGGAGCTTGGTCACGTCGTCGAGGTTCTTCGCGGAGGCGGGGACGTACCAGGCACGGACCGCGGTGAAGCGGGCGCCGGTCTGGTCGGCCCAGGTCATCGCGATCGCCGACCAGGTGTCGCGGCCGTCGCCGCGCAGCACCCGGATCTTGGTGCCCTCGGCGGTCTTCGCCTCGTCGATCTTGCCGCGCGCGTAGGAGAGGATGTTGCGCTGGTCCTGACCCCGCGGCCGACCCACGACGCCGCCGTTGGAGGCGCCGTTGAACGGCGTCGTGTGGGGCATGATCAGGGCGATGTAGGCGTCCATCAGGGTCGACTTGCCCGACCCGGAGCCTCCGGTCAGCAGCGTCGCGGTCGGCGAGAAGCGCACCCGGTGGGCGCCGTCGTAGCCGCCCCAGTTGACCAGCTGCAGCTCGCTCGCGACCCACTGCCGCCCGGTCGAGCGCTCCGGGATGAGGCCGAAGAGGCTGTCGATCATGTTCACCGCTCGGTCTCCCCCGCCTCGTCGTCGCTCTTCGGGTCTTCCAGATCGTCAGCGTCGTCAGGCTCCTCGGCCTCGACGGCGACCTCGACCCGGGTCGTACCCGTCGGGTCCCTCAGCCACGCCTTGAGCTCGGTCAGCTTCTCGACGCTCAGCACGATCTCGACCAGCGGCGTGATCCGATAGCGATCCTCGGACTCCTCCTCGAGGAGGCCCTCCCGGGCGAGCCGCTCGACGGCCCGGCGGATCTCCCGGCGCGGGGCCGCGTCGCCGCTGGCGACGTCGAAGTAGGTGAGCACGGTCTGCTCCAGCTCGTCGGCGTCCACGCGTGCGGAGCTCTGCCCCGCGCCACGCTCGCGCTGGAAGACGGTGCGCAGATGGACCAGCACCAGCGTCTCGGCGCGCGAGTAGGCGTCGTCCTTGAGGAGCACCGGCACGTCGAGCTCCTCCGAGCGCACCTGGCGCTTGTAGGCGATCCCGCGGTCGTGGTCGACCACGAGCCGGACGAACAGGTCGTGGAGCCGTGACTCGATCACCGCCTGGTGGTCGAGCAGCGTACGCCACTGGCGCGGGCTCCGCTCCGCGGTGATGAACCGCCGCCGCAGGAGCTGGACCAGCACCCGGCGTACGTCGGCGTCCAGGACACCGCGGTCGCCGACGAACAGCTCGGTCGGGTCGTCCTCCATCGAGACGGGCTCGATGAAGCCCTCCGGCTCGCTGCCGTAGGCGACCGCCTCGGTCTCGGTGTCAGTCAACGTCGGTCCCTTCGCCAGTTCCACCATCAGTCATCCTCACCCCGCCGAACGCGAACCTGCGCCGCACCCCGTCGGCCCTCACCGCCTCGATGGTGGAGATCTCCCCCGTCTCGGCCATCCCGCGACGGTGGGCGATCTCGAGAAGCCCGAGCAGGTCGACCGGTCGCCTGATCTCCTCCGGCGCTGCCGCGAAGACCTCGGCCAGGTCGACCGGCCCGTCGGCGGCCGCCACATAGGCGTCCAGGTGGGCCTCGATCGCCCGGTATCCCGGCCCGCCCCACGCCTTGGTGTCCTCGACGGCGCTCTCCACGTCGCCCCAGTCGGCCAGCGGCGCCGGCGGCTCGGGCGGGCGCAGCTCGCTGACCGACTGGCGCAGGTGGCCCAGGTCGGCGAGCGGCAGCCGGCGCAGCGGCTCGACGGCCTCGGCCGGCCGCGAGGTCGGCATCCACGCCTGGAAGCCGACCATGACGTCGCGCAGCAGGTCGTCGACCTGCCGGTCGCGGGCCGGGTCGTGCGTACGCACCTGGGTGGTGATCACGTGGGAGGCGGTCTGCTGGGCGGCCAGCACCTCGGCGACACCGGTCTCGATCCGCCGTCCGACCGCGGCGAGCTCGGCCCGCTCGGTCGGCCCCATCTCCTTCGTGAACCGATGCCGCAGCACCGTACGCAGGTTGGTGGCCAGGTCGTCGAGACGACGTGGGTCGCCGATCATCCGCAGCGCACCGGCGAACGCCTTGCCTTCGGGCGTCGAGGCCATCACGTCCTTGCCGCGCTGCAGGTACTCACGCAGCACCTCGCCGGCCGGGCGTACGTCCTGGCGCAGGTCGGTCACCACGTCGCGCTGCATCGCTCGGATGGACTCGACCACGCGCGCGAAGTCGGCCGGGAGCTCGCGGGTCAGGTGGAGGATGTTCTCGGCCTGCTCGAGCAGGGTGTCGTCATCGACGGTGTCGACGACGCCGGTGCGGTCCAGGCGGGCGATCTCGGCGCGGCGCTCGGCGATCTCCTCGGTCAGCCGGGCCACCCGGGTGAGCACGTCGGGGTCGGCGTCCTGGGCGAGCCGCTCGACCGCCTCCAGCAGCGTCCGGACCCGGGACTCCGAGACCCGGGCCCGCGAGCCGCTCGCCCTGCCGGCGATCTCCAGGGCACCCACCGCGTGGGCGGAGAGCCGGTAGACCTCGTCCTCGCCCTCGATCTGGCGCAGCAGCCACCCGGCGCGCACCCACTGGCGGCACAGGTCGCGCGCGGTGCCGACCGGGAGCATGACCTCGCCGCCGTCGCCCTCGGCGTGGCCGGTGGCCCGGAGCCGGTCGAGCATGTCGGCGATCTCGGCGTGCGCGTCCACCACCGGGACCGCGGCCCGCTCGGAGGTGAAGGTCACCGAGAGCACCGCCACCACGAACGGCGCGAACCGGCCGTGCAGGAGGTCGAGCATCGGGTTCCTGAAGGCGGCCAGAGCCCCGGCGTACGCCGCCTCGACGCGAGTGTCACTCATCGGCAGATACCGTACGTGGCAGCACCGACAACACCACAACCTTCAGTACACGCGCGGACACGCCGAGAATTCGGTTGCCTCCTACCGCATAGTTATCCCATGCGGGTTCGTTCCTTCCCTGTCGTGGCCGCCGTGGCCCTGTTCGTGCTCTCGGGCTGTGCCGAGGTCCCCGAGTCCCCCGACTCGGCCGCCAAGGGCGAGCCGAGCGCCTCGCCGTCGGCGAAGCCGCTCACCGCCAAGATCTTCCCCGCCGACGGGGCCAAGGACGTCGCGGTGGACAGCACCGTGACCGTCACCGCGACCTCGGGCGAGTTCACGAGCGTGAAGGTCGCCAAGCCGGACGGACGCACGGTCCCCGGCTCGCTGTCGGAGGACAAGAAGACGTGGACCGCCAACGACCTCCTTGACCCGGCGCTGCGCTACACCGTCACCGCCACCGGGGAGACCGGGAAGGTCACCAGCAGCTTCAGCACCCGCTCGCTCTCGCTGGCCCAGCAGACCTTCGCCACCATCGTCCCCGTCGACAAGTCCGAGGTCGGCGTCGGGATGCCGGTCGCGGTCTACTTCGACGTCCCGGTCAAGGACCACGCCTCCTTCGAGAAGCGCATGCACGTCACCGCCACCCCGGCCCAGACCGGCTCCTGGTACTGGGTCTCCGACACCGAGGCCCGCTACCGCCCGCAGCACTACTGGAAGCCCGGCACCACCATCAAGGTCGACCTCGACATCAACGGCGCCTCCGCGGGCGCGGGCGTCTACGGTCAGCACAGCCGCACCGCCACCTACAAGGTCGGCGACGCGCACGTCTTCAGGGTCAACGCCCGCACCCACCGGATGAAGGTGTTCAGCAACGGCAAGCTGCTGCGTACGATCCCGGCGACCACCGGCAAGCCCGGCTTCATCACCCGCTCGGGCATCAAGGTGATCTCCGAGAAGCACCGGGTCAAGGAGATGCGCTCGGAGACGATCGGCATCTCCGACCAGGGCTCGAGCGACTACTACTCCCTCGACGACGTCGAGTACGCCATGCGCCTGACCAACTCCGGCGAGTTCATCCACGCCGCCCCGTGGTCGACCGGCTCCCAGGGCTACGCCAACGTCTCCCACGGCTGCACCGGCATCTCCACCGACAACGCCGCCTGGCTCTACGGCCTGGCCCGCATCGGCGACATCGTCGAGACCACCGGCACCGACCGGAAGATGGAGTGGGACAACGGCTTCGGCGACTGGAACCTCTCCTGGGCCGAATACCAGAAGGGCTCGGCGCTCTAGGCAGAACCGACGGCCGCGGGCAGTCCCTGCCGGCAGCCGAGCATCATCTTCCGGTGGTTCCAGGCCAGGACCGGTCGCAGTGCGACCGAGGCCAGGCCGAGCAGGCCGCGTACGACGACCTCCTGCTCGAACACCATCCGGCTCCCGCTCGGCGCCGGCGTCAGAGTCCAGCGCGCGAACCCGTCGAGGTCGCCGCCGATGCCGACCTCCAGCGTGGGCAGGTCGCGGCTGACGGCGTGCAGCACGATCTCCAGGTCGTAGGGCAGCACCGAGCGGCACACGAGCAGGGCATCGTCCTCACCGAGCTTCGCCACCGCCCGCACCTGCGGCCACCACCGCGGGTAGCGCTCGACGTCGACCAGTGCGTCCCGCACCGCCTCGGGTGACAACGGGAGCTCCCAGGTCTCGGTGAACACGTAGCGCGCGGGCATGAGCCCAGTGTGCCCGGCACCCATTCAGCCGAGGAGCTTGGCGACCGCCTCGCGGCCCTCGGCGGGCGACAGCGCACCGAGCGCGGCCTCGGCGGCTTCGTCGCACAGCCCTGCGGTCACCGATCCGAGCCGGGCGCCGACGGCCGGGACGGCCGCAGGAGCCATCGACAGCGAGGTGATGCCGAGGCCCACGAGCACCGGCGCGAGCAGCGGGTCGGCGGCGGCCTCGCCGCAGATCCCGACAGGCTTGCCAGCCGTACGTCCCGCCTCGGCGGTGATCGCGATGAGCTGCAGCACCGCTGACTGCCAGGGATCGGTCAGGTGGGCGAGGTCGGCGGCCAGCCGGTCGGCGGCCATGGCGTACTGGGTCAGGTCGTTGGTGCCGATGGAGAGGAAGTCGACGACCTCCAGCATCCGGTGGGCCATCAGCGCAGCGGCCGGCACCTCGACCATGACGCCGGGCTTGAGGCCGCGGGCGCGGACGAGCGCGGCGAAGTCGGCGGCCTCCTGGACCGTGGCGACCATCGGCGCCATCACCCAGGTCTCGGCGCCGGTGCGCTCGGCGGCGATCGCGATGGCGTCGAGCTGGCGCTCGAGGAGGCCGGGGTTGTCGGCGGCGAGCCGCAGGCCGCGTACACCCAGGGCGGGGTTCTCCTCACCCTCGTGGGTCGCGAAGGCGATCGGCTTGTCGGAGCCGGCGTCCAGGGTGCGTACGACGACGTGGCCGCGGCCGGCGAAGGGCGCGAGCACCTCGGCGTAGACGTCGGCCTGCTCGGCGACGGTGGGCTCCTCGCGCCGGTCGAGGAAGCAGAGCTCGGTGCGGAAGAGTCCCACGCCCTCGACCTGGCCGGCTGCCGCGTCGCGTGCCGAGGAGCCGTCCGCGACGTTGGCGAGGAGCGCGACCGGGTGGCCGTCGGCGGTGCGTCCGGGTCCGGTCCAGGCGGCGATCGCCTGTCGCCGGGCGAGGTCGGCCTCGGCGTGAGCGGCTGCGTCCGGTCCGGGCTCGAGGTCGACGATGCCGGCCTGGCCGTCGACGAGCACGAGGGTGCCCGGGGCGATGCCGGTCGCGCCGGCCACCCCGACCAGGCACGGGATGCCGAGCTGGCGGGCGATGATCGCGGTGTGGCTGGTGGGGCCGCCGCGCTCGGTGACGAGGGCGACCACCCGGGCCGGGTCGAGGGCGGCGGTGTCGGAAGGCGCGAGATCGGCGGCGACCAGCACGCTCGTCCCCTCGGGCACGTCCACACCGGGCTCGGGCTCACCGGCGAGGTGGGCCAGGACCCGGCGCTCGATGTCGCGCAGGTCGGTGACCCGCTCGGCCATCAGGCCGCCCATCCCGCTGAACAGCGTCGCGAACTGCTCGACCGCCGCCCCGACGGAGGCCACCAGGCCCTCCCCCGCACGCAGGTGCTTCTCCACGGCGACGCGCAGCCCCTTGTCGCGGGCCAGCCCGGCACTCGCGCTCAGCACGGAGGCGGCGGCTCCCGACGCGGTCTCAGCGCGTCGTGCGTAGCCGTCGGCGACGGCGGTGGCGGCTGCCGCGTAGGCCGCGAGGGCGTCCTCCGGGTGCTCGAAGCCGCGCCGTTCGAAGGCGGCCAGCGCGAGCGGGTCGACCTCGGTCCGCACCACGTGGACGGGCGCCAGCACGATCCCCGGGACGACCGGCGTGCCGGAGAGAACAGATGAGTGAGACGTGACCATGGCCACAAATATCTGCCCTAACCCCTTGACGAGTCAACACATTCGGGCATAAAACAACATATGTGGGCATTCACAAGGAAGAAACCCACTCGAAACCACACCGATCCCTGAAGGAGGCCGCGATGTACGCCGAGGAGCGGCAGATCGCGACGGCCCGTCTCGTCGCCGAGCGCGGGCGGATATCCGTGGCCGACATCGCCGAACGGTTCGAGGTCACCACCGAGACCGTCCGTCGAGACCTCTCCACGCTGGAGCGACGCGGCCTGGTCCGCCGCGTGCACGGCGGGGCGGTGCCGGTGGAGACGATGGCGGTGCTCGAGTCCGCGCTCGGCGAGCGGGAGCAGACCTTCACCGCCCAGAAGGACCGCATCGCCGAGGCAGCCCTCGACCTCCTCCCCACCACCGGTGGCACCATCGCCATCGACGCCGGGACGACCACCAGCAGGTTCGCCCGGGCCCTCCCCCGTGACCACCAGCTCACGGTGGTGACCCACGCCGTCCCGGTCGCGGCGATGCTGGCCGGAAGTCCCCAGATCGAGCTCCACCTGCTGCCCGGACGCGTCCGGCCGGCCACCCAGGCCGCCGTCGGCGCCGAGACCGTGGACGCGCTCAGCCGGCTCCGGGTCGACGTCTGCTTCGTGGCGACCAACGGACTGACGTTGGCCCATGGCCTCTCCACCCCCGACCACGACGAGGCCGCGACCAAGCGAGCGCTGGTCAACGCCGCCCGCCGGGTCGTGTGCCTGACCGACTCCAGCAAGATCGGCGTCGAGACCACCCTCCGCTTCGCCGCGCTGGGCAACGTCGACGTGCTCGTCACCGACAGCGACATCGACGACGACGTCGCCGACGAGCTGCGCGAGAGCGGCCTCGAGGTGCGGATCGCATGATCGTCACCCTGACCGCCAACCCGAGCATCGACCACACCGTGATGCTCACCAGCCCGCTGCGCCGCGGGGAGGTGCTGCGTGCTGTGGCGACCAGCTCCCAGCCGGGCGGCAAGGGCGTGAACATCTCCGGGGCCGCGTACGCCGCCGGGGTGCCGACGCGCGCCGTGCTCCCGTGTCCGGACCTGGACCCGATGGTCACCGAGCTGCGGGCCACCGGCCTCGACGTGGTGGCGGTCGGACCGGCCGGACGGCCGCGGATCAACACCACCGTGACCGAGCCGGACGGCACCACCACCAAGCTCAACGGCCCCGGCACCACCGCGACCCCCGCGCTCCTCGACGCACTCGCCACCCGGCTCGTCCAGGAGGCCGAGGTCGCCGGCTGGGTCGTCCTCGCCGGCTCGCTGCCGCCGGAGGCACCGGCCGGCTGGTACGCCGAGGTCGTGAGCGCGCTGCGCTCCACCAGCGCCCGTATCGCGGTCGACACCAGCGAGGCACCGCTCGAGGCGCTCGCCGCCGGGCTCCCGGCCGGCGCCCCAGACCTGCTCAAGCCCAACGCCGAGGAGCTGGCCTCGATCACCGGCTCCGACCCGGCCGCCCTCGAGAATCCGGCTGCCGCGGCGGCGGCGGCCCGGACCCTGGTCGAGCGCGGGGTCACCGCCGTGCTGGCGACCCTCGGCGGAAACGGTGCCGTCCTCGTGACCGAGGAAGGTACGTGGCACGCCACCCCGCCGCCCACCGACGTCGTCAGCACGGTCGGTGCCGGTGACAGCTCCCTGTTCGGCTATCTCCTCGCCGACCTGCGCGGACTCCCCGCGCCTGAACGTCTCGGGCTCGCCGTCGCGTACGGCAGTGCAGCCGCCGGCCTCCCCGGCACCACCCTCCCCACCCCACCCCAGGTGCGCGCCGACCTCGTGTCGGTACGCGACCTCGACCCCATCACCGGAGGACTCTGATGTCCGCACTCATCGCCCCCGAGCTCGTCGCCCTCGACGCCGACCTCGGCACCGACAAGCACGGTGTCATCCGTGCCCTGGCCCAGCGCGTGGCCGACTCCGGCCGGGCCGGCGACCTCGACGCGCTGGTCGCCGACGCGCTCGCCCGCGAGGAGGTCTCCGCCACCGGTCTCCCCGGCGGTCTGGCGATCCCCCACTGCCGTACGTCCGGGGTCGACGAGCCCGTGGTGGCATTCGCGCGGCTCTCACCTCCGGTCGACTTCGGCGCGAAGGACGGCCCGGCCGACCTCGCCTTCCTCATCGGCGCACCCGCGGGCGGCGACGCGACGCACCTGACCATCCTGACCAAGCTGGCTCGCGCTCTGGCCCGGCCCGAGTTCGGCCGGCTGCTGCGCGAGACCGACTCGGCCGAGGAGGCTGCCCGGACCATCCTCGACGCGGTCAGCGACCAGCCGGCCGCCGCCGCGAGCCCGGCCCCGGCTCCGGAAGCGGCTCCGGCCAAGAAGCGCTCGCTCGTCGCGGTGACCGCCTGCCCGACCGGCATCGCGCACACCTACATGGCGGCCGAGGCCCTCGAAGCAGCCGCCGCGCGGGCCGGGGTCGAGATCGCGGTCGAGACCCAGGGATCCGCCGGGGCGACGCCGCTGCCCGCCGAGACCATCGCCCACGCCGACGCGGCCATCTTCGCCGTCGACGTAGGCGTCCGGGACCGGTCCCGGTTCGCCGGCAAGCCGCTGATCTCCTCGGGCGTGAAGCGCCCGATCGACGACGCCGACGCGATGATCGCCGAGGCGCTCGCCGCGGCCGAGGACCCGAACGCCGCCCGCGTCGAGTCCGGCCGGGGCGACTCCTCCGAGTCCGCCACGACCGCCTCGGAGAGCTGGGGCGGCCGGACCCGCCGGATCCTGATGACCGGTGTCTCCTACATGATCCCGTTCGTCGCCGCAGGCGGGCTGCTGATCGCACTGAGCTTCCTGCTCGGCGGCTACGACATCACCAACGTCTACGGCGCGATCATGGTCGACAACACGCTCACCAACCTCCCCGACGTACAGGCTCTCGGTCTCGAGCACGCCCTCTTCGACAGCGGCCTCGCCGTCTACCTCGGCGCGCTCTTCTTCGTCATCGGCAAGACGGCGTTCATGCTGTTCATCCCCGCGCTGGCCGGCTACATCGCGTACGCCATCGCCGACCGCCCCGGCATCGCACCCGGCTTCATCATGGGAGCCCTGGCCGCCAACCTGTTCGGGGTCGTCAACGCCGACGGCGTCGCGGCGCCGGCGACCGGCTTCCTCGGCGCGATCGCGGGCGGCGTGCTCGCCGGCGTGATCGCCCACTGGGTCAGCGGCTGGCGCGTGCCGAGCTGGGCACGCGGCCTGATGCCCGTGCTGGTGATCCCGCTGGTGACCTCGATCCTGGCCGGTCTGGTGATGATCGTGGTCCTCGGCAAGCCGATCAACTGGCTGATGGAGCAGCTCACCGACGGCCTCGCCGCCCTGGACGGCAGCAGCGCCGTCGCCCTCGGTGCGGTGCTCGGCCTGATGATGGCCTTCGACATGGGCGGCCCGCTCAACAAGGTCGCCTACAGCTTCGCCGCGACCGGTGTCGGCGCCGCCTCGCTGGCCGCGAACGCCCCCGAGCTGCGGATCATGGCCGCGGTCATGCTCAGCGGCATGGTGCCGCCGATCGCGCTGGCGCTGGCCACCGTCGTACGTCCCCAGCTGTTCACCACCGCGGAGCACGAGAACGGCAAGGCCGGCTGGCTGCTCGGCGCCTCGTTCATCACCGAGGGCGCCATCCCGTTCGCCGCGGGCGACCCGATGCGCGTCATCCCGGCGATCATGGTCGGCAGCGCCGTGACCGGTGGGCTCTCCCAGCTCTTCGAGGTCGGCGTCCGGGCACCGCACGGCGGCATCTTCGTCCTCTTCGCCGTCACCAACGTGCTCGGCTACCTGATCGCGCTGGCCGCCGGTGTGATCGTCGGTGCCGCCACCGTGATCGCCCTCAAGTCCATCGGCCGCGCCCCGGTCCCGGCCGCCGCCGCCAGCTGACCCGCATCCCACCAACCGAAGGAGCATCATGCCCACCCAGACCGTCACCGTCGGCTCCGCCGTCGGCCTGCACGCCCGGCCCGCCGCGATCATCTCCGAGAAGGTCGAGGAGCTCGGCGCCGAGATCACCCTGGCCGTCCCCGGCGGCGAGCCGGTCGACGCGGCCTCGTCCTTGCTGATCATGACCCTCGGCGCCGCCAACGGCGACAAGGTCGAGGTCACCGGCCCCGACCAGGCCGCCGTCGACACCATCGCCGCGCTCGTCGCGCAGGATCTCGACGCCTGAGCGAGGCGTCACGCAGGTCGGCCGAGGCGTCGACCAGGTCGGTCGAGTGGGCAGATACATGCCCACTCGACCGACGTGCCTGACGCTTCGGCCGGGGTTTGCCGGCCTGCGGCACTGATCACGGCAACCGGGCCCGCGCACGGTGTGGCGACGGTACGTTGGTCGGGTGGTCGATCCGCCTTGGGACCTACTGCTGACCGTGGCCTTCGTGCTCACCGGCACCTCGGGAATCTGGACCCTCGTGGTCTGTCCCGGGACCGGTGGGCAGGCCGTTCTGCACGTCAACCACACGGTGATGAGCGCCGCGATGATCCTGATGATCTGGGTGATCCTCTGGGACGTGGCCGTCTGGGCTCAGGTCGCGCTGTTCGCGATCCTGACGGTGGCCCTGCTGCCCGCCTTGCGCCGCACAAGCGGGCGGGCGCGGCGTACGGACGTCGTCGGTCATCTCGCGCTCAACGCGGCGATGATCTGGATGCTCGCCGCGATGCCGCTGCTCATGGCGGACACGCATGCAGCCGGGAGCCACACCGCAGGTCATGCTGGCCACAGCGGCGCCGCCGCGGCCCTCCCGACGGCCGCGGCGCCGGGCTGGGCGATCGTGGTCAACTCGCTGTTCATCACCGCATGCGCGGCCGGGGTGATCTGGTGGCTGCTGCGCGCGGCTGCCGTACGCGAGCACCGTCTCCCTGCCCTCGGTCACGGACTCATGGCCACCGGGATGGGCACGATGCTCCTCCTGATGCCCGCGTGAGCCCGGAACCTCACACTCCGGCGAGCGGCCGCCCGCTGTCGCGCCAGGCGAGCACGCCGCCCTCGAGGTTGTAGGCCCGGCACCCCGTCGCGGCCGCCCGGGCCGCGAACCGCGCCGACCGGTCCCCCGTCGGGCACACGAACACCACCCGGGACGCCTCCGAGAACGGCATCCCCGCCTCCATGACCTGCTCGAGCAGGTCGTCGCGGAGGTTGATCGCGCCGGGGAGATGGCCCGCCTGGAACGCCAGGGCGGTGCGTACGTCCACGACGACCACGTGCTCGCCGGCCGCCATCCAGGCCTCCATCTCCTCCGCCGCGACAGAGGGCGCGGCATCGGAGGTAGTCGAGGCGGCTGCCCCGAAGAGGTCGGGGCGGCGGTGGCGGTAGTAGGAGAGGTACGGCTCCATCCGGTCGCACGCGATCACGACCGCCGTGACCGGTCCCCCGGGCCCGGACAGGAGTCGTTCCCGTGCCGCGGCGTAGGCCGCACCCGTGGTGGGACCGGCGAGCACCCCGTGCCGGGTGGCGAGCTCCAGGCTCGCCGAGATCGCGTCGGCGGAGTCGACGGCGGTGATCGCGTCGTAGAAGTCGGGTTCGAAGAGTCCGACCTCCCACATCTCCGCGGCCGAGCGGATGCCGGGGATGAAGTCGCCCTCGGCGGCCACGACGCCGACGACGGCGGTCTCCGGGTTGCGCTCGCGCAGGTACGTCGCCGCCCCTCGGGTGGATCCGGTGGTGCCGAGGCCGCCCACGAGCAGGTCGACCTGACCGGCGTCGCGGTGGATCTCGCGGCCGGTCTCCTCGTAGTGGGCGCGCAGGTTGTCCTCGTTGGTGTACTGCGAGGTGTGGTGGTAGCGGCCGGGCTCGCCCTCCATGAGGTCGCCGATCACGCTGAAGACGTCGTTGGGGGCGGTCGGGTCCGGACACTCCGAGAGGCCCGGCATCTCGGTCACCTCGGCGCCGAGCAGCGACAGCATCTCGCGGACCTCGCGCACCCGGACCCGGTTGGTGAAGGCACGGAACCCGACCCCGTGCATCGAGGCGATGATCTGGAGCGCCTTCGCGGTGTTGCCGCTCGAGGCTTCCACGACGACCTGTTCGTTCGCGACGATCCCGTCGATGTGGTCGCGCAGCAGTCCCCAGGCGACCCGGTCCTTCACGGAGCCGAACGGGTTGGCCGACTCCAGCTTCAGGAAGATCTCGGCCTCGGGCACGCCGTGGGCGGCCGGATCGAGCCGCAGCAGCGGGGTGTCGCCGATCATGTCGAGCACGCTGTCGTATCGCATGGTCAGCTCCTGTGGTGATCGTCGGGCGCGTCGGCGAACGTGTCGGCGGTGAAGGTGAACCGGTCCCCGTCCAGGACCGCGGCGACCTTGGGCGGCGGCGCATGCCCGGCGGCGGCCGACGCCGACAGGTCCATCTGATAGGCGGCGGTGTTCACGAACGCGAGTACGTCGCCGCTGCGCGGCTCGGCGTCGAGGAAGACCTTCCGCCGGCTGATCAGGTCCGACTCCAGACAGAGCCGTCCGGCCAGGAACACTCCCCCGTCCGGCGGATCGCCATGCCCGTCGACGAGCACCGGGTCGAGCAGGACCTCCTGGTCGGCAGGGGTGACCTGGTTGCGGGAGAGGTCGAGCACGACCAGCTCGCGACCGGCCGCGCGTTTCCGGTAGAGCACTTCGGCCAGGGTGATCCCGGCGTGGTCGACGAGGGCCTTGCCCGGTTCGATCCACAGCGTGAGCATGCACTCGCGCAGAACCTCGGCGACCGGTCGCCGTTCGATCTCGGCGGCCAGGAACCGGTCGAGCACCTCGGTCATCGGGCGGTGGTTGCCGTACTTGTGCGCGGCCGGCGCCACGACGTCGTGACCCGGCCACACCAGCTCCCCCGGCCCCGCGGCAAGCGCCTGCGCGTAGCGTTGGAAAGGCTCGGGATCCTCGACGAACCGCTGGCGGAAGCCGCCGCCGATGTCGACCACCGACGGCCGCAGACCCTTGCGGTACGCAGCGGACACCACCGCCATCGACTCGGTCAGCGCGTCCACGCGGGCGGCCGGATCGGCGGTGTCGAGGTGGAACGCCACACCGCGCAGCTCGAGCCCGGGCGCGCGGCGTACGGTCTCGAGGGCGGCGTCGGCGTCGGCGAGGTCGATGCCGAACCGAGACGGCGGCACCAGCGGCGAGGCGAAGCCGGAGAGCCGCAGCAGGACCGGGACGGTGCTGCCCGCGGGCGCCGCGGCGGCGAGTCGGTCGAGCTCCCACAGATCGTCGGCGTTCGTGGTGACCCCGAGCGACGCGATCCGCTGGATGAACGCCGGCGACTTCGGACCCGTGGCCTCGATCCAGTCCGGCGCGAACCCCGCCGCGAGGGCCCGGTCGAGCTCGGCCGAGGAAGCCACGTCCACCCCGAGTCCGGCTGCGGCTGCCTCGGCGACCAGCGCGGTCGAGGCGTTCACCTTGTGGGCGTAGAAGACGTCGTGCGGAACCGCGTGTCGCCGGAGCACGGCCTTCAGCGAGGCCGCGTTCTCGGCCATGACCTGCGGGAAGACCACGTGCAGCGGCGAGCCGAACCGTTCGATCGCCTCGGCCACCGCGGCACCGTCGGCGAGGAACCGGTCGGCGATCGGGTGCCGCGCGGCCGGGAGCGGGTAGCGAGCCGTCACCCGTCGGCCACCGTGTAGCCGCAGTCGCGCAGGTCGGCGAAGACCCGGTCGCGCTGGTCGGCGTCGGTGAACCTGGCCCGCACCCGCTTTCCGTGTAGGTCCACCTCGATCAGCTCGGCCGCCTGGGCGTCGAAGACGGCGGTGATCGTCACCCGGCAGTGCCGGCAGGTCATGTCCGGGACCCCGAACTCCTGTTCTCCCGCGGCGAACTCGGCATCCCCGTCGGCGGGCCCGGGGGCCTCGGCGATCCGCACCGACTCGACCGCGGACCGGAAGGCGCCGGTGAGCGCCTCGGCGACCGCGGCGAGCGGCTGGACCCGTGCGCCGTCGACCTGGTGGGCTCGCTGTCCGAGGCAGACGGGGCGCTCCTCGGCCGGCAGCAGGGCGTACTGTCGCGAGATCTGGTCGAGCTCGACGTGGTAGCGCTGGATGGCGGCGCGCAGGCCCAGGCCCTCCTCGCGGGCGCGGGCCATCACCTCATGGGCGTCCGCGATGGTGCGGCGCTTCATCTCGGCGAGCAGGGTGACGGTGTCCTGGGTGTAGCGAAGGCGGCCGCCGGAGCGCTCCAGCCGCGCCGGGATCATGCCGCGGCGGTAGGTGGAGGCCTGCAGCTCCCAGAACCAGGTCGAGGCCACCGTGCCGTACAGGCCCGAGGCATGCATCTCCTCGGCGAACTCGACGAGGTCGTCGATGCCGACCTGGCCGGCGAGCATGCCGTGCTGGACGAGGGCGCGACCCGCGGCCTCGGCGCCGACGCGGAAGATCTCGCCGGGTTCCTGGTCGGTGGTGGTGTCGGCGAGGACGTCGAGCTCGTCGTCGCCGAGGGCGTCCGAGCGCGCGGTCACCGCGTCTGCGGCGGCGATCGCGTCACCCACGGCGATCACGGCTTCCCGGGTCGCGATCGGCAGGAGCGGTCCCAACGGTCCCGGGCCGATGTGGCCGCTGTTGGCGATCCCGCGGGAGTCGCGCCAGGTGACCCGGTGGGTGGCGGTGACGACCTGGTCGGGGCGGCACGGGCGCATGAAGGACTCCAGGTAGCGACGCTGTCCCGTCGTGAGCGGCCCGCCGGGTTCGGGGCGGAGCTCCTCGACGCGGTACGCCACCGACACTGCCGGGGTCGCCGGCGCGGCCCCGGTCAGGAAGTCGGCACCGGCGACCTCGGCCAGGATGCGGGCGGCGGCGGCGCGGTCGTATCGGATGCCTTCGGTCTGCACGTGTCAGGTCCTTTCGGCAGCGGCCGAGAGGCCCTGCAGGAGTCGGTCGACGTCGTTCTCGTCGTTGTAGAGGTGGAAGCTCGCCCGGACGGCGTCGTCCCGCGGGCCGTCGAGACAGTGGTCGCCGGCGCGTACGTAGACCCGGCGGCGTTCGAGGGCGAAGGCGACGTCGGCGCCGGCCTGGCCGTCGAGGGCGAAGGCGACGATGCCGCTGTGCGGCTGGCGCGGGTCGACCGGCGGTCCGAGGAGCGTGACCCCGCCGATCCGGGTGGCGCCGTCCGCGAACCGGGAGGCGAGGGCGGCCAGGTGGCCGCCGACGCGGTCGACCCCGATGCCGTCGAGGAACGCCGTGGCACCCGCCAGCGCCGCCGCTCCGGCGCCGTCGAGGCTGCCCTCCTCGGCGGCGTCGGTGAGCGGTGAGACATGGCGTGCCGGCCCGCTCCGCCCGGCCGCGCGGTCGACGGCGATCCGGTGATGCTGACCGCGGCGTACGTAGACCGTGCCGGTGCCGGGAGGACCGAACATCTTGTGGCCCGAGACGACGGCGACCTCGGCACGGGACTCGGCCAGGCGCAGGGGCAACCGTCCGGCGCTCTGGGAGCAGTCGAGGCAGACCGTCGCGGCCGGCGGGATCGCCAGCGCGTCGAGGTCGGTCCGGGTGCCGTGGAGGTTGTGGACGTCGGTGGCGACGACCACCGCGGTGCGGTCGCCCGCGGCCCGGGCGAAGTCGTCGGCGTCGATACGTCCCAGGCGATCGCGCCGGTAGGGCACCGCCCGCACTCCCTGGGGCCGCATCCGTTCCGCCAGCCGGAGCCAGGGACGCACCGTCGACAGGTGGTCCCCCGGGCAGTAGAGGATGTCGCCACCCTTCTCGAGCGCGGCGGGGCCCCACCGGTCGGCCAGGAACGCCATCGCACCGGTGGCGCCGCGGGTGAACGCCACCTCGTCGGGGAAGGCGGCGCCGAGGAACGCGGCGACGGCGGCCCGGGCCTCCTCGACCCGGCGCAGCGCGTCGCGTGCCCACGGATGTCCACCCCTGCCGGGGTTGGCGGCGGGACCACGCAGCTCGGCGGTGAGCTGGGCGATGACCGGTTCCGGGCACGGCGTGCCGGAGGCGGCGTCGAGGTAGACGAGATCGGGTTCAGCGGTGAGGGCCGGGAAGTGCCGACGGGAGCCGAGCACGGACGACTCCGCTGCCGGTCAGGTTTCGCGGGCGATCGAGAAGCCGGCCTTGGCGAGCGTTGATCTGAGGACCCTGGGCTCGACCGGTTCGTCGGCGGTGACGCGGGCGCTCGAGACGGCTCCCGGGTTCAGATCGACCTCGACGCCGTGGACGCCGTCCAGGTCTCCGAGAGCGTTGGTCACGCTCTCGACACAGCGGTTGCAGGTCATTCCATCGATGCGCACTTCGAACTGAACCGACATGAGGCTGCCCTTCAGTAGGACTTCGCTGGTTCGCTCGAAAATATCACCGAACCGATCGCCTCACAGGTGGTTTGGTCCGTCCTCCGGTCCCCTCGGGGACGACACACGCACGGATCGCCGGAGACGGCTCTCAGCCGGCGAGCTGGGCGAGTCCGCGACTGACCCTGCCCGGCGAGTTCCCACCTCCTCCGAATCTCGCCGCCCGCTCAGGCCGCCGTCATCACCCCTTCCGGGGGAGCTCCGGCCGTACGCTCAGGCGACCAGGGCAGCGAGATGGCCGGCGACGCTCTCCGGATCCAGCTCGAGCGCGCCCTGGCCGACCGTCACCTCGGTCACCACCCGGCCCGGCTCGTCGCTCGCGGTCCACGGTCTGCTGAACGCGAGCGAGTGCTCCTCGAGGGCGGCGAGGAGACGGGTGTTGATGTCGTCGGGGTCGCCTGCTGCGTACAGAAGGAAGGTGTTGGTGTGCGGCACCGCCGGCTGGGCGGTGATCTCGGCAGGAAGTGCGGCGGCCAGGGCCCTCGCCCAGGTCACGCACTCGCCGATGTGCGGGAGCCGGTCGCGGAGGCCGACCAGTGCGGCGACCGCCTCGGCGGTGGAGCGGTAGAGCGTCCCGCCCATCCGGCGCCGCCACAGTCTGGCTTGGGCGACGAAGTCGTCGTCGCCGAGCAGCGCCGCTCCGGCGAGGCCACCGAGGCCCTTGTAGAAGCTGGTGTAGACGGTGTCGGCGAGGCCGGCGATCTCTGCCAGCGGCTTGCCGAACCACTCCTGCGACTCCCAGATCCGGGCGCCGTCGATGTGGAAGGCGATCCCTCGCTCATGGCACCCCTGCGCCAGCTCGGCGAGCTCGTCGAAGGTGGGCAGCAGACAGCCGGCGTCACGCAGCGGGAGCTCGACCAGGCACGCCGCGAGCGGTCCCGGGATCGCGTCGAGATGCGCCCTCGTCGGCGTCTCGCGGCCCGTGGTGAGGTGCTCGATCCGCAGGTCCTGGAGGATCCTCGGCCCGTCGTCCTCGTGGACGAGCAGGTGGGAGAGGTCCGGCATCGCGACCCGCCGGTTGCCCGCCGTGTCGGCGTGGATCCGCAGCGCCACCTGCTGCGCCATCACCCCGGACGGGAAGTACGCAGCCGGCTTCCCAAGCAACTCGGAGACCTCAGTCTCCAGGCGCGCCACCGGCCCCCGCTCGGCGTAGACGTCCCACTCCTCGATCCCGAGCTCTCGGCACGCCTCCGCCAGCCCGTCGAACACCTCGGCCGGACTCGGGTACGCCGGGAAAACGCTCTGCCGGCACGCGATGATCGCCGCCCGGAGTCGCTCCGGCAGCGACTTCTCCTCCTCGTTCACGCGGCTCACCCTAGTGAGCGCGTCCGATCCCGAGCATCGGATTTCTGCGGCTCTAGTCTGTCCCCATGAACCTGCCGGCGGACCTCAGACGACCTGACTCGAGGTTCCAGAACCTGCTGTCGCTCCGCGCTGCGACGTACGCCGGAGTGGGTGGCGCCCTGATTACCGTCGTCGTCGCCGGATGGCCGCAGGTCGGCCTCGTCCTCGGCTGCCTGTCGGTGGTCGTTCTCTACAGCGTCTACCCGACGCTCTCGCTCGTCTGGGGCACCCGTGCCGAGCGACTGACGGAGTGGGCCTTCCTCGCCGCCGCCGTCATCAGCATCGCGCTCGCGGTCACCGTCTCCGGCCGCTGGCTCGCCCTCGGCTGGGCACTGCACGGCGTCTGGGACCTGCTGCACCACCACGACCGCCACGTCCTCGGGCTCCGCGGCATCCCGCCGTGGTACGTCCACATGTGCTGGATCTGGGACCTGCTGGCGGCGCTCGGCCTCCTGCTCGTGCTCTGACGGCGCGTTCGATCGGCCGACGCTCAGTCACCGTCGCCACCACCGTCGACGGCGTCCCCACCACCTTCGGGACCGCGCGGGATCTCCGTCTCGAGCTGGTAGGCGATCGTCTCCTCCAGCGGCACCGAGGGCGGGAGCTTGGTGAAGTCCTCCGGGGTCTGCTTCGTCATGTGTCGAGTATCGCCCCCGCTCGGCTGGCATGGCGATGGGTAATTCGACCCATCGCCACGTGCAACCCGAATGCGCCGTACGACCGACGCGGAGCGGCGGCGCGCGGACCTAACGTCGCGAGCATGGACAGCACACACATCGAGACGATCATCATCGGCGCCGGCCAAGCCGGCCTGGCGACCGGTTACCACCTGCGACGACGCGGCCGCCCGTTCGTCATCCTCGACGCCAACGCGCGGATCGGCGACAACTGGCGGCGGCAGTGGGACACGCTGCGGCTCTACTCTCCGGCCAAGTACGACGCCCTCCCGGGGCTGGCGTTCCCGGCGAAGAGATGGTCGTTCCCCGGGAAGGACGACGTCGGCGACTACCTCGAGACGTACGCCCGCACCTTCGAGCTGCCCGTGCGGCTCGAGACCCGGGTCACCGGGCTCGACCGGCACGGTGACGGCTTCCGGGTGACGACAGATCGTGGCACCTGGACCTGCGACAACGTCGTGGTCGCGACCGGCACCTTCGGGCGTACGCCCAACGTCCCCGCCATCTCGGCGCAGCTCGATCCGTCGATCCTGCAGCTCCACTCCAGCGAGTACCGCCGCCCCGGACAGCTGCGCGACGGGCCGGTGCTTGTCGTCGGTGCCAGCCACTCCGGCTGCGACATCGCCTTCGAGGTCGCCGAGTCGCGGCCGACGATCCTGGCCGGCCGCGACTGCGGCCAGATCCCTCCACGTCTGGACTCGCCGGTCATGCACCTGCTCTTCCCGGTGCTGCTCTTCGCCTGGCGGCACGTCCTCACCCGGCGTACCCCGATCGGCCGCAGGGAGATGCCCGAGATCCGCCGCCACGGCGGGCCGATGCTCCGGGTGAAGCGCTCCGACCTGGCCGCCCGCGGCGTCGAGCGGGTCACCTCCAGGATCGAGGAGGTACGCGACGGCCTGCCCGTCGTCGACGGCATCCCGCGCGAGGTCGCCAACGTCGTGTGGGCCACCGGCTTCCGGCAGGCGTTCGACTGGATCCACCTGCCCGTGCTCGGCGAGGACGGCTGGCCGCGGGAGATGCGCGGCGTGGTGACGGAGGCCGACGGTCTGTTCTTCTGCGGCCTCAGCTTCCAGTACGCCTTCAGCTCCATGCTCCTGGCAGGCGCGGGTCGCGACGCGGCCCTCGTCGCCGACCGGATCACGTCCCGGATGCGGCAGTCCGCACGGGTCTCCGTCGGCGCCTGATCCGAGTACGCTCTCCAGTGGAGGTGCCTGCCGTGGCCGACGTCCAGCTGGAGAGCGCCCGCGCCGACTACGACCGCGGCGACTGGAGCGCGGCGTACGCGGGGTGGTCGGCCGCCGACCCGGGCCTGCTCTCGGCCGAGGAGCTCGAGGACTTCGCCGTCGCCGCGGAGCTGACCGGGCACCACGACGACACCATCGCCGCCTTGCAGCGTGCCTTCCGCAAGAGTCAGGAGGCCGCCGACCTCGGGCGCTCGGTCCGTTGTGCCTTCCGGATCACGATGACGTCGTACGTCCACGGGGAGAGTGCCCTCGCTCGCGGCTGGACCTCGCGAGCCGAGGGCCTGGTCACCGAGGCCGGCGAGGACGCCGCCGGTGCCGCGGTCGGATGGGTGGACTTCCTGCGGATGTTCCGCGCGCTGGGCACCGGGGACTACGCCACGGCAGGAACCTACGCCGACCGGGTGGCCGAGCGCGGCCGCCGTCATGCCGAACCCGACCTCACCGCCCTGGGACTCTGTGCGCAGGGCAGGATGGCGATCTACTCCGGGCGGGTCGTCGAAGGTCTGGCGCGGCTCGATGAGGCGATGGTCCGGGTGATCGCCGGCGAGGCCTCCCCCGTCGTGGCGGGACACGTCTACTGCACCGCGATCGAGGGCTGCCAGGAGATCAGCGACTTCGGACGGGTGGCGGAGTGGACGGCTGCCCTCGAGCGCTGGTGCGCCGCCCAGCCCGGGCTGCTGGCGTTCACCGGCCAGTGCGCCGTCCACCGCGGCCAGCTGCTGCGACTGCACGGCGAGTGGCAGCGGGCCCTGGAGGAGTTCGAGCACGCCACCCGCCGCTACCGGGAGGTGAACGCGCCGGACGCGGTCGGGCTGGCGGCGTACGAGGCGGGCGAGGTGCTCCGGCTGCGCGGCGAGTACGCCGAGGCCGATGCCGCCTACGAGCGCGCCGCCGACAGCGGCTTCGACCCGCAGCCCGGCCTCGCCCTGCTCTGGTCGGCCCGCGGCGAGGGCGCGGCGGCGCTGGCCGCGATCGACCGGCTGCTCGCCGAGACGGGTGGGGACGTGCAGCGATGCCGCCTCCTGCCCGCCGCGGTCGACGTGCTGGTCGACGCCGGCGAGGTCGACCGGGCCCGCAACACCGCGGCCGAGCTGGACGGGCTGGCCGGACGCTTCGGCTGCGTCTGGCTGGAGGCGGCCGCCGCGCACGCCCACGGCACGGTCGAGCTGGCCGCGGGCGACGCCGCCGGCGCCCTCCCCTACCTGCGCAAGGCCCAGCAGCTGTGGGCCCGCGCCGACGCGACCTATGAGCGAAGCCAGGCGCGTTTGCTCACCGGGCGCGCCCTGGCCGAGGTCGGCGACACGGAGTCGTCCCGCCGCGAGCTCGAGGCGGCGCGTACGGTGTTCCGGCAGATCGGCGCCGTCCCCGCCGCTGACGAGGCGGAAGCCCTCCTCGCCCCCGCCTCCCTGCCCGCCGGCCTCACCGCCCGCGAGGCCGAGGTCCTCCGCCTGGTCGCCTCCGGCCGCAGCAACGCCCAGATCGCCACCGACCTGGTCCTCAGCGAGAAGACCGTCGCCCGCCACCTCTCCAACATCTTCACCAAGCTCGACGTACGCTCCCGCACCGCCGCCACCGCCTTCGCCTACGAGCACGGCGTGGTCTGAACATCGGCGGGCTGCCGTCTCGGAAAGGGACGGAGTATCAGTTACGGCAGTCCCTCACCACGGAACCGGCGCAGGATCTGCAGATTCTTCAGGGACACCGGATCTGGCGTGGTCTCCCGACCCGTCCCGCCCGCCTTCGCCTCGAAGTCACGCCACGCGCTCACGGTCGCACGACCGGCCCAGCCGTCCACCACGAGCTTCTGCCCTTTCGGGAGATGCTTCACGTTCAGGGCGTTCTGGATCGTGGCGACGCCGTGGAACCGCTTCCGGTCGCCCTTCTTGACGCCCGCCGCGATCTGGAACTGTTCCTGCACCAGCGCCAGGTCGGACACCACGTCGGGGTTCCACATCCATGCCGGCTCGGAATTCAGCCATCGGGTGGTGTCGGTCCACTTCGCAGGGTTCTCCACCACGGACACGTGGACATGCTTGAAGTGACCGTTGCTGCCGGTGTACTTCCGGGGCGCGAACCCGAAGGTGCGGGAGTAGATCACGCCGTTGCTGATCACGTACCACACGCGCCGGTCGTGACGGGCGGCCTCGACGACCAGCAGACGCAGTTCGGCGGCCGGGTCGTTGTCGTCGATGTCGACATCGATCGCGCGCACCGCGCCCCCGTGAGCCCAGTCGGGGTTGTGGGACGACTTCCGTGCAGCGTGCGACGCGTCTCCGATCCAGCCATCACTGGACTTGTCCCGGTGCGAGAAGCGGGCATTCACCTCGTTTCGCAGAGCGACAAGCGCAGGCACCAGATAGAACCCCATTCAGAACCCCTCCTTGTCCTCTACCGCGACGAAGATGTCGTCGACGTATTCATCCGCCATCTCGTCCGGATCGCCCTCGTCCTCGGGCTCTGCGACCACGACAGGTGCTTCGGTCTTGCTCTCGCTCGTGTTCTCGGTCGTGTCATCGGCCATTGCTCTGACCTCGGCGAGATTCTTCGGCAGCTGGTAGCCCTCCGGGTCGGTCCCCGTCACGTTGCCTTGCGCCGTCAACCCGGTGTAGGTCCACAGCGCCGCAAGCCCCATCACAGCGACGTTGTACCAACCCGGAATACGGTCCACTCCGTCATAGATCCCGGCGAGTGCGATACCACCGACCGTGGTCAGCCCCGTGGTGATCCACTGGATCATCAGTGCGAACTCGCGGACCTTCGGATACTTGTTCAGTGGGTTCATCTGTCGACTTCCCTCTCGATATCAAACAGCGAAGAAGACCCAACAACGAGGGGCCGATAACGCTCGAGACCGAGAGGGGCGAGCATGGGAGGCGCAGAACATCATTGCTACCTCATTGAATTCGCATCAGGCCCGGCGAACCCTCGAATTCGATCGCGGAATACTCTTAGAGATTCCCGCGGTGCGAACCCGGAAGCATCCCCAAAGTTGCGTATCGGTTCAGCGACGACGGATGGATGCCTGGATGAATGGGCGCACGCATCAATACCCATTGCATTCGGCGGGACTTTCGTCCAGCGACTTCAGCCCTGCGCCTCGTCCCACTCGTCGGCCAAGCCGGCGGTGACCATCACGGAAGCGAGCGCGGTGCGCTGGTAGAGCACCCGCCGACCGCTCCGCCAGCAGGTGACCAGTCCGGTGCGCCGTAGCACCGACAGATGGGAGCTCACGGTCGCGGCCGAGAGTCCGATCTCCCGGGCCAGATCGGTCGTCGAGCGTGGGACCTGCAGACTCATCAGGATCTCGCTCCGGCTCCGCCCCAGCAGCTCGCCCAGCGCGTCCTCGCGGTTCACAGGCATGGGCCGGTCCGTCCACAGGGTGCCGATGCCACGCGCGCCGTACGTCAGGCTCGGCTCCCCGAGGAGACCGAGCTCGACCCACATCCGCGGCCAGACGAAGACGGACGGCACCAGGGTCAGGCCTCCGCCGTCGATGTCGCTGTCGGTGGCGCTGTTGATGCGGATCGCCTGATCGGTGAACTGCAGGGAGGGGTGCAGGTCCGAGAGCAGGGAGGCGATGCCGCCGCGGGCCAGCCGGTCCAGACGATAGGCCACGTCGGCATCGAGGACTCCGCGCAGTCTGGGCCAGTGGGGCTCGAGCACCTGGTGCCAGTAGCGCTCGAGCTCCACCGCAACCCGTTGAGGAGCGTCGGGATCCTCGAGGACGCGACGTACGGCCGGAGTGACCCCGACCCCCTGCCAGGCCCGCTGCAGCTCCCGCAGAAGGTGCTCGTGCGGCCAGTCGGCGACCAGCTGGAGCTGCTCCTCGATGGTGGTCTCCGTGCTGGTGGCGCCGACGAAGAGGAACTCGGCGACGTGTCCACCCGGTGGCACGATCCCCCGGAGCAGGTCGTTGTCGGCCCGCCGCAGGTCGCCACGCACCCGGTCGTACCAACCGCGGTGCAGCGGATGGATCGCGCCGGAATGGACCACGTACAAGCTCTTCACGGCCTCGGCCAACGGCGAGAACGCGAAGCGTGTCCGCGCGAGCACGGCGGAACTGAGCCGCAGCTGGATCATCAGTCGAGAGTCTGGCACACGTCCTCGAGGGTGCCGTCCACCTCCGCGAACTCTCGCTGCCCGTCAGCGTGCCGGAGGTAGTCGACATTGCCGGAGACCACGTAGACCCCCGGCGGGGTGAGTGCGTTCGGCACCCGGATCACCGCCAGCCCGTTGCCGTGGAATCGGAAGTGAACGCCGCCGTCCTCGCCGATCGTCGCGCGGAGGGTGCCGGAGGTGTCGCGGCGGATCGACTCACCGCTGTCGACGTTGGTGAAGCGGAACCCGAGCGAGCCCTGGGTGTCCACCACCCGCGGCGAGCCGTCGGGGAACGTCTCCACCACCCGAGTGATCTCGTGGTCGTACAGGACATCTGCCTGCAGCTCGAACGCGCAGCTCTCCCCCGCCGCGAGGTGGAACGGTGGCGTGAAGGTCTGCTCCCACCCGGAGCCGCCTCCCTGATCCGCGAACGCCGCCGGGACGATGGCGTTCACCGCCGCGATCGCCGCGCCGATTGGTACAAGCCGTCGCACGGTCTTACCCATGGTTGCTCCTGTGATGCTGAGGAAATCGGACGCGTCCCATCGTGGAGAGCGACCGCGACGACGGCGACGATTAGACCCAGACCGAAAGATCACCCGTCGGTGAGAGGCCACGGATCCGGGAAAAGTTCAACGTTGTCTTTACCGAGACCGCCGCTCATAGTTGACGTCCTCCAACGGAAGGCGGGTACGTGGGCGAGCAGGTCGACAGGGTCGGGCAGGTCGGCGAGGAGCAGCGGTCGGTCGACGCGATGCATGCGCTTCTCGCGGCCGAGGTGAGCGCGAAGTGCGCAGCACAGGAGCGAGCGACCGCTGCGTCCGTCGACGGACCTGGTGAGCGTTACGCCAGAGACCTGGAGGTCGCGCAGCTGACCGAGAGCATTCGACAGCTGCGGGCGGCGGAGAACGCGCTGTGTTTCGGGCGGATCGATCGGCCCGACGGCGAGTCCCTGCACATCGGCCGGATCGGGCTACGGTCCGAGGCCGGAGAGCCGCTGCTCATCGACTGGCGGGCCGAGGCGGCGCGGCCGTTCTACGCGGCGACGATGGCCTCACCGATGGGCCTGCGCAGGCGCCGCCACCTGCGCCTCGACAGGCGCCGGGTCGTCGACGTCAACGACGAGATCCTCGACGGTACGTCGCCGACGGCTGCCGACCTCGTGGGCGACAGCCCGCTCGTCGCCGCACTGAGCACAGCCCGGACCGGGCGGATGCACGAGGCCGCGGCGACCCTGCAGGCCGAGCAGGACGAGATCGTCCGGTCTCCCCATCGCGGCGTGATGGTCGTCGACGGCGGCCCGGGGACGGGCAAGACCATCGTCGCGCTGCATCGCGCGGCGTACGTGCTGTACGCGTTCCCCGCCATCGCCGGCCGAGGTGTCCTCGTCTTCGGGCCGAACCAGCGCTTCCTCACCTACATCTCCCAGGTGCTGCCCTCGCTCGGCGAGAACGACGTGAAGCTGGCCACGATGCCTGATCTGGTGGGTGTCGAGGCAGCCCGGGCCGAGCCGGACCACATCGCACGGATCAAGGGCCGCTCGGCGCTCGCCGACGGCCTCGCGAGCGTGGTGCGGCGTCATCAGCCCCACGGCGTACCGCTGGAGCTGAAGACCACCCACGACACGGTGCGGCTCGACCCGGCGGTCGTCGATGCCGCTCGCCGCCAGGCCCTGCAGGGCGACGCCGGGCACAACCGGGCGTGTGCTCTCTTCACCGAGTACGTCGTCGATGACCTCGTGGCCGAGCTGGAACGGCGCACCACGACGGAGATCTCCGACTTCGAAGAAGAGCTGGAGGCGCTGCTGGGCATCGATCTCGACCGGTTCGCGGGCGTCGACGGCACTGGATCCCACGACGATCTGGACATCGACTGGGACAGCATCCGCGAGGATCTCCTCGGAGACCCGGCCATCGAGCGCGCGATCGCACGGGTCTGGCCCCGACTCTCTGCGGAGGATCTCGTCCGCGAGCTCCTGAGCAGCCGCGACGTACTCGCAGCCATGCTTCCCGACGTCGCGGCCGAGGACCTCGCGCTCCTGGGCGTCGGCGCTCCCGACCAGTGGAGCAGCGCGGATCTGGCCCTCCTTGACGAGGCGCGCGCCTTGGTCGAGGGCGCCCCGAGGACGAGCTACGGACACATCGTCGTGGACGAGGCCCAGCAGCTCTCCGAGATGGAGTGGCGTGCGCTGATGCGCCGCTGCCCGAGCCGGTCGATGACCATCGTCGGAGACCTCGCCCAGGCGGGCCCCTCGACCACCCTCCACTCGTGGGACGACGCGTTGAGACCGTACGTCGAGGAGCGGTTCGCCCACCACCGGCTGTCGGTCAACTACCGCACCACGACCGAGATCCTGCTCGCCACCGGGCCGCTGCTGGCCGAGATCGCTCCCGATCAGCAGCTCTCCAGATCGATCCGGCACGGAGACCAGCCACGCGTCCTCGACGTGACGGAGGAGGCCCTCCCGTCAATGCTGAACGGCCTGATCGCCGAGGTGACTCGGGAGCACCCCGGTGAGCTGATCGGCGTCATCGCCACCACCGAGCGGGCACGCGCTCTGGAGGCCGAGGTCGAAAGTGCCGGCGCGACCATCGTCGCCGCACCCGACGCCCGCGGCCTGGAGTTCGACATCGTGATCATCGTCGACCCCGCAGGCATCCGAGCAACCGGAGACGCCGGTCCGCGCGACCTCTATGTCGCCCAGACCCGAGCGACAAAGCGTCTCCTGAGCCTGCAACCGTCGATGACGGGCTGAGCTGGAGACGTATCGCCTAGCGGCTCAGCTGCTTGATCAACTCCGCCGGCGTACCTTCGATCTTCTCACCGAGCGGGTCCTGTCCTCCGATCGACATCTCTAAGCGGCTGACGCCGACCCGCTCCGCGTCCTGCGCGACGGTGAGGAGGTCGGCCTGCCTCTTGACGGTCAGTACCAGCCACGTGTCGGCCCCACCGCCGATGTAGGTGACGCTCGCGATCGGCGAATCCTTCAGCCCTTCGAGCACCGCAACCTCGCCCTCGACTTCCTCGACGGTGCCCATCACCAGGAGGATTCCATCAGAAGGCACGTCGGTGACCGACACGAAAAGGTCGTTCGGGTTCACCAGCTTCGCCTGCGCCGCCAGCGCCGACCTGTTGACGTCGACCGTGTCGGCCAGAGGAACACTGAAGTGGAGTCCGATCTTGTTCGGCTTCTCATTGAAGCCGCCGACCTGCACTGACGCGCCATCATAGGCGCTCCAGTCCGGCAGGCTCTCGAGGTCCGTCACGACACTGCCGATCAGGCTCGCGTCGAGCTCATCCATCCCCACCAGGACGTGAAATCCTCCCGGCGCCTCGACCGAGAGGGTGCCGTAACGAGCCGCGTGGTCCCCCAGCGCCTTCAGCACGGTGATGGTGACTCCCATCGGGTCCTCGACACCCTTCAGCGACACCCAGAACGAGTCATCGCTCCGTGCCGAACCGAACGGCTTGATCTCCTCAGAGGTGTATTGATCGAGGCCCAGAGCTGCTAACTCCACGAACGCGGCAACGGCGTCGTTGGGCAGTGGCTGCTGCGCCACCTCAGAGCCCACGACCACGCCGTTGCTGATGAGGTCCCAGCCGTCCAGCCCGGTCGCAAAACCACCGTGGTCGTCCCACTCGGCGATCCGATCAGCGACCGGCTTCAGGTCGCTCTCCTTGACGTCGGAGAACACCACCCGCTGGTCATCGACATCGACCTCCTCGACTCCGGTCATCTTCAGGAGGTCTTTCTCCAAGGCTGCGTCCCCATCAAACGGCCCGCACCCCGACAGACCCAGCACCAGACCTGCGACCCCAACCCCGAGTATGAGCCTCATCCGTGTCCCCGATCCGAGTACGTTGTTGGATCACTTCTGATGTGTCCACGCAAACAGTGCCACGACACCGTCCCCGCGGGGTGCCACCGCGCTCCGCGACTTCGCCCTGCCCGACGTCGCCACCCTCGACCGCGTGGTCGAGGCCCTTGTCGAGCACCTAGATGACGAGACCTTAGCCGCCATTGGCGACGCATTTTCGACCCGGCGGGCTCCGAACGGGCCCACGCCCCAGCCGACCGGCAACGTCGTGAACATCGCGGACAGACGAAAAAACGCCCCTGACCTGCCTCAGATCAGGGGCGGTTCTGTCGGACTGACAGGATTTAAACCTCCGGCCCCTTGACCCCAGATCGCGTGTGTTCAAAAATTCGCCGCGCGACCACATCGAATGCGTACACAGCGTGATCCAACGATCTGCCACAACGTCGGCCACACATGGCGTTGGGCCCACGGTGGGCCCACAGACAAGCGAGCGCACAAAGGTTGTCGACGACGCGAGCTCTGCCGTCGCAACGGTTGTACTCGTTGCCCTGACGACCGCATGAAGTCGTCGGTAGCTGGAACGTCCTGGCTCGCTGAGGGATCTGGCAGAACCGCCGGCACCACGGAGCCACGCTTCGTGGACGCCATACGCATGCCGATCTGGGCCATCCGAGGATGGTGGCACCAAGTGGCGCACCGCAGACAGCTGGCCAGCCGGACCTTCTGCCTCTTCCTGGTCGTGGCGGGTGTCCTCATGATGCCGGTCTTGGTGCTCGTCCAGCTCTGGTTCGTGTACCGACCCGCCACCCGCGACTACATGAGCCCACAGCGCGACGCCATCCTCGGCTTCACCGTCAGCCGAGCCGGATGCCGCGGCGACGACCACGCCGTTCAGCACATCGGGGCCGGCCAAGGCCACGCCTTCGCCAATGGATCTCCGGTCCGATCTGCGAACACCTCGACCGGCACCAACTGCGGCTCACCATGACAGCCACCAACGACCAGGTCGCCGAGATCTACCAACGAGAGTTCCCCGGCCTGGTTGACCTCGGCCGCGGGTTCCCACGCGGCCGCCGGCTCTGCCGTGAACCGCAGGCACCAACCGCGAGCCCCGTCCAGGTGACCCACGACACGCCGGAAGCCCGTTAGAACACGCGTTCGCTCTCAGTGGATTGGGAAACATCCCCTCCGGTCGCACTCGTAGCAACCCAGTGGTGGGGGCACGGCCGCGGAAGCGCCACGCAGAGCGCCGATGGCGACCCCTTGCCATTGGTCAAGATTCATGACTATCTTCAACTCGTCAAGATTGTTGACTAATTTCGAGGAGGGGTCATGCCGGTGATGGAGGTGACGCGACTGCGGGTCGCGTCGGACAAGGCGGCCGCGCTGAGCGAGGCGCGGCCCGCGATGCTAGCGGCGTTCAGCGAGCGGCCCGGGTTCGTCCGTGCGGACCTGGTGCGGCTGTCGGAGGACGAGTGGCTCGACCTGATCGTGTGGGAGAGCTCAGCGGACTTCGCGGAGTCGCGGCGCCGTGGCGCGGACTCTCCGGCGGTGGCGACGTTCTTCGCCGCGATCGATGCCGTCATCGCGGGAGAGGAGGGGCAGCTGTGGGAGGCATGATGCGTGCCGCCTGGTACGAGCGTCAGGGACCGGCCAGGTCCGTGCTGCAGGTGGGCGAGCTGCCCGTGCCCGAGCCGGGGCCGGGTGAGGTCCGGGTGCGTGTGGTCGCGTCCGGGATCCATGTCGGCGACACCGGTAAGCGCCAGGGCCACTGGGGCTCCACGATGGCGTTTCCCCGCGTGGTCCCGCACGGTGACGGCGCGGGCGTCGTGGACGCCGTCGGACCGGGGGTCGACGAGGCCCGGGTAGGGGAGCGGGTGTGGGTCTTCCTCGCCCAGTCCTACCGGCCGGGTGGGACGGCGGCCGAGTACACGACAGTGCCGGTCGAGCACGCCGTGCCGTTGCCCGACGGCATCCCGTTCGAGCAGGCCGCAGGACTCGGCATCCCGGGCATCACCGGACATCGCGCGGTCTTCGCGGGCGGCCCCGTCGCGGGCCGGAACGTGCTGGTGACCGGCGCGGTGGGCGCCGTCGGGCGAGCCGCCGTCGCCTCGGCGCTACGCGGCGGGGCCACGGTCGTGGCCGCCGTCCGCTCGGAGCGCCAGCTCGAGCAGGCGCGCGCTCTGGGGGCGCAGCATGCCGTGCTCGCCGGGCCGGGGATGGCCGGCCGAATCGCCGAGGCGATCGGTCAGGAACGGCTCGACCTGGCGGCGGACGTCGCGTTCGACGCTCACGTCAGGGAGATCCATGAGGCGCTGCGGTACGGCGGCGAGATCGCCACCTACGCCTCGGTCGACGCCGAACCGCGCGTGCCGTTCTGGCCGCTCGGCTTCAAGAACGTCACCGTGCGCTTCCTCAGCAACGACGACTTCCCCGAGGAGGCGAACCAGCACGCCGCACGGGACCTCACCACGGCCCTCGCGGACGGCACGTTGCACTACCCGGTTCGGGCGCGCTACGCGCTGGACCGGATCGCCGAGGCGCACGAGGACGTCGAGCACGGATCGGGCTCGACACGCGTCATCCTGGAGCCATGAACCGACGACCGGACGCTGCCGCCTCCGACACCAGAGCCGCCACCCAGGCCGACCCTGCCGACCTGAAGGACGGGCCGCGGACCGACCTGCCGATGGCGACGACGCGGCTGCTGCTTCTGCTCCAAGGCGAGATGTTCCGTCGCATCGCCGAGGAGGGGTTCGCGGACGTCCGGCCACGCCAGGGCGCCGTGCTGGCCTATCTCACACCCGAGGGGCGGCGTCTGTCCGAGTACGCCGAACTGTCCGGTCAGCCCAAGCAGATCATCGGCACCATCGCCGACGAGCTGGAGGAGGCGGGTTACGTCACGCGCCGGCCGGACCCCTCCGACGGCCGGGCCAAGCTGCTGGCCCCCACCGAACGGGGGCTCGCCGAGCTGGAGGCCTCGCGCAACATCATCGCCGACCTGGAGGCGCGGGTGGCCGACGAGCTGGGTGAAGACGGCCTGGCGACGCTCATGGACCACCTGGTCCGTGCGGCACGGGCGGTTCGGGCTGCGCGGGGGGATAGTGCGCAGGAATAGTCGTTGTGGGGAGTGTTCTTGTCGTCTGCATGCGACGAAACCGCGCGCTCTCGCAGAGACAGAACAGGGACTCGCGCGGACCCTTGGCCATCACCTATCCGAGAATTCGCCGAAGCAGGCCAAGACCATCCCCCGAGGCGGAGCGCGCCAGGGCTGCCCGCGCAGGGGCTACCACGGTCGAGACCAACACCTCGCACGTATCGTTGGGCCCGCGGGAGTGGCCGCGAGTTGCAGGGTGACCGTGCTCATTGGTGATGGTGTAGAGACAACTACGCTGCCCAGCCGACAACTTGAGGGACTTCCTACACGACGGGACCAGCTGGGACCTGAGCGAACGCTTGACAAGTTCAGTGAAGCCGGCGAGTCCGCACGGTCGCTCACGATCGTCACGTTGTCTGCGTGCGCGAGCTGCACGTCCAGCAGCGCAACGCCAGCCTCGGAGTCCTCCTGCTTCGCGACATGGGCCCGAAGCCTGGTGAGGTCCTGCCGAAACGCCCCGAACGTTCCTGGCTTCTCGAACCCCGTGAGCGGGTACGTCCGAGAGTCATTGAGATAGCGGGTCAGCGTGATCGTCGCGTCAGGGGCCAGTGTGAAGTTCGGTGAGAGCACATCGCGGTCCGGCGGTTCGATGCTGAACGTGATCTCCGCGACAGGAATCTCGGACTCGGCGACTCGCCCGGTCTGGAGATCGTTGAGAAGTGACCTCGGGTAGTCGGCTAGGTAATCGATCTTCGGCACGTTCTTCGGGCATCTCTGGCCGCGCGGTTATGCGCTCATACAACCGAAGGCCACCTCGAGGCCGGAGGTCATCAGTCGTGGGCGACACGGCTACGGTTCTCGCCACCACGGCAGTACGCATCAGTGAGTGCGCTGGCACGGTGGGGGACGTGGTCTACGACGACGGGCTGATCTGGGTGAAGCGCCAGACCTACGCTGGGCGCGGCGGCCTGATAACTACCTACACCCAGATCACCAGGCTTTGGTCGCCGTTGGAGACGCGTTTTCGACCTGGTGGGCCCAGAACGGGCCCACACCCCAGCCGACCGGCAACGTCGTGAACCTCGCGGACAGACGCAAAAAACGCCCCTGACCTGCCTAAGCAGATCAGGGGCGGTTCTGTCGGGCTGACAGGATTTGAACCTGCGGCCCCTTGACCCCCAGTCAAGTGCGCTACCAAGCTGCGCCACAGCCCGAAACTGCGAGTGGATTTCTCCGCTCGAAGCGATCCGAACATTACCGCACCGCGCCGCATGGCCTCCAATCGGTACCCCTACGGCGGGTCGTCGGCGGCGGCGAGGGCCTCGGCGGCCTCGTCGATGATGGCGCGCATGGCCTCCTCGGCTCCGGCGGGGTCGCCGTTGCGGATGGAGATGGCCACCTTCTCGTGCAGCTCGATGGCGGTCGGGTTCGGCGTGGCGGGCATCAGGTGGTGGTGCGTACGTCCGGCCAGGAGCTCGGCGACGAGGTCTCCGAAGGCGGCGAGCATCTCGTTGCCACAGGCGTTGAGGAGGACGCGATGGAAGGCGGTGTCGGCCTCGAGGTAGGCCTCGAGGTCGCCGGAGGCGGCGTGGACGACCATGTCGGCCACCGACCGGGCGAGGGCACCGTGGTGCTCCGGCTCGGCGCGCTCGGCGGCGAGGCGGGCGGCGATCGGCTCGAAGCCGCGGCGCAGCTCGGAGAGGGAGAGCAGCTGCTCGCGCCGGCCCTCGCCGTCGAGGCGCCAACGGATGACGAGCGGGTCGAAGACGTTCCACTCCTGTCGCGGGAGAACGGTGATGCCGACGCGGCGCCGGGTCGCGACCATGCCCATCGCCTGCAGCACCCGGATGGCCTCGCGGGCGACCGGCCGCGAGACGTCGTACGTCGCCTGGATCCCTTCCAGCGTGAGAACGGCCCCCGTCGGCAGCTCGCCGGAGACGATCTGGCGCCCGAGCGCGTCCCGGACGCTCTGGTGCAGTCGGTGCGCGGACTCACCGCTCGATGTCGTCACGGCGGCATCGTCGCACATCCTCAGCACCCTGCAATCAGAATCCTTAACATCACCCCGCCTTGCCAAACGGATGCCTTTTGATGCACCCTGTGACGCGTGACACAGAACCCTCTCCTCGTCGTCATGGGAGTCTCCGGCTCCGGCAAGTCGACCGTCGGTGCGGCCATCGCCCAGCGCCTCCAGGTCCCCTTCGCCGACGCCGACGACTTCCACCCGCCGGAGAACATCGCGAAGATGGCCTCGGGCCGTCCGCTGGACGACCGCGACCGGCAGCCCTGGCTGGAGACGCTCGGCAGCTGGCTCGCCGAGCACGAGCACACCGGTGCGGTGCTGAGCTGTTCGGCGCTCAAGCGCAGCTACCGCGACCTGCTCCACAGTCGCGCCCGCGGCCTCCGGCTCCTCCACCTCAGCGGCACCCCGGAGGTGGTCGAGGCGCGCCTCGCCGCCCGCGCGGGGCACTTCATGCCGCCGTCGCTGCTGCGCTCGCAGTTCGCGACCCTCGAGCCCCTCGCTCCCGACGAGCAGGGCATGACCATCGACATCGACCAGGACATCGATGCGATCGTCGACCGCTATCTCACCACGGTGACCCCCACCTCGAACCTCACCAAGGAGTCCGCATGAACATCCTCGCTGCCGCGACCGAGCCGGTCGCACCGGTCGCCTCGGGAGGCGTACTCCTCGCCGCCGCGCTCGCGGCGATCGCGCTGATCGTCGTCCTGATCACCTACGTGAAGTTGCACCCGTTCCTCGCCCTGCTCCTCGGCGGCGTCGCGGTTGGCGTGCTGTCGGGACGCAACGTGATGGACGTGATCACCTCGTTCGGCGAGGGGTTCGGCGCGACCGCCACCAGCGTCGGCCTGCTGATCGCGCTCGGCGCGATGTTCGCCAAGCTCCTCTCCGACTCCGGCGGCGCGGACCAGATCGTCGACACGATCGTCGGCAGGTCCTCGGTCCGTACGCTGCCCTGGGCGATGGCGCTCGTCGGCGCGATCATCGGCCTGCCGATGTTCTTCGAGATCGGCCTGGTGCTGCTGATGCCGGTCATCTACCTGGTCGCCCGCCGCGCGCAGGTCTCGCTCATCACGGTCGGCATCCCGACCCTCGCCGGTCTCTCGGCCATGCACGGCCTGGTGCCGCCGCACCCGGGTCCGCTGGCCGCGATCGGCGCGCTCCAGGCCGACCTGGGCACGACGCTCGCGCTCGGCGTACTCGTCTCCATCCCGGTCATCATCGTCAGCGGGCCGCTGTTCGGCCGGCTCGCCGGCCGCTGGGTCGTGGTCGACGCGCCGCACACCTTCGACGCCGCTCCGGTCGCCGACGGCTCCGGCGACAGCCGCCGCCCCTCGTTCGGCATCACCCTGTTCAGCGTCCTGCTCCCGCTGGTCCTGATGCTCGCCAAGGCGATCGTCGACATCGTCATCAACGACCCCGAGAACCAGGTCCAGCAGGTCTTCGACGTGATCGGCTACCCGCTCGTCGCACTGACCATCGCGGTCGTCGTCGCCATGTTCACCCTCGGCCGCGGCGCCGGGATGGACCGCCGCCAGATCGCCAAGACCGTCGAGCAGTCGCTCCCGCCGATCGCGGGGATCGTGCTCATCGTCGCCGCCGGCGGTGGCTTCAAGCAGTCGCTGATCGACACCGGCATCGGCACCCAGCTCGCCGAGTGGGCGCAGGGCTCGGGCGTCTCCGCCATCGTCCTCGCCTGGGTGCTCGCGGTGCTCATCCGCCTCGCCACCGGCTCCGCGACCGTCGCCACCATCACCGCCTCCTCGCTGGTCGTCGACCTGGTCGCCAACATGCCCGCCGCCGAGGTCTCGCTCGTCGTGCTCGCCGTCGGCGCCGGCTCGGTGTTCTTCTCGCACGTCAACGACGCCGGGTTCTGGCTGGTCAAGGAGTACTTCGGCCTCGACGTCGTGCAGACGATCAAGTCCTGGTCGCTGATGGAGACGGTGCTCTCCGTGTCCGGCCTGGTGTTCGTGCTCGCGCTGAGCCTCGTCGTCTGAGCCAGGCCCTCGCGAAACTGTCGGTGCTGTCCGACACAATCACTCCTGACACATGGATCACACCCACCACAGGAGCTCACCGTGTCGGATACACCTTCCCCATCCAACACAGCCCCGACCAGCACCGACGCAATCACCGAAGAGACCAGCAGCCCAGCACCCTCCGGCAAGCTCGACCCGATCTCCCGCAAGGGCACCCCGGCCCATCGGACGAGGTCGAAGCGGGAGGGCGCCGGGCGGCGCCAGGGGATGCCGGTGCAGGCGATCAGCCTCTCCGTGCCGGCATCCCTGGCAGCCCAGTGGAAGACCTACAGCCAGGAGGTGCCGCGCTCGCTCGTCGACGTGATGCTCGACGCCGTCGCGGCCACCCGCCCCCGGCTCCCGGTCCTCCTGCGGGCCCACCAGGCGGCGCTGCGCGAGAAGACGAGGCCCGTCTCCGACGGCACCTTCCTGCGCACCGTCCCGCAGCCGAAACGGCTCGAGGACCCGTACGTCACGATGCCCCTGCGCCTGCTCGCGACGAACGTCGACGTGCTCGATGCCATGGTCCAGGAGATGGCCGCGGAGTCCCGCTCGCAGCTGGTCGTGGTGGCGCTGACGGCGTGGCTCGCCGACCGGCGGGCCGAGGAGCAGGTCTACGAGGAGCAGCTCGAGCTCGAGGTGCCCGAGGACCCGTTCGACCGTCCCTGAGCGCATCCGGGACGGTCGCCCCCGTCCCGGATGCGTCCGGTCTCAGAGCACCTTGGTGCCGTACATCTCCCCCAGCGGGTCGGCGAGGAGCTCGAGCCGCTCGCCGTCGGGCCCCTTGAAGTAGATCGACGACTTGGACTCGACCATGTAGTCGATGCCGGCGTCGTCGAGCTTGGCGCGCAGGTAGTCCCACTTCTCGTGGGTCACCGAGATCGCGATGTGGTGCAGCCCGCCGAGAACCTCGGCGTACTCCCCCAGGTCGAGCCCGGGGAGGGTGAAGAAGGCCAGCAGGTTGCCCGCCCCGACGTCGAAGAAGAAGTGGTCGGAGCCGGCGTAGTCGCGGTTCTCGAAGATCTCGGTCAGCGGGAACTCGAGGAGCCCCTGGTAGAAGTCGATCGACCTGCGTACGTCCGAGGAGAGCAGCGCGGTGTGGTGGATCCCCCGGGCCGTGCTGGCCGGCCGGGTGCCCTCCTCGCGGAGGTACTCCTTCTTGATCCGCTCACGGTCCTTCGTGATGAAGTCCATGTCGATGCTCATCGTGCTCTCCTCATGCCATGACTTTTCAGATCCTGAAGAAGCTGCCCAGGAACTCTGCGGCGACCGCGGGGTCGCCCTTGACGGTGCCGGCGTTGGTCCGGCCGTACGCGGTCAGCACGAAGCTGGCCGGGTCGAATTCGATGATCGTCTCCACGCCGTCGAGCGATCCGGGCTCCTGCTGGAGGCCGTCGGCGCCGAGCGTCATCCGGGTGCCACCGGCGTGCGCGCCGGAGGTGATGCTGATGCCGACCTCGAGCGGCTCCGCCGCGGGCGTACGCGCCACGGTGTTGGCCCACAAGATGTTGCACAGCGGCACCAGCATGTCGGCGGAGTCCGCCGCCAGCGCGTGCGGACGGCCGAGGCCCTCGCGGATGTCCCAGCTGTGCAGCGTGTAGTCGACGAGCGCGAAGACCGGGTAGAACGCCGCCGGGAGCGGGCCCATGTACTTGTGCGGGACCGTCAGGCCCATCCAGTCGTCGGTGCTGAGACCCTCGAAGATCGCCAGCTCGTCGGCGAGCGCCGTCTGACAGCGCTCGACCAGCTCGGCGCGCGAGACGCCCTCGAACTGGCGGGCGCCCTTGTCGACGTGCGTCGCCATCTCGGTGAGCGGCACCAGCTCCGGCGCCTCCCCCTTGCCTTCGGCGGCGTCGAAGCTGCGGAAGTAGGTCTCGGTGGTGTCGACCAGGTGGCCGACGACGTTCGCGGCGGTCCACGCGCCCGAGGCGGTCGGACCGTTCCAGGCCTCGTCGGCGGCGACGAGGGCGAACATGCCGTCCGCCTCGCGGCGGATGAGGTCCAGCAGGGTCTCCTTGCTGGATGCGTCCATGAAGTTCCACATGCTCATCAGTGGGAATCCTCTCTGGCCGCGCCTCTGCGACCAGTCTAGTTTCTGCGTCAACAGTTGCCGGGAGCGGGCGGTGATGCTGAAAGCACCAGTTCCGACTCGGTAAGGTGTACCTCATGGACGAGGTCAAGTGGCTCAGTAACGACGAACAGGTCGCCTGGCGTGCCTGGCTTGCCGTCAACGCACAGCTCACCGCGCGGATGAACCGCGACCTCCAGGCCAAGAACGGCCTCTCCCTCGCCGACTACGACGTCCTGGTCAACCTGACCGACGTCCCCGACCGCTCGCTGCGGATGTACGAGCTCGGCGACAAGCTCCAGTGGGAGAAGAGCCGGCTCTCGCGTCAGGTGATGCGGATGGCCGCCCGCGGGCTCGTCGAGCGTCGCGAGTGCCTCGACGACCGGCGCGGAGCCTACGTCGACCTCACCCCGGCCGGGCTCGAGGCCATCGAGGCCGCTGCCCCTGAGCACGTGAAGCTGATCCGGCAGGTCATGTTCGACGCCTTCACTCCCGAGGAGGTCGCCGCCCTGACCAAGCTCTACGAGGGCGTGCTGGAGCGCCTCGAGGCCAAGCCCGCCCGGGCCACCGCGGACGACTCCGCCGCCTGACCAGCCCACGACATGCGGCAGGCCCGCAGGTCACCACCGGTGACATGCGGGCCTGTTGCGTCGGGTCCTGCGCCTGCTAGCGCTTGCGCTTCTCCCGGACCCGCTGCTGGAGCACGATCGGGGTGCCGACGAAGCCGAACTCCTCGCGCAGCCGACGCTCGATGAAGCGCTCGTAGGAGGCGTCGAGCTTGCCGCTGGTGAACAGGATGAAGGTCGGCGGCGCGGTCGAGGGCTGGGTGCCGAAGAGGATCTTCGGCTGCTTGCCGGAGCGGACCGGGTGCGGGTGCTCGGCGACGAGGCGGCCGAGGAAGGAGTTGAGCGCGCCCGTGCCGATGCGCGTCTCCCAGCCCTCGAGAGCCTTGTCGAGAGCCGGGACCAGGCGGTCGACGTGCCAGCCGGTGCGGGCCGTGATGTTGATCCGCGGCGCCCACTGCACCTGGACGAGCTCCCGCTCGATCTCGCGGTCGAGCTGCCAGCGACGGTCCTCGTCGACGAGGTCCCACTTGTTGAAGGCGATCACGAGCGCGCGACCGGCCTCGCGGACCGTCTGCAGGATCCGGATGTCCTGCTCGGAGATCTTCTCGCCGCCATCGATGACCAGCACGGCCACCTCGGCGCGGTCGATCGCGGTGGTGGTGCGCAGGGACGCGTAGTACTCGTGCCCGCTCGACTCCTTGACCCGCTTCCTGATGCCCGCGGTGTCGATGAAGCGCCACTCGCGGCCGCCGAGCTCGATCAGCTCGTCGACCGGGTCGACGGTGGTGCCGGCGACGTTGTCGACGACGGCCCGCTCCTCCTTGGCCAGCTTGTTGAGCAGCGAGGACTTGCCGACGTTGGGCTTGCCGACGAGCGCGATCCGACGCGGGCCACCGATCTCTGTGCCCTCGGGGAGCGGCGGCGGGTCGGGGAGCACCGCGAGGATCGCGTCGAGCATGTCGCCCGAGCCACGGCCGTGGAGCGCAGAGACCGGCCAGGGCTCACCGAGCCCGAGGTTCCACAGAGCGGAGGCCTCCGCCTCGGTGCGCATGTCGTCGACCTTGTTGGCAACCAGGACGACCGGCTTGCCGGACTTGCGCAGGATGCGTACGACCGCCTCGTCGGCGTCGGTGATGCCGACGGTCGCGTCGACCACGAAGAGGACGGCGTCGGCCAGGGAGACCGCGATCTCGGCCTGGGCGGCGATCCGCTCGGCCAGCCCCTGGGCGTCGGGGTCCCAGCCGCCGGTGTCGACCAGCGTGAACGCCTTGCCGTTCCAGTCGGCGTCGTAGGAGACCCGGTCGCGGGTCACGCCGGGTACGTCCTGGACGACCGCCTCGCGGCGGCCGATGATCCGGTTGACCAGGGTCGACTTCCCGACGTTGGGGCGGCCGACGACGGCCACGACGGGCTGTGGCCCGGCCGGGGTCTCGTCAGTCTCGTGCAGGTCTCGTACGTCCTCGTACGAAACGTCGGGGTCAGTCATTGTTCTCCTCGCTAGGTAGCGGACCGGGCAGCTCGCGACCGGTCAACGCCAGGGCATGGTCCTGTTGGACCTGCATGTGCTTCTGGAGCAAACCCGAGACATGCCCGACTTGTTCCCTGGTACGCGGCCAGCCTACGCGCTCGACGTGGAAAGGCTCGCCATAGACGATGTCGATCCGGGCACCTTTGTGCGGCAGCGACGAGACCCCGCCGCCCGGGTCGCGGCTGCCGAGCATGGTCACGGGCACCACCGGAGCGCCCGAGGCGAGGGCGAAATAGGCGGCGCCGCGGTTGAAGCGGACCAGGTCGCCGGCACCCCGGGTGCCCTCCGGGTAGATACCCATCGCGTTGCCCTCGCGCAGCACCTTCAGCGCCGTCTTCACCGCGGCCGGGTCGCTGCCGAACCGGTAGAGCGGGATCTGGCCCGCCCAGCGCAGGAACGGGCCGAGGAACCAGTGCTCGAACATCTCCAGCTTGGTCAGCGCGTGCACCGGACGCGGGGTGAAGATCGCCAGCAGCGGACCGTCGATGATGCCGATGTGGTTGGAGGCGAAGACGACCGCCCCCGTCGCCGGGATGTTCTCCGTCTCGTGCAGCCGGACGTCGTAACGGCGGCGGATCAGCCGCCGGGCGTGGACGTTGAGGTGATAGAGCGGCCAGCGGGTGGGGTGCTCGACACCATCCGTGTGTGGAAGGTCTCTCACTCCCCCGCCTTCTCGGCTGTTGCACGCACCGCGGTCTCGACGAGCTCGACCACCGATTCGATGACCTCGTCCAGCGTGTAAGGCGTCGTGTCGACGTGGATCGCCCCCTCCGGCACCGCCGCACCGCCCTTGGTGGAGTCGATCTTGTCCCGGTTCTCCAGAGAGGCGCGGACGGCTTCGGCGTCGCTGCCACCCTCCTCGGCGGCGCGGCGCGCAGCTCGGGCGGCCGGGTCGGCGGTGACGTACAGCTTCAGCTCGGCGGCGGGCCACACGGCAGTGCCGATGTCACGGCCCTCGACCACGATGCCGGAGCCAGCGGCCAGCGCCTGCTCGATCTCCTGCTGCTGGAGGGCGATCAGGCGGGCGCGGACCTCGCGGACGGTGGCGACCGGGGAGACGGCGGCGTTGACCCGGTCGCTGCGGATCTCGACCGAGACGTCGGCCCCGTCGAGGGCGATCGTGGGGCCGAGCGGGTCGGTTCCGGAGGTGATCACGGGCTTGCCGGCCGCGGCGGCGACGGCGTCGGCGTCGTGCACGTCGATGTCGTTGCTGAGCATCCACCAGGTCATCGCCCGGTACATCGCGCCGGTGTCGAGGTAGCGCATCCCGAGGCGATCGGCGACCCCACGCGAGGTGCTCGACTTACCGGAGCCGGAGGTGCCGTCGACGGCGATGACGATGCGGGCGGGGTCAGTGGTGGGATTGCTGCTGCTCACGGGCGGGAGCCTACCGGTGAGCGACCCAACCCCGGGACTCCAGAACCGCCTGCATCCGATCGGCCGCGTCCTCGGCGACGATCAGCTCCATGACACCCACCGGGCGGCCCGGGTCGTGGTCGATGCGTACGTCCTCGATGTTGACGCCGCTCTCCCCCGCGTCCGCGAAGAGCCGGGCCAGGTTGCCGGGCTCGTCGGGCACGGTGACGTAGACGATCGCCTGTGCGGTCTGCGGCCGACCGTGCTTCCCGGGGATGGCCCGGGTGCCGGCCTGCCCCTCCTTGAGGAGTACGTCCAGGGCGGCCGCGTCGCCGCTACCGACGGCCGCGATCATCTCGTCGAGCTGGGCGCGCACCTCGGTGAGCAGGTCGGTCACGGCCCGGGCGTTGCCGGCCACGATCTGGCCGTAGAGGCCCGGGTCGCCGGCGGCCACGCGGGTCACGTCGCGTACCCCCTGGCCGCTGAGGCCGAGGTGTCCCTCCGGCGCCACCGCGAGGCGGCCGGCCACGAGCGCGGCCATCAGATGCGGTACGTGGGAGGTGCGGGCGACCGCCTGGTCGTGATCCTCGGGGGTGAGGGTCAGCGGGACGCCGCCGCACAGGGTGGCGAGCTCGCCGACGAGCTCGGTCGCCTCCGGGTCGGCCTCCGCGTGCGGCGTGACCGCCCACGGCCGTCCCTCGAACAGCGTCGCGGTCGCGGCCAGCGGTCCGGAGCGCTCGCTGCCGGCCATCGGGTGCCCGCCGACGTAGCGGTGGACCTCTGCGGGGCTGTGCTCACGCACGTAGGACAGCGGCGACGCCTTCACGCTGCCGACGTCGGTGACGACCGCCTCGGGGCTGTCGGCGAGGGCTCGGGTGATCACCTCACCGAGATGCGCCGGCGGGACCGCGACGACGACCAGCTGCGGCGTGTCGCCGGGCTTGCGCCGGCGGCCGGCGCCGAGGCCGGTCGCGGTCCGTACGTGACTGGCGACCGAGTCGCTGAGGAGCACGTCGAGACCGGCCGCGGCGCACGCCAGCGCCACGGAGGTGCCCAGCAGCCCGACGCCGACGATCTCGACCGGGCCGGTCAGACTCGACGACCGTCCCCCTGCTTCCCCGGTCCGTGTCATGCGTCCAAGGCTAAACGGTCGGTGCCGCTCGACCCTCTTCGTCTCAGGCCTGTCGGTGCGCTATCGAGACCGGCGACCAGGATGTGCGATATCGCCTTGCGATCACGACGGCTGGTAGCTGCCGAACGACCAGGAGTTGCCCTCCGGATCGGTCACCGTGCCGCCGCGACCGCCGTAGTCCTGGTCGACCATCGGCCGGTCCACGGTGGCGCCCGCGGCGACCGCCTTGTCGAAGACGGCGTCGGGGTCGTCGGTGATCAGGTAGGCGGAGGACACACCGGTCTTCTTGATGCCGCCGTCCTCGCGTACCTGTCCGAACATCAGCCCGCCGCCACCGGGCCAGAGCCATTCCGCGTGGTGCACGATGCCGCCTTCGCGGTAGGTGGCGTGCTCGACGAAACCGATCGCGCTCAGCCACGCCATCATCGCCTCGGCGTCCCGGAACGCCATCGACTGCCAGTACTTGATCTTCGCTACGTCTCTGATGGGTTCAGTGCTCATGCCTCGAGTCAACCGGCTGGCGGTCGGCGAGGTCTTGAACGAATGGGAACTCCTCGTGCAGCCAGGTCGTCGGCGTGCACCCCGCGAACTCCTGCCACTCCCGGGTCAGGTGCGCCTGGTCGGCGTAGCCGCAGATGCTTGCCGCCTGCGCCAGCGGCATCCGGCCGACGAGTCCGCGGGACCGGTCGAAGCGCGCCAGCCGCTGGAACTGCTTCGGCGCGACCCCGGTCTCGGCGCGCACCAGGTCGCTGATCCGCCGGCGGCTGTAGCCGACGTCGTCGGCCACCTCCTGCACCCCCGCTCCCCCGGTCAGCAGCGCCAGCGCCCGCCCGACCTCCGCCCTCGGCCCGGGCTCGCCGTGGCGCGCCAGCGCGTCGACCAGCCCGGTGACGACCAACCGCTCCCACTGCCGCGGATCGGCCTCGGCCAGCTGCTCCGGCAGATGACGTACGCCGCCGGGTGCCGCGACCTCGTCGAGGGCCAGGAGTTCACCGCGCCAGGCCGCGGCCGGCATCCCGAAGAGCGCCCGCACCCCGACGGTCGTCAGTCCCAGCTGCACGCCGCGCTGGTAGCCGCGGTGATGGATCGTCGCCGGCCGGGTGTGCAGCCCCGAGACCAGCGACCACGCCGTCACCGGCTCGCCGCCGCTCCCCCACGAGGTGACCAGAGGATCGTCGACCGAGAGGACGAACGTCACCTCGGTCGACGGCATCCCGCGGTGCATCCCCGGCGCGCCGAAGTCCACGTCGTAGGCGATCAGCGACGTGACATAGGGACGCAGCACGTCCGGCACGGCCATGTCTCGATGGTGCCACGGTCGGCGCGGGTTGCCCATGCGCTATCGCCGCGAGCGGGTCCGGTGTGCGATAGGGCTGCGCGGTGTATGGACTTTCGGAGAGACAGCCCCTGAAGGAGCAGTCACCACGAGATCCCGACCACACGAGACGCATACGCCGCCTTCACAGCCTCGACCAGATCAGCCGCTCCGACGCGCCGCTCGACACCCGCAGCGACGTCACGTACCTGCACCTCCCCGGCCTCCGCCTCGACAGCCCCGATGACCGCGATGAGCGGCTCACGCCGACGGCGGGACTCCCGGATCCGAGCGCCGAGCGAGCCCTCAGGATCCAGGCGCGGACGCAGACCCTCGGCGACGAGCGCGTCGACGAGCGCCCGCGCCGCCCGGTCCTGAGACGAGGAGACCGGCAGGACGGCGAGCTGGACGGGTGCGAGCCACAACGGGAGGCGCCCCTGGTAGCGCTCGAGCACCGCCGCGGTGACACGCTCCATGGAGCCGACGGTGCCGCGGTGGACCATCACGACCCGCTGCCGGGAGCCGTCGGCGGCGTCGTAGGTCAGGTCGAACCGCTCGGGCTGGTTGAAGTCGACCTGGACGGTGGCGATGGTCTCCTCGTGGCCACGCGGGTCGACGACCTGGAGGTCGAGCTTGGGTCCGTAGAAGGCGGCCTCACCCGGTGCCTCGACGACCTCGACGCCCGCCTCGGAGGCCGCCTTCCTCAACGCACCCTCGGCACCGTGCCACTGCTCGGCGGAGCCGAGATAGGACGGCGAGGAGTCGCGGAGGGAGAGGCGTACGTAGTCGACCCGGAGACCGAGGATGTCCTGCGCCCTAAGCGCAGAGCTCAGTGCCTTCGCGGCCTCCTCGGCCACCTGGTCGGGGCGGCAGAAGACGTGGGTGTCGTCGAGGTTGATCTGACGTACCCGGCTCAGCCCGGACAGCACCCCGGAGCGCTCGGCACGGAACATCGGGGCGAGCTCGTGGAGCCGGACCGGGAGCTCTCGGTAGGAGTGTGGGCGCGCCCGGTAGACCAGCGCATGGTGCGGGCAGTTCGCGGGCCGCAGAACGAGGTCGTCCTCCTCCCCGGCCGAGCCCGACCCGACGGCCATCGGCGGGAACATGTCGTCGGCGAACTTCGCCCAGTGTCCCGACCGCTCGAAGAGCGCGCGTTTGCCGAGCACCGGGGTCTTGACCGGTACGCAGCCGTCGGCCCTGGCCAGGTCGGCGGCCAGCCGTTCCAGCTCGGCGAAGACGACAGCCCCGTCGGGCAGCCACAACGGCAGCCCCGAGCCGGCCAGCGGGTCGGTGGCGAAGATGCCGAGGTCGCGGTTGAGGTCGCGATGATCGAGGTTCATGGGTGCTCCTGGGGATGAGGCCCGGAGCACCACCACCAGAGACGAAGAACCGCCCCGGAGCACTGCTCCGGGGCGGTCTGCGAAAGGGGTGGACAGCAGGTCAGCGCCGGAGTGGGTCCGGCGTCGCCGTGCTCATCGCGCGCTGCTGCATGCCGCTCACCTTAACGGCTCGCCGTCGCGTACGCATCCACGATTCCGAGCCGTCAGAGCTCGGTGGTGTCGAGGAGCTCGCCGAGCTCCTCGCGGGAGAGGTCGCGCATGTCGCCGGGCTTCATGGTGCCCAGCCGGACCGGGCCGATCCGGGTGCGGGTCAGGCGGGTGACCGGGTGGCCGAGGTGATCGAGGAGGCGGCGCACGATGCGGTTGCGTCCCTCGTGGATGACCAGCTCGATGATCGACTTGTCCTTGCGGGTCTCCATGATCCGGGCCTTGGTCACCGTGACCGGGCCGTCCTCGAGGGTGACGCCGGCGAGGAGCCGCTTGCGTACGTTGGGGAAGATCTCGCCCTTGACCTCGGCGACATAGGTCTTGTCGACCTCGTAGCTGGGGTGGGCCAGCCGGTGGGCGAAGTCGCCGTCGTTGGTGAGGATGATCAGGCCCTCGGTGTCGGTGTCGAGACGGCCGACGTGGAAGAGGCGCTCCGGGCGGTCGGCGACCAGGTCGGAGAGGTTGCGCCGGCCTTCCGGGTCGCTCATCGTCGAGACCACGCCCCGCGGCTTGTTGAGGACCAGGTAGACCTTGCCGGAGATCGGCGGGAGCCGCTTGCCGCCGACGCGTACGACGTCCTTGCCCGGGTCGACCTTGGTGCCGAGGCGGGTGACGACCTCGCCGTTGACCTCGACCTCGCCGTTGAGCATCAGGATCTCGCTGCCGCGGCGCGACGCGACGCCGGCCAGGGCCAGCAGCTTCTGGAGCCGGATCAGGCCCTCGTCGTCCAGCGGCAGGTCGTCACGCTCAGGTAGGTCACTCACGGATTCGATTCTCCCGCATCCTCGGAGTCGCGCCCATTCGCCGCAGCCTCCTCCGGCTGCGCGGCGAGCGCCTCCTGGCTGACCTGCTCGGTGAGCTCCTCCTCCATGTCGGCGAGGTCGGGCAGATAGGGAGCCAGCTCGGGCAGCTCGCCGAGGTCGGTGATGCCGATCCGCTCGAGGAAGTAGCCGGTGGTGCGGTAGAGGTTGGCGCCGGTCTCGTGGTCCTGGCCGGCCTCCTCGACGAGACCGCGGGTGAGCAGCGTACGCATCACGCCGTCGACGTTGACGCCACGGATCGCGGAGACCCGGGCCCGGGAGACGGGCTGCTTGTAGGCCACCACGGCGAGCGTCTCCAGCGCCGCCTGGGTCAGCCGAGCCTGCTGCCCCTCCAGCACGAAGCCTCCGACGACCTCGGCGTAGGCCTCGCGGGTGTAGAACCGCCAGCCACCGGCGACGTTGCGCAGGTCGAAGCCGCGGCCCTGCTCGGTGTACTCGGCGGCGAGACCCTCGAGCGACGCGACCACCTCGGCGGTCGGGTGGCCCACGGCCGAGGCCAGTGCGGCAGCCTCGAGCGGCTCGTCGGCGACCATCAGTACGGCCTCGAGCGCCGGGCGTAGATCAGCAAAATCGATTGCGAGCGTCTCGTCGGCGGCCTCAGTCATCGTCGTCCTTCTCCCCATCGTCGGCGCCACCCTCGGCAGGCGGCTGCCCCTCGAACTCGTCCTGGATCAGCTCATCGACATCGAGCGCCCCGTCGCCGGTCCAGCGCACGGTCAGCTCGCCCAGCGCGGTGACCTGGTCGAAGGCGACCGCTCCCTCACGGAACAGCTCCAGCAGCGACAGGAACCGGGCCACCGTGGTCAGCGTGTCGGGCGAGTCGGAGCACAGCCCGCGGAAGGTGATCTGGCCCGAGGCGCGCAGCCGCTCGATGACCAGCGCCGCCTGCTCCTTGACCGACACCTTCGAGCCGTGGATGTGGGCCAGCCCGATCTCGGGCGGTCCGGGCTTGGGCGCCATCGCGGCCGCGGCGAGCTGGGCGAACTGCTCCAAGCCGATGCCGATGAGCACTTCGGGCAGCAGGCCCGCGTAGCGCGGTTCGAGCTGCACCGAGCGCGGGTGGCGCTTGGACTCCTTCGCCAGCCGCTCCCCGAAGACGGCCGCCACCTGTTTGAACGCCTTGTACTGCAGCAGCCGCGCGAAGAGGAGGTCGCGCGCCTCGAGCAGCGCGAGGTCCTCCTCGTCCTCGACGTCGCCCTGCGGCAGCAGCCGGGCCGCCTTCAGGTCGAGCAGCGTGCTCGCGACCAGCAGGAAGTTGGAGGTCTGGTCGAGGTCCCAGGCGCCCTTCCCGCTGTCGGCGGCACCCTTCTTGACGTACGCGATGAACTCGTCGGTCACCGTGGCCAGCGAGACCTCGGTGATGTCGAGCTTGTGCTTGGCGATCAGGCTGAGCAGCAGGTCGAAGGGCCCCTCGAAGTTGCCGAGGTGCACCTCGAATCCGCCGGCACCACCCGACTCCTGCTCCTCGGCCCCGTCCGGGGCTTGTGTCATCTGGGTGACCGTCACCGTCACTCGGCGAGCCGGTGCACGAGGGCGCTGTCTTCCCCGTACTCCTCCAGATCGGCCAGCACGATCGCGAGCGCCTCACGCACCAGCCGGCCGCGGTCGACCGCGATGCTGTGCTTCGCCCGCAGGCTGAGCCGGGCGTGCTCGAGGTCGAGCAGCTCCTCGGAGGTGATGTAGACAGTCATCTTCTCGTCGTGCCGTACGCGGCCGCTGGACCGCTTCTTGGCCGCCGGCGCCTCCGCGTCGGGCTCGGGCACGGCGTGGACCGGACGGGCCTTCGCCTCGGCGGCGGCCGCCGGGGTGGCACCGTCGGACGTACGCCGGAAGAGGTCGTCGGCGGCGGGAACCCTCACTCGCCTCGTTGCCATCGGGCCAGCACCTCCTTGGCGAGCATCCGGTAGGAGTCGGCGCCGGTGGAGCTGGAGGCGTACTCGGTGATCGGCTCGCCGACCACGGTGGAGTCGGCGAACTTCACGGTGCGTCGGATGACGCTGTGGAAGACGCGGTCGCCCCAGCCGTTGACCAGGGTCTCCATGACCTCGCGGCTGTGCATGGTGCGGCTGTCGTACATCGTGCCCAGTATTCCGTCGATCTTCAGACGCGGGTTGAGCCGCTCCTGAACCTTGTCGATGGTGTCCTTGAGCAGGGCGACACCGCGCAGCGCGAAGTATTCGCACTCCAGCGGCACGACCACCGAGTCGGAGGCGGTCAGCGCGTTGACGGTCAGCAGGCCGAGGCTCGGCTGGCAGTCGATCAGGATCACGTCGTAGTTCGCGACGGCCGGGGCCAAGGCGCGGGCCAGGGTCTGCTCGCGGGCGACCTCTTGGACCAGCTGCACCTCGGCGGCGGAGAGGTCGATGTTGGCCGGGAGCAGGTCGACGCCGTCGATGCCGGAGGGCACGACCACGTCCTGGAGCGTGATGTCGCGCTCCATCAGCAGGTTGTAGACGGTCAGCTCGATCTCGTTGGGCTGGAGCCCGAGACCGACCGAGAGCGACCCCTGGGGGTCGAAGTCGACGAGGAGCACCTTGCGGCCGTGCTCGGCCAGCGCGGCACCCAGGTTGATCGTGGTCGTGGTCTTGCCGACGCCACCCTTCTGGTTGACCATCGCGACCGTGCGCGCGGGGCCGCCGGTGGCGGGGCCGGGCTCGGGGAGGTTGGGCCAGGGGCGACCGGTCGGACCCATCTTGTTCTTGCCCGGGGAGTCGCCCGCGTCGGGCTCAGGGGCGTTGGCGCGCAGCCGGGCGGAGGGCGGATAGGCCGGCGGCGCCGACGTCTGCGGAGGCATCTGCGGCGCGGTCGCGCCACCTGCTCCGAAATAGCTGTCTTCCATTCCTCCACCCCCGGTTCAGTTGCCGCGGCCCTGGGATGATCACGGCGTGCGGGTCTATATGTCGACACGGCGACTCTAAGACCCAGATCTGCGCGACTCTAGGAGCCGCGCCGGGCGTGTCACAAGGCAAATCCTGGTGATTCTGCTACGCGATCCGAATCTGTTGATGACCTGTGCACTTGGCGCCGCGCCAGCCCCACAGGGAGGGCCTCCGATGTGGAGAAACCTGTGGATGGATCTCCGCCCGATCGGCCGGTGTCAGTGCGACTTACGGCGCTTCTGGAACTGGTCGTAGGCCTTGGTCGCAGCGTCCTTGATCTTCTTCTGGTTCTCGGGCTTGCGAGCCTCGTTGGCGATCTTCGCGATGGCCGCGACGACGACGGGGTTCTTCAGTAGCTTGCGCACGACGCAACGCTAGCGGACGCCGACAAGCAGTCACAGTCGGCGCATCGCCACCGTCGCCAGGACCAGCTCGCCGGCCTCGTCGCTCGCGTCCAGATCGGCCACCGCCTCGATCACCCAGTCGTGGTCGCCGGCCGGGTCGTCGATGGTCTGGGTGATCCGCCAGACCCGGGTGTCGTCGTACGTCTCGTCGCCCTCGTCCACCCCGGCCGGGGCGCCGCGCTCGGCGGTCCAGGTGAGCAGCTTGGGCGATCGCGAGTCGGCGGAGATGCCGACGTCGTCGTGCTCGGCGAAGTAGGCCTCCAGGGCGTCGTCCCAGCGGGACCTGGTCATCACCACCTCGCGTGCGGGGTCGAAGCGGTCGGCGGCCGCACGCTCGAGCCGCATCAGACCGTCGAGGTCGTCGCGCGAGACCGCGTCGACACGGGCCCACATCGCGTTGCGGACCATGATCTCGAAGGCCCGTTGCTGCTGGGACAGGGACCGCGGGGGCGGTGGCGCCTCGTGGTGGGCGACGGCCGACGGGATGTGCTCGGGGTCGGAGAGCGCCTCCCACTCGTCCAGCAGGCTGGAGTCGGTCTGCCGGATCGTCTCCCCCAGCCACTCGACCAGGTCCTCCACCTCGGGGCTCTTGTAGGTCTCGGGGACCGTGTGCCGGAAGGTGCGGTAGGCGTCGGTCAGGTAGCGCAGCACCAGGCCCTCGGAGCGGGCGAGCTGATAGCGGCGTACGACGTCGGTGAAGGTCATCCCCTGCTCGTACATCTCGCGCAGGATCGACTTCGGGTCGAGGGCGTCCTCGGGCAGCCACGGGTGGGTGCCCCGGTAGACCTCGAAGAGCGCCTCGAGCCGCTCGGCCATCGGCCTGGGCCAGGTGATCTCCTCGATGAGCGCCATCCGCTCGTCGTACTCGACGCCGTCGGCCTTCATGTTCTCGATCGCCTTGCCGCGGGCCTCGTGCTGCTGGGCGAAGAGGATCTGGCGCGGCGGCTCGAGGACGGACTCGATCACCGAGACGATCTCCAGGGTGTGCTCCGGGGACTCGGGGTCGAGCGTGTCCAACGCGGCCAGGGCGAAGTGGGCCAGCGGCTGGTTGAGCGCGAAGTCGGCCGGGAGCGCCTCGGTGAGGACATAACGGCGCCCGTACGCATCGGGGTTCTCGAGCCGGGTGAGGACCCCGCTGTGCACCAGCGAGCGGGTCAGGCGCAGGGCACGGCGGGCGAGCTTGAGCTGGGTGCGGCGGTCCTCGTGGTTGTCCATGGTGATCCGGCGCATCACCTCGAAGGCGTCCTCGTCGCGGGCGACGACGTTGAGGATCATCGAGTTGTCGACCTTCATCCGGCTCTGCAGCGGCTCGGGAGCGCCGTCGACGAGCTTGGTGAAGGTGGCCTCGGTCCACACGACGGTGCCCTCGGGCGGCTTCTTGAGCTGGGCCTTGGAGTTCTTCTTGCCGGCCTTGCGGCGCTCCTCGGACTTCGCCTTGGCCTTCTCGTTCTCGATGATGTGCTCGGGGGCCTGGACGACGACGTAGCCCTGGGTGTCGAAGCCGGCGCGGCCCGCCCTTCCGGCGATCTGCAGGAACTCCCGGGTGCGGAGGATGCGCTGGCGGCGGCCGTCGAACTTGGCCAGGCCGGTGAAGAGCACCGTGCGGATCGGGACGTTGATGCCGACCCCGAGGGTGTCGGTGCCGGCGATGACCTTGAGCAGGCCGGCCTGGGCGAGCTGCTCGACCAGCCGTCGGTATCTGGGGAGCATGCCGGCGTGGTGGACGCCGATGCCCTTGCGCAGCAGCTTGGCCAGGGTCTTGCCGAAGCCCGCGGCGAAGCGGACCGGCTCGAGCCGCCTGGCGATCTGGTCCTTCTCCTCGGTGGAGAGCTTCAGCCAGCCGGCGTTGAGCAGCGAGGTGCCGTGGGTGACGGCGTCCTTCTGGGTGAAGTGGACGACGTAGACGGGCGCCTGTCCGGTGGTGACGAGCTCCTCGAGCGTCTCCGGCAGCGGCGTCAGGCGCCAGTCGAAGGTGAGCGGAACGGGTCGTTCCGCCTGGTCGACGAGGACGGTGTCGCGGCCGTTTCGCCTGGTCAGGTCCTTGGCGAGGACGCTGGTGTCGCCGAGCGTCGCGGAGAGCAGCAGGAACTGCGCCTGCGGGAGCTCGAGCAGCGGCACCTGCCAGGCCCAGCCGCGGTCGGGTTCGCCGTAGTAGTGGAACTCGTCCATGATCACGAGCCCGACGTCGGCGTGACTGCCTTCCCTGAGCGCGAGGTTGGCGAGCACCTCGGCGGTGCAGCAGATGATCGGGGCGTCGGCGTTGACCGACGCGTCGCCGGTGAGCATGCCGACGTTCTCGGCGCCGAAGGTCTCGACCAGGTCGAAGAACTTCTCGCTGACCAGGGCCTTGATCGGCGCGGTGTAGAAGGAGACCTTGTCCTGGGCCAGCGCCGCCGCGTGGGCCGCCGCGGCGACCAGCGACTTACCCGAGCCTGTCGGCGTCGCCAGGATGACGTTGTCGCCGGCGAGGATGGACATGATCGCCTCGTCCTGGTGCGGGTAGAGGCTGCGGCCACTCCCCTCGACCCACTCCGCGACCGCCTCGTAGACGTCGTCCGGGCTGGATCCGACCTTCGGCACCCATGCGCCCGACTGTTTACTCATCCCCTGCACCTTACCCAGCGAGACGGTCCGAGATGTCGGTGGTCTGTGATGTTGGTTTCGAGGACTGTTCATGTTGCCACCTGAGAGGCCGTCCGTCTCCCAAGCGCCCAGTGCACCGGCAGGGCGCGATCAGGGACCACCTATGAACTCGTCACGGCCCTCGACGACAAGCATGTCGGCGATGACCACAGCGATATCTCCAGCCGCATCGCGACCCAGCCATACCGGATACGCACCGTCACCGAAGCCTGAATGCCACATCACCATCGCATGCTCACCGACTTCGGCGGAGTAAGCGTCGAGACTCGCCGAGGCTTCGTCGGCGGCGTCAGCGAGGCTGTACGCGACCGACGCATCAGTGAACGACGCGGTGCCAGTGTCAACGCCGAAGCCCGCGAAGTGCCCGTCCTGGAGCTCCGCCAAACTCTGATCCGGGCCGAGTGCCATCTCCCAGCGCCGAACCGGACGCTCGGAGATCGTCAACCGGGCCGCAGCGACCGTCTTGTCTGCGATGGCGAGGTCTACCGGGTACGTCCCTGGAGGCACGCTCACAGGTTGTCCGTCGAGCGGCGTGCTGTCGTCGCCAGGCCAGAGGTAGCCGGGGTCCATGACGATCAACTTGCCGCTGGGCAGAGCGAGTTGACCAGCTGCTACGACTGCAATCTCCGCTTCCCTCTCGAACACTTGTACGGCGGCACCGTTCGTGAACAGCTTCGTGAGGTCACCGGGGGCGAAAGGCCCCTTGGGGCGCCACGGCTCGCCACTACCGAGAGGGAGAGCATCGGCAGCCGTTGCGCCGTTCAGCGAGGTCGCCGAGATTCCGGCTAGAGCGATGACTTCCTGCCAGTCACCGAACATGGGTCGGCCCACCGAAGGCTGGGTCGCCTGTCCAAACGTCTGGTAGCTTCCGCCACCTTCGCCATTCGGCTCATGGGTCGTCACGCACCTTCCGTCGCGTCTGTAGGTGACAGAACGGTAGGTGGCGTCGGCATCAGAACTACCCGTCCGGTAGCCCCATGCCTCAACCATCCGCACGACCATCACTTCGCCTCCCCCACGAAGATCCAGTTGCGCGCTCCTTCTCCCCTCCTCGTCGTGCGCAACGACCTCGATCCGGTCGGCCTCCCTCGATACCCGAACCTGTGCCACCAGACGCGGGCCGTCATGGATCAATGTGACGTATGGGCTGCCACCTCGGTCCCGGCTCCGAGCTCGGTCGGGGGTCATGCGGCCGATGACTCCGCCGTCCCAACCGTCGGCGTATGTGACTTCGAGGTCCATGGAGAACGACTTTCTGGCAATCGGCGCCGTGCACGCGGGGTGAGGCGCGCCTGGTTCTGGGGGTGCCGAGGCTGACGAAGGAAGGTACCAACCACTGAACATCGCTCGGCTGGCATGCCCGATCGCGACGCTGCCCGCCAACACCGCGGCGAGGGCAACCGCCGTCCAGACGGCCCACCGAGGAATGCTCACGGGGAGAAGGTACAGACCAGCAGTGTCAGATGGCGCGGGGATGCGCGGTCGCGAAGACCTCTCGGAGATTGTCCACGGTGACAAGAGTGTAGATCTGCGTCGTGGTCACCGACGCATGGCCCAGCAGCTCCTGCACGACACGTACGTCGGCACCCCCGTCCAGCAGGTGGGTGGCGAAGGAGTGGCGAAGGGTGTGCGGGGAGACGTCCTTGTCGATCCCGGCGCGCTCGGCGGCGCGGGTCAGGACCGTCCAGGCGGACTGGCGGGAGAGACGGCCACCTCGGGCGTTGAGGAAGAGCGCACCTCCCGAGCGGGCGGAGGCGAGATCGGGACGGGCGCGGGTGAGGTAGGCCTCGACAGCCTCGATGGCGTAGGAGCCGACCGGGACGATCCGCTCCTTGCCGCCCTTGCCCCTCAGCAGGGCAACGTGGTCGACCCGGTCGAGGTCGTCGACGTCGAGGCCGACGGCCTCGGAGATCCGGGCACCGGTGCCGTAGAGCACCTCCAGGAGTGCGCGGTCACGTAGGGCGAGCGGGGTGCCGGGCGCGCCGGCCGCCTCCAGGATCGCCTCGACGTCGGACAGCGGGAGCGCCTTCGGCAGCCGCTTCTCCGCGCGCGGCGGCTTCACATGGCCGGCCGGGTTGGCCTCGACCAGCCCGTCGGCGACCGCGAACTTGTGGAACCCGCGCACCGCCACGACCGTCCGCGCCGCCGAGGTCGCGCTCAGAGCCGGGTGCTCCTCGCTGCCTTCGCGCAGGTGTGCCAGGAACCCCGACACGGTCGCCTCCGAGACCGCGGTGAGGTCATCGACGTCCTGTTGCGCCAGGAACTCGGCGTACCGCCTCAGGTCGCGCCGATACGACGACAGCGTGTTGGCAGCGAGCCCGCGTTCGACCGTGAGGTGGTCGAGGTACGTGCGCATCGCATGCTCCACCGCGGAAGTGGAGTTCGAAGCAACCGATGCCGACGTCACGTCCCCATCCAACCAGGGGTGATGGATGCCGACGGGTAGGAATACCCGGTCAACCGGGTATTCCTGCACTTCTCTGGCATGGCAACACCCGAGAAGTGCAGGAACACCCTGAACGGTGTGACTCCTGTGACTCCTGAGTCGATCAGCCGAGCACGTCGGCGAGGGCGACCGTGTCGATCCCGACGGCCTCGCCGACCGGGGCGTTGGTCAGCTCACCGGCATGGGTGTTGAGACCCTTGGCCAGCGCCGCATCCTCACGCAGCGCCTGCTTCCAGCCCTTGTTGGCCAGCGCGACCGCGTACGGCATGGTCGCGTTGGTCAGCGCATAGGTCGAGGTGTTCGGCACCGCACCCGGCATGTTCGCCACGCAGTAGAACGTCGAGTTGTGCACCTGATACGTCGGGTCGGCATGGGTGGTGGCGTGGGAGTCCTCGAAACAACCACCCTGGTCGATCGCGATATCAACCAGCACCGAACCCGGCTTCATCCGCGAGACCAGATCATTCGAGACCAGCTTCGGCGCCGCCGCCCCCGGAATCAGCACCGCACCGATCACCAGGTCGGCCTGCAGCACCTGCTCCTCCAACACCAGCTTGTTCGACGCCAACCCGTGGACCTGGTTGGAGTAACGCCAAAACGACATCCGCAGCTTCTCCAGATCCGTGTCCAGCAACGTCACATCCGCACCCATGCCGAGGGCAATGTTGGCCGCGTTCTGCCCCGAGACACCAGCACCGATGATCACGACCTTGGCGTTGGCCACACCACCGACACCACCCATCAACACACCGCGGCCACCCTGTGCCTTCATCAGGTTGTACGCACCCACCTGCGGCGCCAGACAGCCGGCGACCTCCGACATGGGGTAGAGCAGCGGCAGCGCCCGGTTGGGCAGCTCGACGGTCTCGTAGGCGATCGCGGTCACCTTCTTCGCCAACAACTCCTGCGTCAGCGGCTTGTCCGCGGCCAGGTGGAGATAGGTGAACAGGGTCAGACCCTCCCGCAGGCGGTGGTACTCCTCCGCGACCGGCTCCTTGACCTTCAACACCATCTCGGCGTTGCCCCAGGTCTCATCGGCATCACCCAGGATCTTGGCACCCACCGCCGCATACTCACCATCGGTGATCGAGGAACCGAGACCGGCACCGGCCTGCACGAACACCTCATGGCCGTTGGCCACCAGCTCGTGCACACCCGACGGGGTGATCGCCACCCGATACTCGTGGTTCTTGACTTCCTTGGGAACGCCGATCTTCATTGCTCTGCCTTCATGTCATGGCCCCAGAATGTGGTGGTCCGTGGGTTGTTACGGGTTCAGCCGGATGTTCGCCGCCTGATGCGGCATGTCTAACCCGGTGTGGCGCACGTCACCAAAACCACGTAGATCGGTCATGACCAGGCGCCTGGTTCAGACTCTGCCACGCGCTTTGAGGGCGGCGTACGCAAGCACCGCCTGAACGATCGGCGAGTCGGTCGCCTTGCCGGTGAGCACGGCGTCGAGGAGCTCCTCGAAGGGCACCCAGTGGACGCTCATCTCGGCCTCCTCGTGCTCGAGCTCGAAGCCGTCGCGGTCGGTGGCGGTCAGGCCGCGGGCGAGGAAGAAGTGGTGGATCTCCTCGGAGATCCCGGGCGAGGTGTAGGTCGAGAGCAACGGCGTCCACTCGGCCGCCTCGTGGGCGACCTCCTCACGCAGCTCGCGCACGGCGACGTCGAGCGGGTCCTCGCCGGGGTAGTCGATCAGGCCGGCGGGGAGCTCGACGAAACGTCGCTTGGCCGGGTGGCGGTACTGAGTGATCACCAGGGCGCGCTCCTCCTCGTCGAGCGCAAGCACGACCGCCGCTCCCGGGTGCTCGACGACGAGGCGGCGGAACGGCTCCTCGTTCTCGTGGCCGGGGCGGTTGATCCGGTCCGCACGCAGCGCGACCACCCAGCCGTCGCGGTGGAGGTCCTCGCTCGAGGCGACCGGCCAGCTCTCCGGTACGTCCCACTCGGTGAGGGGGCCTTGGTCCAGCGGCACGGGCGTGTCGGAAATTCGTGCGTCCGATGTCATGGCCCGAGGCTACCCTCGGGCCATGTCTGAGATCTCCCCCGCCGCCCCTGCTTCACTCACCCAGGAGGAGGCCGCCGCACGGGCCGCCTCGATCACCGTGGAGCGCTACGACATCTCGCTCGACATGACCGGTCTGCTGGAGGGCGAGACGCTCTCCAGCGTCTCCACGATCACGTTCTCGGCCACCCCGGGCTCGAGCACGTTCGTGGACTGCGTGGCCGAGGTGTCGGCCGCCACGCTCAACGGCACCGACCTCGACCTCACCACGATCAGTGGCGGACGGATCCCGCTCGAGGACCTCACCGAGACCAACACCCTGGTCGTCAGCGCCTCCCAGTCCAACACCGCCTCCTCCGAGGGCGTGCTGCGCACCGTGGACCCCTCCGACGGCAATGTCTACGTGTGGACCTCCTTCGAGCCCGACGACGCCCGCCGCCTGTGGGCCTGCTTCGACCAGCCCGACCTCAAGGCGGTGCACGCGTTCACCGTGACCGCGCCCGAGCAGTGGACCGTGCTGTCCAACTCGGCGCCGACCGACGTCTCGGACGCGACGGACGGGGCCAGGACCTGGGTCTTCGAGGACACTCCCCCGCTGTCGACGTACGTCGTGGTGGTCAACGCCGGGCCGTTCGTCGAGGTCCGGGCCGAGCGTGGCGGCTACGACCTGGGGCTCTACGCCCGCCAGTCGCTGGCGAGTCAGCTGGAGCGGGACCGCGAGGAGATCCTCGACGTCACCGAGCACGGGCTGGCCTGGTTCGGGAGCAAGTTCGCGATGCCCTTCCCGCAGACCAGATACGACCAGATCTTCGTGCCCGACATGGGCGGCGCGATGGAGAACTGGGGCGCGGTCACCCACAGCGACGTCTTCCTCTTCCGTACGACGCCGACCCACGCCGACCACACCGAGCGCACCAACGTGATCCTGCACGAGATGGCGCACATGTGGTTCGGCGACCTGGTCACGATGCGCTGGTGGGACGACCTGTGGCTCAACGAGGCCTTCGCCTCGTGGGCGGCCGTGTGGGCCTCGGCGGCGCTGCCCGACTACACCGACGTCTGGGCCGCGATCGCGCTGACCGAGAAGAAGATGGCCTACGACACCGACCTGACCGCCGCCACCCACCCGATCCGCGGGGTGGTGCCGAGCGTGGACGTGGCGATGGCCAACTTCGACGCGATCACCTATATGAAGGGCCAGGCGGTGCTGCAGCAGCTGCACGCCTACATCGGCGAGGAGGCCTACCTGGCCGGGCTGCAGGCCTACTTCGCCGAACACGCCTACGGCAACACCGTCCTCGACGACCTGATGGGCGCCTTCGGGGCCGCCGCGGGCAAGGACCTCTCGGCCTGGACCATCGCCTGGCTCGACCACGCCGGCACCGACGTGATCACCCTCGCCGACGGCAAGGTGTCGGTGACCAGCGCCGACGGGACCGTACGTCCCCACCGGCTCGACATCGCCTCCTACGACGACTCCGGCGCCCTGCTCGCGACCACCCCGGTCACCGTCGAGGGCGAACCCGTCGCGGTCGCGCTCCCCGACGCGGCCGCACACCTGGTCAACGCGACCGACGTGACCTTCGCGGCGGTGCGCTCCGACGAGGCCAGCGAGGCTTGGCTCGGCCAGAACGCCGGCATCCTGCCCGACGCGGTGGCGCGAGCGGTCGCGGTCAACAGCGCGTGGTCGGCGCTGTTCCGTGGCGAGATCGGCGGCCCCGAGGTCGTCTCCCGGGTCGTCTCGGTCCTCGAGCGCGAGCGGAACCCGCAGGTCACCGGCGAGTTCCTGGGCATGGCCGTGACCGCTGCCGAGCTCTGGACCGCGCCCGAGCGGGTGGCCGAGCAGCGAGCGCTGGTCGCCGGCGCCGCGGCAACCCTCGCCGAGGACCCGGCCAACCGCGACACCGCGCTGCGCGTGGTCGCCTCGCACGCCTCCACGCCCGAGCAGGTCGCCCTGGCCGAGGCCGGGGCGGCCGAGGACGTACAGGTCGCCTGGCGGCTGCTCGGGCGGCGGGCCGAGCTGGGCGACTACGACGCCGAGGCGGTCACGGCGCTGCAGGCCCGCGACCCGGATCCCGAGTCCTGGGTCAGCGCCCTGGCCGTACGCACCGCCCAGCCGCTCGCGGAGGCCAAGGAGGAGGCCTGGCAGGTGACCATGGTCGAACGCCGGCTGCCGCGCACCGACAGCGCCTACGGCTTGAGCTCGGCGTTCTGGCGGCCCGGCCAGGACGAGATCCTGGCGCCGTACGCCCAGCGCTATCTCGAGGCCGTCGCCGACATCCGCGGCGGCGGGCTGCTCTCCTACGGGCTCCAGCTCAGGTTCTACCCCACTCGGGCCGGTGAGGACGTCGCCGAGGCCGCACGGGCCGCCTGCGAGGGCGACACGCTGGTCCCGTTCGTCAGGCAGACGGTCATCCGCCTGGCCGACGTGCACTCGCGGCAGGTGGCTGCTCGGGCGCTGTGAGATCGCGGGCTGTGAGATCGCGGCTGGATCCGGGTCGAGAAGGTATGGCCCGGGAAGTCGCCGGGTACCCCCTGTGTCGTACGCAATCGAGAGGAGACGCGAGGACATGAGCACCATCGAGAAGAGCGTCCAGGTCGGGGTTCCGATCAGCACCGCGTATGACCAGTGGACGCAGTTCGAGTCGTTCCCGCAGTTCATGGAGGGCGTCGAGTCCGTCCGGCAGCTCGACGACAAGCACCTGCACTGGAAGGCCGAGATCGGCGGCGTGACCCGTGAGTGGGACGCCGAGATCGTCGACCAGGTTCCCGACGACCGCATCACCTGGCGAGCCGTCGAGGGCACCAAGAACCAGGGCACCGTCTCGTTCACCGAGGACCCGATGAACAGGTCCACGAAGGTGACGCTGCACCTCGAGTACGAGCCCGAGGGCGCGGTCGAGAAGACCGGCGACGTCCTCAAGATCGTCGACATGAGGGCGAAGGGCGACCTCGAGCGGTTCAAGGACTTCATCGAGCACCGCGGCACCGAGACCGGCGCCTGGCGCGGCGAGGTGAAGCCGACCGGCGAGGTCGACCACTGAGGGACCCGAAACGCCGAGCCCCTGGGACCGACAGGTCCCAGGGGCTCGTCTCGTTCTTGCTCAGCTCTGTGCTGCTCAGGCCTCGGCGGGCTCCGGCAGCTCGACCTCGCTGACCTCGCGGCGCAGGTTGGTCTCGTCGATCGGGAACCGCTGCTCCTTCTGCCGGTCGAGGGCCGCCTTCACCAGACCGGCGAACAGCGGGTGCGGGCGGGTCGGCCGCGAGCGGAGCTCGGGGTGGGCCTGGGTGGAGACGTAGTAGGGGTGTACGTCACGGGGCAGCTCGACGAACTCGACGAGCTGGTTGTCGGGCGAGAGGCCGGAGAAGACCAGGCCGGCGCTCTCGAGCTGGTCGCGGTAGGCGTTGTTGACCTCGTAGCGGTGGCGGTGGCGCTCCTCGATGGAGGTCTCGCCGTAGACCTCGGCCGCGATCGAGCCCTTCTTGAGCTCGGCAGGGTAGAGCCCCAGCCGCATGGTGCCGCCCAGGTCGCCGGCGCCCTCGACGTACGCCTTCTGCTCCTCCATCGTCGCGATGACGGGCTCGGGGGTCCCGGCGTCGAACTCCGTGGAGTCGGCCTTCTCCAGGCCGAGCACGTTGCGGGCGTACTCGATGACCATGCACTGCAGGCCCAGGCACAGGCCGAGCGTGGGGATCTGGTGGGTGCGGGTGTAGGTCAGCGCGCCGAGCTTGCCCTCCAGGCCGCGGATGCCGAAGCCGCCGGGGACGCAGACGGCGTCGACGTCGTGGAGGTTCTTCGCGGCGCCCTCGGGGGTCTCGCACTCGTCGGAGGGGATCCAGCGGATGTGGACCTTGGCCTCGTTGGCGAAACCGCCGGCGCGCAGCGCCTCGCCGACGCTCAGGTAGGCGTCGGGGAGGTCGATGTACTTCCCGACCAGGCCGATCGTGAGCTCTTCCTTGGGGTGGTGGACCCGGCGGAGCAGGTCCTCCCAGAGCACCCAGTCGACGTCGCGGAAGGGCAGGTCCAGCTTGCGCACGACGTAGGCGTCCAGGCCCTCGCGGTGGAGCACCTTCGGGATGTCGTAGATGCTCGGCGCGTCGGCCGCGGTCACCACGGCGTCCTCGTCGACATCGCACATCAGCGCGATCTTGCGCTTGATGCCCTCGGGAAGCTCGCGGTCGGCACGGCACACGATCGCGTCGGGCTGGATGCCGATCTGGCGCAGCGCCATCACCGAGTGCTGGGTCGGCTTCGTCTTCAGCTCCTTGGACGGGCCGATGTAGGGCACCAGGGAGACGTGGACGAAGAAGACGTTGTCGCGGCCGAGGCGCTGGCGCACCTGGCGGGCGGCCTCGAGGAACGGCAGCGACTCGATGTCGCCGACGGTGCCGCCGATCTCGGTGATCACCACGTCGACCTCGGGACCGTGCATGGCCAGGACCCGCTCGGAGATCTCGTCGGTGATGTGCGGAATCACCTGGACGGTCTCACCGAGGTAGTCGCCGCGGCGCTCCTTGGCGATCACGTTGGAGTAGACCTGCCCGGTGGTCACGTTGGCGTGGCCGACCAGGTCGGTGTCGAGGAACCGCTCGTAGTGGCCGATGTCGAGGTCCGTCTCGGCCCCGTCGTTCGTCACGAAGACCTCACCGTGCTGGAACGGGTTCATCGTGCCGGGGTCCACGTTGAGGTACGGGTCCAGCTTCTGCATGGTCACGCTCAGACCACGCGAACGGAGAAGACGGCCGAGGGACGATGCCGTCAGGCCCTTTCCCAATGAGGAGGCGACGCCCCCGGTGACAAAAATGTGCTTGGTCAAGCTCGCCGACTTCATGGACCTCAATCCTATCAATGCTTCAGCAGGCCACCGAAACCTGACGCACCGAAATCGCCACCTTGTTGACTTCGCTGGCGCGCCAGCACGAGCGGCGCGGCGACCTGGCCGGTCGCCGTCTCGATGCCGTCGACCGAGGCGAACCAGCCCGGCCAGTCGTTCGCACGGAGCGTCTCGAGGTCCTCGGAGCCGGTGCTCGCGGCTACGACCAGGCCTTTCGCCGTAGCACCGAGCCCCTCGACGAGTCCTTCGACAGCAGTCGTGTCCCGGCTGTCGTCGCCGAGAACGACCAGGACGAGATCGGCCGGCCCGGCCGGTCGGCCCCGGGCCGTGACCAGGTCGCCGGTGAGCAACGCCACAGCCGCGGTCTTGGCGGGCTGATCGAACTCGGTGGGCGGCTTCGTGCCGGCGTAGGTCTCCCCCACGACCTGACCCATCCGCTGGTAGGTCGCCTGGTCGGCGTCGCCCCGGCCGAGCTGCTTGACCAGCTGGGTCGACAGGCTGTCGACATATTGCTTGCGGTCCGGGTCCAGCAGATTCGGCCGTACGTCGAGCACCCCCGTCGTCTCCCCGCCGGCCGTCTTGATGTTGCCGGTGAGCGTGTCGACCGTCTTCGCGTCCGCGCCGGGGAGGGCGAGGATCGCGACCCGCTGCCCGGTGAGCTTGCCGGGCAGGAGCGCAGCGCCGGCCTCTTCCACGAACTGCGACTCGGCGGTCTGCGGGTCGGTCTTCGTCTCGCTCCGGCCCGAGGTGGTGCTCGCCGCGGCACCCTCCTCCGCATCGCCCCCGAAACCCGAGCCGAATCCGGCGCCGAGGCCGGTGCCGATCTCGGTGAGGTCGTGGTCGGCTGCCCAGACGCCGGCGGGAATGCCGATCGCCAGCGCGGTCACCGCCGCGAGAACCGGCAGCACCAACCGTCGGCTTCGGGGCTCCCTGCGCCGCACCGCCGGGACCGCGGAGGCGTCGATCAGTGTCGGGCCGAGGGCCAGCCGGGTCAGGTAGGTGCCAGCCAGGCCCGGGCGCTGATCCTCGAGGAAGTCGGTCAGCGTGGTGCTCAGCCCGGCGCCGACCACCAGCGAAGGATGCTGCGTGTAGGCGACCAGCAGGGCCGCGTCCTCGGGGGCGAGGGAGGACTCGAACCGCTTCGGCTGCACCCCGACCCGGTCGAGCAGCTCGGCCGCGCTCTCGCTCGCGGAGCCACCGGGCGCGAGCACGACCTCCGCGGCGCTGGTGAGCACCTTCGGTTCGGGGTAGGTGTCGGTGTCCGGGCCCAGGACTAGCACGGCGTGGCGTACCTGCTTCTTGGTCAGCCTCTTCGCCGCGGGGCCCACCGCGATGATCGCCGGGCGCTGCTCGCGCAGGAAGCCCTTGAGGTCGCCCAGGAGCCGGTCCAGGTCGGGGTGGTCGGCGACCACCACGACGGGTCGGCCGGCCAGCGGCGTGTCGAGAGGAGGTACACCGTTGCCGTGCAGCAGCACCTCCTCCTCGCGCTTGAGCAGCTCGCTGCTGTTGTGGGTGAAGAGCTCCAGGTGGGAGCTCAGGCCGCGCTTCGCGTCCTCCAGGTCGCTCTCCAACGACTCCTGGTCAAGCGCCCGTCCCGAGGTCAGCAGCTGCTCGCCGTCGAAGATCTCGCCGTCGAGGATCCGCGCCTTCCGCCCGTCGACGAGCTTCTCCAGGCCCGCCTCGCCGATCTTGTCGATCAGCTCGATGCCGGCCTCGGCCAGCGTCTGCGGGCCCCGGTTGGGGTAGCGCCCCGAGACCATCGGCTGGGCGTTGACGACGGCGATCACGCCCTTGGCGGCGATCGCCAGGGCGGTGCTCCGGTCGAGGTCGACATGGTCGATGACCGCGATGTCACCCTCTTTGAGCCGCGGGATCAGCGCCCTGGTGGGCCGTCCCGAGCGCAGGGTGCCGCGGATGCCCGGAAGTACGGAAGGAATCTGGCGAGTAGGCAGTCTCATGTCCCGCCAATCCTCCCCCGGTATCCCGGCACGTCCCCGGATCTCTCATCCGGCGAGTCGGTCGTCGTGGCGGCCGAATGCGTACGTTTGGTGGCCGAATCTGTCGTTGTGGCGTGTGTCGTTCGCCACAACGACGGACTCGGCCGCCACAACTGAGGTCTCAGCTCGGCTCAGGCCTTCGCGGAGCGGGCGACCTCGAGGAGCTCGCGGGCGTGCGCGATGGCGGTGTCGGAGGCGGTCAGTCCCGCCAGCATCCGGGAGAGCTCTCGCTCGCGGGACTCGTCGTCGAGGACGGTGAGGCCGGAGCTGGTGACCACCCCGTCGCTGGTCTTCTCGACAGCCACGTGATGGTCGGCGAAGGCGGCGACCTGAGGCAGGTGGGTGACCACCAGGACTTGCGCCGTACGGGCCAGGTGGGCGAGGCGGCGGCCGATCTCGACCGCTGCGGTGCCACCGACACCTGCGTCGACCTCGTCGAAGACGAAGGTCGGGACCGGGCTGGTGGCGGCCAGGACCACCTCGATGGCCAGCATGACTCTGGAGAGCTCACCGCCGGAGGCGCCCTTGTGGAGCGGGCGGGGCTCGGAGCCGGTGTTGGCGGCCAGCAGCAGCTCGACCTCGTCCAGGCCGTTGGAGCCGTAGCGCAACCACCGACCTGTCTTGCCCGATCCGACCTTCAGCGGCGCGTGCGGCTCGTCCTCGGAGGCCGGCGCGTCGGTCTCCTTCTGCCGTACGTCGACCACCAGCCGGGCGTGCGGCATGGCCAGTCCGGTGAGCTCGTCGCTGACCGCCTTGGCCAGGGCGCCGGCGGCGTCGGTGCGGGCCGCCGACAGCGCGAGGCCGGCCTCGGCGAGGGCGGCTCGCAGCCGCGTACGCTCGCTGCGGAGCTCCTCGATGCGGTCATCGTCGGAGTCGAGCTCGAGCAGGCGCTTGGCGCCGGTCTCGGCCCAGGCGAGCACCTCGTCGATGGTTTCGCCGTACTTCCGGGTCAGCGCGGTCAGGGCCGCGCGGCGCTCGGAGACCACGGACAGCCGGGCCGGGTCGGTCTCGATCGCGGTCGCGTAGGAGGCGACATCGGCGGCCAGGTCGGAGAGCAGGTAGGAGACCTCGGCGAGGCGGTCGGCCAGGGAGGCGGCCTCGGGGTCGTGGTCACGGACGCCGTCGAGGGACTGGCGGGCGGCCGAGATCGCACCCAGCGCGTCGGGGGCGTCGACCTCGGAGGAGAGCGCCTCGCGGGCCTGCTCAGCGGCGGTGCGCAGCGTGTCGGCGTAGCCGAGCCGCTCCTCCTCCTGGGCGAGGGTGACGTCCTCGCCGGGCTCGGGCGTCACCGCTTCGACCTCGCCGAGGCCGAAGCGGAGCAGGTCGGCCTCCTGTGCCCGCTCACGGGCATGGGTGGTGACCTCGTCGAGCTCGCGCTCGACCTTCTGGAGCTGGCTGTGGAGGTCGCCGTAGGCGGCGAGAAGCTTGGCGACGGGCTCGCCACCGAAGCGGTCGAGCGAGTCGCGCTGGGCGCGTGGCTGCAGCAGCCGGTGCTGGTCGGACTGGCCGTGGACGGCGACGAGCGGCGAGGTCACCGAGCCCAGGGTGGCGACCGGGACGGTCGCTCCCCCGACGTAGGCCCGGGCACGTCCTTCGGCGGCCACGGTGCGGGCGACGAGGACGCGGCCCTCCTCGACCTCTCCCCCGGCCTCCTCGGTCGCGTCGACGACGGCGGGCAGCGACCGGGCGTCGATGACGCCCTCGACCCGGGCCGCCTTCTTGCCCTTGCGGACCGAGCCGGCATCGCCTCGGCCACCGAGCAGCAGCCCGAGCGCGGTCACGATCATCGTCTTGCCGGCACCGGTCTCGCCGGTCACCACGGTCAGTCCTGGTCCGAGCTCCAGGGTCGAGGACTCGATGATCCCGAGTCCGGAGATCCTGATCTCCTCAAGCATGCTCGCCTCCGTTCATCCTGAACGGACGCCGTTCCGCGGCGCCTCGCCATCCCTCCACAGACAGTCCGAACTTCCGCACCAGGCGATCCGTGAACGGGGCCTGGTGCAGGCGGACGAGTCTGACAGGCTCCACCCCCCGGGTGACCTCGATCCGGGCACCCGGGCCCAGGTCGTAGGAGCGCCGGCCGTCGCACCAGAGCACCCCGGCGCCGTCGGCCCGGGTGATCACCTCGACGGCGAGGACCGAGGTCGGCGCGACCACCATCGGCCGCGCGAACAGCGCGTGGGCGCTGATCGGGGTCAGCAGCAGCGCCTCGACGCCGGGCCACACGACCGGGCCGCCGGCGGAGAAGTTGTAGGCCGTCGAGCCGGTCGGGGTCGCGCAGACGACGCCGTCGCAGCCCCACCTCGACAGCGGCCGGCCGTCGATCTCGACGACGACCTCGAGCATCCGCTCCCGCGAGGCCTTCTCGACGCTGGCCTCGTTGACCGCGAACGTACGGAACACCTTCTGACCGTCCTCGAAGACGCTGACCTCGAGCGCGAGCCGGTCCTCGGAGGTGTAGCGGCGCTGCACGATCGCCTCGATCGTCGACTCGACGTCGTCGTACTCCGCCTCCGCGAGGAACCCGACATGTCCCAGGTTGACCCCGAGCACCGGGGTGCGGTGGGGCTGGACGATCTCGGCGGCGCGCAGGATGGTGCCGTCACCGCCGATGACCAGCGCCAGCTCGCAGTCGCTGCTGGCGTCGTGCTCGTCGGCGGCCAGCTCGAGCTTCGGCTCGTAGGCGGCCGGGTCGATGCCGAGGTCGGCGGCCTCGGTGGCCAGCATCCTCACCACGATGCCGTGGACCGCGAGCGACTTGGCACAGGCGAGACCGACCTCGCGGGCCTCCTCGCGCCCGGTGTGGATGAGCATGAGGACACGCCGGACCTCGGCTGGGTCCACAGGCGCTGGGTCCACGGCGGAGGTATCGGTCACGGATCAACCTTCTCAGACGGCACCGACACTTCCCGGACGGCATGGTTCTCCAGGCCGCGCTGTTCGCGCACGGCCTCCTCGATCTCGGCCTCGCCGACGGCGGCCTCGCCGCGGCGCAGCCAGAGGAAGAACTCCACGTTGCCCGAGGGGCCCGGGAGCGGGCTGGTGGTGACCGCGCGCGCACCCCAGCCGCGCTTGGCGGCGGCCGCCGCCACGGCGTTGACGGCCTCGGCCCGCAGCACCGGGTCGCGGACCACGCCGCCCTTGCCGACCCGGTCCTTGCCGACCTCGAACTGCGGCTTGACCATCAGCGCGAGGTCGCCGTCGGGACTGGTGACCCCGATCAGCGCGTCGAGGACGAGCTCGAGGGAGATGAAGGAGAGGTCGCCGACGACGACGTCGACGGGTTCGCCGACCACGTCGAGGGAGAGGTCGCGGATGTTGGTGCGGTCGTGGACGACGACCCGCTCGTCCTGCTGCAGCCTCCAGGCGAGCTGGCCGTAGCCGACATCGACGGCGACGACCTCTCGGGCGTCGTTGCGAAGCAGTACGTCGGTGAACCCGCCCGTCGAGGCGCCGGCGTCCAGGCAGCGGCGGCCCGCGACCGAGAGCCCGAGCGGCTTGAACGCGGCGAGCGCCCCGGCCAGCTTGTGGCCCCCGCGGGAGACGAAGTCGGGGCGGTCGGGGTCCTCGGTGACCACGATGGCGACGTCGGTGGTGACGCCGGTGGCCGGCTTGGTGGCGCGGTTTCCGGAGACGGTGACGCGGCCGGCGGCGATCAGCTCGCTGGCGTGCTCACGGGATCGGGCCAGCTTGCGGCGGACCAGCTCGGCGTCGAGACGCAGGCGGCGAGGAGGCATGCGCTCGCCTCTCAGGGCTGGTCGGTCGGCCGCGGATCACCGGACGCCGCGGCGATCCGGGCCATCGCGTCGTGGGCCTCGGTGTCGGGGTCCAGGGCGCGGCGCAGCTCGGTGTGGGCGGCCTCGAAGACGCTGACGTGCTCGGTCAGGGGCAGCTCGTCGAGCCGGTCGAGCGACTCGAGGACCGCGTCGACGCGCGCGACACCGGTGTGCGGCGCCGTGCCGGCGCCACCCAGCCCGGCCGGGGCCGGAGTCTCGTCGAAGTGCTGCTCGCTCATGGGGCTGAGACTACCGTCCCGCCGTCGGCATCCGGGCGAGGCGGCACGGCCTGTGCGCCGATCGTGACCGCCGTCCCGGTGGCGTCCAGGTGTGACCAGGCGCTGGTCGCGGCGACCCGCCACCAGTCGTCGGTGCTTCCCTGGCCGGTGACGCGCAGCTCGCCGTCGCGTACCTCTGCCGTCCAGCCGGCGAGCCGTGCCGTCGTGCCGTCGCTCTCCGGGGCGGCGTGGGGCTCCAGCAGCCCGCGCAGGTCGGAGGAGATATAGGCCGGCCGCCGCTGCGGCTCGGCCGCGACCAGATCTTCGAGTCCGGTCACCCCGGTGAGCACGAGCAGCGTGTCGATGCCGGCGTTGTGGCCGCCCTCGATGTCGGTGTCGAGCCGGTCGCCGACCATCAGCGGGCGCTCGGCCTCGGTGCGCCGGATGGTCTCCTCGAGCAACGGCCGCGACGGCTTGCCCGCCACCACGGGCTCGACACCGGAGAATCGGCGCAGGGTGTCGACCAGGACGCCGTGGCCCGGCGCGATCCCGAAGGCGGCCGGGAAGGTCATGTCGGTGTTGCTGGCGACCCAGAAGAGACCGTCCTTGATCCGGACCGCCGCCCGCAGGATGTCCTTCCACAGCAGCTCGGGGTTGTAGCCCGTCACGATCGCCTCGGCGTCCTCGTCGACGGCCACCGGCACCAGGCCGACTGCCTCGATCGGCTCGCGGAGCCCGGCTGCACCCAGGTTGACCACCTTCGCACCCGGGTCGAGACGCTCGGCGAGAACATGAGCGGCGGCCTGCGCCGAGGTGACCACGTCCTCGGCGGTCGCCTCGATCCCCAAATTCTGGATGTTCGCGGCGACCTTGGCCGGAGTCCTGGCGGCGTTGTTGGTGATGAACGCCAGGTGCAGCCCGGCCTCACGCGCCGCGGCGAGCGCCTCGGGGGCGCGCGGGACCGCGGCACCACCGATGTAGACCACTCCGTCGAGGTCGAGCATCGCCACGTCGTAGACCGAGGCGAGCGTCTGTTCTGAGCCCTTCAACTGATGGCCGGTCAGCACACGGAGTTCCTTACTCTGAGTCGGGGGTTCGGCGAATGGCACCAGTGTGACCCTACGATGTGCGGATGGACGATACGGGTGTGGTCAGGGCGCCGTACCTGGGGCGTCCGCTGCGCCTGGAGCCTTTTCGAGCACTCTCGCTGGCGCCGTCCCGGATCGGTGACCCGACCTCGGCACGGCTCTACTCACGGCCCTATCGCGGCGTCGCGTCCCGGATCAGCTCATGGCTGGCACGTGGCGACCTGCGCGAGCATCGCGACCTGGCGCTCTACCTGCACGAGTACACCGCGGCCGGGATCACCGTGCGTGGCGTCGTCGGGATCCTCGACGTCTCGCACCGCACCGACGAGCCCGGCGAGGCCGCCGTGCTCCCCCACGAGGGCGTACGCACCGCGCAGGCCGAGCAGCTCGCCTCTCGGATGCGGCAGATGAGAGTGCACCCGGCTCCGATCCTGCTCACCTACCACGCGCCCGACGGCGTCGCCGCGCTGCTCGACCGGGTGCAGACCAGCCCTCCCGAGGAGCAGTACGACGACCACGGCGGTCAGCACCATCGGGTCTGGGCGATCACCGACGAGGCGCTGATCGGGCAACTGCGCACGGCCTGGGCGAGTCAGCAGGCGCTGATCGCCGACGGACACCACCGTTACGCGGCGTACGCCGAACTCCAAGGGGTCGCCGAGCCGGGCGGCTCCACCGCGACGGACTTCGGTTTGGCGATGCTCATCGACCAGGACGACACGCCGTTGCAGCTCGGAGCGATCCACCGCGTGCTCGCCGGGGTGAACCTGCGCGACCTACGGGCCGCGGCCGAGGCCGTCGGAGCCGAGTGGACCGCTGGTGGCCGTGACGCCGCGCTGGGCAGGCTCGGGCCGGGCGTGATCGTGGTCAGCGACGGCCGTGGCTGGGCCACGCTCGAGGTCGACACCTCCGAGAGCCCGATCACCGGCGACGTCGGCTACCTGCACGACCGAGTCCTCCCGGAGCTGCGCCGGCAGCCGTCGCGGGTGCTGCACGCCCATCAGGTCGATGCCGCGCTGAAGCGGGCCCGCCCGGGTCGCGACGTCGCGGTGCTGCTGGCGGCGCCCACGTTCGACACCATCCTCTCCTCCGCCTCGATCGGTCAGCTGCTCCCGGAGAAGGCGACCTCCTTCCAGCCCAAGCCGCACCCCGGCGTGCTCATCCGGCTTCTCGATGCCGTCCGGCTGGAGAAGTCGCGGCACTAGCTCGCCTGCCTCGTCGCCGCGGCGGCACGACTCACCCGTCTGGCGGTCAGCACCTCGACCTCGGTCATCGACTGCAGACGTCCGCCGGTCTTGAAGAACCGGCGGCGCAGGGAGCCGTTGACCTCGATCACGTCACCGACCTGCCAGGTCATCGCCGCCCGCCGGACGCGGGCGACCCAGGTGTGACATTCGAGCGCATCGATCTGCACCCGGCTCCCCCGGCGTTTGTCGCGTGGCCTGTTCACCACCACCCGGAACGCGGTGAGCTGGTCACCGCTCGGCAGATCCCTCTCCTCCGCGGCCAGCGACAGCCGGCCGATCAGCCGCACCTCGTTGACCGTCGCCAGCCCGCCGGCCGGCCCCATCCGCTCGCCATCGTCCGGTGATGGCTCCTTCTCTACCCTTGCGACCGTCATCTCGATCACCTCCGACCACCAGCCTGGTCGGGAGCACCGACAGTTCCGCCCGGGTCCACGCGGCCTGTGGACAACCTCGGTCCGAACCGGGCCTGTGGATGGTCATCGGCCCGTCCGATGAGCTCTGAGCGGCCGCAGGCCGGTGCGGATCTCGTCGACCAGGATGTCCGGCTGCTCAAGGGCGGCGAAGTGACCGCCCTTGTCCGCCTCGGCGTAGTGGATCAGGTCGGTGTACTTGTCCTCGATCCAGGTGCGCGGCAACACGGGGATGTCCTTGGGGAACACCGTCACTGCGACCGGCAGCGTGAGAGTCGGACCAGCCATGGTCGCAGCACGGTTCTCCCAGTAGATGCGTGCTGAAGACGCGGCGGTGTTGGTGAACCAGTACAACGAGATGGTGTCGAGGATGGTGTCAAGATCGATCGCGTCCTCGGCGAGGCCTCGGTTGTCGGTCTTGGAATGGTACTTCTCGTAGATCCACGCTGCCTGACCGGCGGGCGAGTCAGCGAGGGCGAATCCAAGGGTCTGGGGCCTCGTTCCCTGGAGGTGGTTCGACCCGCCGAGAGGGCCGCCATAAAGGGCAAGGGTGTCCACGGCGTACTGCTCCTCCGGCGAAAGGCTCTCGGGGATCGTCTCGGGAAACGCGTACGGGGTGTTGAGATGGATGCCGAGCAGTCCTTCGGGCCGAAGGTTCGCGAGCGTGGTCGTCACGACGGAGCCCCAGTCGCCGCCCTGAGCAGCCCAGCGGGTGTATCCGAGCCGACGCATGAGCTCCGCCCATGCCCGAGCGATGCGCTCGACGTTCCAACCGGTGCTCGTCGGCTTGCCGGAGAACCCGAACCCCGGCAAGGAGGGGATCACGACGTCGAAGGCGTCGGCGGCACGGCCTCCGTGCGCCACCGGGTCGGTGAGCGGGCCGATCAGCTGCAGGAAGTCCAGGATCGAGCCCGGCCAGCCGTGGGTCAGGATCAGCGGCATCGCGTTCGGGTGGCTCGATGCGACATGGATGAAATGGATGTCGAGACCGTCGATCCGCGTCACGAACTGCGGATGACGGTTCAGCGCGGCCTCCAACCGACGCCAGTCGTAGTCGTGCTCCCAGTAGCGGATCAGTGTCCTCGCGTGCTCCAGCCGCACTCCCTGCGACCAGTCGGCGACGGTCTCTCGATCCGGCCAGCGGGTCCGGGCGAGCCGGGACTTCAGGTCGTCGATGTCGGCATCGGGGATCGCCACGGCGAAGGGCCGGATGGCGTCCGATGCGACAGCGGGTGTTTCAGGCACGATGCGTCTCCTCGGCGGCGGCTTCCACCGCACAGCTCTTGCGATGCACACAGGTGTGCAATGACATGCAGCAGTGACCGTACTCCATTGCACATGTCTGTGCAATGATTGGATGCATGGCGACTCAGACAGCCCGCGAGCAGGCGATGGAGGAGACTCGAGCGCGCATCATCGACGTCGCACGCGAGCTGCTGGGGCAGCGTCCGGACGCGGGGATGGGGGACGTCGCGGCTGCCGCGGGCGTGGTGCGACGGACGGTGTACGGACACTTTCCCGCGCGAAACGACCTGGTGCGAACGCTCGCCGAGCAGGCGGCGGGCGAGATCGCTGCCGTGCTGGAAGAAGTCGACGTGGCCGAGACGCCGGCGGACGAGGCCTGGGCGCGGTTCGTTCATCGGTTGTGGCCGTTGGCGCACCGATACCGAGTGCTGCTCGCGCTGCGCCGGGGCGAGTATGGCGACGAGATCCACGAGCTGTTGGGCTCCGTCGACGCGATGCTCGCGACCCTCATCCGGCGGGGGCAGAACGCCGGCGAGTTCGGAACCCATCTTCCTCCGGACGCTCTTGGACGGATCGGTTACGCGGCGGTGTTCGCGATCGCCGACGATCGACGCGGCGATCCCGCGCTCGACGTCCGGGCAGCCGCCATCACGAGCCTCCTCGTGCTCGGCGTGTCGGCTGAGCGCGCCCACAGCCTGGCCGACACATCCCTCTCCGACTGAACACAGAAGCGGCGCTACGCACCCCGGTGGTCCTCATCGGTGAAAGCGAAATCAGAGAGCTTTCGCCGGCCGGTAGCGCGAGACCGTCGGGTCGCCGGCGACCCAGAACCGCCACGGACGCTCCGGGGCGAGACGCAACCCGACCCGTGGCCCGGCGGCCACCTCGATGCCCGCCCACGCCTCGGCCGGCGCCAGGTCCAGCTCGAAGTCGGTCGTCCCGTTCATGGTGAGGTCGATCCCGACGGCCGAGGCGAGCCGGGCCGGGCCCCGGGCGAGATCGACGTCGCGTACCGTTCCGCGTCGTTCCCGGGCCACCTCGATGCCCTCGACCACCTCTCCAGCGCGGAGCAGGATGCCGCCGGGTTCGCCCTCCGGGTGGCAGACCAGGTTGGCGCAGTAGTGCATGCCATAGGTGAAGTAGACGTAGAGCCGCCCCGGCGGACCGAACATCACCCGGTTGCGGTTCGTCTCGCCGCGGAAGGCGTGCGATCCGGGGTCGTCGGCGGCGTACGCCTCCACCTCGGTGAGCCGCACCTTCACCCCGTCGAGGGACAGCGTCGCCCCGAGGAGCCGCGGAGCGGTCACCTCGGGGCGCTGGTTCAGCAGTTCCGTGAGTCGCACTAGGACGGACGGAACCCGGCTGCCTTGGACCGGAGCTCGGCGAGCTGCTCGGCGACCCGGTCGGGGGCCGTGCCACCCCGGCCGTCGCGGGAGGCGACCGATCCCTCGATGGTCAGCACCAGGCGTACGTCCGGGGTGAGCGCCGGGGAGATCGTGGCGAACTCCTCGTCGGTGAGCGCGTCCAGCTCCACGCCCCGCTTCTCCGCCGCCTGGACGCAGGCGCCGGCGAGCTCGTGGGCGATCCGGAACGGGGTGCCCTGCCGCACCAGCCACTCGGCGATGTCGGTCGCCAGCGAGAAGCCCTGCGGGGCGAGCTCGGCCATCCGGTCGGTGTTGTAGACCAGCGTGGCGACCTGCCCGGTGAAGGCCGGGAGCAGCACCTCGAGGGTGTCCAGGGAGTCGAAGACCGGCTCCTTGTCCTCCTGCAGATCCCGGTTGTAGGCGAGCGGCAGCGCCTTCAGCGTCGTCAGCAGCCCGGTCAGGTTGCCGACGAGACGTCCGGCCTTGCCCCGGGCGAGCTCGGAGATGTCGGGGTTCTTCTTCTGCGGCATGATGCTCGAACCGGTCGACCAGGAGTCGTGCAGCGTGACGAAGTCGAACTCCTTGGTCGCCCACAGGATGATCTCCTCGGCGATCCGGCTGATGTCGACCCCGATCTGGGCGCACACGTAGGCGAACTCGGCGACGAAGTCGCGCGAGGCGGTCCCGTCGATCGAGTTGGCGCTCGAACCGGTGAAGCCCAGCTCGGCGGCGACCAGTTCCGGGTTGAGCCCGAGCGACTGCCCCGCGAGCGCCCCGGACCCGTACGGCGAGTCGCAGACGACCCGCGCCTGCCAGTCGTTGAGCCGGTCGACGTCACGCAGCAGCGACCAGGCGTGGGCCATCAGGTGGTGGGAGAGCAGCACCGGCTGGGCATGCTGGAGATGCGTACGTCCCGGCATGATCGCGCCGAGATTGTCCTCGGCCTGCGTGGCGAGGGCGTCGATCAGGTCGAGCACGAGCCCGCGGAGCACCCGCTCGTGGTCGAGCAGATAGCTCCGGAAGAGGGTCGCGATCTGGTCGTTGCGCGAGCGCCCGGCGCGCAGCTTGCCACCGACGTCGGGACCGATCTCCTCGATCAGCAGCCGCTCCAGCGCACCGTGCACGTCCTCGTCGGACGCGGCCGGGAGCAGCCGTCCGGCGGTGAACCGGTCGGCGAGGACGTCCAGACCCCGGTGGATCTCGTTCTCCTCGTCGCCGGTGAGCAGCCCGGCCGCCCCGAGCGCCTTGGCGTGGGCGTGCGAGCCGGCGATGTCGTAGAGCGCCAGCCGCCAGTCGAACTGCGTCGAGCGCGAGAGCGCCTCCAGCTCCGGCGACGGCCCCCCGGCGAACCGGCCGCCCCAGAGCTTGCCCTCGTTGGTGGTGTTGGCAGGCGTGGTCACGACTCTCCTCGTACGGCTTTGATAGCGATCTCCATGATGTCAGGAAGTGCGCCGGGCGATGCGGTGCCCTCGGCGCGGAGCTTGTCCGGCGTCCACCAGCCGGCTTGGACGACGGACGCGACCTCGATCGGCTCCAGGTTCGCGAAGCTGATCTCGACCTCACGGTCGAGGGCGAGCGCGAAGTAGGCGTTGTGGCCGCTGTAGTCGACGCCGTTCCAGCTGTATTCGTCGTCGTGGATCTGGACGGGACCGACCAGCGCCTCGGGCATGACCCGGACGCCGGCCTCCTCCCACAACTCCCGGACGGCGGTGCCCACCGCGTCCTCGCCCGGGTCGATGGCGCCACCGATGCTGGTCCAGTAGGCGCCGCGCGACGGGTTTCCCGGATCGGTGTCCTGCAACAGCAGCACCTCGCCGTCCGAGCTGACCGGGAGAACCCGCGCCGACCTGCGATGGACGCGGACCATCAGTCGTTGCCCGCCTCCAGCGCGGCCTCGTCGAGGATCGTGTCGTCGAGGACGGTCCCCTCGACCGGAAGGGCGGCGGGGATGGGCTTGCCGTCGGTGGCGGCGATGCGGTCGAAGCCGCCGGCGGGAAGCTCGCCGAAGAGGGTGCCGTTCTCGACGAGAACCGTGCCCTGGTCCAGAGGATGCCCGGCGTAGATCTCCAGCTTGGAGCGCGAGTCGGCGATGTCGAGGTTGCGCATGGTGAGCTGGCCGATGCGGTCGACGGGGCCGAAGGCGGCGTTCTCGACGCGCTCCATGGAGAGCTTCTCCGGGTGGTAGGAGAAGTGCGAGCCCTCGGTGTTGAGGATCGTGTAGTCCTCGCCGCGGCGCAGCCGGAGGGTGACGGTGCCGGAGACCAGGGAGGCGATCCAGCGCTGGATCGACTCGCGCAGCATCAGCGCCTGCGGGTCGAGCCAGCGGCCCTCGTAGAGCAGCCGGCCGAGCTTGCGGCCCTCGTTGTAGTAGTTGGACATGGTGTCCTCGTTGTGCACCGCGTTGAGCAGCCGCTCGTAGGCCGCCCACAGCAGCGCCATGCCCGGCGCCTCGTAGATGCCGCGGGACTTGGCCTCGATGATCCGGTTCTCGATCTGGTCGGACATGCCCAGGCCGTGGCGGCCGCCGATCGCATTGGCCTCGTAGACCAGCGCGACGGGGTCGGAGAAGGACTTGCCGTTGATCGCCACCGGGCGGCCCTCGACGAACGAGATGGAGACGTCCTCGGTCTCGATGGCGACCGAGGGGTCCCAGAACTTCACGCCCATGATCGGCTCGACGGTCTCCAGCGAGACGTCGAGGTGCTCCAGGGTCTTGGCCTCGTGGGTGGCGCCCCAGATGTTGGCGTCGGTGGAGTAGGCCTTCTCGGTGGAGTCGCGGTAGGGCAGGTTGTGGGCGACCAGCCACTCCGACATCTCGTGGCGGCCACCGAGCTCGTGGACGAAGTCGGCGTCGAGCCAGGGCTTGTAGATGCGCAGCTCGGGGTTGGCCATCAGGCCGTAGCGGTAGAACCGCTCGATGTCGTTGCCCTTGAAGGTCGACCCGTCGCCCCAGATGTTGACGTCGTCGGCCTGCATGGCGCGTACCAGCATGGTGCCGGTCACCGCACGCCCCAGAGGCGTGGTGTTGAAGTAGGCACGGCCGCCGGAGCGGATGTGGAAGGCGCCGCAGGCGAGCGCGGCCAGGCCCTCCTCGACAAGCTGGGGCTTGATGTCGATGGCGCGGGCGATCTCCGCGCCGTAGGCCATCGCACGGTCCGGGACCCCGGAGATGTCGGGCTCGTCGTACTGCCCGATGTCGGCGGTGTAGGTGCACGGGACCGCGCCCTTGTCGCGCATCCAGGCGACCGCCACGGAGGTGTCGAGACCTCCGGAGAAGGCGATGCCGACGCGCTCACCCTTGGGAAGGGAGGTCAGGACCTTGCTCACGAGATGATGCTCCTTGCTCTGAAACTTACGGAATGTCTGTGGACTTGCCGGCGAGGCTGAGGAACCGCTCGACGAGCGCCGCTCCGCCCTTGGGCTCGCGGCCGATGACGAGCACGGTGTCGTCGCCGGCGATGGTGCCGAGGATGTCGGGATACTCGGCCCGGTCGATCGCGGAGGCGAAGTACTGAGCGCCACCCGCAGGGGTACGCAGCACCACCAGGTTCGCACTCCCGTCGGCGCTCACCAACAGCTCACGGGCCAGTCGGCCGAGCTTGCTGCGTCCGCTCGCGGACTCCCCCGGCGCCACCGCGGTGCGGTCGCCGCCCTCGCCGGGAACCGCGTAGACCAGCGCACCGGACGGTGTCCGCACCTTCACCGCGTCGAGCTCGTCCAGATCGCGCGACAGCGTCGCCTGGGTGACGTTGACCCCGTGGGCCAGCAGCGCCTCGGAGAGCTCGGTCTGCGACCGGATCTCCCGGCTCCAGATGATGTCGACGATCAGGGACTGCCGGGCACCCTTGGTCGCCGGCCGCTGGGTCTCGTTGGCCGTCATCGTCGCTCCCACAGGAACGCCAGGATCGCCTTCTGGGCGTGGCGCCGGTTCTCCGCCTCGTCCCACACCAGGCTCCGCGGGCCGTCGAGCACCTCGGCCTCGATCTCCTTGCCACGGTAGGCCGGCAGGCAGTGGAGCACGACCGCGTCGGGGTCGGCGTGGCCCAGCAGCTCGGTGGTGAGCGCGTAGGGCGAGAACACCGCGACCCGGGCGGCCGCCTCGCTCTCCTTGCCCATCGAGACCCAGGTGTCGGTGATGAGTACGTCGGCCCCGGCTGCCGCCGCGACGGGGTCCGAGGTCACCGTGACCGAGCCGCCGGTCTCCTGGGCGATCTCCTTGGCCCGGACGAGCACCTCCGCGTCGGGGGCGTAGCCCTCCGGCGCGCCGAACCGGACGTGCATCCCGGCCGTGGCCCCGGCGAGCGCCCAGGAGTTGCCCATGTTGCAGGCCGCATCGCCGAGGAAGGCCGCGGTCACGCCGGCGAGGGATCCCTTGTGCTCCTGCAGCGTCTGCAGGTCGGCGAGCAGCTGGCAGGGGTGGAACTCGTCGGTCAGCGCGTTGACGACCGGGACGCCGGAGTGGGCCGCCATCTCCTCGAGGTCGCTCTGCGCGAACGTACGCCACACGATCTCACCCGCCTGACGACCGAGGACCCGGGCGACGTCGGCGACCGACTCCCGCTCGCCGATCCCGGCCAGGCGGCCGTCGACGAGCATCGAGTGGCCGCCGAGCTCGGCGATGCCGGAGGAGAACGACGCCTGGGTGCGCAGCGTCGGCTTGTCGTAGATCGTGGCCACGGTCACCGGGCCGGCCAGCGGCTTGGCGGCGTACGGCTCCTGCTTCATCGACGCCGCGAGCGCGAGCACCTCGGCCTGCTCGGCCGGGGTGAGGTCGTCGTCGCGGAGGAAGTGTCTGGTCATCTCGCCTCCTCCGCTGAGTCGAGGATCCCCGGCCACGCGGCCAGCAGCGCCTCGGCGTCGTCCTCGGTGAGGACGAGCGGCGGCACGATGCGGATCCGCTCGGGGGTGGCGTTGTTGAGGATGAAGCCCGCCTCGAGAGCAGCCGCGGCGACGGCGGCCGAGTCGAGACCGGCGAGGACCACGCCGATGAAGAGACCCTCACCGTCGACGCGCACGACCCGCGGGTCGGCGGCGAGACCGTCGCGCAGCTTCTGGCCGAGCACGGTGACGTGCTCGAGGAGCTTCTCGGACTCGATCGTCTCGATCACCGCGAGACCCGCGGCGCAGGCGACCGGGTTGCCACCGAACGTGGTGCCGTGGTTGCCGGGCTCGAAGAGCGTCGCCGCGCGGCCCAGACCGATGCAGGCGCCGATCGGGAAGCCGCCGCCGAGGCCCTTGGCCAGGGTGACGATGTCGGCGGTGACGCCGGAGGTCTCGTGGGCGAACCAGCGGCCGGTGCGGCCGATGCCCGACTGGACCTCGTCGAGCCACAGCAGCGCGCCGTGCTCGTCGGCCACGGCCCGCGCGGCTGCCAGATAGTCGGCCGGGGGCACGACGACGCCTGCCTCGCCCTGGATCGGCTCGAGGATGATGGCCGCGGTCTCGTCGGTCACGGCGGCCGCCAAGGCCGAGGCGTCGCCGTAGGGGACGAAGGTGACCTCGCCCGGGAGCGGCTCGAACGGCGCCCGGTAGGCCTCCTTGGCGGTCAGCGCCAGGGCACCCATCGAGCGGCCGTGGAAGGCGCCCTGAGCAGCCACGATGTGCGTACGGCCGGTGCGCCGGGTCAGCTTGAAGCCGGCCTCGTTGGCCTCGGTGCCGGAGTTGGTGAAGAACACCCGTCCGGTCTCTCCGCCGGGAACCCGGGCGAGCAGGGCCTCGGCCAGCTCGACCTGCGGGTGGGAGGTGAAGAAGTTGGAGACGTGGCCGAGCGACTGCATCTGGGACGTCACCGCGGAGACCAGCGCCGGGTGGGCGTGGCCGAGGGCGTTGACGGCGATGCCGGCCAGCAGGTCGACGTACTCCTTGCCGTTCTCGTCCCACACGTGGGCGCCCTCGCCTCGGGTGAGGACCAGCTTGGGGGCGCCGAAGGTGTTCATCAGGGAGGCGGCGTAGCGCTCTCCATAGGTGCTCATCGGTCCAGCTCCCTTGCCTTGCGGGTCTTCGTGGTGACGCCGGGGAGCACCTGGGTGCCGACTCCCTCGGCGGTGAACAGCTCCAGCAGCACCGCGTGCTGCTCGCGGCCGTCGACGACGGTGGCGCGCTTGACGCCGCCCTTGACCGCCTCGAGGCAGGCGCTCATCTTCGGAATCATCCCGCTGGCGAGGTCGGGAAGGATGCCCTCGAGGGCCTCGGGGCTGATCTCGCCGATGACCTCCTCGGGGTCGGGCCAGTCGAGGTAGAGGCCTTCGACGTCGGTGAGGACGAGCAGCTTCTCGGCGGCCAGCGCGATCGCCAGGGCGGAGGCGGCGCGGTCGGCGTTGACGTTGTAGATGACGCCGTCGGCGTCGGGGGCGACGCTGGAGACGACCGGGATCCGGCCGGCCTCGATGATGTCGAGGACCGACGCGGGACGTACGTCGACGACCTCGCCGACCTGGCCGAGGTCGACCTCCTCACCGTCGACGACGGTGCTGGCCGGCTCGGCGGTGAAGAGCCCGGCGTCCTCGCCGGACAGACCGACGGCCAGCGGGCCGTGCTCGTTGATGAGTCCGACGAGCTCACGCTGCACCTGGCCGACCAGGACCATCCGGACGACGTCCATGGCCTCGGGGGTGGTCACCCGCAGCCCGCCGCGGAACTCCGACTCGATGCCGAGCCGGTCGAGCATGCTCGAGATCTGCGGCCCGCCGCCGTGCACGACGACCGGCTTGAAGCCGGCGAACCGCATGAAGGCGACATCCTCGGCGAAGGCGCGCTTGAGCTTGTCGTCGGTCATGGCGTTGCCGCCGTACTTCACCACGACGATCTTGCCGTGGTACTCCTTCAGCCACGGCAGCGCGCCGGCCAGGGTGCGGGCCTTGGCGGGGTCGGGGCGGCCGGGCTCATGCGAGACGGTCTCGAGTTCGATCACGGGGCCACTCCCACCGTCGACAGGCCGGCGGTCTCGTCGAGACCGAGCGCGAGGTTCATGCACTGGATCGCTCCCCCGGCGGTGCCCTTGGCGAGGTTGTCCTCGGCACCGATCACGACCAGCCGGCCGGCGGCCTCGTCGACGGCCACCTGCAGGAGGACGGCGTTCGAGCCGAGCACGGCCTGGGTCTGCGGCCACTGGCCCTCGGGGAGCAGGTGGACGAAGGGCTCCTCGCCGTAGGCCTTCTCGTAGACGGCGCGCACATCGGCCGCGGTCACGTCGGTGGCGAGCTTGGCCGAGCAGGTGGCCAGGATGCCGCGCGGCATCGGCACCAGCACCGGGGTGAAGGAGACCGACACCTCGCCGTCGACCAGCGCAGACAGGTTCTGGACGATCTCGGGGGTGTGGCGGTGGACGCCACCGACGCCGTAGGCGCTCACGTTGCCCATCACCTCGGCGCCGATGAGGTGCGGCTTGGACGACTTCCCCGCGCCGCTGGCGCCGGTGGCGGCGACCACGACGACCTCGGGCTCGACGATGCCGGCCTCGACGGCCGGCGCGAGGGCGAGGGTGGAGACGGTCGGGAAGCAGCCGGGCACGGCGATCCGGTGGGCGCCGGTCAGGGTCTCCCGCTGCCCACGCAGCTCGGGCAGCCCGTAGGGCCAGGTGCCGGCGTGGTCGGTGCCGTAGAACTTCGTCCACGTCTCGGCATCGGCAAGCCGGTAGTCGGCACCGCAGTCGATCACGACCACGTCGTCGGGAAGGCCGGCGGCGATCGGTCCGGACTCCCCGTGCGGCAGCGCCAGGAAGACGACGTCGTGACCGGCCAGGGTCTCGGCGTCGGTGGGCTCCAGCACGCGGTCGGCCAGCGGGAGCAGATGGGGCTGGAGGCTCCCCAGGGTCTTGCCCGCACTGGAGGCGGCGGTCAGGGCGCCGATCTCCACCTCGGGGTGGGCCAGCAGCAGCCTGAGCAGCTCACCTCCGGCGTATCCACTGGCACCGGCTACGGCGACGCGCTTCTTCGTCATGTGCATGAACATACGTCACTCTGCATGTATGTCGCAAAGCGTGTTCGACCCCTGAGACGGCCGTGAAGGAAACCCGGAGGAAATGTGTCAGCGGTGACGCTTAAGGTTCCCTCCATGACTCGTCTCACCCCCGCCGCCTACCTCGACCACATCCGGTCGGAGTCGGCGCGTTTCCGTGCCGTGCTGGCCGACACCGATCCCGCCGCCACGGTCCCGACCGCCCCGGACTGGACCGCCGCCGACCTGCTGTGGCACGTCGCCGCCGAGGTGCAGCACTTCTGGACGTACGTCCTGGAGAGCCGTCCCGCGGAGCCGACCGAGGAGACCTATACCGAGCTCGAGCGCCCGGAGGGCGCGAGCTACCAGGACCTGCTCGCCCGCTTCGACGAGCTCAACGCCCGATTCATCAAGACCCTCGAGCAGACCGCGCCCGAGGAGCCCACCTGGTCCTGGTCGCAGGACAACACCGCCGCCTTCACCTACCGCCGGCAGGCCCACGAGATCCTCATCCACCGCCTCGACGCCGAGCTCACCGCCGGCGCGGTGACGCCGCTCGACCCCGCGCTCGCCGCGGACGGGATCGACGAGCTCCTCGACGTCTTCTACGGCGGGAAGCCCGACTGGGCGACCTTCGCGGGCAGCGACCAGTACGTGCGCGTCGACGCCATGGACACCGACACCCAGACCTGGGTCCAGCTGGGCGTCGTCTCCGGCACCCGTCCCAACGGCGACCGGCTCGAGGACGAGCCCGACCTCAGCGTCGTCCCCGCCGAGGAGATCCCGGCCGGCACCGAGCCGGACGTCGTCATCGAGGGTCCGGCGGCGGACCTCGACGCCTGGCTCTGGCGTCGCCGCGACGACGAGGGCATCCAGGTGACCGGGGACGAGGACATCTACGAGCGCTTCCGCGCGTTGACCAACCAGGCGATCACGGACGACTAACCTTCGCCGCATGATCAAGCACCTGGCGGTCTTTCTCGGCTCCCGCGACGGCAATGACCCGGCGCTCGGGAAGAAGGCCTACGAGGTCGGCGCAGGGCTCGCCGAGCGTGGCATCGAGCTGGTCTACGGTGCGGGCGGCGGCGGGCTGATGGGTCAGATCTCCCAGGGCACCATCGACGGCGGCGGCCGGGTCTTCGGCGTGATCCCGCGCTTCATGATCGAACGAGAGTGGGGTCGCGTCGAAGGCGCGCCGGGGATGCAGACGATCGTGGTCGACACGATGCACGAGCGCAAGGCGCGCATGGCCGAGCGCGCCGAGGCGTTCCTGGTCCTCCCCGGCGGGATCGGCACGCTCGAGGAGCTCTTCGAGGTCTGGACCTGGCAGACCCTGTCGCTGCACGGCAAGCCCGTCGGACTGTTCAACATCAACGGCTTCTGGGACCCGCTCGTGGAGATGATGGAACGCATCGCCGAGGCCGGGTTCATGCACGGCTCCCCCGGCGAGTCGCTGGTGGTCGGCGACGACCTCGACGACGTCCTCGCCCGCCTCGACGCCGCCCGCTGAAACCGGCCCGAGGGTCGTGAAACCGCGGTGAAGGCGCGCTGAAACCGGCGCCCTTCACCGTGGGAGCATGACAACCACCGAACTGGCCGTATCGGCCTCAGGTCTGGTCAAGACCTTCGGAGACTTCACCGCGGTCGACGGGATCGACCTCGAGATCCGCCGCGGCGAGGTCTTCGGCGTGCTGGGGCCCAACGGCGCCGGCAAGACCACGACCCTCAAGATGCTCGCGACCCTGCTCCCGATCGACGCCGGCAAGGCGGAGATCTTCGGGGTCGACGTCAAGGCGCACCCCCACCAGGTGCGTCAGCTCGTCGGCGTGACGGGGCAGTATGCCTCGGTCGACGAGAACCTCACCGCCACCGAGAACCTGGTCCTCTTCGGCCGCCTGCTCGGCATGTCCGGCAAGGCCGCCCGCGCCGCCTCGGAGGAGCTCCTGGAGTCCTTCGGGCTCCAGGAGGCGGCCAAGCGGCAGATCTCGAAGTTCTCCGGCGGCATGCGCCGCCGCCTCGACCTGGCCGCCTCGCTCCTGTCCCGTCCCCCGCTCATCTTCCTCGACGAGCCGACCACCGGCCTGGACCCGCGCACCCGCGGCCAGATGTGGGACACCATCCGTACGCTGGTGGCCGGCGGCTCCACGGTCCTGCTGACCACGCAGTACCTCGACGAGGCCGACCAGCTCGCCGACCGGATCGCGGTCATCGACCGCGGCGTCAAGGTCGCCGAGGGCACCTCCGAGCAGCTCAAGACCTCGGTCGGGAACTCGACGCTCCACCTGCGGCTGAGCGACAAGACGCAGGTCGCGACCGCCGCGGCCGTGGTCGAGAAGGTCACCGGCGAGCGTCCCGTGCTCACTCCCGAGGCCGGCGGGGTCAACGTATCGCTGGCCGATGCCGACCGGGCCGCCGACGTGCTCATCGGCCTGCGCCACGCCGGCATCTCCATCACGACCGCCAACGTGCAGCAGCCGACCCTCGACGAGGTCTTCCTCGCCCTGACCGGCCACGGCACCGAGAGCTCCGAGAACCCCGCCGAGAACCCCGCCGAGACCCGCACCGACATCCGCACCGAGGAGGTGGCCTGAGATGGCTGCACTGATCTCGACGTACGCCGTCGCCGACCGCCCGCTCAAGCCCCACCCCGGTATCGGCGAGACGGTCTCCCAGACACTCACCATGGCCCGGCGCGCACTGATCAAGATGATGCGCAACCCCGAGCAGTTCTTCGACGTCACGATCCAGCCGCTGCTGTTCACCGCGATGTTCGCCTACATCTTCGGCGGCGCGATCTCCGGTGACGTGAAGGCGTACCTGCCCACCATCATCACCGGCATCCTTGCCCAGACGGCGCTGACCGCCTCGATGGCTCGCGGTACCCAGCTGCGCGAGGACATGGACAAGGGCGTCTTCGACCGGTTCAAGGCGCTCCCGATCGCCCGGATCGCGCCGTTGGCCGGACCCGCCGTCGCCGACCTGCTCCGCTACGGGATCGCGGCAACACTGACGATCCTGGTCGGCCTGTTGATGGGCTACCGGCCCGGCGGCGGCGTCGGCGGAGTGCTCGCCGGCTGGGCGTTGACCATCTTCGCCGGCTGGTCGCTGAGCTGGATCTTCACCTGGCTCGGCACGGTCCTGAAGACCGCGGGCGGAGTGCAGGGGCTGGGCATGATGATCATGTTCCCGCTGACGTTCCTCTCCCCCGCGTTCGTGCCGAAGGAGACCATGCCGAGCTGGCTGCAGCACTTCGTCGACGTCAACCCGGTCACCCTGGTCATCAACGCCACCCGCGACCTGATGAACGCCGGCGACCTCACCCTGAGCGTCGTGTGGGCGCTGGTCGGCTGTGCTGCGGTCGTCGCGATCTTCGCGCCGATCTCGGTGTGGAGCTACAGCAAGAAGCTCTAGCCCGCGGGCACCAGACGCGCGATGACGCCGCGGGCCTCGTCCACCAGGGCGAGCCCGCGGCGTTCGCCGTACTCGGCCGAGACGCGTTCGAGCACGCCCGGTGCGAGCCGCGCCGCGTCGGCGACGGCGAGCTCCCAGCGCATGTCGAGGAAGGACCGGGAGTAGCCGAACCGGTCGGCCAGGACCAGCAGCCTCACCGACTCCTCGCGCGGAAGCGCGTCCCTGAGGAGGCCCCACACGCCCAGCGCGAGCAGCAGCATGCCGGTCACCGGATAGTCCTGGGAGCGGCGCTCCCGGGAGACGAGCCGGGGCGCCTTCGCCATGAGTACGTCGAAGAGGTCGGCGCCGTCGGATGCCTCGCCGTGGCGGGCGCAGCTGACCACGGTGACGGCCTCGGCCGCGACCCGCCACGGGACCAGGTCGGGGTCGTCGGTGAACCCGGGGAACGGCAGCTCGCCCATCGTCGCCACCACCTCGCCGAACAGCGCCAGGCCCTCTTGGACCCGCCCCTGGGCGAGGAGGAGCTGCGCCTTGGCGCCATGGACGGCACCACGGGAGCCGAAGCCACCGCGAGGCTGCTTCTCGGAGAGCTCGGCGAGGATCTCGGCGGCCTCCTCGAGGCGCCCCTGCTCCACCGCGTACGTCACCAGGACGGCGTGGGTCTGGATGAGGTCGTCGTCGGCGCCGAGACGGCGCAGGACCGGGACGGCCTCGCGGGCGTGGTGGGCGGCCTCGCCGAGACGGCCGAGCTGGGCGTAGAGACCGCTGAGCTGGGCGTGCAGCATCGCGCGCGGCCAGGGTCCGCCCGCAGTGCCGGTCAGGCGCAGCGCCTCCGTCCCCGCGGCAAGCGCTCCCTCGGGATCGCCGAGGTTCTCCCGCTCGTGGCTGAGGAAGGTGTAGGCGCGGGCGCGCACCTCCGGGTCGGGATCGGCGATCAGCTCGGTCAGCTCGTCCTCCAGCGGCCGGCCGGGCTCGTCGGCGCCCGCCCGGGCGACGGTGCCCGCCATCGCCTGCATGACCTTCAGCATCACCCTGAGCTGCGGGTCCGCGGCCTCGATGCCGACCCGGTCGAGGATCGCCATCAGCCGCTCCAGGCCGCTGCCACCGGTGACCGCCGCGCCGAAGAGCAGCAGCGCCAGGACGAGCCGGGTCTTCTCCAGCATCTCGGCAGGCGGCTCCCACTCGGCCAGGAGGTCGGCGACGGGCCCGGCCAGCATGATCACGCGCTGGTGCTCGCCCGCGATGGTCCAGAAGACGCCCAGCGCGCAGAAGAGGCGGATCACGGACTCGGCCTCGTCGTCGGCCAGCACCTGACGCAGGATGTCGGCGAGGTTGCTCTCCTCCGCCCGCAGCTCGTCCATCGCCTCGAACTGCGCCGGGGAGTAGATCCGGCCCGCCCCCGCGTCCGCGTAGGCCGTGGCCCAGGCTCGCTGCGCCGCCCGGGCGGCGCCCTCCTCGCCGGAGTCGATGAGCTGCATGCGGCCGAACTCACGCACGGTCTCGAGCATCCGGTAGCGGAACCCGAGCGGTGCCTCGACGACCGTCAGCAGGGACTGGTCGACCAGCTCCTCGATCGCGGCGAAGGCATCGGTACCGAGCATCGCCTCGGCGGCAGCGAGGGTGAAGCCGTCGTGGAAGACCGAGAGCCAGCGCATCGCCCGGCGCTCCCGTTCGGAGAGCAGGTTCCAGGACCAGTCGATGACCGCGACGAGCGTCTGATGCCGGTCGGGGGCGTTTCGGTCGCCGCCGCGCAGCAGCTCGAACCGGTTCTCCAGCCGCCGGGCGATGTCGGCGACCGACATCGCCCGCACCTTGACCGCGGCCAGCTCGATCGCCAGCGGCAGCCCGTCGAGCCGGGTGACGATCTCGTCGACGCGGTCCTCGTCGAGCTGGACGCCGGGCCGCGCGGCGACCGCTCGCCGCCGGAACAGCTCACTACCGTCGTACGCCCCCAGCCGGCCGAGCGGGTAGACCCGCTCCGCTCCGATAGCGAGCGGGCTCCGGGAGGTCGTCAGGACCGTCAGGTCGCGCACCGTCGCGACCAGGAAGGCGACCAGGTCGGCGACGGCGGCCACGATGTGCTCGCAGTTGTCGAGCACGATCAGGGTGGGCGCGCCGTCGAGCTGCTGGGCGATCCGCGACCGCACGTCGGCGCGCTGCTCGGGGGTGAGCCGGTCACGGCGGGCGACCGAGTCACGTACGCCGAGCGCCGAGCCGACCTCGCTGACCAGGTCGTCGGGAGCAGTCACGCCGACCAGCTCGACGAAGTGGACCACCGGCTGCTCGGCGCCATGCGCGATCACCTGGGCCAGGCTGGTCTTTCCCAGACCACCCGGCCCGAGGATGGTGACGACGCGCGAGCTCTTCAGCAGTGCGGAGACCTCGGCGGTGTCCTGCTCGCGACCGATCAGCAGGTCGGCGTCGTGGCGCAGCCCCGAGCGCACCGGACGGTCGCGCGCGAGCAGCTCGGCATGGACCGCCCGCAGCCGCGGGCTCGGGTCGACGCCGAGGCCGTCGGCCAGCCCGGACCGGTACGCCGCGAACCGCTCCAGCGCCGCCGGCACACCGTGCACCGCGGCGACCGCCCGGAGGATCGCCTCGGTGACCTCCTCGTCGGGATCGAGCCGGTCGAGCCGTTCGAGGAGCGGCAGCGCCTCCGCGTACCGCATCTCCGCGGCCAGTCGCAGCGCGTGCGGCCGCAGCGACCAGGCGTCGACCTCGCCCGCCTCGAGGCCGAGGCGGTAGCCCCGCGGCGTACGTTCGATCGCGTCGGACGCGGTCGCCGTCCGAGCCCGGGAGACGACCACCTGGAGCGCCTTGGCGGGGTTGGCCGGGACGTCGTCGCGCCCCCAGATCTCCTCGACCAGAGCAGCCTCGGAGGCACCTCGCGGACCGGCATCGACCAGCGCGCGCAGCAGCGCCCGGGTCCGCTCGCCGGCCACCGGCGCCCCCGCCCAGGTGACCTCGTCCAGCACACTCAGTGTCGTCACAGCCGCCATTCTGTCATAACGATATATCGCGTACGTACGGGATTTCGGCCCTCCCTCCGAGGAGTGGAGCCGTCATGGCGAGAATAGGACCGTGACCGTCGAACTGCGCTCTGACAACGCCGCCTCCGTCTCCCCCGCGATCCTGGAGGCGATGGCCGCCGTCAACTCCGGCTCCGCGCTCGCCTACGGAGGTGACGAGGTGACCGCCGCGCTCGAGAGCCGGGTGCGCGAGGTCTTCGAGCACCCCACGGCCCGCGTCTTCCCGGTCCTGAGCGGCACCGCCGCCAACGCCCTCTCGCTCTCCGCGATGACCCCGCCGTGGGGCTCCGTGGTGTGCCACGAGACCGCGCACATCCTGGGCAGCGAAGGCGGCGCCACCTCGTTCCTCAGCGGCGGCGCGGTGATGACGGGCATCGCCGGCGACGACTACAAGATGGCGCCCGAGGCGCTGCAGGCCCACCTGGACGGCGTACGTTGGGGCGACCCGCACCACTCCCAGCCGGCCGTCCTCTCGCTGACCTCACCGTCCGACTACGGCACGGTCTACTCGGTCGCCGAGATCGCCGAGCTCACCGGGATCGCCAAGACCCGTGACCTGCGCGTGCACCTGGACGGTGCCCGGTTCGCGAACGGTGTGGTGGCCACCGGTGCGTCGCCGGCCGACCTCACCTGGCGGGCCGGTGTCGACGTACTCTCCCTGGGCGCGACCAAGAACGGCGCCCTCTCGGCCGAGGCGATCGTCTGCTTCACCGACGCCCCCGCCGACGAGCTGGTCTACCGCACCAAGCGCAGCGGCCACGTCACCTCGAAGATGCGCTACCAGTCGGCCCAGCTGCTGGCCTACCTCACCGACGACCTCTGGCTCCGCAACGCCCGCAACGCCAACGAGCGGATGGCCGAGCTCGCCGCGGGCCTGGAGAAGGAAGGGGTACGCATCACCAACTCCGTCGACGCCAACCTGGCCTGGGTCGACCTGCCGGAGGAGACCGCCGACCGCCTGGAGGCCGCCGGGGTGCTCTTCTACCGCCTCGACGGCCAGGTCCGGTTCGTGACGTCGTGGGAGACGACCCCCGAGCAGATCGACTCGGTTCTCACCCTCCTGCGCGAGGATCGCGGCTGAGCCGGACCCGCGTCAGGACCCCGCGCGTGCGGGGTCCTGACGCGGTGAGGACTCAGCGCTGGACGGCGCCGGTGAGCTCGGCCGCCTTGGCCACGGCCGCATCGCGAGCGGCCGCGGTCTCCTCGGCCTTCAGCGTGCGGTCGGGAGCGCGGAAGCGGAGCGCGAAGGCGAGCGACTTCTTGCCCTCGCCGACCTGGTCGCCCTCGTAGACGTCGAAGAGCCGCACGGTCTCCAGCAACTCGCCGGCACCCGCACGCAGGGCCGCCTCGACGGCCGCGACGGTGACGTCGGTCGACACGGTGAGCGCGACGTCCTCCTTCGCGACCGGCATGGTCGAGAAGACTGGGCCGACAGCGGTGGCGGGCACCTTCGAGATCAGGAAGTCGAGGTCGATCTCGACCGCGGCCGAGCGGGCGGGCAGCCCGAAGGCCTTGCACACGTTGGGGTGCAGCTCGCCGGCGTGGCCGAACTCGACCCCGTCGACGGAGACGACCGCGCAGCGACCCGGGTGCCACGGCGCCCGCGACGCCGAGGCGACCTCGACCGGAACCCCGAGCTCGGCGCCCAGGCGGCGGACGACGTCGATGGCATCGGCCCACGAAGCGGTCTCGGCCGAACCCCACCAGCCACCCCGCGTACGCTCCCCGGCGAGGACGACGGCGAGGTGCAGCGGCTGGCGCGGGATCGCGGCGAGGAGCTTCTCGAGCTCCTCCGCCGACGGCCGCCGGTCGACGCCGTAGATCGGCGCGGCCTGGTCCACCGGGAACGCGACCGTCGCGGTCTCGAACAGGGAGACCCCGTCCTGACCTCGGGAGACGTTGCGGGCAGCCACCTTCAGCAGCCCGGGCAGCAGGGTCGTCGTGTAGCCGGGCTCCTCGCTGCTGAGCGGGTTGGCCAGCTTGACGGTGTGGCGACGGACGTCGTCGGCGGCAAGCCCGAGCCGGTCGAAGTCGGCCTCGCCCACGAACGGGAAGTCGACGACCTCCACCAGCCCGGCACCGGCCAGCGCCCGCCCGATCCGGCGGCGCAGCTGCTGGGCGCGGGTCAGGCCACGGCCGGTCGCCCGGCGCGGCAGCACCGAGGGGACCTTGTCGTAGCCGACGATGCGGGCGACCTCCTCGATCAGGTCGTAGGGGTCGACCAGGTCGGTCCGGTAGGTCGGGACCTTCGCGGTCAGCGAGTCACCCTCGACGCTCACCTGGCAGCCGACCAGCTCCAGCGACTTCACGACCGTCTCGACGGATACGTCGATACCGATGATCCGGGCCGGCAAGTCGGCGGCGATGGTGATCTCGGTGAGCGGCGCGCGCGTCTGCGGCGAGGCGGTGGGGCCGACCGCGGTCACGCCCTCCTCGACCACGCCGCCGCCGTGCTCCACGAGCAGCTCGACCACACGCTGGGCCGAGACCGGCGGCAGCAGCCGGTCGGTGCCGCGCTCGTTGCGCTTGCCGGCCTCGGAGGTCAGCTTGTGGCGGCGCCCGGTGCGGAACATCGAGCGCGGCTCCCAGTGAGCGACCTCGATGAGCAGGTCGGTGGTGGACTCGGAGATCTCGGTCGTGGCACCGCCCATCACCCCGCCCAGGCCGATCGGGCCGGAGTCGTCGCAGACGACCAGGTCCTCGGGATCGAGGACGCGGACCGTCCCGTCGAGCGTCTCCAGCTTCTCCCCCGCATTCGCACGACGGACCACGATCGGGCCCTGCAGCTTGGCGCGGTCGTAGGCGTGGATCGGCTGGCCGAGCTCGAACATCACGTAGTTGGTCACATCGACGGCCAGGGAGATCGACCGCACGCCGACGGCCTCGAGCCGCTTCTTGATGAAGTCGGGCGTCGGGGCAGCCGGGTCGAAGCCGGTGATGGTGCGGGCGACGAAGAAGTCGCAGCCGTCGGTGTCCTCGATCTGGACCGGGTAACCGGCCTCGTTCGCCACCGGTGTGTCCCGCTGGGCCGGGTCGTGGAACGGCACCTCGAAGCCGAGCGCAGCGTCGCGCGCGATGCCCCGCATCGAGAGCGCGTAGGCACGGTCGGGGTTGATCTCGAACTCGATGATCTCCTCACCGAGCCCGAGCACCTCGCGTGCGTCGGTACCGGGTGCGGGAGCGTCGGCCGGGAGCACGATGATGCCGTCGGCCTCCTCCCCCAGCCCGAGCTCACGCGCGGAGCAGATCATGCCGGCCGACATGTGGCCGTAGGTCTTCCGCGCCGAGATCTGGAAGTTGCCGGGCAGCACGCCACCGGGAAGGATCACGACGACCTTGTCCCCGGGCACGAAGTTGTGCGCGCCGCAGACGATCCCCTGCGGCTCCCCCGTGCCGTTGGCAGCACCGACGTCGACGGTGCACCAGTTGATGACCTTGCCGTTCTTCTGCGGCTCCTTCTCGGCGGTGAGCACCTGGCCCACCACGAGCGGGCCCTCGATGCCGGCACCGGAGGTCTCGATCGCCTCCAGCTTGAGGCCGAGCGCGGTGAGCCGGTCGGTGATCTCCTCGATGCCGAGCTCGGCGGGCAGGTCGACGTACTCCTTGATCCAGGAGAGGGGGGCCTTCACAGTTCACTCCCGAATGCAGTAGTAAGCCGGACGTCACCCTCGAACAGGGTGCGCAGGTCGGACAGGCCGGTGCGGAACATCAGGGTGCGGTCGATGCCCATCCCGAACGCGAAGCCGCTGTACTTCTCGGGGTCGACGCCGCACGCCACCAGCACGCGCGGGTTCACGATCCCGCAGCCGCCCCACTCGATCCAGCCCTCGCCCTTGCAGGTGCGGCAGGTGACGAGCTGACCGTCTCCGGCGTCGACGACCTGCGCGCCACGGCAGACGAAGCAGGTCAGGTCGACCTCGGCCGAAGGCTCGGTGAACGGGAAGTACGACGGCCGGAACCGGGTCACGATGCCCTCGCCGAACATCTGGGTGGCGAAGTGGTCCAGGGTGCCCTTCAGGTTCGCCATCGAGATGCCCTCGTCGATGGCCAGCCCCTCGACCTGGTGGAACATCGGCGAGTGGGTCGCGTCGTACTCGTCGGTGCGGAAGACGCGGCCGGGGCACACCACGTAGATCGGCGCCTCGCGGGTGAGCATGGTGCGCGCCTGGACGGGGCTGGTGTGGGTGCGGAGGACCACGTGGTTCTCCGCGGGCTCGGTCCAGAAGGTGTCCTGCATGGTGCGGGCCGGGTGGTCCGGGCCCAGGTTGAGAGCGTCGAAGTTGAGCCACTCGGCCTCGATGAGCGGGCCCTCGGCGACCTCCCAGCCCATCGCCACGAAGATGTCGGCGATGTATTCGGCGCCGGTGGTCAGCGGGTGGCGGCCGCCGGCGGGGACCCGGTCGGTCGGGAGCGTCACGTCGACGGTCTCCTCGACCAGCATCCGCGCCTCGTGCTCGGCCTCGAGGACCTTCTGGCGCGCCGCGAGCGCCTGGTTGACGGCGCCGCGGGCCTTGCCGACGCGCTGGCCGGCCTCCTTGCGCGCGGCCGGTGGCAGCGCGCCGATCTCGCGGTTGGCCAGGGCCAGCGGCGAACGGTCGCCGGCGTGGTCGAGCCGTGCCTGCTTGAGCTCCTCGAGACTGTTCGCGGCGTCGATGGCTGCCAGCGCAGCATCGCGCGCGGCCTCGACCTCCTCAGCCTTCAAGGGGGTGACCTCTACCGGGTCATAGTCGGTGTTGGGACCGGACATCACTGGCTTTCGTCGTCTGATGACTCAGTTGTCATGAATGAACGACAGTCTAGGAACCCCACACCTCCCCGCGCGAACCGGACATCCGGGCGCGCCGGGACCGAATTCGCGGACCCCCTGAGACAGGCGAGCCTTAGTTAGGCTAGCCTCACCTCATGCCCCCTGCGCTCTCCGGTCACGACCTGGTTCTCGGCTACGCCCGCGCCACCGTCGTCCATGGAGTCTCGATCGGCCTCGAGTCGGGGCGGGTCACCGCTCTCATCGGCCCGAACGGCTCGGGGAAGTCGACCGTGCTCCGCTCCCTCGCCCGGTTGCACCGGGTGACCTCCGGGTCGGTGTCGCTGGACGGCGACGACAGCGCCCCGCTGGGCGCGCGCGAGTTCGCGCGCCGGGTGACGCTGCTGTCCCAGTCGCGTCCGCACCCCTCCGGTCTGACCATCCGCGACATCGTCGGGTTCGGCCGTCATCCCCACCGCCGGCGCTTCGCCGCACTGACCGAGGACGACCTGACGAGCATCGACCGGGCGCTGGAGCTGACCGGCACGGCGCGGATGGCGGACCGGCCGGTCGACCAGCTCTCCGGTGGCGAGCTGCAGCGCGTGTGGCTGGCCAGCTGCCTGGCCCAGGACACCGGCGTGCTGCTGCTCGACGAGCCCACCAACCACCTCGACCTGCGCTACCAGGTCGAGATCTTGGACCTGGTCCGCGACCTCGCGGACCATCACGGGACGGCCATCGGCGTCGTCCTGCACGACCTGAACCAGACCGCCGCCGTGGCGGACCAGGTCGTACTGCTGCACCACGGCGTTGTGCACGCCACCGGCGAACCCGCTGACGTGCTCACCGCCGAACACCTCTCCGAGGTGTACGGGCTCCCGATCGAGGTGACCTCCGATCTGGAGACCGGGCGCGTCCGGGTCGAGCCACGCGGCAGGCATCACGCCCGGCGCTGACGCCGGCGGACACGAAGAGGAAGACATGATTCGACGTACGACGACGGCTGCCCTGGCAACGGCTTGCGCAGCCCTGCTGCTCGCCGCCTGCGGGCAGACCACCACCGCCGCCGAGACCGACACGTCCGAGAAGAAGGCCTCCGCGGGCTGCGAGGGGGTCGAGACCTCGACCGGCGCGGTCAGCCTGACCGACTCCTTCGGCAACAAGGTCGAGCTCGACAAGCCGGCCGAGCGGGTCGCGGTCCTCGAGTGGCAGCAGACCGAGGACCTCCTCAGCCTGTGCGTGGACCCGGTCGCCGTGGCCGACGCCAAGGGCTACCGCACCTGGGACACCGCCGAGGAGCTCGGCGAGGACGTCACCGACGTCGGCACCCGGGGCGAGCCGAACCTCGAGACCCTCTTCGGCACCAACCCCGACCTGATCGTCGTCGAGGCCTACACCGCCGAGGACGAGATCCTCGAGCAGCTCGCCAAGTACGACGTCCCCGTCCTCGCCACCAAGGGCGCCGACGCCAAGGACCCGGTCGCCAACATGGTGACCACCTTCGAGATGATCGCCGAGGCCACCGGCCGCGAGGCGCAGGCCGAGGCCGTCGTCGGTGACTTCGAGGACAAGCTCGCCGCCTCCAAGAAGGCGGTCGCCGACGCCGACGCCGCAGGCACCGAGTTCGTCTACTTCGACGGCTGGATCGACGGCGCCAACGTCGCGATCCGCCCGTTCGGCCAGGGCTCGCTGATCGGTGAGCTCGGCGAGGAGATCGGACTGAAGAACGCCTGGACGGGCGAGGTCGACCCGGCGTACGGCCTCGGGCAGACCGACATCGAGGGCATGACCACGCTCGGCGACGCCACCTTCTTCCACACCGGCACCGTCGACCCCGCCGGTGACATCAACGCCGAGCTGGCCAAGAACAACGTCTGGAAGTCGATCCCCGCCGTGAGCGAGGGCCGCACCCACGCCTTCCCCGAGGGCATCTGGACCTTCGGTGGCCCGCGCTCCGCCGAGCAGGTCCTGGACGCGTACGTCGACCTGCTCAGCAAGTGACCGATGCCGTCAAGGCCCCGCGGGCAGGCGCAGGAGGCGCCTCTGTCGTCCTCCTGTGCCTGCTCGTCGGGCTGCTGCTGACCGCCTGCTGGCACCTCACCCAGGGCACCTCGGGCGTCGGCCCCGCAGACTTCCTCGACGCGCTGCTCGGACGTGAGCAGTCGCACGGCGCCACCGCGTCGACCATGGAGATCATCACCGGCTCGCGGATCCCCCGGCTCGCCGCGGGCATCGCGGTCGGGTTCGCCCTCGGTGTCGCGGGGGCGCTCCTGCAGTCGCTCGCTCGCAACGCGATGGCCGCCCCCGACACCCTCGCGGTGACCGGCGGCGCCTACTTCGCGATCACGCTGGTCGCCGCCTTCGGCCTGTCGGTCCCGCTGTGGGCCTCCGGCATCACGGCCTTCCTCGGCGGCCTCGTCGCCGCCGGCATCGTCCTCGCCCTGGCCGGTGGCGCCGGTACGTCGACGACCCGGCTGATCCTCGCCGGGTCGGCCGTCGCGCTCGCGCTCCAGGCCGCCACCTCGACGCTGCTCATCCTCTACTCCGAGGAGACCACGAGCCTGTTCGCCTGGGGCAGCGGTTCGCTGAGCCAGCTCGGGCTGCGGGCGTTCTGGCAGGTGGCGCCGGTGGTCCTGGTGGCGACGGTCTGCGGCCTGCTGCTGGCCCGCCGGCTCGACCTGCTCTCCGCCGGCGACGACGCCGCCTCGGTCCTCGGCGTACCGGTCCGCTCGACACGTGCGATCGGGACCGTGCTCGCGGTGCTGCTCACCTCTGCCTCGGTGACGCTGGCGGGCCCGATCGGCTTCGTCGGGCTGTGCGCCCCGGTCCTGGTCCGCCTGCTCGGCCGGCTCGTGCCGACGCTGAACCGGCACGCGGTGCTGCTTCCGGCCGCAGGTCTGGTCGGCGCCCTCGTCGTCGTCGCGGCCGACGTCATCGTCCGCGCCGTGCTCGGCGCCGACGAGGCCATGTCCGTGCCCACCGGGGTCACCACGACGATCGCGGGTGCGGTCGTGATGGTGCTCCTCGCCCGTGGCGGTCGTGACTCCGGCCCCACCCGCCGCCCACCGGGCGCCACCGTCACCATCCGCAGCCGGCTGCGCTTCCTGGTGGTGCTCGTCCTCCTGCTCGCCCTGACGGTCGGGGCCACCGTCGTCGGCCTGCTCGCGGGCCACCAGTGGCTCTACACCGGCGACATCGTCGCCTGGCTGCAGAACCAGGGCATCCCGCTGGTCCAGTTCGCGCTCGACGAGCGCGCACCCCGGGTCGGCGCGGCCGTGCTCGCCGGTGGCGCCCTCGCCCTGGCCGGCACGTTCGTCCAGGCGACGTGCCGCAACCCGCTGGCCGAGCCGGGGATCCTCGGCATCACCGGCGGAGCCGGGGTCGGCGCGGTCATCGTGGTGACCGGGCTGTCCTCCGGCTGGAGCGGCGGCAGCTCGGCGGCCGCCTCGACGACTACGATGCTCGTCGCCGCGACGATCGGATCGCTGGTCGCCTTCGGCCTGGTCTACGGCCTGGCCTGGCGGCACGGGATCGACACCGACCGGCTGGTCCTCATCGGGATCGGCGTCTGGTACGGGTCGGTCTCCCTCAGCACCTTCCTGCTGGTGCGCTCCAATCCCTGGGACACCCCGCGGATCTACACGTGGCTGTCCGGCTCGACCTACGGCCGCAGCTGGGAGCAGGTCGTCCCGGTCGCGGTCGCCCTGGCCGTCGCGATCCCGATCGCCTTCATGGTGCGCCGCGAGCTCGACCTGCTCACGCTGGACGAGGACACCCCACGGCTCGTCGGGGTCTCCTCGGAGCGGGTACGGCTGCTGATCCTGCTGACCGCCGCGGTGCTCACCGCGATGGCCGTCTCCGCGGTCGGCGTCGTCGGCTTCGTCGGCCTGGTCGCGCCGCACATCGCGCGCGCTCTCGTCGGTGGCCGGGCCGTACGCGTCGTCCCGGTCGCCATCCTGGTCGGGGCGCTGCTCCTCGTGGTCGCCGACGCCGTCGGTCGCACCGCGATCAGTCCCGCCCAGATCCCCGCGGGTCTCGTGGTCGCGCTCATCGGCGCGCCGTACTTCATCTTCCTGCTCGCCCGGTCCAGGCCGTGACTAGAAGGTGAGCCTCAGGCCGACGGCGGATTCCGGGGCCAGCCGACCTCGATGCGAGCCCCGCCGCCGTCGGCATCGGCGATCCTGACCGAGCCGCCGTGGGCCTTGGTCAGGCCCCCGACGATGTAGAGACCCAGGCCCGAGCCGCCGCGGGCGCCGTGCTTCCAGAACTTCGTGAACACGCGCTGTCGCAGCTCCGCGGGGATGCCCTCACCGCGGTCCTCGACGACCAGCAGGACCTGGTCGGGGTCGTCGGGACAGACGCCCAGGCTCACGGTGACGACGCCGTCGCCGTGACGTACGGCGTTCTCGACGAGGTTGGTGACGACCTGGGTGAACTTGTCCGGGTCGGCGTGGATCTCGAGCTCCTCGGGGTCCGCGGAGACGTCGAGCTCGATCGGCCGCGAGGTCGCCGAGCGCACCGACTCGACCACGCGGGTGACCAGCACCGTCGCGTCGCTGGCGCGCGGGTAGAGCTGGAGCCGGCCGGTGTCGATCCGGGCGACGTCGAGGAGCTCGGCGATCAGCCGGGAGAGCCGGTCGGAGTCGGAGGCGACCGTCCTGAGCATGAGCTTCTTCTGGTCGTCGTTGAGCTTGTCCCACCGGTTCAGGAGCGCCTGCACGAACCCCTTGACCCCGGTCAGCGGCGAGCGCAGCTCGTGGGCGACGGTGGCGACGAGGTCGGACCGCTCCCGGTCCAGGCGCTTGCGGCCACGTCCCGAGCGCAGCGAGATCGAGACCTGGTCGACGGCAGCGTCCAGCGCCGGGCGCCGGATCGTCGAGACGACGAGCACCTCGGTGCCGTCGGGCAGCAGCCAGGCCTGCTCCGGGGTGCCGGTCACGGTCGGCAGGGTCTCGTAGGGCCGGTTGACCTTGGTCCAGGTGTGTCCGTCGGTGTTGCTCAGCGTGAGTACGTCACCCAGCGGCCGCCCGAGGCTCGTGTCGGGGTCCACGCCGAGCATCCGCCCGGCCAGGGCGGAGACCAGGACGACCGTGCCATCCGCATCGGCGACGACGACACCGTCGGGCAGGGCATCGGCGAGTTCTCTGGCGTCCACGCCGCCACCTTAGACCGACGAAACCTGCGCCGGGCCGCTACTCCGGCCGATTGCTCAGTGGCAGCGTGATCGGCGCACGGTCGCCGGGCGAGAAGTAGATCTTGATGAAGGTGTGCACGGCCTCGGGGAGCAGATTGGAGACGAGCGGGATGTCGGGGACGGTGCTCTGGTAGGAGCGGACCAGCAGCGGCACGGCGCCCGCCCAGACCCGCGCGAGTACCGGATCCCTGTCGAAGGCGATCATGTCGGCGTACGCATCCCCGATCACGTAGCGTCCCAGTGACTCCAGCTCGTGGCGCAGCAGCGGGTTGCTCTCGCCGATCACCGCGTCGAGGAGAGCCTGGGCGAGCTCGACGCCCTCGCGGGTGCCGCCGGTCGCCGGCCCCATCACCTGGTCGTACTGCGCGTACGCCGCGGCCCAGTCCTTCGGCAGGTACTGGTCCTGCACGCCGAGGAGGTGGAGGTCGACGTTCCAGGCGTGCAGGAACGCGTCGGCGAGCTCCGCGCCCGGCGCGATGTCCCACTCGGTGAACTTCTTCATCACCCAGGTGCCGAGGCTGTGGAAGGTGACCAGGATGTCGGCCTGGCTGATCGGGATCTCCTGGCCGGCACCGATGCTCGCCCAGTGGGGAGACTGCGGGAGCAGGTGGCGTACGGCGGCGTGGACCATCCTGGTCTTGACCGAGTTGACCAGCAGACTGCCGGACGCGGTCCAGCCCTGGGCGTCCATCACGTCGTAGCCGAGCACGGTGGTCTTGGCGATCCGCTCGCGCATGTTCGCGCCGCCGTAGGAGTAGTAGACCGACCACGCCTCGCGCTTGATCGCGCAGCTGATCAGGCCGCTGCCGAGGGTGTAGAGGAGGGCGAGGAAGAAGCCGTACCTCTCCTCGTTGAACGTGCCGGCCAGCTTCAGCCTCCCCTGGTCGGCCCAGGCCGGGACGCTTCTCGCCTCCTCGATGAAGTCCTCGAGGTAGCCGGGCAGGCCCGCGGGGAGCGGCTGGTCGTTGGTGGTCCAGCTCGTCAGGATCTCGTTGACCTCGGCGACCTTGCCGAGGCCCTCGCCGTAGAGGCGCGCGATGACCGGGTCGGCGCGGACGTCCCAGATGTACTCGGGGTCGAGCCCGTCGCCCGCACCCGCGATCGACGCGCTCGGCGCCCACGTCCACAGCGGGAGGGTCGCCCCCGCTGCGGCCGCCGCGCCGCCCGAGGCCAGCAGCCGTCGTCTGCTCACGTTCGTCATACCATCGAGTGAAACAGATTTACCTTTCGTGTATCAGGCCCGGTGGGGTATCGACTCCGGCAGTCGGGCGACCCGGACCGCGGCCGGGACGGTCGCCAGGAGCAGCGCTCCCACGACAGCCAGTGCCAGCCGTACGTCGACCCCGGCCGCCACGCCGAGCAGCGGCGTCGCGACCAGCACCGGGCCGGTCTGGGCCAGCTGGGTCAGGCTCGAGAACCGGGCCAGCATCTCGGGCGGGGTGCGGCCGACGTAGGCCGGCAGGAGGTAGGTGGTCAGCATCGTGGTGCCGACGCCGACCAGGCCGACCGCGAGCACCCCCGCCCCGACCTCCGTACGCAGCGCCAGCAGGCCCACACCTCCGGCCGCGATCACGGGGCCGGCGACCGCGACCGGCGCGCGGGGCGCACCCCAGCGGGCGACCGTCAGCGTCATCACCAGTCCCCCGGCCACCCAGGCGCCGGAGACCAGACCGGTCTCCGCCGCCGTCCAGCCGCGCTCGCGGCCGGCGAGAGGCAGCGCGAGCATGACCAGCGGGAGCACGGACGCTGCGAGACCGCTGATGGCGACGAGGACCGGGACGACCCCGGGGGTGCGTCGAGCCGCGCTCGCGCCGTCGGCCAGGCTGCGCCAGACCGACCCTCGGGCGGGCTCGGGAGCCGGCTCGTGCGGTGGACGGACGAGGAGGAGCGCGACGAGCACGAGCGCGAACGTCGCCGCGTCCAGCCCGGCAGTCAGCGGCAGTCCGCCGTGGCCCATCAGGAAGCCGCCGGCGGCGGGCCCGGCGGTGCGGGCGACCTGGTGGGCCGACCCGACCAGCGCCATCCGGCGGTCGAGATCCTCGGCGCCGAACAGCCGCGGGAAGACCCCCTCGGCCGGTCGTCGCAGTGCTTGGAGGGTGCCCGAGAGAGCCCCGACGGCGACCAGCATCCACAGCTCCGCGCCACCGATCGCCCCGACCGCGAACGCGGCCATGACCAGCACCATCGCGGCGTCGCACGCGGCCATCGTCCGCCGGATGCCGATCCGATCGGCCAGCACTCCCCCGGCCAGCACCAGCACGGCCAGCGGGATGCCCTCGACGGTCAGCACAAGGCTGGCCGCGTCGGCTCCGAAGCCCGCCGCCGCCCAGCCGATCGCGAAGAAGGTCACCGAGTCGCCGAAGACCGAAGCGGTCGACGCTGCCAGCCAGGGGCGGAACCCCCGAGCCATCGGTGGTCGAGCCTGTCGAGACCCTGCCACGGCTCAGTCCTCGGCGTCGTGGCGCACCGGCATGACCAGCGCGGTGAACCCGGGCTGGTAGGGCGAGGTGAGGACCACCGGCCGGTCGGGAGCGGTCACCGCCAGATGCACCTCGTCACCCAGGCACGCCGCCAACGCGCGGCCGAGGAGGGCCGTGCCGAGCCGGAGCCGGGCCGGCGGACCGGTCACCACGCCGCGTACGTCGCTCTGCTCGGCGGTGTGCGGCGAGCGGAGCCGGGCCTGGTCGCCGAGGAAGAGGTCGACCTCGGCGTAGGCGGCCGCGTCGAGACCGGCGAGCAGATCGGCCCTGGACAGCACCGCACGGGTGCCGGCCGGCTCCAGACCGGCGAGCACGAGGCGGTGAGCCGGATAGGTGGCATCGCGCCCGAGCGAGCGGCCGGCGAGGGTGAGGGTGCCGTCGGCGATCCGCAGCTCGGCGGTCGTGATCGCGTCGAGCCGGACGGCGAGCGCGGCGGCGTCGGGCAGCGCCAGGACCGCTCGGCCGCCGTCCCCCTCGGCGGCCGCCGGCAGCTCCCGCACCGCCATCCAGTAGCGGTTGGTGGCCACCACGTCCACACCGGCGCCGTCGACGTCGATGAGGACGGAGGCGAGCTCGGAGGCCGGATCCGACTCGGCGGCGTGCCGAACCTGCCGGATGGCGGCGGCCAGCACGGGACCGGGCAGGTCGACGATCGCCGGCCGGGCGGCAGGGCCGGCGTCGACGACGGCGAGCACGCCGCGTACGGCCTCCTCGGCGCGCCCCGTGCGCGCCGTCTGCTCCTCGAGGAACGCCGCCAGCGCGGCCCGAGCCTCTGCCGCCGAGGAGTCGAGCACCACCCGCATGGTCTCGATCGGCACCCCGGCCTCGCGCATCCCGACGATCAGCCGGGCCCGCTCGGCCAGCTCGGGCGTGTAGTAGCGATACCCGGTCCCCGAGTCGACCTCGGCCGGCACCAGCAACCCGCACTCGTCGTAGTGGCGCAGCGCGCTCGCGGTCAGGCCCACGGCGCGCGCGAACGCCCCGATCGTCAGCAGTGGCTCATCCATGCCGGCAACCATCGGCCTTCAGGTGAGATGAAGGTCAACCGATCTGAGCCGCCCGCAGGCGGACGAGCTCGGCGAAGACTTCGTCGGGCAGCGGGCGCTCGACGGTGCAGTAGAGCGAGCCACCGCCCTCGGAGACCTCGAAGTCGCCCGCGACCTGGGCGTTGAGGCTCCCGCTGAACGGGATCACCGACAGGCCGGCCTTGGTCGCCATCACCGAGACCAGCCCTTTCCCGCGGAGCGTGTAGCACGCCATCGCGTACTTCGTGCCGGGGGCAGCCTCCGGGAACAGCTCGAGCACGAGGTCGTAGTAGTGCTCGATCAAGGCCCGCTTCGCCGGCTCGACGCCGGCGAGATAGTCCATCACGGGGTCGCTCACGATCCCACTCTAGGCGGGTTCAGCGCTGCGCGCGGGCGCTCGCGTAGAGGCAGAGCGCTGCGGCGGTGGAGAGATTGAGCGACTCGGCCTTCCCGAAGATCGGGATGCTCACGATCTCGTCGGCCTCGGCGGCCAGCTCCGGCGGGAGCCCCCAGGCCTCGTTGCCCATGAGCCAGGCGGTGGGCCGGGCGAGGAGATCGTCGGCGGAGAACAGGTCCGCGGTGCCGTGCATGTCGGCCGCCAGGACGGTCAGGCCCGCGGCCTTGGCGGCCTTGACCGCAGCCACCGGGTCACGCTCGACGGCGACCGGGAGGTGGAAGGCCGAGCCGACCGAGGCCCGGATCGTCTTGGGGTTGTAGAGGTCGACCGAGTCGCCGGCCAGGATCACCCCGGACGCGCCGGCGGCGTCGGCGCAGCGGATGACCGTGCCGGCGTTGCCGGGATCGCGTACGTCGGCACAGATCACCACGAGCGGACCGGCGATGTCGGCGAGCGGGACGTCGAGGAACCGGCACAGCGCCACCACACCGGCTGGTGTGACCGAGTCGGACAGGCCGGCCATGGCCCGGTCATCGACGAGCGTCACCGACGAATCCGCCAGCAACGCGGCGTACGTCTCCGCCCCCGCCTCGGTGGCGAAGATCTCCTGTACGCAACCGCTCACCCCGAGCGCGCCCTCGACCGCCTTCGGGCCATCGGCCAGGAAGAGACCTCGCTCCGCACGAACCGAACGGCGGGCGAGCTTACGGATCTCTTTCAAGCGGGAGTTCCCCGACGACAGCAAATCACTCACCCCGTGATCGAGTACGCATGCAAATGGAACGTGGGAGTCCCAGTGCCACCAGGTGACACCAAGACTCCCACGATCGGAGTCAGACTCAGGCGTTCGCCGGGGCGTTGACGTCCTCCGGCAGCGCAGCCTTGGCCTGGGCGACGAGCGCGTTGAACGCGGTCACGTCGTTGACGGCGAGGTCGGCCAGGATCTTGCGGTCGACCTCGATGCCGGCCAGGTTGAGACCCTGGATGAAGCGGTTGTAGGTCATGCCCTCGGCGCGCGCCGCGGCGTTGATCCGCTGGATCCACAGGCGACGGAAGTTGCCCTTGTTCTTGCGGCGGTCGTTGTAGGAGTAGACCAGCGAGTGGGTGACCTGCTCCTTCGCCTTGCGGTAGAGGCGCGAGCGCTGGCCCCGGTAACCGGAGGCCCGCTCGAGGGTGGTGCGACGCTTCTTCGCAGCGTTCACTGCGCGCTTGACGCGTGCCATTTCAGTGCTCCTTGAATGCTCTGGGGAAAGTTCGGGTGATCAGCGGTCTCAGCGACCGAGCAGCTTCTTCGCGCGCTTGACGTCGGCGGGGGCGAGCTCCACCAGACCGGCGTTGCGACGGTGCTTCTTGCGCGAGCCGGTCGTCGGCGCGGAGGCGAACGCAGCGCCGGACTTACGGCCGGCCTGCAGGCGCTGGATCTTCCCGGAACCGGTCACCTTGAAGCGCTTCTTGGAACCGGAGTGGGTCTTGTTCTTCGGCATAGTTCTTCCTTCTCTCGTCGTCCGGCCGGTCACGGGGCGCCGCGGCGGCGGAAGTCAGTGGATCGACCGGTCAGAGGTCGATGTCGGGGTCGAGGTTCTCCGAGCGGCGCTTGACCTTGGGGGTCGATGCCGGACGGGCGGCGTTCGCGGCCGTACGCTCCGCCTTCTCGGCGGCCTCGTCGGCGGCACGCTCGGCGGCCTTCTCCTCCTTGGCCGTCTTCGCCTCCACCTTGGCGTCGGCCTTCTTCTTGTGGGGGCCGAGCACCATGATCATGTTGCGGCCGTCCTGCTTCGGCGAGGACTCGACGAAGCCCAGGTCCTGGACGTCGTCGGCCAGCTGCTGCAGCAGGCGGAAGCCGAGCTCGGGACGGTGCTGCTCACGACCGCGGAACATGATCGTGATCTTGACCTTGTCCCCGGCGTTGAGGAACCGCACGACGTGACCCTTCTTGGTCTCGTAGTCGTGCTTGTCGATCTTCGGACGAAGCTTCATCTCCTTGATGATCACGTTCGTCTGGTTTCGACGGGCTTCACGGGCCTTCTGGGCGTTCTCGTACTTGAACTTCCCGTAGTCCATGAGCTTGCAGACCGGCGGCTTGCCCTGCGGGGCGATCTCGACCAGGTCGAGGTCGGCCTCCTGGGCCAGGCGCAGCGCGTCAGGGGTCGGCACGATGCCGACCGTCTCTCCGTTGGGACCAACGAGGCGGACCTCGGGAACCCGGATCCGGTCGTTGATACGAAGCTCAGTGCTGATGTGTCCTCCAGTTGTTTGGCTGCGGAGGCTCTGGATCTTGCTTTCCGGGCCGCGTGCACGGGCGGTCCGGAAATGAAAAAGGGCTTCCGCTGGAATTGTCACAAGCGGAAGCCAGTCATAACGCTCACCCATGCATGGGCTTGCACCACCGAATCCATTGCCCCACAAATCTCTGGGACACTCTCTTCGGGACCGGAACCCGACGACCTTTGTTGCTCACGGTCGATGCGGGTGGGAGAACGCTGTTGTGATCTCCGCTTGTTGGATCAACCGACGGCGTACGTCGGCTGATCGGTCAACACGGAACACTACTGCAACATTCCCTGCCGTCCCAATCCCCAGGGCGCCCGGGGTGTCCGGCACAGACCTCAGGGCCGCACCCAGGCCGTACGCGGCCCGACGGTCGCCAGCTGCCAGCCCTCGGCCACCTTGTGCAGGTCGTCGCCCTCGATGGCGAACGGGACCGGACCGGCGAGATCGAGCACGAGCGCGTCGGCGCCGTCGTGGACGGCGGCCCGCGCCGCGTCGCGCAGGGAGACCGGCACGGGACGGGCGTCGGCCTGCCACGCCTGGAGCGAGGCGGTGCCGGTGAACCCGAGCAGCGCCTGCCGCCCGTCGGCGCCGGTGAGCAGCACGGTGGCCATGTCGGAGGTCTTGTCGTGGGCCAGACCGGCCTCGTCGACCTCGACCTCGCCCAGCACCGCGACGACCGGGACGAGCACCCGGGCGGCGGCGAGCGTGGTGAGCACGTCGGCCTGGGTGGCCTGGCCCGCTGCGTACGACCTCATCACGGCCACGACCTCGGGGCTGGTCTCGCCGGTGTCGCCGGGAAACGCAGTGCCGAGGAGTCGCTTGTCGTTCATCTCCTCCATTGAACCCCAGCACGAGCCCCGGCCGAAGATCAGGGCCGATATCGGGGACAGTCCGGGTGCCGCATCACCGCTGCTGTGGGAGTCTGGAGACATGGACCAAGGCGCCTACCTCGCACTAGCCGCTGCGCTCACCGTGCTGGGCGCGATCTGGACGTGGATCGCGTTCCGACGGCGTGGCCTGGGCGCCGGCGTGAAGGGCCTGGGGTGGACGCTGATCGCCCCGGCCGCCTACCTGACCGGGCTGCTGCGTGCCGGCGGCAGGATCGTGGACGCGATCGCCGACTGGGCCGCGCGGCTGGTCTTCAGCCCGACCGTGTGGATCGGGTTCGGCATCGCCGCGCTGGCGATCGTGCTGATCTTCGTGGCCCGGGTGCTGCCCACCAAGGAGAGGCCGAGCCGTACCGCGCGGAGGGAGGCCGGCGCCGCCCCTGGTCCGGCCTCGGTCGCGGCCCCGAAGGCCGCCAAGGGTCCGCTGGCCGACGACGATGACGACGACCTGGCCGACGTCAACGACATCCTGAAGAAGTACGGCATCTCCTGAGCTCGACCGACTCCCCCGCTGCCGCGGATCTGCTCACGATCGCGATGAGTCGTCCGGCCACCCTCGGTCCCGGGCGGCTGATCTGCGTCGACGGCCCCGCCGGCTCCGGGAAGACCACGCTGGCCTCCGCCCTGGCCGAGATGACCCAGGCCCCGGTGATCCACATGGACGACCTCTACGCCGGCTGGGACGGTCTCGCCGCCGGCATCGCCCAGCTGGAGACGGTCCTGCTCCCCCTCGTCGAGGGCGCGCCGGGCTCCTACCGCCGCTACGACTGGCACCGAGGCGGCTATGCCGAGACGGTCATGGTCCCGCCGTGCCCGCTGCTCGTGGTCGAGGGTGTGGGCAGCGGCGCCGCGGCGTACGACGGCCTTCGCACCGCCCTGGCGTGGGTCGACGCACCGGAGGAGCTGCGCCGGCGGCGCGGCATCGACCGCGACGGCGACACCTTCGCGCCGCACTGGGACGCGTGGGCGGCCGCCGAGGCCGGACACTTCGCCGAGAACCTGACCGCGGCCCGCGCCGACGTCGTCGTGCAGACCTAGGAGATCAGCTCGTCGAGCCGGCTGTAGGCACGTGCGTCGCCCTCGAGCACGACGGAGCGCCGCCCGTCGACAGAGACCGGTACGTCACCCGCCACCGTGACCCGGCGCATCTCGCGCGGGTGGTGGTCGAAGTCGGCGACGGCGTAGTGCTGGGTCGCGCGGTTGTCCCACATCGCCACGTCGCCGGGCTGCCAGGCCCAGCGGATGGTGTTCTCGAGCTTGGTGACCCGGTCCTGGAGCAGGTTGAACAGGTGGATCGACTCGGTGGAGGTGAGCCCGTCGAACTCCTTCACGAACGAGCCGAGCACCAGCGACCGCTCCCCCGTCTCCGGATGGACGCGGACAACCGGGTGCCGGGTCTCGAAGTGGATCGAGGCGAAGTCGTCGCGGGAGTAGTTGGCGTCGGGCTGCTCGTGCTCCTCGTCGCGCTGGGCGTAGTCGTAGGAGTTGGTGTGCACCGCCCACAGCTCATCGGCGAGCGCCTTCAGGGGCGACGGGAGCCGGTCGTAGGCGGCCGCGGTGTTGGCCCAGATCGTGGTGCCTCCGTAGGGCGGCAGGGTGACCGCGCGCAGGACGGAGATCGCCGGCACCCGGTCGACGAAGGTGACGTCGGTGTGCCAGGCGTTGGCCGCCATGCCGGCGTTGGCGGTGACCCGCAGCACCCGCCCGGAGCCGGTGTTGACCGTCGGGTGCGCGGTCGTCAGCTCGCCGAACCGGGCCGCGAAGGTGCTCTGCTCCTCGTCGGTGAGCCCGTCCTGGCCTCGGAAGAAGAGCACCTTGTGGCGCAGCAGGGCGCTGCGTACGTCCTGGATCTGGGTGTCGTCGGCCTCGGCCAGGCGCAGGCCCTCGATGACGGCGCCGATCCGGGCGCCGGCGCGGCGGACCCGTACGCCCGAGGGGGTCTCGACGACGTCGGCGGGACGGTGCAGCTCGGTGATGGTCACGTTCGTTCTCCGATCGGGATGAGGATCAGGCGGGGGTGAGCTCGGGCTCGGCGGTCCTCGCGGGCGCACCGCCGCCGCGGCCCAGCCTCTTCGGCCACCACGACGGCGCCAGGCCACGCTGGCCGCCGAGGGCGGCCGAGACCCGGTCGAGGTAGATCGCGATGACGACTACCGCCAGGCCGCCTTCGATCGAGGCGCCGATCTGCAGGCCCTGGACGGCGTTGACGACGACGCCGCCGAGGCCGGAGCCGCCGACCAGGCCGGCGACGACGACCATCGAGAGGGCCAGCATGATGACCTGGTTGACGCCGGTCATGATCGACTCCCTGGCCAGCGGGAGCTGCACCTCGCGCAGGATCTCCCAGCGGCCCGCGCCGAAGGCGGCGGCCGCCTCGACGGTCTCGGCGTCGACCTGGTTGATCCCCAGCTGGGTGAGCCGGACCGCGGGCGGCAGCGCGAACACGATCGTCGCGACCAGACCGGGCGCGTCCCCGACCCCGAAGAAGAGGATCGTCGGCAGCAGGTAGACGAAGACGGGCAGCGTCTGCATCAGGTCGAGCACCGGCCGCAGCGCGGCCCGCAGCGGTGGCGAGAAGGCCGACCAGATGCCCAGCGGGATGCCGATCACCAGGGCCACGAGCGTGGCCACGAGCACCGACGTGGTGGTCTGCATCGTCTCGTACCACAGGTCCATCGACTCGATCAGGAGCAGCCCGACGGTCAGCACCAGGGTCAGGACGACCTGGCGGGTCACCAGGAGCGCGATCACGGCCAGCACGATGATCATCGCGATCGGCGGCAGGCCGCCGAGCACGTTGTAGACCATCCGGAGCAGGAAGTTGAGCGCCTCCTTGATGCCGTCGAAGAACGGGCCGAGGTTGTCGGTGAGGAAGTTGATGACGTCCTCACCGAAGTCGCCGATGTGAAGGTCAGGCATGGGCCACCTCCTTGGTCTCGGTCGCGGCGCTCCCGCCGTTGGCGGTGGACAGGGCGGAGAGGATCGCGGCCCGGGGCACGACCCCGACGATGCGGCCGTCGTCGTCGAGCACGGTCACCGGCACGACCTGACGTCCGGCGAGCTGCATGAAGTCGCCGACGACGTCGTCGGGCGCGACCTGCTCGAAGGGCTCGCCGAGCGCTTCCCGCAGGCTCTCGCCGCTGCTCAGGTCGGCGACCCGGTCGGCGGTCACCACACCGAGCAGCCGGTCCTCGGCATCGGTCACGAAGGCACCGGTCACCTCGTTCTCGCCCAGCCTGGTGAGGGCGTCTGCGCGGCTGGTCTCCTCGTCGAGCACGAGGCGTGGCGGCCGCACCAGGTCGCCGGCGCTGAGCACCCGGGCCCGGTCCACGTCGGCGACGAACTCGCTGACGTACTCGTCGGCCGGGTGGGCGACGATCTCGGGTCCGGAGGCGACCTGGATGGTCCGGCCGTCACGCATCACCATCACCCGGTCGCCGATCCGCATGGCCTCGTTGAGGTCGTGGGTGACGAAGACCGTCGTGCGCTGGTCCTGGGCCTGGAGGTCGACGAGCAGGTCCTGCATGTCGCGCCGGATCAGCGGGTCCAGTGCCGAGAACGGCTCGTCCATCAGCAAGATCGGTGGGTCCACGGCCAGCGCACGCGCGAGCCCGACCCGCTGCCGCATGCCGCCGGAGAGCTCGTGCGGCAGCTTGTCGCCACGCCCGCCCAGGCCGACCCGCTCCAGGGCGGCGTCGGCCTTCTCCAGACGCTCCTGCTTCGTGGTGCCGCGTACCTTCAGGCCGTACGCCGCGTTCTCCCGCACCGTCCGGTGCGGGAACAGCGAGAAGTGCTGGAAGACCATCCCGATGCCGTTGTTGCGGAGCGCGCGCAGTCGCTGGTCGGAGACCTTGGTGATGTCCTCGCCGTCGATCAGCAGCTCGCCGGCGCTGGGCTCGTTGAGCCGGTTGATCATCCGCAGCACGGTCGACTTGCCCGAGCCGGACAGCCCCATGACGACGAACATCTCGCCCCGGGCGATCTCGAAGTCGATCTCGTGGGCACCGAGATAGCCGCCCGCCGCCGCGGCCGCCGCACGCGGGTCCTCGGCGGCCAGCGCCTTCTCGGCCTGCCTGCGGCCGAGCCCGTAGACCTTGCTCAGGCCCCGCCCGACGATCGCCGGCGAGCCCGTCTCGTTGGGTTCCGTCTTCGTCTCGCTCATCAGATCTCCGCCTTCTCGCCGTCGGCGTCCTCGACCCCGTCGAGGAACCGGGCGACCTTCTCGGGGTTGTCGTCGATCCACGCCTCGGCGATGTCGGCGAGCTCCTTCCCGGACTTGTCGTGGTCGTAGTAGAACTGCCCGGCCTCGTCGGTGCTGAAGCTCAGGTTGGACAGGAACTCGGCGATCTCGGGATTGTCGTCCTCGAACCCCTTGCGGGTGACGGTGCGGATCTCGCCGGCGCCGCCCCAGACCTTGTCGGGGTCCTCGAGGAAGACCGCGTCGAACTGCACCGTCATCCAGTGCGGGCTCCAGCCGAGGAACACGATCGGCTGGCCCGCCTTCTGCGACTTCTCGACCTGGGCGAGCATCGCCGGGGTGCCGCTGGCGACGAGCTTCCAGTCACCCAGCCCGTACGCGTCCTCGTCGATCGCCTTCTGGATCGTCTCGTTGCCCGGGGAGCCGGCCTCGATGCCGTAGATCTTCCGGCCGAACCTCGCGCCGTTGGCGTCGAGGTCGGCGAGCGACTCGATCCCGAGCTGGTCGGCGACGTCGCCGGGGACGGCCGGGGCGTACTCGGTGCCCTTCACGATCGTGGAGAGCACCTCGACCTCGCCGGAGTCGATGGGGTCGCCGAAGCTGGGCTCCTGCGAGGGCCACCAGTTGCCGAGGTAGGCGTCGATCTGGCCCGAGGAGACCGCGGTCGCGGCATTCTCGACGGAGAGGTTCTTCTTGATGCTGGCGTCGTAGCCGAGCTCCTGGAGGATCTGGACGGCGACCTCGTTCTCAACCTGGAGGTCGACCCACGGCTGCTCGGCGAGGACCACCGAGTCCTCGGCTCCTCCGGAGTCGCTCTGGGCGAAACCGTCACGCTCGCTCGCGGTGGTGCAGGCGGACAGGGTGCCTGCCGTCGTCGCGACGGCGAGGGCGGCCAAGGCCAGGCGGTGGGGGCGGCGCATGCGTGCTCCATCCATTCGGTTCATATATGTCTAACACACTAGACATTGACCTTTCGGGTGTTCCAGCACGTCGACCCGCGGAGCAAGACCAGGATCGAGAGGCTGCGATAGAGAGTCTCTATGGCTGATTCACGGGTCGGTCAGCTCCTGCGCCAGCGCGACGAATTGATCGACCAGCGCGTCACCGCGCCCCTCCAGCCACACCACGGACACGCTCACCCGCGTCACCGGCGTCAGCGGCACCACCTGCGCACCGGCGCGCGACGCTGCACGGGCCATCCCCTCGGTCAGCACCGCCACGCCGGCGCGGGCCAGCACCAGCGGGGTGATCGAGGCGACGTGGGCCGTCTCGATCGCGACCTCGGTGGGCAGGCCCGCGGCCTCGAGCCGGGCGTCGAGGAACGTACGCAGCGCGGTGCCGGCCGGCGTCGCGATCAGGCCGACCGCGGCGAGCTCCTCGATCCCGATCTCCTCCGGCGCCTCGCCCGAGGGCGGCAGCACCGCCACCAGCTCGTGCTCGGCGAGCCGGTGCGAGCCGAACGGGCCGCGCGGCGGCGCACCGTCGATCAGGCCGACGTCCGCCTCGCCCTTGCGCACCTGGTCGAGGACGTCGGAGCGGTGCTGCGGGTCGGTGACGACGACCTGTGCGGCCGGCTGGATCCGCCGGAACTCGGCGAGCACCGGCACCAGCGGCTCGACCGCCCACACCGTGCTGGAGGTGATCCGGAGCCTGCCGAACCCCTCGTCGGAGACGGACCGGACGGCTCCCGCGGCGAGCTCGAAGCCACGTACGACCCGGCGGGCCGGGCCGAGCAGCGCCGAACCCGCCGGGGTGAGCCGCACTCCCCTGCCGTGGCGCTCGAAGAGCGGGCCGCCGAGCTCGCGCTCGAGCCCGCGTACGGCGTACGACAACGACGGCTGGGCCACGTGGAGCCGGGCCGCGGCGCTGGTGAAGCTGCCCGCCTCGGCGATCGCGAGGAAGAACTCCAGCTGTCGTCGCTCCATGGCCCGAGGCTAACCCGACCACTCACCGAGACCCTCCGGACACCTCGATAGCCTGGGCGCGTGCTGAGACCGAGTGGAGAGCAGTTCACGATCGACGGCGGGGGCTACTCCGCGACGGTGACGGAGAGCGGAGGGTCGCTGCGCCTGCTGTCCTACGAGGGGCGCGACCTCATCGCCCCCTTCGGCGACGACGAGCAGTCCAGCGGCGGCAAGGGGCAGCTGCTGGCGCCGTGGCCCAACCGGATCCGGGACGGCCGCTACGAGTTCGGCGGGAAGACCTACCAGCTCGGGCTGTCCGAGGTGTCGCGCAACAACGCCTCCCACGGCCTGGTGCGGTGGGCGCAGTGGCTGCCGATCGACGAGACCAAGGCCTCGATCACCCTCGCCACCCGGCTGATGGCGCAGAGCGGCTACCCGTGGACGCTCGACCTCGAGGTGACCTACGCCGTCGGACCCGACGGGCTCACCGTGACCCAGTCGGCGACCAACCACGCCGGCTCCCCCGCGCCCTTCGCCGTGGGCGCCCACCCCTATCTGACCGTCGGCGACGGACCCGTCGACGGCTGGACGCTAACCCTCCCGGCGCGGACCCGCCTGCTCTCCGACCCGGAGCGCAAGCTGCCCACCACGAGCGAGCCGACGGCCGGGACGGCCCACGACTTCACCTCCGCCAAGCCCATCGGCGATGTCGTGCTCGACCATGCCTTCACCGATCTCGATCGCGGCGAGGACGGGCGGACCACGGTGACGCTCGAAGGCCCCGACGGTGGCGTCGCGCTCTGGGTCGACGAGCACCACCCCTGGCTGATGGTCTACAGCGCCGACGACCAGTCGCCCGCGCGCGGCAGCCTCGCCGTCGAGCCGATGACCGCTCCCCCGGACGCGTTCAACTCCGGCACCGACCTGATCGAGCTAGCTCCCGACGAGCGGTTCGAGGTCACGTGGGGCATCACCGCGATCTGACCATCACGGCCTGATCGTCGCGGTCTAGCGGTCGCACTCCAGCAACGACAGGTCGAACGCCTCGGCCATCGCCGCGTAGCCGGCGTCGCCGGGGTGGAGGTGGTCCCCGGAGTCGTACGCCGGCAGGAACCGCGCCGGCCGGTCGGGGTCACGCGTGGCGGCGTCGAAGTCGACGACGCCGTCGAACTCGCCGGAGGTGCGGATCCACTCGTTGACCGCGACCCGCACCCGGTCGCGTTCGGGGGTGTAGCGGCTGCCGCCCTCGTACGGCGTCAGGGTCGCGCCGATGACGCAGACGTCCTCGGCATGCGCCTGCGCGATCAGCTCGCGGTAGGCGTCGGTCAGGTCGGAGGCCTCGTCGGCATCGTCCCAGCGGATGTCGTTGATCCCCTCCAGCAGCACGACCGTGGAGACGCCGGGCTGGTCGAGGACATCTCGCCGGAAGCGGTCCAGGCCGCGCTGGCCGCCGGTGCTGTCCACGAGGACGCGGTTGGCGGAAATGCCCTCGTTCATCACGCCGAAGCGTCCGGCGAAGCGGCTGCTCGCGATCCGGTCGGCCAACACGTCCGGCCAGCGCCGGTTGGCACCGACGGTGGAGCCGTTGCCGTCGGTGATCGAGTCGCCGAAGAGCACCGCGGTCTTGACCCGGCGGGGCTTCTCGACGAGGACGCTCTCGACCCAGTACCAGCGGGAGATCTGCGTCGTGAACGCCGCACCGGACTCCTCGCCGGCGACGTCCGCGCCGGCCGTCCCGGAGACGTAGGAGATCTGCGTCGCCACGTCGTGCCCGGTGATCGGGCCGCTCTCCCCGACGACGTGGAAGCTGACCGCGAGGGTCGTGTCGGCCGGCACGGTCGCGTCGACGGGGTCGCTGAGCGCCTCGGTGCCGGGAGCGACGGTGACCCGGTCGGCACCGGCGAAGGTCACCGGCCGATTCGTGCCGGACACCACCGCGGCGCCGTCCCCGGCCACCCCGACGTGTGCCGAGGCGAAGGTGACCGGACGGTCGCCGAAGGCGTTGGAGAGCGTGATGCGTACGCCGGAGCCACCCAGCGAGGTGTGGACCAGGTTGCGCACCGACAGGTCGGCCAGCCCGGCAGCGCCGGTGTTGCCGCCCACCTCGTCGGCCGAGGCGCCCCAGGTGCCGACCGGGTGCGCCGGCGCGGCCTGGGCCGGCACGGTCGAGGCCAGGGTGAGCACGGCTGCCAGCACGGCAAACGCACGAGTCCAGGAGATCACGCGGATACGCTAAGCCGCCGCGTACGTCGCGATCAGCAGGCGCCGCGAGGATTCCCCGAACCGTAGTAAGCGGTTCGCCGGCCGGTCGTCGTCAGGACAGCTCGTCGGCGAGGGTGCGCAGCGTGCGCACGGCCTTCCGCGACGATGCGCCGTCGGAGGCCTGGATGCCGAGGGCGGAGATGTTGTGGCCCGAGGCGAGGTCGATCGTGGGCCAGGGCGCACCGCGCGGGAAGTTGATCGCGAGGATCTCGGCCCACTCCAGGTCGCGGCGCTTGTAGCCGTTGACCACCGTCAGGCCGCTCTCCCGGGCGACGACCCGCGACCGGGTCAGCGCGTGCACGCAGACCACGATCCCGAGACCCACGGCACCGAAGGTGAGCCGCTCGAACATGGTGACCTGGGCCTTGATCTCGGGCGTGAACCCGACCCAGACCATGGTGCACATCACCGCGAGCGCGGCCACGAGGAACCAGCCCATGACGCCGGCCCCGAGCGGGCGCCAGGTGTGCGGCAGCTTCACCGGCAGCTCGGATCCCGTCGGCTCAGACCCCTGGGACTCAGATCCGGCAGGCATTGATCTCCGTCAGCAGGATCGCACGGGCGCCCACGGCGTAGAGGTCGTCCATCAGCTTCTGCGAGCCCTTGCGCGGCACCATCGCGCGGACCGCGACCCAGCCCTCGCGGTGCAGCGGGCTGACCGTCGGCCCCTCGAGCCCGGGCGTCATCGCGGAGGCCTCGGAGAGGTCCTCGGCGCGGATGTCGTAGTCCATCATCACGTAGCTGCGCGCGATCAGGACGCCGTCGAGGCGCCGCCGGAACGTCTCGTACGCCGGGGGCAGCTGCGCGCCCGAACGGGTGATCACCACGGCCTCGGAGTGCATGATCGGCTCGCCGAAGATCTCCAGGCCGGCCTGGCGCATCGTGGAGCCGGTCTCGACCACGTCGGCGATCGCGTCGGCGACACCGAGCTGGATCGAGGTCTCCACGGCGCCGTCGAGGCGGGTCACGCTCGCGTCGATCCCCTCGCGCTCCAGGAAGGCGGAGACGACCCCGACGTAGGAGGTCGCGATCCGCTTGCCGCGCAGCTCCTCGACCGAGGTGAAGGCGCCGGCGCGGCCGGCGAAGTGGAACCGCGACCGGCCGAAGCCGAGCCCGACGACCTCGTCGGCCTTCGCGCCGGAGTCGAGGAGCAGGTCACGGCCGGTGATGCCGATGTCGAGGGTGCCCTCGCCGACGTAGAGCGCGATGTCGCGCGGGCGCAGGTAGAAGAACTCGACGCCGTTCTCCTCGTCGATGAGGGTCAGGCGCTTGGAGTCGTCGCGCTGGCGGTAGCCCGCCTCGCGCAGCAGCTCGGAGGCGGCGACGGACAGCGAGCCCTTGTTGGGGACGGCGATCCGGAGCAAGCCGGTCTCGGTGTTGTCACGCTGGGTCAGGTCGGACATGGGTGATCCCCTACAGGTGTGAGTAGACGTCGTCGATGGAGATTCCGCTGGCGAGCATGAGCACCTGGGCGTGGTAGAGCAGCTGGGAGATCTCCTCCGCGGTCGCTTCCTTGCCCTCGTACTCGGCCGCCATCCAGGACTCGGCGGCCTCCTCGACCAGCTTCTTCCCGATCGCATGGACCCCGGCGTCGAGCTGTGCCACGGTGCCGGATCCTTCAGGTCGGGTCCGGGCCTTCTCACTCAGCTCGGCCCAGAGCTCGTCGAACGTCTTCACGAGCGTCAAGCCTAGGCCGTACGCGACCTCGCACCCGAATCGTCTCACCCGAGCGATAGCAGTTCTGCTATGGACAGGCATAGCAGAACTGCGATACCGTCGACGTCGTGAGCACCAACGACGAGGACACCGCGTTCTACGTCGGGATCGCCGCCCAGGTCACCGAGCACCGGGTCGCGCGGGGGCTGTCCCAGCGCGAGCTCGCCGAGCTCTGCGGGACGACCCAGTCGGCGATCGCACGGCTGGAGTCCGGGTCCCGCCCGCCCAAGATCGACACCCTCCTCAGGGTGGCGGCCGCGCTCGACTGCCGCCTCGAGGTCGGCTTCCATGCCCGCACCCGAGCCCACAGGAGCACGCCATGAAGACCCCTATCGCCGCCGACGAGGTCGAGTCGACCCGGAGCGAGCGGTTCCTGGCGGTCGCGCTGACCGCCTTCCTGCTCGTCGGCACCGTCTGGTTCTACGTCAAGGTGGCCGGCTGGTGGCCGCTCTACCTGGACTGGGACCAGTGCAACAACGGCGAGTCGCCGTGCAAGATCCCCGGTCACGAGGCGATCCAGATCGGCGTACGCCTCGGCTTCATCATCCTGCTGTGCCTGGTCGGCTTCTGGGTCCTCTACCGGCTGCGCCGCAGCGGCTCACGCTTCCTGCCACTCGGCTTCGCGCTCGCCGCGACCGGGGTGATCATGGCCCTGGTCTTCGCCTTCCACTACACCTTCGAGTACGCCGACTTCGGCCCGCTCATCCTGTCGCTGTTCGGAGCCGCCGGCACCGTGGGCGTGTTCGTCGCCGTCCAGCGGCTGCTGGCCAAGCGGATCCCCGCCATGCGGGTACGCAAGGGCGACTGCCCCTATTGCGGCTACCCGGTCCGCGGCAAGCACTGCGAGGGCTGCGGCCGGGAGACGATCGCCCCGTGCACGACATGCGAGGCCGACCGCAGGGTCGGCTCGCTGCACTGCGTGGCCTGCGGAGCGGAGTAACCCTCAACCTCAGGGTCAGGGTTTGACCGGGCGTACCGTCGCGCGGTGCAGCTTCATGAACTCGACATAACCTGGCGCGTTGAGCTCCAAGATCACGGCCGGGTTGGTGTCGGGCTCGATCGTGCCGCGGATCTTGGCGGGCACGCCCATCACCAGGCTGTGGTCGGGCACCTGGGTCCCCTCGACCACCATCGCGCCGGCCGCGATCAGGCAGCCGTCGCCGATGACCACGGCATCGGAGACGACCGCCCCGTTGCCGATCAGCGAGCCGGTGCCGATCCGGTCGCCATGGACGACGCAGCCGTGGGCGATCGTGCTGTGCGGGCCCATCTCGAGGGAGGAGCCGGGGCGTACGTGCAGCACCGAGTTGTCCTGGACGTTGGAGCCCTCGCCGATGACGATCGGCCCGACGTCGGCGCGGAGCACGGCGCCGTACCAGACGCTCGCGTTCGGACCGAGGCGTACGTCACCGATCAGCGTCGCCGTCGGCGCCACCCAGGCGTCGGGGTGGATCTGCGGACTCTTGCCGTCGAACTCGAAGATGTTCATCGGAGCAGAGCCTAGAGGCAGCCGTCAGTGCGTGCCCTCCGGGCTGACGTGGAGCACGACGCTGGTCAGGCGCGGCAGCGCCTCCAGGAGGTGCTCCTCGGCGTGGTGGGCGATGTCGTGCGCGGCGGAGACGGCGAGGTCGGCCGCAACGGTGATGTCGCCGTCGGCGTGGAGCGTGTGCCCGATCCACCGCAGCCTCAGGCTGCGGACCTCGAGCACGCCGTCCACGGTGGCGACGGCCTCCCGGGCGCGGCGGACGTCCTCGGGGGTGACCGCGTCCATCAGCCGGGCGCCGACCTGCTTGAGCGCCGAGCGCAGCACACCGAGGATCGCGACCGCGATCAGCAGCCCGATCAGCGGGTCGGCCCACGGCATCCCGACCGCGACCCCGGCGGCGCCGAGGACGACCGCGAGCGAGGTGAAGCCGTCGGTGCGCGCGTGCAGCCCGTCGGCGACCAGGGCCGCCGAGCCGATCTGGCGGCCCACCCGGATCCGGTAGCGGGCGACGATCTCGTTGCCGAGGAAGCCGACCACGCCGGCGGCCGCGACGGCCCAGACGTGCTCGACCTCGCGCGGGTGGAACAGCCGGTCGATCGCCTCCCAGCCGGCCAGGATGCTGGACAGCGCGATCATGGCGACGACGAAGAGCCCGGCGAGGTCCTCGGCCCGTCCGTAGCCATAGGTGAAACGGTCGTTGGCCGGGCGCCGGGCCAGCCAGAACGCCACCAGCAGCGGCACCGCCGTCAACGCGTCCGCGACGTTGTGGAGCGTGTCCCCCAGCAGCGCCACCGAGCCGGTCAGGCTGACGACGACCGCCTGGACCGCGGCCGTCAGCGCGAGGACACCGAGGCTGATCCACAGCGCCCGCCGGCCACGTACGTCTGCCTCCAGCGCCTCGTCGACCTGGTCCGCGGCATCGTGGGAGTGCGCCCCGAACACGTCCGAGATCGCATGCCGGACCCGAGCCCACCGGCCGTCTTGGTCGTGACTGTGGGCATGGCCGTGTCCGTGGCCGTGCTCGCCGGTGTGCTCGTGCGCGCCCGCGTGGTGGTGGTCGTGGTCGTGGTGCAGCGTGTGGGTCATGCCGACTCCTCCGCGGATCGGTGGTGCGCCGGGACCTGGTCGAGAAGATGCTCGACGTGACCGATCGTGTCGAGGACCAGCTGGCGCACGTGCCCGTTCTCCACCCGGTAGAGCACCGAGGTCCCCTCCTTGCGCGTGGTCACCAGCCGAGCCATCCGCATCTTCGCCAGATGCTGCGAGACCCCCGGCACCGGCTTGTCCAGCATGCCCGCGAGCTCCGAGACGGACCGCTCCTCGTCCAGCAACAGCCCCGCCACCTGCAGTCGCGTCGGATCCGCCAGCATCCGCAGCACCTCGACAGCGAGAGTGACCACGTCGTCCCCCCATACCGGAGGTTGCGTATTTGCATGCATGCGCAAATTATAGCGCAACCGGTACCCTCGGTCCCCGATGACCATGACCGAGATCGGCGCCGCCTATGACAGCCGCGCCGCTGAATACATCGACCTCTTCGGGGCGATCGACAAGCTCGCCGAGCAGGACCGCGACACGATCACGACCTGGCGGGACAGCACGACCGGCCGCCTGCTGGACGCCGGCTGCGGCCCCGGCCTCTGGAGCCAGGAGCTCGCCACGGGCGGTGCTCGCGACGTCGTCGGGATGGACGCCTCGGCCGAGTTCGTCGCCGCCGCACGAGCGCGCTATCCGGACATCGCCTTCCAGCGAGCGGACCTCGCCGCACTCCCCCTCGCCGACCGGTCGATCGGCGGCATCCTGGCGTGGTACTCGATCATCCACACCCCGCCCGCGGACCTGCCGGCGATCCTGAGCGAGTTCGCGCGGGTGCTGACGCCCGGCGGGTCGGCGCTGATCGGCTTCTTCGACGGCGAGCCCGGTGAGGCGTTCGACCACGCCGTGCACACGGCCTACTACTGGTCCGCCGAGGCCCTCGGGGAGCTGCTCACCGCACACGGGTTCGTCGTCGCGCACGCGTCAGCGCGGCAGGACCCCGGGGCGCGTCGCCGCCAGGGCGACCTGGTCGCGACACTCCCTGCCTGACCAAACGCCCGCCGAGCCGGCGCAACTGTCCCACCCCAGAACACCGAGTCGGCGCATCTGTCCCACCCGGCCGGGACAGATGCGCCGACTCGGCCGTTGCTGGCGGGACATTTGCGCCGACTGGGCGTCAGTAGTGACGTACGCAGTCGCGCAGCGTGAGCGCGGTCTCCATGGCCGCGGCGGCGGCCTCGTAGCCCTTGTCCTCGCTCGATCCCTCGAGGCCGGCCCGGTCGAGCGCCTGCTCCTCGTTGTCGCAGGTCAGCAAGCCGAAGCCGACGGGGATGAGGTGGTCGATCGCGATCCGGTTCAGGCCGTCGGTGGCGGCCGAGCAGACGTAGTCGAAGTGCGGCGTGCCGCCACGGATGACGACCCCGAGGGCCACGATGGCGTCGTAGCCCGACTTGGCCAGGGCGGCCGCGGCGACCGGGAGCTCGAAGGCGCCCGGGACCCGGACGACCGTCAGGCCGCCGACGTTGGCGTCCTTCAGCGCGCGCTCCGCGCCGTTCAGCAGGCCGTTCATGACCTCGTCGTGCCAGCGCGCGGCCACCACGGCGACGCGCAGGTCGCTCGCGTCGACGACCTCGGGGGTCGGGGCTCCCTTGCCACTCATCGGTTCTCCTCAGACAGATCGGGCAGCGCGTGACCCATCCGGTCACGCTTGGTCAGCAGGTAGGCGAGGTTGTGCTCGTTGGGCCGCGGGGTGAGCGGCACCCGCTCGGCGACCTCGACCCCGTACGCCTCCAGGTTGCTCACCTTCTCAGGGTTGTTGGTCATCAGGCGCACCGAGTCGATCTTGAGGTCGCGGAGGATCTGCGAGGCCGCGCCGTAGTGGCGCGCGTCGGCCGGCAGACCGAGGTCGAGGTTGGCGTCGACGGTGTCGCGACCGCCGTCCTGGAGCTGGTAGGCCTGCAGCTTGGCGAGCAGCCCGATCCCGCGGCCCTCGTGCCCGCGCAGGTAGACCACGACGCCGCAGCCGACATCGGCGATCCGCTCGAGCGCCTCGCGCAGCTGGGGTCCGCAGTCGCAGCGGCGCGACCCGAACACGTCCCCGGTCAGGCACTCCGAGTGCACTCGGGCGAGCACCGGGTCGCACCCGGCCACGTCGCCGTGGACGAGCGCGACGTGCTCGACGCCGTCGTCGATGGTGCGGTAGCCGTAGGCGGTGAAGTCACCGAACTCGGTGGGCAGCCGGGTCACCGCCTTGCGCTCGACCAGCACCTCCGTACGCCGCCGGTAGGTGACCAGGTCCTCGATCGAGATCATCGCCAGGCCGTGCTCGTCGGCGAACTCGCGCAGCTGCGGGGCGCGCTGCATCGTGCCGTCGTCGTTGACCAGCTCGACCAGGGCGCCGGCGGGCTCCAGACCGGCCAGCCGGGTCAGGTCGACGGCGGCCTCGGTGTGGCCGACCCGCACCAGCACTCCCCCGTCGCGGGCCCGCAGCGGGAAGACGTGGCCCGGGCGGGTCAGGTCGCCGGCCACCGACGCCGGCCCGGCCAGCAGCCGGGTGGTGAGCGCCCGGTCGGCCGCCGAGATGCCGGTCGTGACACCTTCGCGGGCGTCGACCGAGACCGCGTACGCCGTCTGCTTGCGGTCCTCGTTGACACGAGTCATCGGGGGCAGCTCGAGGGCGTCGAGCCGGTCACCCGGCAGCGCCACGCAGATCACGCCGGAGGACCAGCGGATCGCGAACGCCATCACCTCCGGGGTCGCCAGCTCGGCGGAGAAGATCAGGTCGCCCTCGTTCTCCCGGTCCTCGTCGTCGACGACCACGACCGGCTTCCCGGCCGCCAGGTCGGCGATCGCGTTCTCGACCGGGTCCAGCCGGACCCCCACGTACTGCTGCTCCGTCATGACCGAACCCCTTCCGGTGAAGTCAGCACGAGCTTCTCCACGTGCTTGGCGATGATGTCGGTCTCGAGGTTGACCTCGTCGCCGACGGCCCGGAACCCCAGCGACGTACGCGCCAGGGTCTCGGGGATGAGGCTGACCGTGAACGAGTCCTCGGTCACCGAGACGACGGTGAGGCTGATCCCGTCCACCGCGATCGAGCCCTTCTCGACGACGTAGCGCGCCAGCTCAGGAGGCAGCGAGATCGTGACGACCTCCCAGTGCTCGCTCGGCTCGCGCGAGACGATGCGGCCGACGCCGTCGACGTGCCCCTGGACGATGTGGCCGCCGAGGCGGGTCGTCGGGGTGACCGCGCGCTCCAGGTTGACCTGGTCGCCGACCGAGACCGCGTGCAGGCTGGTGCGCTTGAGCGTCTCCAGCATCACGTCCGCCGTCCACTCGCCGGAACCCAGCGTGGCGACCGTCAGGCAGCAGCCGTTGACCGCGATGGAGGCACCCAGCTCGGCGTCCGACAGCACCGTGGTGGCGGAGATGGTCAGGCGTACGGCGTCGCCCTGGTCCTCGATCCCGGCGACGGTGCCGAGCTCCTCAACAATCCCGGTGAACATCACTGCTCCCCTTTCTGTGGCTCCAAGATGAAGCGCACGTTCGGCTCCTCGCCCGGCGCGGCTGGTGCGAGCACGTCGACAGAACGCACCCGCGGCCGGAAGGCGTCGGAGATGGTGGCGATCCCGAGATCGGCGACGGCCGAGCGGCCCGCGCCGAGCAGGAACGGGGCGACGTAGACGACGATCTCGTCCACGAGCCCCGCCTCCAGGAAGGCCGCGGCCAGCGTCGGCCCGCCCTCGAGAAAGACATGGCGGCGCTCCCGCTCCCACAAGGCGGCCAGCGCCGAGTGCGGGTCGCGGGTGCGCAGGTGCAGCGAGGGCGCCTGGGCGTCGAAGATCCGGCGGTCCTCGGGCAAGTCCCGCTCCCCCATGACGACCCGCAGCGGCTGTACGCCGACCGGCCGGTCCTCCAGGTCGCGCACCGTCAGGGCGGGGTCGTCGACGGCGACGGTGTTGGTGCCGACCAGCATCGTGTCGCTCAGCGCCCGCAGCTTGTGGGTGTCGAGCCGCGCGGCCCGCGAGGAGACCCAGCGCGAGGTGCCGTCGGCGGCGGCGCTGCGCCCGTCGAGCGTGGTGGCGAACTTCCAGGTGACGTAGGGGCGCTGGAGCTCGGCCGCCCGGGTCCAGACCCGGTTGAGCTCGCGAGCCTCGGCTGCGTACAGGCCCTGCTCGACCTCGACGCCCGCCTGCTTCAGCGTGGCGGCGCCGCCGGCGGCGACCGGGTTGGGGTCGGACTGGGCGTAGACGACGCGGGCGACGCCGGCCTCGATCAGGGCCTGTGAGCAGGGACCGGTGCGACCGGTGTGGTTGCACGGCTCCAGGGTGACCACCGCGGTCGCCCCGCGGGCGGCCTCCCCGGCCTTCGCCAGGGCGTCGACCTCGGCGTGCGGCGTGCCGGGCCCGCGGTGATAGCCCTCGGCGATCATCGACCCGTCCGCCCCCAGGAGTACGCAGCCCACCCGTGGGTTGGGATAGGTGGCAGGTCCCGGGGCGCCGATCGCAGCGGCCAGGTCCAGGGCGCGACGCATCGCCCCCGGCTCCGGGTCACGCTGGTCCAAGCACTTCATCTGATCCCCTCTGGTCCGTCTCACGGACTCCGGGGTCAGGCCGAGACATCGCGCCGCGCCCTGGTCTCAGGGCGGTCACGACGAATCGGGCTGCGTGCGTCTTCCCATCCGGACTTTAACCGTCGGTCCAGGATTCTCACCTGGTCAACCGATGACTGGCTGCCATCGGGTCGCGGACTTCTGGACCTCTGATCCAGTCACCGCCGGCTCGGAATTTCACCGACCCCAGAGCACGCGAGCACAAGCTCGTCTGAAACCAGTGTGCCACACGGGTGGCACGAGGCCCGATCAGGCGTCAGAGGCTGAGACGGCCTTGTCCCGCAGCGCGTTGACCATCACGTCCGGGTCGTCGGCCGAGTAGACCGCGGAGCCGGCGACGAAGACGTCGGCCCCGGCCTCGGCGCAGCGCTCGATCGTCTCCAGGGACACCCCGCCGTCGACCTGCAGCCAGGTCTCGACGCCGTGCTTGTCCATCATCGACCGCGCCCGGCGGATCTTGGGCAGCACCAGGTCGAGGAACTTCTGCCCACCGAAACCGGGCTCGACGGTCATCAGCAGCACCATGTCGAGCTCGGCCAGCATGTCCTCGTAGGGCTCGATCGGGGTCGCCGGCTTGAGCGCCATCGAGGCACGGGCACCCTTCGCCCGGATCTCGCGGGCCAGCCGCACCGGGGCCTTGGTGGCCTCGACGTGGAACGTCACCGAGCCGCAGCCGGCCTCGACGTAGGCCGGGGCCTCGCGGTCGGCGTTCTCGATCATCAGGTGGGCATCCAGCGGCACCGAGGTGGACCGCGCGATCGCCTCCACCATCGTCGGCCCGAAGGTCAGGTTGGGCACGAAGTGGTTGTCCATCACGTCGACATGGATCCAGTCGGCGCTGGGGATCCTGGCGACCTCGGCCCCGAGGGCTGCGAAGTCGGCGTTGAGGATGGACGGAGTGATCTGGATGTGGCCCACGAAGGCACCCTAGATGACGCCGAGGACTCAGAGGTCGGCCAGGTCGGCGTACGTCAGCCCCTCGAGCGTGTCGCGGAAGACCCGGCGCTCGCCGGGGGCGACGGGGACGTGGTTCTCGACGACCAGGACCGTGCAGCCGGCGGCCTCGGCGGAGCGGGCACCGGTGTTGGAGTCCTCGACCGCGATGGTGTCCTCGGCCGCGACACCGAGGGCGGCAGCCGCGGTCAGATAGGGCTCGGGATGGGGCTTGCCGTTGCGGACCATGTCGCCGGTGACGATCACCTTGAAGGTGCCCTCGGGCAGCTCCTGGAGGATGGGGCCGACGAAGCGGGCGTACGACATCGTCACCAGCGCACACGGCACCCCCTGCTCGACCAGGTCGGTGAGCAGCTCCCGAGCCCCCGGGCGCCACGGCACCTCACGCTCGACCTGCTCGACGACGCCGTCGAGGAGCATCTCGACGATCTCCTCCGGCTCGTGCGGAAGCCCCATCCCCTCCTTGATCAGCCGCGCCGACTCGACCAGTGCGTTGCCGACCAGCTCCATCGCCTGCTCCTCGGACCAGGTCGCCCCGAAGCGCTCGGCGATCGCGTACTCCGCGGCGATCCAGTAGGGCTCGGTGTCGACCAGGGTGCCGTCCATGTCCAGCAGGACCGCGGCCGGGAACTGCCTGGACGGGTCGGCAGGTGCTTGGTTGGTGTTCAGCGGAGCCTCCGGTGGAACGAGATCGGTCGCGATGCGGGACCAACACTAGGGCCTGCCCAGCGGAGGGAGATCAGGGGCGGACGGCGGTTCAGAGAAGGCTGGCGATCAGACCGGCGGCGCGATCGGCGCCGTCGGTCTCGACCGGCCTGCTGCGGGGCTCACGACCGATCTCGTCGGCGATCGCTCGCGCGAGCGTGTCCGGGGTGAGGTCGTCGTACTCGAGACAGCGGCCCGCGCCGTACTGCTCGAGACGGTGCCGGACGTGGATGTTCTGCTCGAAGTGGTGGCGCAGCGGTATATAGACGAACGGCGTGCCGGCGGCGGTCAGCTCCATCGTCGTGGTCAGCCCGCCCTGCACCACGGCAAGGTCGCAGGCGCCGAGGAGGCGGTAGAGGTCGGGGACGAAGCCGAGCACCTCGAAGCCGGGGCGCGCTCGGACGACGCCGGTGTCCAGCCGTGGGCCCGTCACGACGATCATCCGAAGGTCCGGCACGGCCGCCCGGGCGGCGTCGTACGCTCCTTCCACCCGGCGGAGCAGGTGGCTGCCGACTCCGGACCCACCGACCGTGACCACGCAGACCCGCTCGTAGGGTCGCCACCCGAGCTCCTGTCGCAGCCGTGCCTTGTCGGCGATCGAGCCCGGATCGATGCCGGTGACGTAGCCGCTGAAGTCGTAGTGCTGCCGCGTCCAGGCCGAGATCTCGGGCAGACCGTCGCCGAAGCGTCCGGGCACGACGTCCGCGGGATTTCCGACGAAGATCGCCCGGTCGCGAAGGCGCGGACTGCGCTCGATGTGTTCGAGCATCTCGGCGTTGTGATCGGCGGTGACGGACCGTGCCCGCTCGTCGTCGTCGGGCATCGGGAGGAAGCCGACGAAGTCGGTCAGCCACACGTAGCCGAAGCGTTTGAGCTCGGGGTTCTCGTGCAGGAAGTGGTCGACGTCCCAGGCCTCGTCCCCGACGACGAGGTCGTAGTGCTCCTCGCCGACGACGTCATCGAAGACCATGAAGTTGTTGACCAGGACCTCGTCCATGCGCCGCATGGCGTCGAAGACGTGCAGGTCGTGCTCACCCGACTCCTCCTCGATGTGGCGCGACTCGTTGGCGAGCCACCTGCTGGCGGGATGGACCCGTTCGCCGGCTGCCTCGAGGACCCTCGTCACCGGATGCTGGGCGAGCCAGTCGACCTGTACGTCCTCGTGCCGTTCCCGGAGCGCCTGCGCGATGGCCAGGTCGCGGCGGGCGTGCCCGAGCCCGATGGGCGAGGAGAGGTAGAGGACCCTCTTGGGACGGTGGGACGCGCGTACCCAGGTGCGGCTCACCGGCGGCGGAGGCTGGACCGCGTCCGCGAAGTCCTTGATCAGATGGTTGATCTTGACCGGGTCGCGGCCGACCACGCCGTGGCCGCTGCCCTCGAGCAGCACGAGCGACCCGCCGGTGAGCTCGACGAGGCGCTCGCTGATCGCGACCGGCCGGATCTGGTCGTCGGTCCCGTGGATCGCGAGAACCGGGCACCGTACGCGGCCGCAGATCTCCTCCACTGAGGCGCAGAGCACTCCGTCGCACCCGAGGCGGGCCGCGGTGGCGTCGACCACGACCTGGGGCGTCGTCTCGTGCGCCCAGGCGATGCAGTCCTCGATCTGCTTGGTCGAGTGCGGCTCGGGGAACATCTTGGCGAAGAAGAACTCCAGGAAGTCGTCGTAGCCGCCCTCGAGCCAGTGGTAGCGGTTGTACTTCGCCCACCCGTCGGTGGTGTCGAGGCGGGCGTCCCAGACGAAGGCGTCCCTCTCCTGGACGATCGGGAACCCGCAGGCGGCCCCGATCGCCACCAGCGCGGCCACCCGGTCCGGGTGTTCCGCGGCCAGGTGCAGGCTCCACGTGACCCCGCACGACAGCCCCACGACGACGGCGCGATCGGTGCCGGTGGCGTCGAGGACGGCGAGGGCGTCCGCGGCGTACGCCTCGTTCGTGTACGCCGCGGCGCCTTCCGGCCGGTCGGACCGCCCGTTGCCACGCCCGTCGAAAGTCACGACCCGGAAGTGCCGTGCCAGGTAGCCGATCTGCGCCTTCCAGGATCGGGAGTGGATGATCGTCCAGGTCGGCATCAGCAGGATGGTGCGGTCGCCCGGGCCGGCGGTCTCCGCGCCGTAGACCTCGTAGTGGACCTTGACGCCGTCGGTCTCCACGTAGCCGTCGGCGTCGGGCTCGCGTGCCCTCATGGCCCCAGTGTGACCCGGCCGGGCCCGGTCGCGCCGGACTTCGGCCGGGGAACGCACCGCGTGAGCCTCGTGCTCACGGCCGGACCTCGTAGACACGGTTGAACGGAGTCTCGGCCACGGCCTCGAACCGGGTGAACCCGGCCGCGATCGTGACGTCGCGGATCCGGGCCGGGCCGGCCTGGGTCCCCAGCGCGAGCCCGACGTCCTGGGCGAGGGAGCTCGGCGTGCAGAGCAGGGTGGAGAAGCCGTAGTAGGCGCGACCGACCGGGTGCAGGTTGTCCTCGACGTGGTCGCCGGCGACGGGCTCGACGACCATCCAGGTGCCGTCCTCGGCCAGGGACTCCCGAACGTGCCGCGCCGCCCCGACCGGGTCGCCCATGTCGTGCAGGCAGTCGAACATGGTGACCAGGTCGTAGTCGCTGCCGCCGAAACCGGATGCGGAGGCGACCTCGAACCTCACCCGGTCCGCGACGCCGGCCGCCGCGGCGCGCTCGCGGGCGGTCGCGATCGACGCGTCGTGGTAGTCCCACCCGACGAAGCGGGAGTCGGGGAAGGCCTGCGCCATCAGGATCGTCGAGGCGCCGTGGCCGCAGCCCACGTCGGCGACCGTCGCACCGCGCCGGAGCTTGTCCACGATGCCGTCGAGGGCGGGAAGCCACTCGGCGGTCAGATGGGCGTTGTAGCTCGGCCGGAAGAACCGCTCGCAGCCGACGTGGACGTCCGAGTCGTGCTCGTGCCATCCGTAGCCGCCGCCGTTGCGCGCGGCCTCGAGGATGTGCGAGGCGTCGCGGACGGTGCCGAGAGCGATCTGGAACATGCCGGGCAGGAAGGCCGGGCTGTCCTCGACGGTCAACGCCACCGCGTGCTCCTGCGGGAGCGTGAACCGGCCGGTCGCCGGGTCATAGGTGACGTACGAGCCGGCGGCCTGGGCGGCGAGCCACTCGCGGGCGTACGGCTCGCCGGTGGCGGTCCGGCCGGCGAGCTCCGCCGGCGTGCTCGGCCCGTTGGCCGCGAGGTCGCGGTAGTAGCCGAGCTTGTCGCCCATCACCACCAGGGCGGCGTTCAGGGTGGCACCGACCTCGTCCACCGCGCGGAAGACGAAGGCCATCAGCTTGTCCATGTCGATCTCGACCTCGTTCGTGCCCGGGGTCATGGCGTCATCAGTGGTAGTCATGGCGGGAACGCTAGGAACGCTCGACATGTGCTCGCGTCAGGTGCCCCACCTAGTCCTGCCCGGGTACCCAGGACCAGGTAGGAGGCCGTTCGAGCGCGGAGCGGGCGCCGGAGCCGGTTCCTAGACTCACCACCGTGCTCATCGGACGAGAGGCCGAACAGCCGGTCGTGGACCAGCTGTTCGCCGGAGCGAGGATCGGCCGCGGTGGTGCCCTGGCGGTCCTCGGCGAGCCGGGCGTCGGCAAGACGGCGCTGCTCGACGATGCGCTCGAGCGTCTGGAAGGCGTCCGCGTGCTGTACGCGACCGGTACGGAGGCGGAGCAGGACCTAGCGTTCGCCGGGCTCCACCTGCTGCTCCGTCCGGCGCTCCCTCTCCTCGACGCGCTCCCCGCCCCGCAGGCGGCCGCGCTGAGCAGCGCACTCGCGCTCGAGACGGCGACCGCCGGCGACCGGTTCGCCATCGGCGCAGCCACTCTCGCGCTGTTGTGCCGGTACGCCGAGCAGGCTCCGATCGCGGTCGTCGTCGACGACCTCCAGTGGCTCGACCGCCCGTCGGCCGAGGCCCTCGCCTTCGCTGCCCGCCGGCTCGACGCGGATCCCGCCGTCGTCCTCCTCGCCGGCCGATCGGGAGCGTGCGACGGCCTCGTCGACGGCCTCGACGTGCTGGAGCTGTCAGGCCTGGACCCGGTGGCGTCGGGTGACCTCGTGCGGTCTCTGGAGGCCGCCCCGCCGACCGAGGAGCAGGTGGCCCGGCTCTTCGCCGCGACCGGCGGCAACCCTCTTGCCCTTCTCGAGCTCGGCCGCAACATCGAGCTCCTCGACGACCGGGCCCCGGGGCTCCCGCCCGCGCTGCCCGCCACGCTCGCGGCCGCCTTCTCCCGGCGTCTGGCCGAGCTCGACCAAGGATCCCGGACCGCCCTGCTCGCCGCCGTGGTCACCAACGGCGACCTCCACCTCACGGGAGAGGTCTGCAAGCGGCTCGGTCTCGACGTCTCCGGTCTCGGTGCCGCCGAGCGGGCCGGGCTGGTCGTGGTGACGAGCAGCCGCATCGACGTACGACACCCGCTCGTCCGCGCGGCCGTGTACGCGGAGGCCGACGAGACTCTTCGCCGGGCCGTCCATCTCGCCGTGGCCGACCTGCTGCCGGACGACGCGGAGCGTCGGGCGTGGCACCTGGCGGAGGCGACCTGGGGTCCCGACCCGGAGGTGTCGGGGCTGCTCGAAGCCGCCGCCGACAGCGCGAGCGCCCGCACGGCGTACACCGTCGCGAGCACCGCCTACGAGCGCGCGGCGCGGCTCAGCACCGACACCGACCGGTGGCACGTCCTGCTCTGCGAGGCCGCCGAGGCAGCCTGGACCGGAGGGCTCCACGACCGAGCGGTCGCCCTCCTCGACGAGATCGACACCCGGCACGTCCCGGACGGCACCCGCTCGCGCACGCTCCGGATCCGGGCGCAGATCGCGGCACGGAGCGGGTCCGTCGCCGACGCGGTCCGCATCCTCGAGCGCGCGGCGCCGGACGCGCCGACACCCGACGACACCGTGTTCCTCCTGGCCGAGGCGCTCCACGCTGCCTTCTACCTGGCCGACGCGGCGGTGTCGACGCGCCTCGCCACCGCGCTGCTGGACGCGGTCGCGGCGGCCGAGTCGCCCCGCGCCCGGGCCATCGGGCTCGCCGCGGCGGGGATGGCGAAGGTGCTCAGCGGCAGCGGAGGGTTGGAGGAGATCCAGATGTCGGTGCCGCTGCTGGCCGCGCACGCCGACCCGGCCGAGCACCCCGAGGCGCTGCCGTGGCTGCTGACGACACCGTTGTTCCTCCGCGACGCGGAGACCGGTGCCAACCTGCGCCGGATCGTCGACGACGTCCGGTCCCGGATGGGCGTCGGCCTGCTGCCCAACGTCCTGTTCCACGTCGCCCGGGACCAGGCGACGTCCACCGCCTGGTCCCGGGCCGCAGCCAACTACGAGGAGGCGATCCGGCTCGCCCGGGAGACCGGTCAGGGCACGGACCTCGCCATGTCCCTCGCCGGGCTCGCCTGGCTCGAGTCCCGACAGGGCCGGGGCGACGCCTGTCGGGAGCATGCGACCGAGGCCGTCCGACTGTGCACCCAGCGGGGCATCCGCATGGGCGAGGCCTGGTGCCTCTACGCCGTCGGCGACCTCGAGCTCGCGGAGGGCGATCCCCGAGCCGCCACGAAGACGTTCCTCGACCTCTCGCGACGGCTCGACGCGTGGGGCATCGCCGACCCCGACCTCTCCCCCGGCGCGGAGCTGGTGGATGCCCTGCTCCGCCTCGGCCGCCCCGCCGACGCGGAGGCCGAGGCCCGGCGGTACGCGGCCGCTGCACGCGCGAAGGGTCGGCCCTGGTCGATCGCGCGGGCGCACCGGGCGCTGGGAACCGTGGCGGACCAGCGGTCCTTCGACGAGCACTTCGAGGCGGCCCTCGAAGGTCACGCCGACACCCGTGACCTCTTCGAGGCCGCGCGGACCCACCTCGCGTACGGCGGCCGGCTCCGGCGCGCGGGACGCCGCGTCGATGCCCGCGCACACCTGCGTACCGCGCTCGAGTCCTTCGACGACCTCGGGGCCGACCCGTGGGCCCGGACCACCGCGGCCGAGCTGGAGGCGACAGGCGAGAAGGTGGCGCGGCGGGAGGCGTCGGGAGCGGCGTCCCTGACACCGCAGGAGCTCCAGGTGTCGTTGCTCCTGGCCGAGGGCCGCACCACTCGCGAGACCGCGGCCGCGCTCTTCCTCAGCCCGAAGACCGTCGAGTACCACCTGCGGAAGGTCTACACGAAGCTGGACATCCACTCCCGCGCCGAGCTCGCCGAGCAGCTCCTCGGTTCGTGAAGGTCACCCCTCGCCCTGCGGAGGCCTCATGTCGACCTCACAGCCTGTCCGCGTCGAGGACCGCGCGGGCGAAGTCGTCCGGAGCCTCCTGCGGGACGTTGTGCCCGATGCCCGAGAAGGTGCGGTGCTCGTACGGCCCGGTGAAGTGGTGGCGGTAGCCCGCTCCGTCGCCGGGCGGGGTGAAGGGATCGGCGGCCGGGTCGATGGTGATCGTCGGGACCGTGATCGGTGGGGCCGCCGCGAGCTTGCGCTCCAGGGCGTCGTAGCGGCGGGCGCCGTCGGCCAGACCGAGGCGCCAGCGGTAGTTGTGGAGCACGACGTCGACGTAGTCGGGATTCTCGAACGCCGCGGCCGTGCGGAAGAAGGTGGCCTCGTCGAACGCCCAGGTCGGGGAGTTGAACCGCCACACGAGTCTCGCCAGGTCGGTGCCGATCGTCGGGTCGGCGAGACCCTTCGCGCCGCGCTCGGTGGCGAAGTAGTACTGATACCACCAGGCCCACTCGGAGGCCGCCGCGATCGGGTTCCGTTGGGCCTCACGGTTGGTGATCAGGTAGCCGGTCACCGACACCAGGGCCTTCACGCGCCGGGGCCAGATCGCGGCGATGATGTCGCCGGTCCGCGAGCCCCAGTCGTAGCCGGCGATCACGGCCCGGTCGATCCCCAGGGCGTCCATGAAGTCGGTGATGTCGAGGGCGACCCGGGACTGCTGGGCGTTGCGGAAGGTGTCGGGCGAGCGGAAGGTCGTCGTGCCGAAGCCGCGGAAGTACGGCACCAGGGCCCGATAACCCCGGCGAGCCAGGATCGGCGCGACCTCGGCATAGCTGTGGATGTCGTAGGGCCAGCCGTGCAGCAGGATCACCGGCTGACCGTCGCGCGGCCCGAGGTCGACGTACCCGACGTCGAGCTCACCGGCGTCGATCTGCTGGACGTCGGCGAAGGAGGTGCTCGCTCGTCCGGGGCGAACCGGCCGGGCGTACGCCGCCTCCCCCGTCGCCGCCAGCCCGGCCGTCGTCGTCGCGGCCAGGCCGACCGCCTTGGCAAAGGTCCTGCGGTCCATCATGGTCATCTCGCCTTTCGCTCGGTGTCGGGGACGTGGTCATCCCCGGAACGGGTTCGGGCCGTCGAACCAGCCCAGGGCCGCGTACGTGTCGCGGAGAAGTGCCTGGGCGGCCCGGGCGAGCGCGTCGCTCGGCTCGGGCCGCCACTCGGCCTCAGGCGACGCGGGCGAAGAAGTCGACGTCGACATTGCCGGTGATCGCCTTCGAGTACGGGCAGATCTGGTGGGCGCGCTTGGCCAGCGTGCCGATGGTCTCCTCGTCGAGCCCGCCGACGACGATCTCGAGCTCGGCGCTGAGGAAGAACTCCTCGGTCGGGTCGGTCGTCTCGGCGTGGTTGAGGGTGACGTTCGCGGTCACCTCGATGCTGTCGAACCGGATCCGCTCCTCGGCGGCCGCCCGGCGGAACGCACCCATGAAGCACGCGGACCAGCCCGCGGCGAAGAGCTGCTCGGGGTTGGTGGCGCCACCGGCGCCGCCGAGCTCCTCGGGGATGGCAAGCCCGAGATCGATGAGGCCGTCGGTGGAGGCCAGGTGGCCGCCGTTGCGGCCCTCGCCGGTCACGGTCACGGTGCCGGTGTAGTTCGCCATGTCACGTCTCCTTGTGGGTTCTGGGTGGGTTCCGGGTGGGTTCTGGGTGGGGTTCTGCGTGGGTGTTGCTCGGTGATGTGACGACTTTCGCCCGGGACTCACGGGCCCGGCGCCAGGGAGACCCACTGGTCGACTCCCTGGTCGACCCGGGAGAATGAAGGGGCTGCACTGGTGATGACCGACTCGAGGTGTCGATTGAAGATGGGGATGCCCGCCCTCCAGGGGCGGCAGGCCGAGCAGGAGGCCCTGGACCGGCTGATCCGCGCGGTCCGGGCGGGAGAGAGCCGGGTGCTCGTCCTGCGGGGTGAGGCCGGCAGCGGCAAGACGGCGCTGCTCGACTATCTCGCCGATCGTGCCGGTGGCCGGGTGATCCGTGCCGCGGGCGTCGAACCCGAGTCGGAGATCGCCTACGCCGGCCTGCAGCAGGTCTGCGCTCCCCTGCTGGACCATCTCGACCGGCTCGCCGAGCCACAGCGTCAGGCGCTCTCCACCGCCTTCGGGCTCAGTGCCGGCGATCCCCCCGAGGCGCTCGTGGTCGGGCTCGCGGTGCTCGGGCTGCTGGCCGAGGCCGCGACCGACCGGCCGCTGGTGTGCGTCGTGGACGACGTCCAGTGGCTCGACCGGATGTCGGAGGTGATCCTCACCTTCGTCGCCCGCAGGCTCGACGCGGAGTCGGTCGCGCTCGTCTTCGGTGTCCGCAGCCCTGACGACGAACAGCTGCTGCCGGACCTTCCCGAGCTCCGGATCGAGGGCCTCGCGGACACCGATGCCCGGCTCCTGCTCGAGTCGGTGCTGCCCGGACCCGTCGACGCCCGGGTCCGCGACCAGATCGTCTCGGAGACCCGCGGCAACCCGCTCGCCCTGCTCGAGCTGCCCCGGGGCCTCACCCCTGCGGAGCTGGCGTTCGGGTTCGACGGCCAGAGCGCCAAGCCGGTCGCCAGCCGCGTCGAGCAGGGCTTCCAGCGGCGTATCGCGGCGCTCCCCGACCAGACCCGTACGCTGCTGCTGGCCGCGGCCGTCGAGCCGGTCGGCGACGTCACCCTGCTGTGGCGGGCGGCCGAGCGACTGGGGCTCGACCTGGACGCCGCCGCGCCGGCCGAGGCGGCCGACCTGATCTCGATCGGGAGCCGGGTCCGGTTCCGCCATCCGCTGGTCCGCTCGGCGAGCCGGCGCTCGGCCGGGCCCGCCGCCGTCCGAGCGGTGCACCACGCCCTCGCGCAGGTGACCGATCCGGCGCAGGATCCCGACCGGCGGGCCTGGCACCGTGCGCACGCGGCGATCGGCCCGGACGAGACCGTCGCCGCCGAGCTGGAGGAGTCCGCCGACCGGGCGTTGGCACGTGGCGGACGCGCCGCCGCGGCCGCGTTCCTCGAGCGGGCGGTCGAGCTCACCACCGACCCGGCCAGACGAGCCGGGCGCGCCCTGGCCGCGGCCGAGGCACGGTTCGCGGCGGGTGCGCTCGCGGAGGCCACCCAGCTGCTCGACACCGCCGAGATCGGGCCGCTCGACCCTGCCCAGCTCGCCCAGGTGCAGCGTCTGCGCGCCCGGCTGGCGTTCGCGCTCAACTCCGGACGCTCCGTGGTGCCGCCGCTGCTCGAGGCGGCCGGCCGGCTCGAGCAGCTCGACGAACGGCTGGCCCGGGAGACCCACCTCGCCGCGATCGCCGCCGCGATCAACGCGGGGAGGCTGGGCGGCGACGACCTGCGCCGAGCGGCGCTGGCCGGTCGTGGCGCCCCGCGTGGCGAGGACGTGACCGGTCGTCTCCTGACCGGGCTGAGCACCTGGGTGCTCGACGGTCACGCCGCCTCCGTGTCGTTGCTCGCCGACGTCGTCGAGGACATCGGGATCGAGGACGATCTCGAGCTGGCGTGGCTGTCCAGTGCGGTGACCCACGAGGTCTGGGACGCCGAGGCCTACTTCGGGCGCTCGGCGGACCTGCTGGGCCACGCCCGGGCCAGCGGTCGGCTGTCGTTGCTGGGGGCCACGCTGAGCTTCCGTGCCACGGCCCTCATCCACGCCGGGCGCTTCGAGGAGGCCGCGACGGTCCTCGACGAGGCCGAGGCTCTCGGTGCCATGGTCGGCGCGCCGCCTCATCCCGCGAGCGCGGTGATCCTGGCCGCCTACCGCGGGCGTGAGGAGGAGGCGACGGCCGTCATCGACGCCAGCGTGAGCTACGCGCGAGCCTCCGGGGTCGGCTGGAACCTGGGGGTGGCGGCCTACAGCCGGGCGGTGCTGTGGAACGGTCTGGGTCGCTACGGCGACGCCCTCGCGGCGGCGCAGGAGGCCGTCGAGTTCGAGGACCTCGCGGTGATGCAGTGGGCGCTGGCGGAGCTGGTCGAGGCGGCGGCGCGCAGCGGAGCGGGCGAGGTCGCGGCGGCCGCCCGCGACCGGCTCGTCGCGCGCACCTCGGCCGTCGACTCGCCGTGGGCACGCGGCACGGCGGCCTACGCGGACGCACTGGCCGACACCTCCGGGGAGGCGGAGAAGCACTTCCGTACGGCGGTCGACGAGCTCACCGCGGCGGGCATGACGGTCCACGCGGCTCGGGCCCAGCTGCTCCTGGGCGAGTGGCTGCGCCGGGAGAACCGTCGCAACGAGGCACGTCAGCAGCTCCAGGCGGCTCACGAGCTGTTCGCCGGCGTCGGCGCCGAGGGGTTCGCCGGGCGAGCGGCCCGGGAGCTCGCGGCGACGGGCGGCGTGGCCCGGACACGTACGCGCGGAGCCGAGGTCGAGCTCACCGCCCAGGAGGCCCAGATCGCGCGGCTGGCCGCGGCGGGACGTACGAATCCGGAGATCGGTGCCGTGCTGTTCCTCAGCCCGCGGACGGTCGAGTGGCACCTGCGCAAGGTCTTCACCAAGCTCGGCATCTCCTCGAGACGGGAGATGGCTGCGGCCCTGCGCGACCAGTGAGCCTGGCACCGGCCAGGGTGCACCCCAGGGCATCACCCTGGCGCCGGTCGGGCACCTGCTCCGGGAGTCTCCTCATGTGCCCGAACCGAGCGGGCCGATGACGAGGAGAGACGATGAAACGACTGCTGCTGGTCGTCGCCGGACTGCCGCTGGCGGCCGCGCTGACGACGGCGCATCCCGGCGCCGCCGCTGCCGAGAAGCCCCCGGCCGTGTCCGGGAGCGCGACGCCCCGGAGCGCCGGCTGCGAGGCACCCGACCTCATGCCGCCGCGGGATGCGCGGATCGTGTCGGTCAGCGCCACCGCGAAGCCGGGTGGCACCTTGACCTATCCGCCCCAGCCCGGAGCGTCCGAGCCGCCCCCACCGGTCACCGGCGTGCCGTCCTACTGCCAGGTGGACGTGACCCTCACCCACGGGACGGCCGGCGACCGGGAGCTGATCCAGGTCTGGTTGCCCACGACCGGCTGGAACGGCCGCTTCCAGGCCCTCGGCGGCAGCGGCTACCTCGGCGGCGACTTCGGGCCGAGCCTGCCGACCGCGGTCAAGGCGGGGTACGCCGTCGGCACGACCGACGCCGGTGCGACCCCGACCACCGGCTTCACCGCCGACTGGGCCCTCACCGACGACGGCCGCGTCAACACCACGGTGCTGAAGAACTTCGCCGAGCGCGGGCCGCACGAGCTGGCCGTCCTCGGCAAGGCGATCACCAAGGACTTCTACGGCCGTGCCGCGCACCACGCGTACTGGAACGGCTGCTCGACCGGCGGACGCCAGGGCTACATGGAGGCCCAGCGACACCCGGGCGACTTCGACGGGATCCTCGCTGCCGCCCCGGCGATCTCGTGGGACCGCTTCGCCGTCGGCGACCTGTGGCCCTACGTGGTGATGAACGAGGAGGACAACCACCTCTCGCCCTGTGAGCTCAACGCCTTCACCGCCGCTGCCCGGGAGGCTTGCGACAACGACGACGGCGTCGTCGACGGGATCGTCGGCGACTCCATCTCTTGCGACTTCGACCCGGCGTCCCTGGTCAGCGAGAAGGTGCTGTGCGACGGCCAGGAGCTGACCATCACTGCTGGGGACGCGGCCGTGGTCGAGAAGATCTGGGGCGGCCCTCGGGCTGCCGACGGGAAGCGACTCTGGTTCGGCCTGACCCCCAGCGCCGACCTCGGCTACCTGGCCGGCCCGGCGCCGTTCCCGGTGGCGTCCTCGTGGGTGCAGAACCTGCTCGTGAAGGACCCCTCCTTCGACGTCTCCACCATCACGTACGCCGACTACGAGCGGCTCTTCGCGCAGTCGGTCGAGGAGTACCACCAGGTCATCGGCAGCGACGACACCGATCTGTCAGGGCTGCGTCGCGCCGGCACCAAGCTGCTGACCTGGCACGGCGGTGACGACCAGCTCGTCCCGCTCGCGGGCACCCTGAGCTACCGCGACAAGGTCGCACGCCGCTTCGGCGACATCGACGACTTCTACCGCGTCTTCGTCGCCCCCGGCGCCTCGCACTGCCAGGCCGGAGTCGGCCCCGCGCCGAAGGACCCGCTGGGCGCCCTGGTCGCGTGGGTCGAGAAGGGCCACGCCCCGGCCACCCTGGCCGCGACCTCGGTAGCCGCCGACGGGACGACCGTCGAGCGTGACATCTGCCTCTACCCGAGGACCAGCCACCTCAGCGGGGGCGCCGTCACCTGCCGCTGACCGGAACCCACCTGCGGCCGGAGCACTCTGCTCCGGCCGCAGGCCGTTGGCGTATGACCCGTCAGCGGACGTACTCGTCGAAGGTCCGCTGGCCGAGGAACGGGGCGACGTGCTGGGCGAGGATCCCGACCGGGACGGTCTCGCGCTTGAGGACGCCGTACTCCTCGGGCCAGCTGCCGTCGCGGGGCAGCTTGAAGGAGCCCATCAGCATGTCGATCACCGGCAGGTGGATGGCGTAGTTGCGGTCCCAGTAGTCGAGGTGCCGGGCGTGGTGCCAGTGGTGGTAGCGCGGCAGCACGATCAGGTACTCGAGGAAGCCGAACCGGATGCCGAGGTTGGCGTGGGCGACGACCGCCTGGATGCCGACGAGCACGGCGTACGCGTTGACGACCGAGGTCGAGAAGCCGAGGAACAGCAGCGGCAGCAGCACGATGCTGCGGGTCAGCACGGTCTCGACGAAGTGCACCCGGGAGCCGGCCAGCCAGTCGAGCTCGGGGCTGGAGTGGTGCACCGCGTGGAAGCGCCACAGCACCATGATCCGGTGGTAGCAGCGGTGCAGCACCGCCTGAGCGAGGTCGGCGAGGAAGACCGCGAGCAGGAACGCCGCCACGAACGGCAGGTCCTGGATCCAGCCTTGGATGCCGGGGACCTTCACCGTCGAGACCACCAGCGAGGTCGAGGTGGTGACCAGGATCAGGATGAGCTGGACGAGCACGTGGCTCATGAAGAAGTAGCACGCGTCGGTGCGCCAGCCGGGCCGGAAGACCGGCACCGGGCGACGGGCGAAGGCGTGCTCGAGCGGGATGAAGACCAGCGCGGAGAAGAACAGGGCGAGGACGAACCAGTCGAGGCCGAGTGAGAAGGGCGTGTCCTTCACCGGGCCGTCGAACGGGACCTCGGTGCCGCCGAGCAGCACCGCCACGGTCGCCGTGCCGACACCGGTGAACGCCATCCGCTTGTGCTGGTCGCGCAGCACCGCGATCGTTCCGGCGAAGAAGGCCGCAGCCAGGCCGATCAGCAGCAGCGTACGGGCGAAGTCCTCGGTGTAGATCGCGCGGAACTCGCGGCTGGTCAGCAGCTCCGGGAAGTGGAAGCAGAGCGCCGTGGCAAGGCTCAGGACGCCCAGGAAGCACGAGGTGGCGGGGGCGAGCAGGTGGTGGCGCAGCAGGGACGTGGACATGCCAGAAATTCTGGCCTTCGGCGCGCTGTCGGCGCCTGAGCCGGGGTACTCAATTCGAGCTCGCGCTAGGCCCGGGTTGTCGCCGGCGACCGCCCGCGCTGTCGCCTCCGACACGATCGCGCCACCGGGCCTGTCGCCGCTCGCGACGGCGGCCCGGCGGGGTTAACGTCGACAACGAGGCGAGGCCGCCCGGCGCGCCCGCGGCGACGACATGCACAGGAGCGCGAGATGGTCGACCAGGACACCTCCGGCCAGGGGCCTGCCCCCGCAGGTGAGTGGAAGCAGCGCGACTACCACCATCCGGCGGCCGGCTGGGGCGCGGCGACCTCGGTCATGAAGGTGCTCTCCCGCGAGCACGCCATCGCCTCCGGAACCAGGGCGATGTTCAAGATGAACCACGAGAACGACGGGTTCGACTGCCCCGGCTGCGCCTGGCCCGACGACATGAAGGGGCTCAAGCTCGACCTGTGCGAGAACGGGATGAAGCACGTCGTCTGGGAGATGACGAGCAAGCGTGTCGACCGTGACTTCTTCGCCGCCCATACCGTCACCGAGCTGGAGGGCTGGTCCGACTTCGAGCTCGAGGACCAGGGCCGGCTGACCGAGCCGATGGTCTACGACGAGACGACCGACCGCTACGTGCCGATCTCCTGGGCCGACGCGTTCGCGCTGGTCGGCTCGTCGCTGCAGGCTCTTGACTCCCCTGACGAGGCGGCGTTCTACACCTCGGGCCGGCTCGGCAACGAGGCCACCTTCCTCTACCAGCTGTGGGCGCGTGAGTTCGGCACCAACAACCTGCCCGACTGCTCCAACATGTGCCACGAGGCCTCGGGGCGTGCGCTCAAGGCAGCGCTCGGCACCGGCAAGGGCACCGCGGACCTCAAGGACTGGGAGACCGCCGAGGCGCTCTTCGTCTTGGGCGTCAACGCCGCCTCGAACGCGCCCCGGATGCTCACCGCGCTGACCGAGGCGTACGACCGCGGCGCCCAGATCGTGCACATCAACCCGCTGGTGGAGGCTGCGGCCCGCAAGGCGATCATCCCGCACGAGTTCGTGGACATGGCGCTCTTCAAGGCCACCCGCACCAGCACCCTCAACCTTCAGGTCCGTCCCGGTGGCGACCTGGCGCTCCTGCGCGGGATGGCCAAGGCGCTGCTCGAGGAGCACCGCACCGACCCGAAGGCGCTCGACGTCGAGTTCATCGAGCGCTACACCACGGGCTTCTCGGAATACCGGTCGCTGGTCGAGGCGACCTCCTGGGCCGACCTGACTCGCCAGGCGGGGCTCAGCGAGGCCGACATCCGCAAGGCGGCCGCCGTCTACTCCGCCTCCGACCGTACGCTGATCAGCTGGTGCCTCGGCGTGACCCAGCACGAGCACGGTGTCGACACGGTGCGCGAGATCGTCAACGTGCTGCTCCTGCGTGGCAACCTCGGCCGGGAGGGCGCCGGCCCCTCCCCCGTACGCGGCCACAGCAACGTGCAGGGCAACCGCACCTGCGGCATCGACCACAAGCCGACCGGCGAGTTCCTCGACCGGCTCGGCGAGGTCTGCGGCATCACCCCGCCGCGCGAGCACGGGCTGGACACGGTCGGCGTCATCAGGGCCACGAACGAGGGCCGGGTCAAGGTGTTCGTCGGCATGGGCGGCAACTTCGTGATGGCCGCCCCCGACACGCCCTACACCGCCAGCGGCCTGCGTAGCTGCGACCTGACCGTCCAGGTGAGCACCAAGCTCAACCGCAGCCACCTGGTCCACGGCCGCACGGCCCTGATCCTGCCCTGCCTGGGCCGCACCGAGAAGGACCACCAGGCCGGCGGCCTCCAGGAGACCTCCGTCGAGGACTCGATGAGCATGGTCCACCTCTCCCGCGGGATGAAGCGGCCCGCCTCGCCCCACCTGCTCTCCGAGCCCGCGATCATCGCCGGGATGGCGCGGGCGACGCTGCCCGACAGCGCCACCCCGTGGGAGTCATGGGTCGAGGACTACGACCGGATCCGCGACGTGATGGCCAAGGCGCTGATCGGCTTCGAGGACTTCAACCGCCGGGTCCGACTCCCGCTGGGCTTCCGGCTCAAACAGCCCGCTCGCGAGCTGGTCTTCAACACGCCGTCGGGCCTGGCGGAGTTCGCCGCGACACCGCTGCCCGACGTGATCCCGGCCGAGGACGACGTGCTCGTGCTCCAGACGATGCGCTCCCACGACCAGTGGAACACCACGATCTACTCCGACGACGACCGCTACCGCGGCATCAAGAACCTGCGTACGTTGATCCTGATGCACGAGGACGACATGCGCTCGCGCGGGATCGCCGAGGGCTCGCTCGTCGACATCGTCGCCACCTCCAAGGACGGGAGCGTCCGGGAGCTCCGCGGCTACCGTGCGCTGCGCTACGACCTGCCCCGCGGTAGCGCCGCGGGCTACATGCCGGAGATGAACGTGCTCATCGGGGCCGCCGACTACAGCGTCCAGAGCGACCAGCCGCTCATGAAGAACGTGAAGGTCCGGGTCCTCCCGAGCAGCTGACGCCCGCTGGTCGAGCCGCGAGGCCGCCTGCGGCCGAGCGTGTCGAGACCAACACAGTCTCCTCGAGCGCGGAGGGGACTGTGTTGGTCTCGACACGCCTCCGCCTAGCGGCTCCGGCGGCTCGACCAGCGAGGCGGCAGGGATCAGCCGACGGGGACGGCCTCGATGCGGTCGGTGCCTGCGTAGATGTTCATCGAGGATCCGCGCAGGAAGCCGACCAGGGTGAGGCCGTTGTCGTCGGCCAGGTCCACGGCGAGCGACGACGGGGCCGAGACCGCCGCGAGCAGCGGGATGCCGGCCATCACGGCCTTCTGGACGAGCTCGAAGGAGGCCCGGCCGCTGACCATCAGCATGCTGTTGCGCAGCGGCACCAGACCCTCGCGCAGCGCATGACCGATCACCTTGTCGACGGCGTTGTGGCGGCCGACGTCCTCGCGTACGCAGAGCAGGTTGCCCTCGGCGTCGAAGAGTCCGGCCGCATGCAGGCCGCCGGTGCTGTCGAAGACGCGCTGCGCCTCCCGCAGCCGCTCCGGCAGGACGGTCAGGAGCTCGGGCGTGACCCGCAGGGTGTCCTCGGCGACGGACCAGGCCGAGGACGTACGCACCGCCTCGAGCGACGCCTTGCCGCACAGGCCGCACGAGGAGGTCGTGTAGAAGCTGCGCTCCAGGGAGGCGTCGGGCGGCGGGACGTGCGCGGCCAGGCCGACGTCGACCACATTGTAGGTGTTGCCGCCGTCGGCCGTCGCACCGGCGCAGTAGCGGACGCTGGCGACTTCGTCGGCGGAGTGCACGACGCCCTCGCTGACGAGGAACCCGACCGCCAGGTCGAAGTCACCGCCGGGGGTGCGCATCGTGACGGTCAGCGGCCGGCCGTTGACCCGGATCTCCATCGGCTCCTCGGCGGCCAGCTTGTCCGGCCGTCGCGAGACGACGCCGTCGCGTACCCGCAGCACGGGCCGTCCCACTGTCACTCGTCCCATGTCAGCTCCTGTCGTGCGAGGTCGGGTCGTGCGGGGTCCTGGTGGGGGTGCCTGGCCGCGTGTACGGCGGCACCGATGAGCAGTATGAAGCCGATCAGGGCCAGGCCCCCGAGCAGTTCAGGATAGGACGCGGACCTGGCCATGACCGCCAGCAGCAGCGGGGCGAGAAAGCCGCTGTGGGCGACGCCCTGGAACAGCGCCGAGACCGTCGGCAGGGCGCCCGCCGGGGCCAGCCGGCCGATCTCGGCGAGCCCCGACTCCAGGGTCAGGCCGTAGCCGGCACCGAGGAAGACGGCCGCGGCCAGGACCAGCAGCGGCGAGACCTCCTCGATCGCCAGGGCACCGAGCAGGAGCCCGACGACCACGGTGCCCATGGCCACGAGGGTCGCGCGGGCGCTTCCGGGCCGGTCGATCCGGGCGGCCAGCGGCTGCACCGCGAGCCCGACCAGCAGCGTGACCGCCGCGACCAGGCCGCTGAACAGCGGCGCCTGGTCGCGGACGCGGTCGAGGACGAACGGCGGGAGGACGACGTAGGAGACGGTGACGGCCGCGAAGATCGCCGGGCTGGCCGGCAGCACGATCCCCACGAACCGTGGGTGGGTGATGGCCGACCAGCGATCGCCGGCGGGCGCCGTGGGCGGTGGCCCGGGGATGGCGCACATCTCCGGGATCCGGGCGGTGAGCGCGAGCACCAGCAGCGAGAAGCCGCTGTGCACCAGGCACGCCACCACCGACGGCGCCGGGAGCCAGGCGGCGAGAGTGCCTGCGAGGAGCGGCCCGAGGGCGAAGCCGGCGCCGGTGGCGTACACCGCGAACCGGGCGCCGCGGTCGGTGCCGGGCGACAGCGAGCGCAGCCACGCGGCTCCGGCCGAGACGATCAGGCCCGCCGCGACCCCGGTCGCCAACCGGCTCGTGAAGACGGCCTCGGCCGAGACCTCCGCCAGTGCCAGGAGGAGGCTTGCGGCGGCGGTGAGGGCCAGGGCGATGCGTACGACCCGGCGGTGGCCGAACCGGTCGGCGGTCCGGCAGCCGAGGAGCAGGGCCGGGACCAGGCCGGCCAGGTAGGTGGTGAACACCAGGACGACCGACATCGTCGACCAGCCCGCCTCGAGCCGGTAGACCACCGAGAGCGGCGTGAACTGGTTGGCGCCCCAGCCCGCCGCCACCAGGGCCGCGGCGACCAGGACGCGGTGCGGCCGGGCCAGGTCCTGCGGCGTCACCTGGGTCTCCTGCCGTCCTGCGCCTCCTGGCGATACCAGTCCGGCAGCTCGTCGGGTCGCAGCTCGGTGGCGTTGCCCGGGCGGCTCAACGTCAGCACCGCCCGCTGGATCTCGGGATGCTCCTCGAGCGCGTCGGAGATGGCGGAGAGCCGCGTCGCGACCTGTGACTCCGGTGCGTCGCCGACCAGGTCGATGGCGGCGACGAGGTAGATCCGGTCGGCGCCGACCCATTCGGTACGCAGGTAGCTCACGCTCTGCACGTCCGGGTGGTCGCGCAGCCCGCGGAGGACACGGTTGCGGGCCAGCGGGGTGATCTCCTCACCGGTCAGGAAGTCCATGTTGCGACTGATCAGGAAGAGCGCGACCACACCGAGAAGGATCCCGACGAGGATCGAGCCGACCGCGTCCCAGACCGCGTCGCCGGTCAGCTGGTGCAGGCCGAGGCCGGCCGCGGCGATGAGGATGCCGACGATCGCGGCCAGATCCTCGGCGAAGACGGCCCGCAGCATCGGGTTGGAGGTCAGGCGCACGTAGCGCAGCGGGTGCACCCGCCGGGTCCGGGCGCCTGCCCGGGTCTCGCGCCAGGCCTGCAGGAACGAGGTGCCCTCCAGGACGAGGGAGATCGCCAGCACGACGTAGGCCCAGCGGTAGTCGGTGGCTTCCTCCCCCGTCTTCCCGAGCGACTGGATGCCGTGCCAGACCGAGACCGCGGCGCCGACGGTGAAGAGCCCGAACGCGGCGAACATCGACCAGACGTACGCCACCCGCCCGTAGCCCAGCGGATGCCGCTCGTCCGGCGCGACCCCGGCACGGCGCGCCCCGACGAGGAGGAAGACCTCGTTGCCGGTGTCGGCCCAGGAGTGCGCCGCCTCGGCGGCCATGGAGGCCGAGCCGGTCAGCGCGGCGGCCACCGTCTTCGCGACGGCGATGAGGAGATTCGCGCTGAACGCGATGATCAGCGTCAGCGCGCTCTCGTTGCGGCTCGCGGCAGGCTCCGTCACGACCGGGGGACGCAACCTCTGCCGGCCGGCTCCTGGGCCCGCGCCCGGACACCGGCGTCGCAGCAGAAGCCCCGGCCGCTGCGCTTCAGGCACAGCAGACCGACGCACCGACCGTCCGCGACCACCGCGAGCCGACGGACGCCGACACCGGTCATCCAGGTCCACGTCGACCACAGGTCCGCGCCGGGTTCGACGGTCCGGCCCGACAGCGTCCCGAGGGCGCTCGCCGGTTCGTCCTCACGCGCCCCGACGAGATCGGAGCGCTCGACGACGGCGAGCAGCCGGTCGCCGTCGCAGACCAGCGCGGCGTGGACGTGGTCGTCGAGGAAGAGCTCGCGTACGTCGCGACCGGTCGCCGTTGCCGGGAGCAGCTTCGGCAGCCGGACCATGGCCTCGGCCACGGTCGCCTCGCCCGGCGCGTACGCCAGCCGACCGCCGCCGAACTCGACCACGTCCGCGTCGCGGGAGGTGGACTCCTCGATCTGGGTGAAGGTCACCTGTCCTCGTCTCGTGCTCGCCGGGGAACCTGACGTGCACCACGGTACGCTGCGCGGGCCGCTTCGGCCGCTGCTGACCAGAGTCGGTGTCCGGTCCCACATCGACCGCTGTGGCGGGGGACGACGGCAGGTAGCCTGCAGGCGTGAGTCGGACGAGTTCCCACACGCCTCTCCCGTCGACCGCCGGCGTCCGGCTGGCCGGCTCGCTGCTAGCCGGGGCGGTGGCGGCCACGATCGGCGTACTCCTTGTGGACGCCCAGATCGGCACCTTCCTAGCGGTCGCTGCCGTCCACGCGGTGTTCGTCGCGTCCGGATGGTTCGCGCTGTGGCCCCTGGACGCCGTCACGACCCGGGCCAACACCCGCCGCGAGGACTTCCGGCCGGCGGCCGAGGAGCTCGTCGTCGTCGCGATCTCGCTGTGCGGGCTGCTCGGGATCGTGATGCTGCTGGTCGTCGGCGACTCGGCCCAGGGTCGCCTCGCCGCGGCGATCGCGCTCGTCGGCGTCTTCCTGGCCTGGGCCAGCCTGCACCTGATGTACGCCGCGCGCTACGCGCACCTCTACTACGCGGCCAGCGACGGCGGCATCGACTTCAACTCCGACGAGGCGCCGGCCTACCGCGACTTCTTCTACTTCAGCTACAACCTCGGGATGACCTACCAGGTCTCCGACACCTCGGTGACCAGCTCCGGGATCCGCGCGGTCGTGCTGAGGCACACCCTGCTCTCCTACGTCTTCGGTGCAGTGGTGCTGGCGAGCACGATCAACCTGGTGGCCGGGATCGCAGCGGGCTGACGCTCGGCGGCTTCCGGGCGTGGGTCGCCCACAGCTCGGTCGCCGAGGCCACCCGTAGCGCGTACGCGGCGGCCGCCAGCTCCGCGACGTCCATCGGCTCGGTCAGGGACCGGCCGGTCAGCTCCTGGATCCGGCGCAGCCGGTTGCGCACCGTGTTGGGGTGGCAGTAGAGCAGCGTGGCGGCACGCTCGGCGGAGCCGGACTGCTCCAGATACATGTCCAGGGTCTCGAGCAGCAGATCCCGGTCCTCGGCGGGCTGGCGCAGCACCTCCCCCAGCACGGTCTCCGCGAGCCGGCGGCCCTCCGCCGGCTCGTAGACGACCAGCGCGGCGAGCGGACTGTGGTCGAAGGACCGCAGCCCGGCCTGGCCGGGCTCGAGCCCGGCCAGCGCCGCCCGCGCCAGCCGCAGGGCTCGGGGCGTCTCCGGCAGCGAGGCGTAGGGCGGGCTCACCCCGGTGCGGGCACCGGCGAAGCCGCGCAGCGTCTCCAGGACCTCCTCCTGGCGCTCCTGGGGGAAGGAGACGATGCCGAGCTGCTGCGCCGGGGTCAGCCGCCAGCCGGAGACGAAGCCTTTCTCGGCGAGGCGCTGCTCGACGTTGACCAGGCTCTCCTTGGCGAGCCCGTGGGTCTCGGCGGCGACCACGATCAGCAGCGCGTCGGCCGGGAAGCCCAGCAGTGCCGCGGCCTCCCAGGGACCCGACTCGGGGCCGGGGCGCCCGGTGAGGACCGCCTCGACGACCGCCGAGCGGCGCCGCTGCTCGGCGAGCATGAGCTCCGCCGTGGCCGCCCGGTAGGCCTCGGTCAGGACGACGGCGTGCTCGTCAGTGAAGCGCCAGATGACGCCGGCGGTGGCGATCAGCGCGTCGGTCAGCGCCGGCTGCCGGGTCTGCTGCACGTGCTCGACCAGCGCGTCCCAGAGCGCGGCGAAGCAGATCCGGTAGGCGCGCAGCACCTCCGGGAGGGGCACCCCCTGCTGCGCCCGGCGCCGACCGGTGCGCTCGGAGGCCTCCAGGTCGAGCTGGGCGTGCGGGTCGCCGATCGCGGCGACCACCGACCGGAGGTTGTGGGCGAAGGACTGTCGCAGCTCGTCGAGGGAGACCAGCCCGTCGCCCTGGTCGCGGTAGTAGGTCGCGATCCGCTCGGCGACCTGGGCGCACGCCTCGTCGGCGAGCCGGGCGAGGTTCTTCTCCGCCCAGGCAGCGAGCCGGAGCCGTCCGTCCTGTCGTGTCACACGCCCTCCTTCGTCGATCCGGTGACCATCCTGTCATCAGCGGGTGCCATCAGTTGGGCCGTCGACTCGGCACGGCATCGCCGAGCCACGTACGATCTGCCTACCTACGACTGGTGCCGGAGGTTCCGTGAACGAAATCCAGCTCAGCGACCTGAGTCTGGGACGCCATATCGCCCAGGGCTCGCAAGGCCGCATCATCGAGCTGGCCGACCACCCCGGGACGGTCGCGAAGCTCTACCGCACGCGGGAGCTGGGTCTCGTGGACGGCCGGGCTCTGGCGGAGCTGGTGCGCATTCGCGGGTTCGTGGTGAGCGAGGGTCTGCAGGTGGACCACTTCGCCGCCTGGCCGCACACGGTCGTGCTCGACGGGCTGCGTACGGCGGGCTTCCTGATGCAGCGGGTCCACGAGCCGTTCCTGGCCGGGTTCGGGCCGACCACGGCGCTGGCCGAGCTGGGCCTGCTCGTGAACACGGGCGACGTACCGAGTCCCGGGGTCTATGAGCGGGTGCTGCTGATGCGCGCCCTGGCCGCGGTGATGGACGCCCTGCACCGGCAGGGGCTCGTGCTCGGCGACCTCTCGCCGCGCAACATCGCCTGGTCGGTCTCGCCGGTCCCGCGGGTGATGCTGCTCGACTGCGACGGGATCCGTCCGGCGGGCGAGGACGGCGTGCTTCCGCCCGCCGACACCCGTGGCTGGGAGGACCCGAGCAACATCGGCCGGCCGCCCACCGCCGACAGCGACCGGTTCAAGCTGGCCCTGACGATCGCCCGGGTGCTCACCGGCGACCGCAACGCCGCCCCCGGCCACAGGCCCGACCTGACCTTCGCCGGCGAGGCCGGCATCCTGGTCGGCCCGCTCACCCGGCTGATGGACCAGGCCGCCGGTCCGCCCGGGCTCCGCCCGACCGCGTCGCAGTGGGCCACCGTCCTTGACGTACGCACCCCCTGGGCGGGGGCTGCTCCGCCGACGCCGCCGCAGATGCCTGCGCCGATGCCGCCACCGGTGCCGCCGGCGATGCGCTCGCGCGGGCCGTCGCCCAGCGGGGAGATCCTGCGGCCCTTCCGCCGTCAGTCGCGCTGAGCGCTCGAGCTCAGGTCGCCGACCAGCCGGACCACCGCTTCACCTCGATGACGATGACCGGCCCGGCCGGCGGCCGCTCGCGATAGTCGGCGTACTTGGCGACCAGCGGAGCGAGGTCGTGGGTCGCGTGCACCCGCGCGACGCCGTCGGCTCGGGCCCACCACAGCTGCGACCAGTCGTCGTCGTAGGCGTCGACCAGCAGCGACACCGCCGGGTTGGCCGCGATGTCGTCGAGCCGGCGCAGCCGGGTGGTCGACTTGGGCTTGTGGTCGACCGCGGTGAGGATCTCCTCCCCTGCCAGGGCGAACACGATCGGTACGATCCTCGGCGCACCGTCGGCCGAGACCGTCGCCAGCCGCGCTACGCGGGTCTCCGCGAACCGTTCCCTGGCCCACTGCTCGTCGTGTCGCACCGGTCGATCCTATCCACGCCGAGGCGGACGAGCCGGAGCCCGGCGGCTACCGTGTCCGCATGCGCTCCGACCTCCTCCCCCGTGCTGCCCGCTGAGGCCGAGCGGCTGCTCACCGTCGACCTGGTCGAGTGGCTGGCCGACCTGGTCGATCCGTCGCTGCTCCGCCGGGAGTCGCCGAAGGCGCAGCTGCAGGGACTGCGCAGCGCGGTCGTCCACCGGGTCGGCGTCAACGAGGTCTCCGCCCTGCTGCACTTCCGCGACGGGCTCGAGCACAACCCGCTACCCCTGCGCGACCAGGACGGGCTGCGGCTGGTCCTCGTCACCAGCCGTGGTGAGGATCTGGCCGTCGACGACGTCGAGTTCGCCGACTGGAGCCGCGACGACGACTGTCAACGGTGCCGTACCGCGCTGGAGAGCTGGGCGCCGCCGGCCTTCGACCGGGCCGCACGGATCACCTCCGTCGGCGGTCTCCACATCGCCTACGACCATGCCGACCGCGCCGGCATGGAGCCCCAGCAGCTCCTGGCGCGGCTCCGGCCGGCCGTCGCAGAGGCGAACGCGTCGCTCGGCTCCTGGGACGCCTCCACCGTCGGCGTCTACTGGTATCCCGCCACCGAGACCTGGGCGTACGTCATCCCGCTCGCGCTGGATCCCGAGCGCGAGCCTGTGGCGGGCGTGCTCACCCGCCACCCGGACGGCTACCACCTCGTCACGATCCTGACGCGGCGTACGGCCTTCTGGAACGTCGCCAGTGTCGGCCGCGTTCCCCCGTCCTGGCTCGACGGCTCCCCTATCGACAGCTCCCCTGCCGACAGCTCCCCGATCGCCGGCCCGCCGACCGCGCTGTGACGGGGACCGACCGAAGGGTGCGCTTTCACCGGCGCGAACGAATTTTCATTCGCCCCATCGGAGTGAATGAAAATTCATTCGCGCATCGAGGCCGGATGAAAATTCGTTCACCCGCAGGAACGAAAATTCGTTCACCCCCAGGACCCGAACGAAAATTCATTCGACCCGTGGAGCCGAACGAATTTTCGTTCGCCGCGGAGGATCAGTCCTCCGGGTCGTAGCCCAGGTTCGGCGAGAGCCAGCGCTCGGCCTCGGCCATCGTCCAGCCCTTGCGCCGGGCGTAGTCGGCGACCTGGTCCTGACCGAGGCGGCCCACGACGAAGTACTGCGAGTCAGGGTGCCCGTAGTAGATCCCGGAGACCGACGCACCCGGCCACATCGCCATCGACTCGGTGAGCTCGATGCCGGTATTCTTCTCGACGTCGAGCAGCGACCAGATGGTCTGCTTCTCGGTGTGGTCGGGACAGGCCGGGTAGCCCGGAGCGGGTCGGATGCCGGCGTACTTCTCCGCGATCAGGTCCTCGTTGGGCAGCTTGCCGTCGCCGCCCTCGTCGGCGGCGTAGCCCCAGAACTCGGTGCGTACGCGCTGGTGGAGCCGCTCCGCGAACGCCTCGGCAAGCCGGTCGGCAAGCGCCTCGAGCATGATCGCCGAGTAGTCGTCGAGGTCGTCCTTGAACGCCTTGACCCGCTCGGGCAGACCGATACCGGCGGTCACCGCGAAGGCGCCGACGTGGTCGCTGCCCTCGCCGACGGGCGCGACATAGTCGGCCAGCGACTTGTTGGCGACGCCCTCCCGGTGCTGGCCCTGCTGCCGCAGCTGGAACAGCGTGGCCCGCTCCTCGGTGCGGGAGTCGTCGGTGTAGACGACCACGTCCTCACCGGTCGAGTTGGCCGGGAAGAGGCCGTAGACGCCGCGCGCCTCGAGCCACTTCTCCTCGATGATCCTGTCGAGCATCTCCTGCGCGTCGTCGAAGAGCTTGCGCGCGGCCTCGCCGGTGGCGGGATTGTTGAGGATGTCGGGGAAGCGTCCCTTCATCTCCCAGGCGTTGAAGAACGGCTGCCAGTCGATGTAGTCGCGCAGCTCGGCAATGGGGTATTCCAGAAGCGTGTGCACCCCCGGCTGCGACGGCGCCACCGGCAGCGTCGAGAAGTCGACCTCCGGCTTGTTGGCCTTCGCCTGGACGTACGTCAAGGAGGCCCGCTCGCTCCGCTCCGCATGCCGCGCGCGCAGCGAGTCGTAGTCGACCTTGACCTCGGCCATCAGCTTCTCGCGGCGGCCGGCGTCGAGGAGGGCGGCCGCGGTCGGGACCGAGCGCGAGGCGTCCTTGACCCAGACGACCGGTCCGTCGTAGGCCTTGTCGATCTTGACCGCGGTGTGAGCCCGCGAGGTGGTCGCACCGCCGATGAGGAGCGGCAGGTCGAGCCCGACGCGCTGCATCTCGGTGGCGAAGCCGACCATCTCGTCCAGCGACGGGGTGATCAGGCCGGAGAGACCGATGATGTCGGCGTCGTGCTCCTTGGCGGCGTCGAGGATCTTCTGCGCCGGCACCATCACGCCGAGGTCGATCACCTCGTAGTTGTTGCACTGCAGCACCACGCCGACGATGTTCTTGCCGATGTCGTGGACGTCGCCCTTGACCGTGGCCATCACGATCGTGCCGTTCTTGGTCTCGGCGTCACCGGGCTGCTTCTCGGCCTCGATGAACGGGATCAGGTAGGCGACCGCCTTCTTCATCACCCGAGCGCTCTTGACCACCTGCGGCAGGAACATCTTGCCGGCGCCGAACAGGTCGCCGACGACGTTCATGCCGTCCATCAGCGGACCCTCGATGACCTCGATCGGACGCCCACCGCGCGCCGAGATCTCGGCGCGGAGCTCCTCGGTGTCGGCCTCGACGTAGGCGTCCAGGCCCTTCACCAGGGCGTGGGTGATCCGCTCGCCGACCGGCAGGTCGCGCCAGGCCTCGGCCTTGGCCTCCGCCTCGGGTGAGTCCTTGTTGTACTTCGAGGCGATCTCCAGCAGCCGCTCGGCGGCGTCGGCACGCCGGTTGAGCACGACGTCCTCGATCCGGTCCCGCAGCTCGGGGTCGACCTCGGAGTAGGGCACCAGGGCACCCGCGTTGACGATGCCCATGTCCAGGCCCGCCTCGATCGCGTGGTAGAGGAAGACCGCGTGGATCGCCTCGCGCACGGGGTTGTTGCCGCGGAAGGAGAAGCTCACGTTCGAGATGCCGCCGGAGACCTTCGCGCCCGGGAGGTTCTGCTTGATCCAGCGGACCGCCTCGATGAAGTCGACGCCGTAGGTCGCGTGCTCCTCGATGCCGGTCGCGACCGCGAACACGTTGGGGTCGAAGATGATGTCCTCGGGGTCGAAACCGACCTCGTCGACGAGGATCCGGTAGGCCCGCTCGCAGACCGCGATCCGGCGCTCGTAGGAGTCGGCCTGGCCGTCCTCGTCGAAGGCCATCACGACGGCGGCCGCGCCGTAGCGCTTGCACAGCTCGGCGTGCTCGACGAAGGACTCGACGCCCTCCTTGAGCGAGATCGAGTTGACGATCGGCTTGCCCTGGACGAGCTTCAGACCGGCCTCGATGACCTCCCACTTGGAGGAGTCGATCATGATCGGCACCCGGGAGATGTCGGGCTCGGAGGCGATCAGCGTCAGGAACCGCGTCATCGCCGCGACCCCGTCGATCATGCCCTCGTCCATGTTGACGTCGATGACCTGGGCGCCGTTCTCGACCTGCTGGGCGGCCACCGAGAGAGCGGTGTCGTAGTCGCCGGCCTTGATCAGGTTGCGGAACTTGGCCGACCCGGTGATGTTGGTCCGCTCACCCACGTTGACGAAGAGGCTCTCCTCCGTCACGGAGAACGGCTCCAGACCGGAGAGCCGCAGCGCGGGCTCGACCTCGGGAACATCGCGGGGAGCGACCGCTTCGACCTGCTTGGCGATCTCGGCGATGTGGGCCGGGGTGGTGCCGCAGCAGCCGCCGACCAGGTTCACGAACCCGGCGGTGGCGAACTCGTGGATGTGGCCGGCCGTGTCGGAGGGACCCTCGTCGTACTCACCGAAGGCGTTCGGCAGCCCGGCGTTCGGGTAGCAGGAGACGAACGCGTCCGCCACCCGGGCGAGCTCGGCGATGTAGGGGCGCATCTCCTGGGCGCCGAGCGCGCAGTTGAGCCCGACGAGGAGCGGCTCGGCGTGGCGTACGGAATCCCAGAACGCCTCGGTGACCTGCCCGGACAGCGTGCGACCGCTGGCGTCGGTGATCGTCCCGGAGATGACGACCGGCCAGCGGCGTCCGTACTCCTCGAAGACCTGCTGCACGCCGAAGATCGCGGCCTTGGCGTTGAGGGTGTCGAAGATGGTCTCGATGAAGATCAGGTCCGAGCCGCCCTCGAGGAGCGCGCGGGTCGCCTCGGCGTAGGCGTCGCGGAGCTGCTCGTAGGTGACGTTACGGGCGCCGGGGTCGTTCACGTCCGGGCTGATCGAGGCCGTACGCGACGTGGGGCCGAGCGCGCCGGCGACGTAGCGCGGCTTGTCGGGGGTGGAGTAGGCGTCCGCGGCGGCACGGGCCAGGCGGGCCGCCTCGTAGTTGATCTCGTAGGCGAGGTCGACCATGTCGTAGTCGATCAGCGAGACCGCGTTGGCGTTGAACGTGTTGGTCTCGATGATGTCGGCGCCGGCCTCGAGGTATTCGCGGTGGATCCCCTCGATGATCTGCGGCTGGGTCAGGTTGAGCAGGTCGTTGTTGCCGATCAGGTCGACGTGCCAGTCCTTGAACCGCTCGCCCCGGTAGCCGGCCTCGTCGGGGCGGTCACGTTGGATCGCAGTGCCCATCGCACCGTCGAGCACCATGATCCGCTCCTTCAGGGTGGCGGTCAGGGTCTCGGTGACATCAGGGCGCAGACTCACTCTTGTTTCCTCTCCCGGGCGGGCACGGTGGTGTGCACGGCTTTGCCTGAAACACGCTACGGCGTAGGTGTGCGGGCGATGCCATTTCATTCCGAATCCTGACACTGGCAGTCCACCAGGTGGGAATTCATAAGGTGTACGCAGGATGAACGACACCGTCTCTCTGGTCCCGGTGACTAGGGTGGAGGTGTGATCGAGATCGAAGAGACCCGCGACCTGGTCGATCCTGTGGTGATCGCCGCGTTCGAGGGATGGAACGACGCGGCCGATGCCGCCTCCGGCACGGTTGACCATCTGATGGACGTCTGGCACGCGCGCGTCGTGGCCGAGATCGATCCCGAGGACTTCTACGACTACCAGGTGAACCGGCCGGTGACCGGGACCGACGAGAACGGATTCCGCACGATCACCTGGCCCACCACCCAGGTCGCCGTGTGCTCCCCGCCCGACCTGGACCGCGACATCATCCTGGTGCGCGGCATCGAGCCCAACATGCGCTGGAAGCAGTTCGTGAGCGAGATCCTGGAGTGCGTCGACGACCTCGGCGGCCAGCTCGTGGTGACCCTGGGGGCGCTGCTCGCCGACGCGCCGCACACCCGTCCCATCCCGGTCTCCGGCACCGCCACCGAGCCCGACCTCGTCGACCGGCTCAAGCTCGACTCGCCGTCCTACGAGGGGCCGACCGGCATCGTCGGCGTGATTCAGGAGGCCTGCGTCCAGAGCGACATCCCCGCGGTCTCCTACTGGGCCGCGGTCCCCCACTACGTCGCCGCCCCACCGTGCCCCAAGGCCACCCTCGCGATCATCAACAAGCTCGAGGACCTGCTGCAGTGCTCCATCCCCCTCGGCGACCTCCCCGAGGACTCCCGAGCCTGGGAGCGCGGCGTCAACGACCTCGCCGAGGAGGACGAGGACGTCTCCGACTACGTACGCTCCCTGGAGGAGGCCCGCGACACCGCCGACCTCCCCGAGGCCTCCGGCGACGCGATCGCCCGGGAGTTCGAGCGCTACCTCAAGCGGCGCTCAGACGACTCCTGACCGCCGAAGCGTCGCCTACGTCGGCCGAGACGTCACGACCGTGACGTCTCGGCCGACGTATCTGACGTCTCGGCTCAGAGCTTGATGCCCAGGGCCGCGTCGACGAGCTTGGCGATGGTCTCGCCGGCGAGCGCGTCGGAGGTCTCCGCGAGACCACCCTCGCCGAGGGTCGCGGCGACCCAGGCGTCGACGGCCTGGACGGCACGCGGGGCGTCGAGGTCGTCGGCGAGGGCGCCCAGGACGGTCTCGACGACCGGCGCCGCGGGGGCGCCGCGGCCGAGGGCGACGGCCTTGCGCCACTCGGCGATCTGGTCGACGGCGTCGAAGAGCTTGGCGTCGGTCCACTCCCAGTCGTCGCGGTAGTGGTGGCCCAGGAGCACCAGCCTGATCGCCATCGGGTCGATCTCGGAGTTGCGCAGGGCGGAGACGAAGACGAGGTTGCCGCGCGACTTGGACATCTTGTGGCCGTCGTAGGCCACCATCCCGCCGTGGGTGTAGATCTCGGCGAACTCCTTGCCCGCGGAGCGGGCGTGGGAGCCGGACATCTCGTGGTGCGGGAAGACCAGGTCGGAGCCGCCGGCCTGGACGGTGAACCCGGAGCCGAGGTGCTCGAGCGCGATCGCGGTGCACTCGATGTGCCAGCCGGGGCGGCCCGGGCCGTAGGGCGATGGCCAGGCCGGCTCGCCGGGGCGCTCGGCGCGCCACAGCAGCGGGTCGAGCGGGTCCTTCTTGCCGGGCCGCTCGGGGTCACCGCCGCGCTCGCCGAAGAGCTCGAGCATCTCCTCACGAGACATCCGCGACTCCTCACCGAAGGCGTCGTCGACGGCGACCGAGGCGTAGACGTCCTCGTCGACCTTGTAGATCGCGCCGGCCTCCTCGAGCTCACCGATCAGCGAGAGCACCAGCGGGATCGACTCGACGGCGCCGATGTAGTGCTGCGGCGGGAGGACCCGCAGCGCCTCCATGTCCTGCCGGAAGAGCTCGGTCTCGCGCTCGGCGAGCGCCTCCCACTCGATCCCGACCTTGTCGGCCCGCTCGAGCAGCGGGTCGTCCACGTCGGTGACGTTCTGCGTGTAGCCGACCTCGTAGCCGGCGTTGAGCCACGCCCGGTGGAGCAGGTCGAAGGCGACGTAGGTGTTGGCGTGGCCCATGTGGGTCGCGTCGTAGGGCGTGATGCCACAGACGTACAGCGAACGGCGGCCCTGACCCTCGGTCGGGACGACGGCGTCCCGCTGATGGTCATAGACCTGCACCTCGGGCCCTTTGACGGACAGTTCTGGGACTTCGGGTGCAGACCATGCGCGCATGGGTGCAGCCTACTTGGCGAGGCCCACGTGTCTCAGAAAGGCGGCCACGGGATGACATGTCGGTCGTATCCCGGCCGCGGGAAGGACCCTTCGGCGAGCAGTACCTCGCAGCGGTGACCGAGCGCGTCGACCTCCCGCCCCGTCAGGTACGCAGCCAGCCCCCGCCCCAGCGCACCGGAGAGCCCCGCGTGGATCGTCCGGATACCGGCGAGCTCCTCGTCGGAGAAGCCCAGCCCGTGCCATCCCCACAGGATGGTGCGCAGCTTAGGCTCCTCGTGGAAGGTCAGCCCGTGGTCGCAGCCGTAGCGGTGCCCACCGGCGAGCGGCAGGACGTGACCGCCCTTGCGGTCGGCGTTGTTGGTGATCGCGTCGAAAACGGCCATCCGCCGCAGCTCGGGCGTGTCCTCGTGGACGAGGGTCACCACCCGGTCGCGCTCGTCGTAGCCGTCGAAGACCTTCAGGTAGCCGGCCGGCACCTCGCCCTCGGGCACGATCGTGACCGGCTCGACGCTCTCGTCGGCGTCGACCCAGCGCTGGATCATCCCCGGACCGTGCGGCCCGTCGCCGAGCCAGGTCTCGGGGACCACCGACCAGCCCAGCGCCTCGGAGACCAGGTACGAGGCGACCTCGCGATGCGCGAGGTTGCCGTCGGGAAAGTCCCACAGCGGCCGCTCCCCCGCGATCGGCTTGTAGACCACCTCGGACTCGCCGAGCGTGGCCAGGAAGGTCGCGTTGGAGGCCGTCGTCAGCCGTCCGACGAGCTCCAGAGCCCCGTCGTTCTCGGGGGCGCTGTGCTCCATCTCCGGGGCAGGCTCCACCGGATCAGACCGGGTCGCGCCGCTTGAACCCGTTCGCCCGGACGCACAGGTGCCCCTCGGGGTCGATCGGGTTGCCGCAGAACGGGCAGTTCGGACGTCCGGCGCCCAGCACCGCCTCGGCCCGCTTCACGAAGGCGCGGGCGTTGCGCGGGGCGATCCGGACCAGGAGCACCTCGTCGGGCTCCGGGTCGTCCAGCTCGATGGCCGCCACGGCGTCCTCGTCGACCAGCTGGCCGGTCTCGTCGACCTCGGCGATGATCTCGGTCTCGCTGATCGGGAAGACCTCGAGGACGACCTTGTCCTCGTCGGGGTCCCAGGCCAGCGTCATCGTGCCCGCGCGGAACTCCTCCTCGATCGGCTGCTCCAGCGGACCGTTGTCGTCGAGGTCGTAGGGAGCGATCGCAGGCACCACGGCGGGCGCCGACTTCATCACCTCGTCGAGGAGCTCGTCGAGCCGCTCGGCGAGCACGGTGACCTGCTGCTTCTCCAGGGCGACCGAGACGACCCGCGCTCCCTCACGCGCCTGGAGGAAGAACGTACGCGCCCCGGGCTCGCCGACGGTGCCGACGACGAATCGTTCGGGCGGGTCGAAGGCGTGCATCACAGGCATGCACAAACCTTATCCAGCAGAGTCCAAACCGTCGCCGGGACCCGCGCCACCGCCCACCACCGCGTCGTCGTTGCGGCGGCGCGACGGCTTGCGTCCCTTCTTGGCGGCCGGCTTCGGGGCCAGCCACGACAGGTCGCCGGCGTGGGTGTTGGTGGCCAGGACGGAGGGCCGGCCCTCGCCGTAGCGCACCACGGAGATCGAGGCCGGGTCGACGTGCAGCCGCTGGAAGAGGTCCAGGTGCATGCCGAGCGCGTCGGCCAGGATCGACTTGATCAGGTCTCCGTGGCTCACGCACAGCCAGACCGCCGAGTCCCCGTGGGCCGCGGTGACGGCGGCGTCGTGGCGGCGTACGGCCTCCACTGCCCGGGCCTGCATCGCGGGCATCGACTCCCCGCCGGGGAAGGTGACCGCCGAGGGCTGGGTCTGCACCGTCTTCCACAGCTTGCGGCGCGCCAGGGTGGTGATCTTCTCCCCCTGCCACTCGCCGTAGTCGCACTCGGAGACGCCGTCCTCGACGACGACCGCAGGCTGCTCAGCGCGCCCCTCCAGGATGACCGACATCGTCTGCTGGCAGCGCTCCATCGGGCTGGTAACCGCCAGCGCCAGCGGAACCGGCGCGATCCGCTCGGCCGCCTTGGCGGCCTGCTCCAGGCCGCGCTCGTCCAGCCTCACGCCGGGCAGCCGTCCGGCCAGGGTGCCGGATGCGTTCGCCGTCGTACGGCCGTGTCTCACCAGGATCATCGTCGCCACGGTTGGCGACCCTATCCATCCCGCCGAAGCATGCCCACAGTGCCGGGCCCCATGCCTTAACCTGACAGCGTGATCGTCGACAGCGCTCTCTACCGCGCCGGTGAGCGTGACAAGACCGACTGCGCGCCCCACGACTACGCCACGCTGCGCAGCGGCGTGAAGGACGCGGGCGACTTCGTCTGGCTCGGGCTCTACCAGCCCAGCCAGTACGAGCTCGACGAGGTCGCCCAGGCCTTCGGCCTGCACCCGCTCGCCGTCGAGGACGCGCTCACCGCCCACCAGCGACCCAAGCTGGAGCGCTACGAGGGCGGCATGTTCCTGGTCGTCAAGACGCTCTGGTACGTCGATGCCGAGGACGCTGTCGAGACCGGTGAGGTCGCCTTCTTCATCGGCACCGACTACGTGATCACGGTCCGCCACGGTCGCGGCTCTCGGCTCGCGCCGGCGCGTGAGCTGCTGGAGACCAGCGACGAGCAGCTCCTCACCGAGGGCTCCTACTCCGCCGTCTACGCCGTGGTCGACTACATCGTCGACGGCTACGTCGACGTCGCCACCGAGCTCACCAAGGACGTCGACGAGGTCGAGACCTCCGTCTTCTCCGACGAGCGCACCCACGACTCCGCCCGGATCTACCGCCTGCGTCGCGAGCTCGCCGAGGTACGCCGCGCCGTGATGCCGCTGCGGGAGCCGGTGCGCCGCTTCGCCAACGGCGAGGGTGACATCGACCCCGACCTGCGCCCCTACTTCCGCGACGTCCTCGACCACCTCTCCTCCATCGTGGAGTCGATCGAGAACCTCGAGACGCTGCTCTCCTCGGCCTTCGAGGCCCACCTCGCGCAGCTCTCGCTGCAGCAGAACGACGACATGCGCAAGATCTCCGCGGGCGCGGCGATGATCGTCGTGCCGACCCTCATCGCCGGGATCTACGGGATGAACTTCACCCACATGCCCGAGCTGTCCTGGACCTTCGGCTACCCGTTCGCGCTGCTGCTCATGGTCGCCGTCATGGCCGGGCTGTGGGTCTTCTTCCGGAAGTCGGGCTGGTTCTAGTCGAGCTGCTCGACCGGGCGGGCACCGAGGTGCTCCTTGTCGCACCACAGGGACAGGTCGTCGGCGAACTCCGAATCGGCCTCGCCACCTTGTGCATCGAGCTGCTCGCCCTGGTACCACTCGGTGAGCTCCGCGGCGTCCTCGAACCCGGCCGGCATCCGCGGACCCCGGTAGCGGACCGCGACGACCTCGTCCTCGCGCAGCGAGATCATCCAGGCCCAGCCCACGTCGTCACCCGTGGCGGGCTGCCAGGCGAAGACCAGCGGACCCCGCTGTCTCTTCGTGGTCACGCAGTGCGCGCGGAGCGCTGGCGCCGCACAGGGCTCCCGGGTCATCCAGTCGGGCGGAGCCGGCGCGGCGAGGACGTCGATGTCGGCATCCGGCACGCCCGTGAACCCGGGTGAGGAACGCTGCAGCAGCCGCCCCCCGATGGCGTCGGGACCGAACTTCTCGCGCAGCGGCGAGCGGATGACGCCCTGGTAGTAGCCGTAGCCGCCCCGGCCGCCGACGTAGGCCTGGGCGATGCCGTGGTCGGTGTTGCGAACCAGCTCGTACGCGTCGGGGTCGGGCTCGCCGCCCTTCCAGTCGTCGAGCTCCTCACCGAGCGCGAGGGTCGAGGCGCTCGCCTGGTAGCGCAGGCGCGGGTCCTCGACGACGGCGACCAGCGTCTCGACAGCGATCGGCATGTCGAGCCTGCGGGGGTCACCGGTGATCGTGGGCCCGGAGTAGCCGATCGAGGCGGTCTCGCCGCCCTCGCGCAGCAGCACGATGTCGACGACGCCGGGGTCCTCCTCGGGCTCCTCCTCGGTCCAGCGCAGCTGCATCTCGGCGTTCGTCACCTCGGTCGGCAGGTCGACGCAGTGCTGCCCGAGCTCGCGCCGACACCCCTCACTGCCCTCGGGCGGCTGGGCCGAGACGGCGACGCTCACCAGGTCGCCGTCGTACTCGCCGTCGGTGCCGTAGCGAAGGTCGACCGAGACCTGCTCGGGCGGCGTGGACTCATCGGTGTAGGAGGCAGCCCGGGTCGAGGTGTCGGTGGGCAGATGCTCGAGCGCGACCGCAGCGACGGCACGGTGGGTGATCCGGCCGGGGTCGCCGCCGGCGTCGACGGCCTGGCTGGAGCAGCCCGAGATGAGCCCGATGCCGACGGCGACCCCGACCGCGGCGACCTTGGCGGAGGCGATCATCAGTGCAGGAACGTGAACAGCGGCGAGTCCGGCTCGATCCGCTCGATGAGCAGGTCGCTGGCGCCCATCCGCTCCAGCAGCCCCTGGAGCCCGTCGGCGGAGTCGAGGTCGATGCCGATCAGCGCGGGGCCGTGCTCTCGGTTGGACTTCTTGACGTACTCGAAGACCACGATGTCCTCCCCGTCGGCGAGCACGTCGTCGAGGAAGCCGCGCAGCGCACCGGGCGCCTGCGGGAAGGAGACCAGGAAGTAGTGGCGCAGCCCCTGGTGGATCAGCGCCCGCTCGAGCACGTCGGCGTAGCGGGAGACGTCGTTGTTGCCACCGGAGAGGACGGCTCCGATCCGGGTGGCGCCACGCAGGTCGATCTGCCCCAGGGCGGCCACCGCGAGCGCGCCGGCGGGCTCGGCGATGATCCCCTCGGTCTGGTAGAGCTCGAGCATCTCCACGCAGATCGCGCCGACCGGCACGGAGACGAGCTCGTCGACGTACTCCTTGACGATCGGGTACGTCACCGTCCCCGCGGTCGCGACCGCGGCCCCGTCCACGAAGGTGTCGAGCGTGTCGAGCCGCACCGGCCCACCGGCCTCGATCGCGGCGGCCATCGAGGCGGCACCCGCGGGCTCGACGCCGATGATCCGGGTCTGCGGCCAGACCTCGCGCACCCAGGTCGCCACCCCGGAGGCGAGCCCGCCGCCACCGACCGGCAGCAGCAGGACATCCAGGGGCGAGGTGATCTGCGAGGTCAGCTCGTAGCCGACCGTGCCCTGCCCGGCGATCGTGCGGGGGTCGTCGAAGGCGGAGACATAGGTGGCGCCGAGCCCGCGCCCGAGCTCGTAGGCATAGGCCGAGGCCTCGTCGTAGGTCGACCCGTGCAGCGTGAGCGTCACATGCGAGCCGCCCAGAGCGGTGATGCGGTCGCGCTTCTGCTTGGGCGTGTTGGTCGGCACCACGATGTGGCCGGGCACGCCGAGGCGGGCGCACGAGATCGCCACGCCCTGGGCGTGGTTCCCGGCGGAGGCGCACACGACGCCGCGCTCGAGCTCCTCGGGCGTCAGCGAGCTCATCAGGTTGTAGGCGCCCCGGACCTTGTAGGAGCGCCCGAGCTGCAGGTCCTCGCGCTTGAGCAGGACCTCGGCGGCGTACCTCTCCGAGAGTCTGACGGAGCGCTCGACCGCCGTGCGCGTGGCGATCGTGCGCGCGGCGGCTTCCTCGATCGCTGCGGGTGTTACGGCAGGCTTCTTGCCAGACTCAGACACATGCCTGAGTTTGTCACGATCACCACTCGGTGAGCACACCCACGCCGACGAGGACCAGAACCGCGACACCGAGGACGACCCGGTAGATCACGAACGGCGTGTAGGTGTTGCGCGAGAGGTACTTCAGCAGCCACGCGATCACCGCGTAGCCGAGGACGAACGAGACGATCGTGGCCACGATCGTGGGGCCCCAGCCGTAGAGGTTGTCCTCGTGGGCGATGTCCTTCATCTCGAACAGGCCGGCCCCGAAGACCGCCGGGAGCGCCAGCAGGAAGGCGTACTCGGTCGCCGTGGCACGCTCGTAGCCGAGCGCCCGGCCCATCGAGATCGTCGCACCCGAGCGGGAGACGCCCGGGATCAGCGCACAGGCCTGCGCGCAGCCCATCAGGATCGCGTCGCGCCAGGACAGGTCGTCGAAGCGCTTGCGGTTCTCGCCGATCCGGTCGGCGATACCGAGCACGATGCCCATCACGACGAGCATGGTGCCGACGACGTAGAGGCTGCGCAGGTCCTTCTCGATGATGTCCTGCAGCAGCAGCCCCATCACCACGATCGGGATCGAGCCGACGATGATGAACCAGCCCATCCGGGCGTCGGTGTGGCTGCGGAGCTCGGCGTCGAACAGGCTGCGGAACCAGGTGGAGATGATGCTCCAGATGTGCTTGCCCATGTAGGCGAGCACCGCCAGCTCGGTGCCGATCTGGATCACGGCCGTGAACGCCGCGCCGGGATCACCCCAGCCGAGCAGCTCGGGGAAGATGCGCAGGTGTGCGCTGGATGAGATGGGCAGGAACTCGGTGAGTGCCTGAAGGATGCCCAGTGCGATCGCCTGCAGATAATCCACGGGCGCAAACTCTAAAGGGCACGTACGCAGCGCCCGACCGCTGCCTCCCTCTCGTTGTGTCCGCCGTCACGCCAGCGTGTCCGGCCGGGGCCTCGCGGAGGGCACCGATAGATTGTCCTCATGCAGAGCCGACTCCTCGGAGCCACTGGGCTGCGAGTCTCGTCTCTCGCCCTGGGCACCATGACCTGGGGCAGCGTGACCGATGAGCACGAGGCCCGTGAGCAGCTTGCCGGCTTCGCCGAGGCCGGTGGCACGCTCGTCGACACCGCCGCCGGCTACGGCGACGGAGCCTCCGAGAAGCTCCTCGGCTCGCTCCTGGCCGAGAACGTGATGAGCCGCGACGACGTCGTCCTGGCGACGAAGGGCGGGATCACCTGGCGCGGCGGCAGCCGCGGGGTCGACACCTCCCGTGGTGCCCTGCTGACCAGCCTCGACGCCTCGCTCCGCCGGCTCGGCGTGGACCACGTCGACCTGTGGCAGGTGCACGTCTGGTCCCCCGAGGTGCCGCTCGAGGAGACCCTCTCGGCGCTCGACATGGCGCTGAGCAGCGGCCGGGCGGCCTACGTCGGCGTCTCCAACTACACCGGGTGGCAGACCGCCCAGGCCGCCACCTGGCAGCGGGCCGTGCCGGGGCGGGCGACACTGGCCTCGACGCAGGTGGAGTACTCCCTGCTGGCCCGCGACGTCGAGTACGAGGTCGTGCCGGCGGCCGGGGCCATGGGGATGGGCGTGCTGGCCTGGTCGCCGCTGGCCGGGGGCGTGCTGACCGGGAAGTACCGCACCGGCATCCCGTCGAACTCCCGCGGCGCCGACCCGAACTTCTCGTCCCGGGTGGACGTCTACGACGACGAGCGCTCGCGCGGCATCGTCACCGCCGTCGCCAAGGCCGCCGAGGGCCTGGAGTGGACGCCGCTGCAGGTCTCGCTGGCCTGGGTGCGCGACCGCCCGGGCGTGACCGCCCCGATCATGGGGGCGCGCACCGCGGCGCAGCTCAAGGAAGCCCTCCAGGTCGCCGACCTGACCCTGCCGCCCGAGATCGCGCTCGCCCTGGACGACGTCTCCGCGGTCTGACTGCCCGCTAACTGCCCGCACGGGAACATCTCTTCGGGCACACTGGTTCTCCTCGAGTAGTCCAGCAGAAGGAGTGCTGCCTTGGCCCGAGCCGAACGCCGTCCGCCCCGCCCCGGAGTGATGTGGGAGTACGACAAGGTGACCTTCTCGCGCGAGTTCTCCCGCAACATCGTGACCAAGCTCCTCGTCGAGCGCGCCGAGCACGGCGGCTGGGAGCTCGACCGGGTGCGGATCACCGCCGACGGCACCCGCCGGGTGACGCTCCGGCGCAAGATCATCCGCCAGCGCCTGACGGTCTGAGCGCGTCTCCACGGTCGTCGCCGGTCCAGAGATTAGGGTCCTGCGGGTGATCCACCTCGTACGCCACGGCGAAGCCGCCGGCGAGCGCATGGACCTGGCGGGGGCCGACCCCGGCCTCTCCGAGCTCGGCCGCCGCCAGGTCCACGCGCTCGCCCACCGACTCGCGTTCCGTCCCGTCCGTCAGGTGCTGCACGGCCCGAGCCGGCGTACGACCGAGACGGCCGTGATCCTCACCGAGAACCTCGGCGCCGGGTCGGTGCCCTCGGACCTGCTCGCCGACCGCACCCCGGTGCCGTCGACCGAACGGAGCGGTGACTACCCGACCCACCGCTGGGAGTGGTTCCACGACGTACCCGAGGCCGAGCGCGACGTCGACGGCGCCGACCTCACCGCCGCCTGGCACAAGCTCTGGTTCGAGCACCACGACGATGAGGTCGTGCTGGTGACGCACGCGTTCGTGGTCGCCTGGTTCGTACGCCAGGTCCTCAACGCCCCGCCCGCGACCTGGATGCGGATCGGCCCGATCGGCAACGCGACCCTGACCAGCATCGGGCCGAACATCGCCGGTGAGCCCGTGGTCGAGACGTTCAACGCCGAGGTCGTCCTGCCGATCTGAGTCGATCCGAGTCGATCTGAGTCGATCTGGACAAGCGGCGCCAACAAGGCGCCAACAACACGGATATCCGCCCGCGACACGGTGTCGTGAGCCGTGTCGCGCTGGCAGGATCCGCCCGTGATCTCGGCACTCGACACCCTGACCCCCGCCCAGCGTGACCTTCTCGACCGGTGGCTCCCCGGAGCCGAGCTGGTCCTCGACCGCAGCGATCTGCATCGCGCCGGCACCACCGCCCTCGTGCTCTCCGCCGGCGACGACCGGTTCCTGGTGAAGACCGCAGTAGAAGGCGTACGCCACATCGACCGCGAGCTCGCGGCCTTCCGCAGCTGGCTGGCCCCCTGGACGGAGACCGGGCACGCGCCCAGCCTCGTCGAGGCCGACCGGGAGGCCCGGATCATCGTGATGACCCATCTCGACGGCGAGCCGGCCAGCACCTCCGCCGCCATCCACGACCCCGAGATCTACCGACAGGCCGGCGAGCTGTTGGCCGTCTTCCACGGCCAGGCGAGCGTCGAGGACGAGGACTACGAGCCCGAGCTCAACGAGCGCGCCCTCTCCTGGCTGGACGGCACCGGGCTGGACGAGGATCTCGTCGAGCGTCTCCGCACGGAGATCACCTCGTGGCCCACGCCGACCACGGTCCTGGTGCCCACCCACGGCGACTGGCAGCCGACCAGCTGGGTCCTCGACGCCGGCACCGTGCGCGTCATCGACTCGGGCCGCTTCGGCTTCCGGCCGGCCCTCTACGACCTCTCCCGGCTCTCCGCCCAGGACTTCACCCGCAACGACACCTTCGAGAAGGCGTTCTGCGAGGGCTACGGCTCCGACCCGCGCGAGCCAGAGGCCTGGCACCGGCTCCAGGTCCGCGACGCCATCTCCGTCGCTGCCTGGGCCCACCGCGCCGGCCACGCCGAGGTCGCCGCCCTGAGCGAGGAGACGCTCACCGCCCTCGTCCCCTGACCGAGGCCTCGCCGAGTCGGTTCGTCATGACGGGCCGACTCGGCGTTCAGTCGTCAGATCTGGTCCAGGAACCGGTCCATGACGCGCGCCCCGAACTGGAGCGCGTCGACCGGCACCCGCTCGTCGACACCGTGGAACAGCGCGGTGAAGTCGAGGTCCTCGGGGAGCCGCAGCGGCGCGAAGCCGTACGTCCTCATCCCGAGCCGCTTGAAGTGCTTGGCGTCGGTGCCGGCGGACATCAGGTAGGGAGCGACGAGCGCGTCGGGGTCCTCGGCGACCAGCGAGCGCTCCATGGCGGCGACGAGGGCGCCGTCGTAGGGGGTCTCCCACGGCATCTGGTTCTGGTCGAACTCGATGTCGATCCCCTCGCCGCACAGCGTGCGCAGCGTCTCGAAGAAGTCGTCCTCGAAGCCGGGCAGGAAGCGGCCGTCGACGTGAGCGGTGGCCTCGGTGGGGATGACGTTGACCTTGTAGCCCGCGCTGGTCATCGTCGGGTTGGTGACGTTGCGCAGGGTGGCGCCGATCATCCGGGCCGCCGGTCCGAACTCCTCGACGAGCCGCTCGGCGTTCTCCGGGGTCGGCTCCTCCCCCGCGATCTCGCCGACCGCGGCGAGCAGCGTCTGCATCGTCGGGGTCAGCTGCATCGGCCACTCGTGGGCTCCGATGCGGGCGATCGCGCCGGAGAGGCGGGTGATCGGGTTGTCGCGGTTGATCATCGAGCCGTGCCCGGCGGTGCCGCGGGCGGTCAGCTTCATCCAGGCCATGCCCTTCTCGGCCGCCTCGATGAGATAAAGACGACGGCCCTTCACCGTGGTCGAGAAGCCGCCGACCTCGCCGACCGCCTCGGTGCAGTGCGCGAGCAGGTCGGGGTGGTCTTCGACGAGCACGTGGGCGCCCTTCATCCCGCCGGCCTCCTCGTCGGCGGTGAAGGCCAGCGTGATCGGGCGCTCGGGGATCCGGGCGGTGCGCTGACGCTCGCGGACGACCGCGAGCAGCATCGCGTCGAAGTCCTTCATGTCGACGGCACCGCGGCCCCAGACGTACCCGTCCTGGATCTCGCCGGAGAAGGGGTCGACCTGCCAGTCCTCGGCCGCGGCCGGGACGACGTCGAGGTGGCCGTGGAGCAGGAGTCCGTCGCCCGTCGAGCCACCCCACTGGGCGACGACCGAGGCCCGGCCCGACTCGGACTCGTAGATCTCGGAGGAGATCCCGACCTCGTCGAGCTGCGCCGCGACGTACTCGGCCGCCTTCCGCTCCCCCGGTCCCGGGTCGTTGCCGTAGTTGCTGGTGTCGATGCGGATCAGGTCACGGCAGAGGTCGACGACCTCGGTCTCGGCGCTGGTCATACCGCCACCGTATCGACCGGTGACGACAAACAGCCGCCTGACGTCCACCTATGCGATGGCAAAGGATTTCGTTGTGGTCGGATGCGTGGGTTTCCATGGGCGCATGCAGAAGCGTGCCCTTCTCTCCGCTCACCGCGCCGCCGCGCGCCAGTCGGGGCACCGTGACAACTCCTGGGAGTCGCTCCAGGAGGCCGTCCGGATGGAGGTCGACTACGTCGAGTTCGACGTCCACCGCACCCGTGACGGCGAGTTCGTACTGCATCACGACGGCCACATCCGCGACCGCATCGGCCGCAAGGTGAGGATCGCGGACAGGACGTACGCCGCGCTCTCCAGGCTCGCGCCGTTCCGCCTGGTGCGCTACCGAGAGGCCCTCGAGCTGCTCGCCGCCCACGGCAAGCACGCCCACATCGACCTCAAGTTCGCCTCGCCGTCGAACCACCTCGGGCTCCCGCACGAGGTCGACGCCGCCGAGATCGCCCTCGAGGTGATGAGGGAGAGCTTCATCGTGACCACGATGGTCGACGAGTCCGTACGCGTCCTGCGCGACTGGGCCGACCTCCGCGCTCCTGAGACCCTCGTCGGCCTCTCCCTCGGTGGCGTCGACTTCCGCCACCACCCGCTGAAGCTCGTCCGCCTCAAGCTCTCGGAGTTCTTCCCCGAGGGCCGCATCCGGCGCTGCCGTTCCAACCTGGTCGTCGTCGAGCACCGCCTCGCCGACGTCTGGCTGCTGCGCTGGGCCCACCGCCGCAACATCAAGGTCCTCGTCTGGACCGTCGACAACCCCGGCCGGCTGCGTCGTTTCGTCTACGACAAGCGCGTCTGGATGGTCACCAGCAACCACCCCGCCCGCGCCCTCCTCCCGGCCTGACCTGCGCGTGTGCGCAGAGGGCCATCCCGATTCGGCACCGGGACGGGGTCCTGATAATGTTCTTCTTGTTGCGCGCGGGTGGCGGAATAGGCAGACGCGCTAGCTTGAGGTGCTAGTCCACGTATTAGTGGGTGGGGGTTCAAGTCCCCCCTCGCGCACAGAGAGAAACCCCAGGGAGACCTGGGGTTTCTCGCATTTCACGAGGCCGCAGGATCGCCTAGTGGGGCAGCCGTAGGGCAGATCGGCGCACAGACCCAGTGTTGTGTTGGCTCACACCGCGCCGCTCCCTCTCAGGAGACCTCCCAGAACGTGTCGACGGCTCGTGTTGCCGATCATCCGGTGGCCTCGTCTGCGTGAGAGCACGCTGCATTCAACGTCATGGGTCATCGGGAAGGCCTTGATGCTGGCGAGCGCTAGCGCGATCCATCGCGATTGCCTGCGTTCTTGAGCCAGACCCTCCGTTGAACTGCGGTGATGTGGACTTACGCCTCCGCTGGCCGCCGCACACACGACATAGCGCGTACGGCGAGACCTCGCCGGGCCACATTGCCGTCACGACGATGTGCCCAGGTCAAAGTGCTATCCATCCAACGACCGACCTCCCTGATGTACGGCCTGAACGGTGCGCACTGAACGCCAGGATCTCCCGTTGCCACCAAGATCCCGATACCAGCTCCTGACGTGCGCAAACCGGATAATCGCGACGCTTCCCGGATCGTGGCGAACGCCCAACGGTGCCATCTTTGGAAGCACCCCATCAGAGGGACTGGCACGAAAGGCGCAACAGATGTCCAGCACTCGACAGCTTCAGATCGCAAAGCCGAAGGCCCGCTGCCTCCTCGCCGTAATTGACAGGCGTACCCCTCCGGTCGAGTCCCCCCTTCTGATGCAACACAAGTCGGTTCGATGAGGCACACCACGGACAGGAGAAAGTCATGTGGAAAAACACGCAGAACTCCGGTAACACCAACGTACGGACCTTCCCGATGTCGCACTTCCTGCCGTGCCCACGGTGTGGTCACGAGGTGCACACCTATCTCGCCTGCAGCGACACCTGCGCCTGCGCTCCGGTCGTCATGCCCGGCAGCGTCCCGCTGGCCGCCTGATCCCCGGACCCGGACCTCCACTACCGAGACAGCTGGTCCGTTGACCGGTCCCGTCCCGGCGGGACAGAGGAGGAACAATGGAGAACGCCGACCGACTCCCTGAAGTGTTGTCTGACTACCTCGCCCTCTGCCTGCACCTCGGCGACCGCACCCCGGAGCAGCCCATCGGGACAGCTCAACAGCTCCAGGGTTCAGGGCACACCACTGAGTTCTACGCCCTGCGCGCCGCGTACCGGGATCCAGCCTTCTGAGGGAGCCTTGGCCGGCCCGTGGACCACGTCGCATACAGGTCTGGGACCTCCGGCACCGTCACCTCGCGCTTCTACGGCCTCGGCCCCCGCGGGTCGGCGCTTGCATCCCTCGTCTTCACATTCATGACCATCGGTCTCCTGTCCCTGGAGAACGCAGTGCTCTACTACGGCGCTCTCTTCGTGTTCGGACTAGAGCCCAGCGCACGAATCCCCTCTTCCGCTACAGCCTGCTCACCGTCGCCTGGATCGTCCTCCCACTTTCGGGCTGAAGGTCGTGCAACGGCTCTCGACGATCCTGCTTGCCGCTTGTCGAGCTCACTGTCGTCATGATGGGCGTCGCGCTGGCCGAATCCGGTACGTCGAACGGTGATGTTCTCTCGTCCGGCCCGTTGCTCCCGGCTTCGGCAGGGGAGGTGAACGGTTCACGACCGTCCTCCCGATCCTCGCCGGCTCCGCCCGCGCACTGGCGCTCACCGACCCCGACTTCGCCCCCTACGTGCGATTCAGGAGGGACGTCGGGATCCTGACCATCGGTGGCGCTCTCATGATCGACCTCGTCGTTGTTGTCCTCGGCGCTCTCATCGTCCACGCGGGCAGCAATCTCGTTGCGACCTACCTCGAGAAGCATCCGGCCCTGGCTGCCTCGCAGCAGGGCCAGACCGTCGCGGACAAGGTTGCCTGGATGGTCAGCCGCAACTCCAAGGCCAGCTTCATGGTCATCGCCGGACTTCTGGGCTTCCTCCTGATGTATGCAGCGCATGCGAAAGCTCAGGTGCTCAACACCTACGCCGGCGTGGTCAGCGTCCTCGCCTCATCGGTCACCCGAGCGATTCTCACCGGTCCTTCGCGAGGGACACGTCACCGTTCCCGTCGCCCGGAGACATCGTTACTCGACGCCTGACCGCCACATGCGCGCGCCCGCCTGCGAAGTGACAGCCATGTTCCGGCAGGCGGGCGAACCATTTTGAACGTCGCCTCACGTGCCCTCGACGTCCGGATGACGGGATGTGCGTCAACTGGATACTCACGTCGCTTGGTGGATGGCGACGCCCCTATGGCGAGTGCGACGGTGATCACACAAGGCAGGTTGCGCACCACTCGACGGCGGTCTGATCAGTGCGACCCCAGCGTCCACGTCATCAACATCAACCAGCCTCGCCGGCCAGATTGTGCGCCGGACATCTCCGATCGGAAGGACCCCATGACCGACCACGCGCTCGTCAGCAGCCAATGGCTGCGCGACACCGTCCACGCAGTCTTCGAAGCCGCCGGGCTCCAGCACGATGCTGCCGGCCGCGTCGCGGACTCGCTCGTCTCAGCGGACCTCCGCGGGGTGCCGTCGCACGGCACGATGCTGGTGCCGATGTACGTCGAGCGCATCCAGCGAGGTTCTGTTGCCCGACACTCCAGTGCCGGGGTTCTCGTCGATGCCGGGGCGGTCGCCGTCCTGGACGCTCGCGGCGCCCTGGGCCAAGTGACCAGCGACCAGGCGATGGACCTCGCGGTCGCGAAGTCCCGTCTGCACGGCGTAGGAGCCGTGGTCGTACGCAACGCCTTCCACTTCGGGGGCGCGTTCCGCTACGTCGAGGCGGCGGCCAAGTCCGGCTGTATCGGGATCGCCGCATCGAACACCCGCCCGCTGATGCCGGCGCCCGGTGGCGCCGCAGCCGTCGTCGGCAACAACCCGCTGGCCGTCGGCATCCCCGTCCTTGATCGCGAGCCGCTCATCCTCGACATGGCTCTGTCCGAGGCGGCGCTGGGCAAAATCCGCCTCGCCGCGCAGGAGGGACGGCCGATCCCGGCGACATGGGCCACCGACAGCGAAGGTGCACCGACCACCGACGCAGCGGCGGCGATCGCGGGACTCTTGCTGCCCGCGGCCGGCCACAAGGGCTACGGTCTCGCACTCGTCATCGACATGCTCACCGGCGTTCTGTCCGGTGGCGGGTTCGGCAACGCCGTCCAGGGCCTCTACGCCGACACGTCGGTCCCGAACAACTGCGCCCACTTCTTCCTCGCCCTCGACATCGCACACTTCGGCAACGTGACCGAGTTCCTGACCCGCGCGGCCCAGCTCGCCGACCAGGTGCTGACGTCACCGACCGCTCCTGGAGTCGAGCGGACACTGCTTCCCGGGCAGCTGGAGGCCGAGCGTCTCGCTGCCTCGACGGCCTCGGGTGTACGGGTCGACTCCAGCGTTCTTGACGCTCTCGAGGCGACGGCCCGCGATCTCGGTATGACGTGGCGGTCCCCGGTTGCGGCAACGGCCTCGGCCTGATCGGCGTACGACATGCACAGCACAACGGACGCCGTCATCATCGGCGGCGGGATCAACGCGATGGTTGCCGCGGCGGAGCTCTCGGGTGCCGGCTGGTCCGTCACCCTGATCGAACGCAATCAGGAGCTGGGCGGCTTCATCGCGTCGGGCGAGCGGACCCTGCCCGGCTATGTCCACGACACGTACTCCTCCTGGCACCCCCTCTTCCTCGCTGGTCCCGCCTACGCAAGTCTCGGCGCCGACCTGCATCGTCACGGGCTCGAGTACCGCAACACCGACGGCTACGTGACCGCGAGCGTCGATGACGACGGCAACGTCGCCATCGCACACCGCGATCCCGAACGGACCGCGGCAGGTTTTGAGCACGCCGCCGATCGAGCCTTCTACCTCGCCTCGCTGGACCGCTTCGTCGACAACGTCGATCGCGTCGGCAGCCTCCTTGGGACTGAACTGCACTCATGGTCGGCCGTTCGTCAAGGACTCGGCCTTCTCCGCAGCGTCGGACGTCGGTCCGGCGAGTCCTGGGCACGAGACGTGCTCACCAGCGGCCGGTCATGGTGTCGAAATGGCTTCGCCGGAACCGAGGTCGACCAGCTCTGGACCCCGTGGCTGCTCCACGCAGGGCTCTCCCCGGACCACGCCTCGGGCGGCTTCATGCTGCCCGTGCTGGCGGCCACGGTGCACGGCTTTGGTCTGCCGGTCGTCGCCGGCGGCGCCGGCAACTTCGTCGCGGCGTTCCGAGGCCTGCTCGAGGAGCGCGGAGTCCAGATCGTCACGGGCCTCGAGGTCGACTCTGTGCAGGTGGCACGAAAGCGTGCGGTCGGGGTCTCAGCAGGCCCACACCGCTGGGAGGCCCGGCGGGCCGTGCTCGCTTCCGTGGCACCTCGAACCCTCTACCACGACCTGCTCCGTGGCACTGACATGGTGAGCGCAACGACCCGCCTGGATGCGCAGCGCTACCGGGCCGGCCGCGGCGAGATGCAGATCCACGTGGCTCTTTCCTCGCCTCTTGCATGGAAAGACCAACGCCTGAGCGAGACGCCGCTGATCCACATCTCAGACGGCTCGCGCAGTACCGGGATCGCGTGTGCCGAAGCCGAGGCCGGGCTGCTCCCGCGTCAGCCCACGGTCGTGGTCGGTCAGCAATATCTGCTCGACCCCTCACGAGTACCGCCCGGTGCGGCCTCACTATGGCTGCAGCTCCAAGAGGTCCCCTACTCCCCCGCTGGAGACGCCAGCGGGAAGATCGATACCTCAGCGGGCTGGACCCCCGACACCGCGGCCGCGTACGCCGAGCGGGTCCTCGATCGCATCGAGCAGCACGCACCGGACCTGCGGGCCAAGGTCCTCGCCGTCGACATCGTCACGCCGGTGGATCTGGAGCGATACAACCCGAACGCCATCTACGGCGACCCATACGGCGGGTCGGCGGAGCTCGACCAGAACTTCCTCTGGCGCCCACTTCCGTCCGCGGGATCGCACCGGACGCAGGTGCAGAGCCTGTGGCACATCGGCGCGGCCACCCATCCGGGTCCAGGGCTCGGCGGCGGCTCCGGCCACCTCGTCGCTCAAGAACTCACCACCAGCCGAAACCCCTTCCGACTCTCCAGGAGCAAGCGATGAAGACCTCATTCGACGCCCACGGCGAGGTGCTCCTCGTCACCGGCGGCGCGCAGGGCATCGGTGCCGCGCTCGCCCGTGCCTACGCCGAAGCGGGTGGCACCGCCGTCGTCCTCGACGTGGCCGATGCGCCAGAGCTGGCCCAGCACCCGCGCATCGAGTGCCACCGCGTGGACATCTCTGATCGCGACGCCGTGTTCGAGACCGTGTCGCGGGCCGTGAACCGACACGGCCGCATCGACGCGCTCGTCGCTGGTGCGGCGATCCAGCCCCGCAGCAACGTGGCTGACATGGATCCCGACGAGTGGCGTCGCGTCCTGGCCGTCAACCTCGACGGCGTCGTCTGGAGCTGCCAGGCAGTGCTCCCCCATATGCGAAGCGCGCGCTCCGGAGCGATCGTCGTCTTCGCGTCCGGACTCGCCCTCCATGGACGGGCCCAGGCCTCTGCCTATGCCGCGAGCAAGGGCGCTCTCGTTGCGTACGCGAAGTCGCTGGCGTCCGAGGTCGCGGAAGACCGCATCCGGGTCAACACCATCTTCCCGGGGGTCATCGACACCGCGCAGTTCCGTGACGCCAACCCGGCGGGCGGTGAAAGAGAGCACTGGCAGAAGACGACCGGGATCGGCACCAGCGAGGACGTCGTCGGCCCGTTGCTCTACCTGCTCTCGGACGCCGCGACCATGACCGGTTCGACGCTGACGCGCGACCGCGCCTTCTCCAAGGAGTGACCATGAGCACCAACACCACCCCCGTATCCGACGAGCTTCCCGTCATCGTGGTCGGCGCCGGGCCGGTCGGCCTCATCACGGCGCTCGGTCTCGCCCACTACGGCGTGCCGTTCATCGTCCTCGAGGAGGACGACCGGCTCTCGCTCGACACCAAGGCCGGCACCGTCCTGACGCGGACGCTGGAAGTCCTCGATCGCTACGGCGCCCTCGACGACGTCCTCCGTGCATCGCTGCGCGTCGACGAGATCGGCGAGATCGACCGGGAGACGAACACGTCGACCCTGAGCGTACGGACCGATGACCTCACCGAGGACACGCGGTTCCCCTTCGTGATCAACATCCCGCAGCATCACCTCGAACCGGTGCTCAAGCGCGTTCTCGAGGAGAAGGCGCCCGGCGCTCTGCGGATGAGCAGCCGCGTCACCAAGTTCGTCCAGCACCCCGACCACGTCGAGGTGCAGGTCGACACACCCGACGGAGAGCAGGTGCTGTCCGGTCGCTACCTGCTCGCCTGCGATGGCGGCCGCTCCCAGATCAGGGAGGCTCTCGGCATCGTCGTCGAGGGCAAGACCCTGGAGGAGCGATACATGCTGGTCGACCTCAAGGTCGACCTGGACGTGGCCAACCAGCGGGACTACCCCTATCTTGCGTACTTCGGCGACCCCACCGAGTGGATGATCCTCGTTCGGCAGCCCCACTGCTGGCGCTTCCTCTACCCGCTCCCTCCCGGCACCCCCGAGCCGAGCAGGGAGGAGCTGCGCGACAAGGCCCTGAGGTTCATCGGTGACGTCAGCGACATCGAGGTCATCGGCACCAACATCTACCCGGTCCACATCCGCGTCGCCGACCAGTGGCGCGACGGCCGTGTCTTCCTGATGGGAGACGCAGCCCACCTCATCACCCCGATGTGGGCTCTCGGCCTCAACACGGGTGTCCTCGACGCGTCCAACCTGCCGTGGCGCCTCGCTTGGGTGCTCCGAGGATGGGCCGACGAGAAGCTCCTGGACGGCTACGAGCGAGAGCAGAGCCCGGTCGCGAGCCAAGGATCCGGGCAGATGGCCGAGGCCGCGCGGGCCTACATGGACCGCCGGGGCGAGAAGGTCGAGGCGATGTCGGAGGGAAACTGGGGCAACGCCTTCACCCGTGCCATGTTGGGCGTCTCGCTCGACGTGGACGACAACGGGGACTGGTCCATGGTCAAGAACGGCAACGCCCCGCTCCCGGTCCGACCCGGCGACCGGGCTCCGGACCTCCCCCTCTTCGGCGACGAAGGAACCCTGCACGTCCACGACCTCTGTCGCGACGGCTTCGTGGCCCTGCACTTCACCGACACCCGCCGCCGGCCCGACATCCCCGAGTCCACACCGGCCCTCGAGCACTACGTCATCAGCCGATGGGACGCACCGCTGGACTCCGGAATCCGCGACCGGGCGCTGTTCGACCCCGGAGACCGGGTACGCCGCCGGTTCGGAGTCGCGGAGTCGACCGTGGTTCTCCTGCGTCCGGACGCCCACATCGCCGCCATCGTGTCCGGGTCGCCCGATCGCGCGATCGAGGAGATCTACCGGACCATCACGGGACTCGACGCCGCGGCGAGCGAACGGGCCTGAGGTCACGAGCCGTCCGCATCGCGCGCGTTCGGCTCCCATCAAGCACGTACACAAAAGAAGGAGGTCGCTTCATGAAGGGCGACATCGTCTACTCGCCGGAGGGCGAGAAGATCGAACTGGTCGACATCGGGATCACCGTGCTCGTCGACAATCCGGTGGTCCGGGTCTGGGACGTGACCCTCGAGGGACACGCCCAACATCCCTGGCACCTGCACCACAACCCGTACGTCGTCCTCAGCCTCCAGGGCTCGGACGGACGTATGGACTGGCTCGACGGCAGCCCCGAGCGATTCATCTCCGAGTACCGAGGCGGAGCCGTCTACCGGCCGACCTCCCCGGTCCACAGGCTCACCAACCTGCGCGACAACACCTACCAGAACCGGCTCGTGGAGCTGAAGGACCTCGGCGAGCTGCTTCCCGAGCCGCTCGACATCGGTGAAGGTGCCCGCAGCGTCGAAGGCGAGGCCGCGGGCCCCGATCTCACTGACGGTCGCCGCCCCGTCCTCGACCACCCGCACGTCAAGGTCTGGACCGTGGACGTCCAGGGCAACCAGAGCGTGGACCTGCAGCTCGCCGAGCTCCCCCACGTGCTCGCCCTGGTCGATGCACCCGACCCTGCGCAGGAGTCCACCGGCGGCGTCGTCTACCACGACGGCGGACAGCTGGATCTTGCCAACAGCTCGGCAGACGTTCAGACCTGGTTCGTCGTCGAGCTCACCTATCTGGCCGACCTCGACGCAGTCCTGAACGGAGACCGTGCATGACAACGATCCCCCGCCCCGCCGACATCTCGCCCGAGGAGTGGGAGAACAACCTCTCCGAACCGGCCCGCTACTCCGGCGCTGCGCCCGACATCTCCCGGGAGGTGGAGGTCGAGGTCGACGGTGAAGACCCGATGGCCCGCTTCCGGGAGATCCTGATCCAGACGAACGACCTCGACTGGGTCGACAAGACTCTCGCCGGCCTCACCCACAAGGCACTGTGGCGCAACGACGACACCGGCGCCTCGATCTCGCTCGTGAAGTTCGAGAAGGGCATCGGAATCCCCTCGCGGCACTCGCACGCCTCGAACCAGTTCATGTTCTGCCTCTCCGGCCGATACACCTACCTGCCGACGGGGATCACGCTGACCCCGGGTTCCTTCTACTGGAACCCGAAGGGGAGCCTCCACGGCCCGACGCTGGCGGAGGAGGAGTCCGTCCTGCTCGAGGTGTACGACGGCCCGCACTACCCCACTCAGCCGGACTGGTACTCCGACCCGGCCGACGCCCACTGACCTGATCGACCAGTACGAAGGAAACACACCATGAGCAAGACGAACGTCGTGTCCCCGGCCCTCGCCACCCCCAACGGGCACTTCTCCCAGGCATCCACGATCGAGGCCAGCGGGAAGCTGGTCTTCGTGTCTGGCATGACCGCCCGCAACAACGAAGGCGGCATCACGGGCATCGGCAACATCACCGAGCAGACCCACCAGGTGTGCCAGAACCTCAAGGCGGCGGTCGAGGCCGCCGGTGGGACCCTCGACGACATCTGCCGCGTCGACGTGTACGTACGGAACATGGAGGACTTCCAGGCCATTCACGAGGTGCGCCGCCAGTACTTCACCGGCGAACCGCCGGCCTCCACGATGGTCGAGGTCTCCAAGTTCGTGTCCAAGGACTACCTCATCGAGATCAACGCCATCGCGGTCGTCCAGGAGCAGGCGTCATGAGGTTGGCGTCGGTCCTCATGGGCGATCAGCGACGTGCAGCCGCGGTGTTCCCGGACGAGGAGTATGTGGCGCTGCTGCCTGAAGGCGTAGCGGTCGACGACATCGTGCGCGGCGGGAGCGACGCGCTCGGTGCCCTGGACGCCACGATCGCCGAGGCGCCGCGCCTGTCGCTCGGTGAGGTGCAGCTTCTCGCCCCGCTGACCCGGTTCAACCGCGACATCCTCTGCACGGGGTGGAACTACTGGGATCATTTCGAGGAGTCGAAGGGCAAGCGCGAGGGACAGGACCCGCCCGAGCCGCCGGCCCACCCGACGTTCTTCACCAAGGGCCCCGACACCGTCATCGGCCCCTACGACGGCATCGCCTTCGACCCGGAGATCTCCTCGAAGTGGGACTATGAGGCGGAGGTGGCGATCATCATCGGCAAGGACGGGCGCTCGATCCCCGAGGACCAGGCACGCGAGCACATCTTCGGCTACTGCGTCGCCAACGACGTCAGTCAGCGTGACCTTCAGCGCCAGCACGGTGGCCAGTGGCTCAAGGGCAAGAGCATCGACCAGACCATGCCGTTGGGCCCGTGGATCACGACCGCTGACGAGATCGAGGACCCGTACTCGCTCGACATCGAGTTCGAGCTCGACGGTCGCCTCATGCAGAAGGCCTCGACCAGCCAGGTGGCTTTCTCCTTCGAGAGGATCATCAGCGAGCTGTCCTGGGGGATGACCTTGAGGGCCGGCGACGTCATCCTGACCGGAACGCCCAGCGGCATCGGAAACGCTCGTGAACCCCAGATCTTCCTGGAAGCAGGCTCCGAGCTGGTCTCGACGGTCTCTCAGCTGGGAACACTCCGAAATCAGATGAGCCCGACCAAGCTCTCCTGAGCCGTCATCGCAGCGGGGTCCAGGCGCACGCCTGGACCCCGCTGCGCATTCTGCTCCGTCGAACGGACCGGGATCAGCTACGCAGCGTGTCCGAAGGAGACTCCCCGTAGCGCTCCCGATAGGCCTGCGCGAAACGGCTGAGGTGCGTGAAGCCCCGGGCCAGGGCCAGCTGGGTGACGCTGACCCCCTCGCTCGGATCGGCAGCGATCAGGTCCTTGTGGACGAGCTCGAAACGTACGTCCCGCAGGTACGCCATGGGAGACGAGCCCATGTGACGTCGGAATCCCGACTGGAGGGCACGCACGCTTACGCCGACAGCCTCGGCGATGTCCTCGACGACCAAGGGCTCGTGGGCGTGAGCCTCGATCAGCTCGACCGCCTTGCGCACACAACGCGGCGTCGCGGTGCCGCCATCCTCTTCCAGCCAGGACGAGTACGTGTTCGGAGCGCTGAGGAGGAGCGACGTCATCACCAGGTCTTCGAGCTGACCGGCCATCACCGAACGTGACGCGAGGCTCCGTTCGGCATCCAGCTCGGTCTGCAACAGATCCAAGTAGTGCCGCATCGACCGCGCTTCCGGGGTCGTCATCGGTACACCCAGGTCGAACTTGAGAGGGTCCCGGAGGGTCCGCCCGAGCAAACGCGCTGCTTTGGTCTCGAGGGTCTTGCGATCGACTCGCAGGCACAGGTGCGGCGCACCGCTCGACCATTGCATCGCGACGCGATCCTCGGGATCGAGGAGCGTCGCCGTGCTCGGGTCCGAGACCACCTCGATCCCGCGGGCGGATGCTCGAGCCGCCCCGTTCAGGGGAATCTGCAACAGGTAGAACGAGGTCAAGGGTTCCGGGTTGATCTGGACCTCGGCACCGTAGTCGAGGAAGTGCAGCGACAGATGGGGCAGCGCGGCCGACTGGGTTCGCATGTTCAGCGCACCGTCGACCACGCGCAGGTTGTGCCCGCAGAAGGCATGCGCAACCACGGCGCGTGCCTCATCGGGGTCGTGCGTCTTGAAGGTGTCGCGGTGCGGAAGTGGTGTCTTCATAGGTCTCGGCGGCCGGAAATGTGATCTACGCAATATGGATACCACCAGCGTCCCACGGATAGCGACCCCCCGACTACCCACCTAGCGTTCTTGACGTCAGATCCACCTCCCCACCAACAACCGGAGGACACTCAATGAACGGCTTGTCGGGCAAGGTGGCGGTCGTCACCGGCGGCGCCACCAAGATCGGAGCGGCGGTCGTCGCTGCCTTCGTCGACGCCGGAGCGAACGTCGTCGTCGCTGACATCGACGAGGACGGCGGCCAGAAGGTGGCCGCCGACATCGGTGACGCGGTCCGCTTCATCCGGACCGACATCTCCGACGACACCCAGGTGGACGCCTGCGTCAACGGTGCCGTCGACGCGTTCGGCGGAGTCGACTTCCTCGTCAACCTGGCCTGTTCGTACGTGGACAACGGCTTCGAATCAACCCGCGACGAGTGGTTGCTCTCCTACAACGTCAACGTCGTAGGTGCCGTCGCCATGGCGAAGGCCGCCCACCCGCACATGGTCGCTCGAGGTGGTGGCTCCATCGTGAACTTCACCTCGATCTCCTCCAGCGTGGCGCAGACCGGCCGATGGCTCTACCCCGTCAGCAAGGCGGCCATCGTTCAGCTCACGCGAAACATGGCGATGGACCTGGCCGGCGACGGCATCCGGGTGAACTCCGTGTCCCCGGGCTGGACCTGGTCGAAGGTCATGGACGACCTCACCGGTGGCGACCGCGCCAAGACGGACCGAGTCGCGGCGCCGTACCACCTCCTGGGCCGCGTCGGCGACCCCGACGAGGTCGCCGCCGTCGTCGCCTTCCTGTGTTCGCCGGCGGCGTCGTTCGTCACCGGTGCCGACTGGGCCGTCGACGGCGGCTACTCCGCCATGGGGCCCGAGCAAGCGGTCCCGGCGATCCCGAAGCTCGCCGAGTAACCACACCACGGCACCCCCAAGATCTCATCAACCCAGGAGCAACAGATGCGCAAGATCACCATCGTCGGAGCAGGTCAGTCCGGCCTCCAGCTGGGCATCGGACTCGTCGACAACGGGTATGACGTCACGATCGTCAGCAACCGAACCGCCGACGAGATCCATGCCGGCAAGGTCATGTCCAGCCAGTGCATGTTCAACACCTCCCTTTCCCACGAGCGAGACCTCGGACTCGACTTCTGGGCCGACGACTGTCCGCCCGTCGAAGGAATCGGGTTGACCGTCCCCTCCCCCGACGGCGACATCGCCTTCTCCTGGGCGGCGAAGCTCGACGCTCCGGCCCAGTCCGTGGATCAGCGCCTCAAGATGCCCCGTTGGATGACGGAGTTCGAGAATCGCGGCGGCAAGATCGAGCTCGTCGATGCAGGCATCAACGAGCTCGAGGAGTACGCCGACAGCAGCGACCTGGTGATCGTCGCCGCCGGTAAGGGCGAGATCGCCCGCCTCTTCGAGCGCGACGCCGAGCGGTCCCAGTTCGACAAGCCGCAGCGGGCCCTCTCCCTGACCTACGTGACCGGTCTCCAGCGCCAGCCCGACTACTCGACCGTCTCCTTCAACCTCCTCCCCGGCATCGGTGAGTACTTCGTCTTCCCGGCCCTCACCACCACCGGCCCGTGCGACATCATGGTCTTCGAGGGGGTCCCAGGGGGCCCGCTCGACTGCTGGGGCGCCATCAGCAGCCCCGAGGAACACCTCGCGAACGCGCAGCGGCTCCTCCGAGAGTTCGTTCCGTGGGAAGCCGAGCGCGCGACCGACGTCGAGCTGACCGACCCGAACGGCGTACTTGCCGGCCGCTTCCCGCCGACCATCCGCAAGCCGGTCGCGCTGCTGCCGTCGGGCAATCCCGTTCTCGGCCTGGCGGACGTCGTCGTGCTCAACGACCCCATCACGGGCCAGGGATCGAACAACGCGAGCAAGTGCGCGGCCTCCTACCTGGCCAGCATCCTCGAACACGGCACCGCCACGTTCGACGCCGCCTTCATGCAGGAGGCGTTCGAGAGGTACTACGCCTATGCGCAGTACGTCGCGACCTGGACCAACGCCCTGCTCCTGCCGCCGCCTCCGCACGTGCTCGAGCTCCTCGGCGCCGCGGCACAGCACCCGGAGATCGCCCAGCGTTTCGCCAACGGGTTCGACGACCCCCGTGACTACTTCGAGTGGTTCATGGACCCGGAGAAGGCCTCCGCCTACCTCGCCCAGTTCGCCTGAGCAACCGACCCGAGGAGAGACCATGCGTCGAATCGCCATCGTCGGCGCCGGCCAAGCAGGGACCCAGCTGGCTCTGGGACTGCTCGAGCACGGATACGACGTCACGCTCGTCACCGACCGCACCGCGGACGACATCCGCAACGGCCAAGTGATGTCCAGCCAGTGCATGTTCGAGACCGCACTCCAAGCCGAGCGCATGCTGGGGCTCAACATGTGGGAGCGCGAGTGCCCGAGCGTCGAGGCCATCGCCTTCACGCTGGCAGACGAGAAGGGAGCCGAGTACGGCTGGGAGGCCCCGCTCGATGGAGCAGCCCAGTCGGTCGACCAGCGTGTGAAGGTGTCGGCATGGCTCGAGCTGTTCTCCGATCGGGGCGGCAAGCTCGTGCACCGATCGGCGAGCAGCCGAGACCTGGAGGAGTACAGCCGCAGTCACGATCTTGTGATCGTGTCCACCGGCAAGGGCGACCTGGGCCGGCTGTTCGCTCGCGACGCCGAACGCTCGCCGTTCGACCAGCCGCAACGAGTGCTGGCGCTCACCTATGTGACCGGAATGGCCCCACGCCCCGAGGGTTCTGCGGTCTCCTTCCACGCCGTTCCGGGTGTCGGGGAGTACTTCACGTTCCCGGCGCTCACGACGACCGGTGCCTGCGACATCATGGTCTTCGAGGGCGTTCCCGGCGGGCCGATGGACCGCTGGGAGGACGTTCGCAGTCCCGACCAGCACCTTGCCCGTTCGCTGGAGCTTCTCGAGGAGTTCTTCCCGTGGGAGGCCGAACGGTGTCGCGACGTGCAGCTCACCGACGACAACGGGGTCCTGCGCGGCCGGCTCACGCCGACCGTCCGTAAGCCGGTCGCCACCCTCCCCTCGGGAGCCACGATCCTCGGCCTCGGCGACGCGGTCGTCCTGAACGACCCGATCACCGGCCAGGGATCCAACAACGCGGCGAAGGCCGCCAACTACTACCTCGACAGCATCCTCGGCCGCGGCGACGAGCCGTTCACACCGGAGTGGATGCAGCACACCTTCGAGACGTACTGGCGCGGCTGGCTGCAGTGGGTCGTCGCGTGGACCAACTCGATGTTGGGCTCCGCCCCTGATCACGTACGCAGCATCCTTGCCGAGTCGAGCGAGCTGCCCGGGCTGGCCGCGACGGTGGCCAACGGCTTCGACGATCCGCGGGTCTACTTCCCGTGGTGGTTCGACGCCGAGGCGGCCGAACGCTTCATTGCAGAGAAGCGAGCTCAGGCCGCTGCGGCGTTCGACCCACGTGAGCTGCGCCAGGCGTTCGGCCAGTTCGCCACCGGCGTGACGGTGGTGACCAGCCGCAGCGAGGACGGCCACCGCGTCGGCATGACCGCCAACTCGTTCACCTCGGTCTCGATGGACCCTCCGCTGGTGCTGTGGTGCCCGAACAAGAACGCCCCGAGCCTGGACGACTTCATGCTCGGCACCCACTTCGCCATCAACGTGCTGGCCGCCGATCAGCACCATCTCTCCCGCCAGTTCGCGACACCGGCGGCGGACAAGTTCGCCGATGTCGCCTGCCGCGACGGCCTCGCCGGGGTGCCGGTGCTCGACGGAGCGGTGGCGACCTTCGAGTGCCGCACGGTCTCGACGTACGACGCGGGCGACCACGTGATCATGCTCGGCGAGATCGAGCGCTTCGACGCGCCAGGAGGCGAGCCGCTGGTCTTCCACTCCGGCTTCTACCACCTGGCCACCAACCATCCCGACTTCTGACCCAGCAGCGAGTGAGGTTCCCTCCATGATCATTCCCCCCTTGCGCTACCTGCGGCCCACCTCTCTCGAGCAGGCCACGAACTGGCTGACGCATCTTGACGGCGCCACCGTCCTGGCCGGCGGGCAAACGCTCGTGAACGCGCTCAAGCTCGACCTCGTCGCCCCGGACTTCCTGATCGACGTCCACCGGCTCGAGGAGCTCTCCGGCATCGAGGTGGCGACCGATGGCACCGTGTCCATCGGCGCGGCGACGACGTACGCAGCGATCGCCGCGGACCCTGGAGTCCAGGCGAACGCGCCCGCCGTCGCCACGATGGCTGCCGGGCTCGTCGACCGGCAGGTCCGCAATCGCGGCACCATCGGCGGAAACGTCTGCCTCAACGACCCGACGAACAACTACCCGCCGCTGCTGCTTGCTCTCGGGGCACGCTTCCACGTCGCCGGGCCCGACGGCATTCGGGTCATCGAGGCGTCAGACTTCTTCGTCGGCACCCTCGCGACCGCCCTCGGCACCGGGGAGATCCTCGTACGCATCGAGGTGCCCCACCTGCCCGAAGAAGCGCGAGTCGTCCACCGACACCTGCAGCTCGCCAAGGACTCGTGGGCCGTCGCCCGATGTGTCGTGCGGCTCGATGTCCACGACGGCGTCGTTGCCGGCGCCACCGTGGCGCTCGGCACCGTTCTCGGGTCGCCCGTCCGCCTGGCGGCCGTCGAGGCCGCGCTCGTCGGCCAGCCCCTGGACGTACGGCTCATCGACCTCGCCTCCGCCTCCTTCGACAACGAGACGTTCGAGGCAGCGAGCGACGTGCACTGCTCGGCCGACTACCGGCGGCGCATGGCCAAAGTCCAGCTCCACCGCGCACTGACCGACCTTGTGAACGGAGACCACGCATGACCGCCACACCGGCACCGGATGAACTCGCCCTCCCGGACCTGTCGGCCCCCGACGTACACGCGATCGCCGTGACCGTCGATGGTCGCGAGGTCCAGGGACAGGTCTCCTCTCGCAAGCTGCTGGTGCACTGGCTGCGCGACGAGCTCGACCTGCGTGGGCCGAAGATCGGTTGCGACACCGGAAACTGTGGAGCGTGCACCGTTCGCTGGGACGGGCGGATCGCGAAGTCCTGCATGATCCTGGCCGCGCAGACCGACGGCACCACGGTGGAGACCGCTGCCTCGCTCGCCGAGCCCGACGGCTCGCTCAACAACCTTCAGCAGTGCTTCAAGTCCCATCACGGCCTCCAGTGCGGCTACTGCACGTCCGGGATGCTCATGACCGCGACCGACCTGCTCGAGTCAGGCGAGGAGATCTCCGAGCAGTCCGTACGCCGGGCGTTGAAGGGCAACATCTGCCGGTGCACCGGCTACGAGAACATCGTGCGCGCGATCCGCGCCGCCGCCGGCCAGGACGTGCCCAAGCCACACGGATCCCCCACGCACACCGACGACGGAGCGGAGGACGCGTTGTGACG